>RXIW01000001.1 GCA_003989065.1 Candidatus Competibacteraceae bacterium
CCGATACCGTCGTGGCTTGCTAAACCTTATACTTCATAGGGATCATTCATCCCTCATCCGATTTATGCAACAAAGCCTAACCAATCAACAGAAAACACGCAAGTCCTAGAGTAATTAGAGAGCAATTTGATGGACGCGCGTTCTCTACCCGCCAACAATAAACATATAACAGAAACCAAATAAATGGTAAAACGATAATGGATTCTTTTGTCAAAATAGCCAAAGAAAAAAGCAGCAATGCCAGACCAGACAGGAATAATGATCCCCTCCGCATAATAAAAAAGAAAACTGCTGTAGCCATAAAGCCGAAAGCAGTAGCAATAACATCTGTCCGACCTGCAATCCAGGATACTGATTCCGAATGACATGGCAGCGCAACAAAAAGACATGCAGCTAAAAAAGAAAGGGCGCGCCCATTTTGGTATCTTGCTTTATCCATCAAATTGCAACTTATAATATACAATGCATAAGCCGCAATAGCATGGAAAATAATATTTGTAAGATGGTACCCAACCGGGTTCAAATTCCAGAACTTGTAGTCTATCAGGTAAGATAATATTATTATTGGGCGTAGAAATCCCCCATGAGATTCCCCCCACGAATAAAACATACCCTGTTGAACGACTCGTTCGATTAAAGAAAAATCATCTGAAACAAAATAATTAGATATGATAGTCAAGTAGCAAAGCACAGCAAAACTCAAAATAAAAAATAAAATTAACAACTCGCGCTTTAAATCTATATGTGAGGTATTCCATCCATCGAGAGCCACTGGATGCAGTAGTCGCTCGATACCATCCGATGCGCCAGTAATAATTGCGGCTTGTTTCTCCATTTCAGTCATCCTCCTGATTTTTCAAAACCAGCTTATAAAAAGCTAGTGCCCTGCTTTCCCGAAAACCAAGGCCGCCACCAACACTACGCACAACAGCACCAGTATCAGGATGCGCAGTATCCGCTGTCGGCGCTCATATGCTGTTCGATCCACCACCTTGCCCAGTAGCGAAACACCATCGGCTTGCAACGCCACCCAATCGCTGCCGGGCATCCAGTCCCGACCATATAACTGCACCTCGACTTCGTGACGCGGCGGCGCATTCCAGCGAAAGGACGGATTGATCAGCCCATAAATCGACCTTGCCGGCGCATTGCCATCGGCGGGCAGATGCAACTCCGCCAAGGTGCCCGCCCGACTCTCCGGACCCAAGGGCTTGAGTCGCCCCGTCAGCGGCGTACAGCTCTGCAACAGCGCATTCGCTCCATCCAAAGCCTTCGACAAAACGTGATCCAGATACCACAGCAGCCCGCCCATCATCACCACGGTCGGTAACATCAACAAAGCGACTAGGCCCAACAGCAACAGATTGCCCGCGCTCCGATAGCTCAGCGCAATGCTCATCTCGCCGATTAGCGCACTGGCCATGACGATGAACAGCAACAGCCTCAGCAACCGCAGACGCCGACGATGGGTGACCGCCAGCGCGTGCAGGCTGGCATGCAGGAAAACCGGCGCGGTCGTCATGATGCACCATGGTGGGCCGAGATCGAGAAGATGCCGGTATCCAGCCAATACCCGTATTCATCCTTAAGGGTCTGCAACTTCAGCTGCACCACCCCACCGGGCTGCTGGTTGCCGTTGGCGTCGGCCACATCGCTCACCTTGAAGTCCAGATCCACATTCTCATCGGTAGAACGCTCCAGAACCACCTTAAGCGGTAGCGCCTTGGCGCGGGCATCCTGCGGATGGGCAAAGGTGATCCGGTATAAGGGCGTGGCCGGCCAGCGTTCGACGCCGAGTTGCCGGAAACCCAGAAACACCGGCGCGTAAAAATCGAAGGTCGCTTCCGGCAAGCGGGTCTTGTGATCCTCCAGTTCCAAATTGGCGAACAACACATTCTCCTTTTTCAATCGGCCGGTCTGCTCCAATACCCCGACAAAACGAGCGGTGGATTTCATCCCCAGCTCGCGGCTGCGCAGATTGAACTTGTACAATTGCCCTTCCGACAATGCGCACACCATCGCCCCCACCGCTGCCGTGGTCTTGGGGTCGGTCAGCCGCCCGCTGACCGCGCGGAACGGATACCAGTCGCCAACCCGATAGGTGTGCAAGCTGACGATGCGATCCGGCGGCGCCGGCAACTTGGCCAGGATCGCTGCCCGCACTGCTGGCAACCGACAAGGCCGCCCGGAAATCAGCAGATAGTCGCAATCGTACAGATACACCACTTCGCACAAGTCGCTGAGCACCTGGCCGAGAATGCGGCGCACCGTGGTGTCCAGTGCCAGCATGGTGGTGGAAAACGCCACCTCGGCCAGCTTGAAACCCTGTCCGCCGGCTGCGTGCACCGCCTCTTCCAGGAAAGCGGTGACCTGCTCGTGTGGCCCGCTGCCAGCCGGATAAACGTCGGCCAGCCGCAGGGTGACCGCTTCGTTTCCGGCGCTGAGGTCGGTGGTCTCGTAGCGGTGCAACAACTCCAGCGCCAGCGGCAGAGCAACCTGATTGGCAAACTGGCGGCGCAATGTGCGGTCACGCTCGGCCTGATCGCCGCGATTGGCCCCCAACAGGCGGGCTGCCAGCTCCTCGGCGTTGGCCGCACCACTTTGGCGGATGGCGTCCAACAAGGCCGGCAGCACATTGCGTTCGATCAACCCGCATAGCACATCGTCGCCGGCGATGTTGAAGCCCTCGCGAAATTCCTGGGTCGGCTTGACCGCAGTGCCGCCTTCCAGTTGATAGGTGGTGATGATCAGGTCGGTGGTGCCGCCGCCGATGTCGATGCTGGCCAGCCGCACACAGGGCAATTCACCATAGCCGTCGCGCACCCGGCCGAACACCTGGAAGAACAGCGCGGCGTCGCCTTGGAAGTTATGCTTAATTTCGTTGTAGAGGAACACGATCTGGGTGCCGGTAGCCTCGTCCCATTGCAGGAACGGCTCCGGAGCCTGGCTCTCGTCCAGCCCCAAGGCCCGCCAGGTCAGCCGCACCGCAGTATTCACCCGGCGGGTGAACAGCTTGCGCTCGGCCAGCGGCATGGCGGTGGGCAGGGTCAGGATCATCCGTCGAATGCGGCGCGGCGCGTCGGAATAATTGCGCTCGTAGCGGCGGGCTGGCGAATTGGCCTGGACGAAGGCTTGCAACAACACTTCGGCCACGAAAAAGCTCATCAGCGCCCCGCGCGAGAACAGGGCGGTCACGGCGGGCGGATCGCCGGGCGCCAGTTCCTCGCCATCCTCGCGCAGATGACCGACGAAGGGACCGGTAGTGACCGGGCCGCTGTCGCCCACGGTACTGTCCGGGCCGGCGTTGAAACGCCAGGCGTGATGGCGCGGGTCGGTGTCCCATAGATAGCGCTTGGGACTGGACAGCCCGGTGTTGCCCTCGGTGCCGTGGCTGAAATAGGACAGCGCCTGCGCCTCGAAACCGACGCGGGTCACGGTCGGCCACAGGAAGGCGCTGGCCCGGCCACTGCGACGCGACAGCTTCTCATCGCCGAAGCCGCCGCGCACAAATTCGATCCGGCTGGGAAACGGCTCGTCGTAGACCTGCTCGGGTCGGCTCAAGTCGCGCATCTCCAACCGGTAGCTGTCGTTCATGTCCACCGGATCGTCACCGCTGCTCTCCATCAGCATGCCGCAGGTGCGGGAATTACCGATGTCCAGCACCAGATCGACCTCGACCGGTCGATTGAGCCGGGCGGTCGGTCCGTCATCGACGAAGGTGAAGCGCAGGCGCGGCGGCTGGACCGCCCGCATCAGCAGCGTCAATACCGTCAGGTAGGCCGCTACCGCATCCGGGCTTTTGCGCAATTCGGCCTCGTCCACCCGGCGCGGGGCGCGGCGGCGCAGCTCGAAGGCGTGGAAACGCTGATACAGCCATTCCCGCACCCATTCCTGCTCCAGGAACCAGCCGGTGTCGGCTTCGGCATCGCTCAGGGCGAATTCCTCGCCGGACTGCATGTCTAGCGGACTCGGGGCCAGATAGGGCCGACCTTCGCGGGTCGGCAGCAACTGGGTATCGAAAGCCAGAGTCAGGCGATGGGTATGGCCGTCGGCGTCAGGGGCCGGCAATTCCACCAAGCGCGCCCGCGCCCAGTTGGTCGGCCCCTTGTCGAACAGGTGATAGCCATCTGGGCGTGGTTCCCGCACCCGCAGGAACGGGATCGGGAGCCAGCAACCATCGAGGATGGCGGCGGCCTTGGCGGCATTGATCGAATAGACCTGTTCCGGCTTGATCGCCCGCCCGTCCTGGGTCACGAACTGGCCGCTGGCATCATCGGCATACAAAGCAGTCAACCCGGTATGGCCGTCGGCCCCGGTTTCGCTCAGAAAGGCTCGCGAGACCCGCACTTCGTTGAGGTTGAAACCGAAGTCCAGAAACTGGATGGCCGTGTTCGGGATCAGGTTGACGAGCGGGCCGAATCGCTTGAGTTTCGCCAGCATGTTGCGCACCTTTGGCGTGAGAAGATTGTGTGCTTGACTTCCGTATCGTTCATTTTACCTGCATTTTCGCCCCTGCCCGGAAAATGGTTCAGGCGAACTCACAACACCACGCCCTTCAGCAACAGATCGGCAAACTTGTCCGACTGAACGGCGGCGACCTGTTGCAGAACCCCGTCGAATTCGGGGTGCTCGCGCCGGATGGTATGAAAGGCCTCCTGACCCAGGATCAACACCTCGCAGTAGGTCATGGCCTGGACTCCGGCGGTGCGGCGTTCGCCCAGGATCAGCGACAGATGGCCGAAATAGTCGCCCTCTTCCAGCACGCCGAAATACTCGCTGCGATCCTCGGACAGGATCGCCGCTTTGCCGCGACTGAGGAAAAACAGCTCATGGCCCACCGCGCCCGCTTCGGCGATCGGAATGCCGGGGGCGTAGATGTGCGACTCCAGCGCCAACAACAGAGCATTGCGCAGCACCGGCGTGCTCAACTGGAACAGCGGCACCTTGTCCAGCAGATCCTGGGTCAGGAATAGCAGCAGCTCCAGCCGGAACAGCGGCGGCAATTCGGCGAAATAGGCCGTCTCCTGCACGCCGCGATGATGCGCCCAGAGATAGTCGTAGTAGTCGCGAACCTGGCTCTTCAGCCGCAGCGGAATCGGCCGCTCGTCCAGATAAGCGCCGATGGCCTCGACCCGGCGGTAATAGCGCGCGCGTTCGGCATCCAGATTGCGCAGCAGGTTGGCGATGTTGCCGATGATAAAGGCATACATGAACGCCCCCACCAGCATGACCATGATGGCGAAGACATATTCGTAATTGTTGACCGGGGTCACATCGCCATAACCAACGGTGACCACGGTAGTGACCACCCAGTAGAGCGCGCGAATGTACAGCGTGCTGGGATCGGTACTCGGCACCTTGGCCAGCCAGGAGGTTTCCCCCCGTCCGGTCAGCGAAGGAATCAGGTACCAGATGCAAGCGATCCAGTGCATCAAGATCAGGAACAGAATGAAAAAGTGCACCAGACGCAGGTAATCGGCCCGTCCCCAGGCTTGGTGTTTCCAGCGATTGAAGATGACGAACAGCCGCACCAGACGCAACAACCGCAGCTGGCGCAGGATCAGCGCCAGCGGCAGACCGGCCAGCGTCAGCTGCGGCTGGTCCAGGAACAGCGCATCCAGCGGCAGAACCGCCAGCAGATCGATGGCGAAGCAGCCGCGCAGATAGTGCCGGGTAATCTGCCGGGCATCGGTGATCTTTTCCCCACCCTGGCGAAAAGTGGTGAAAAAATTGAGCAGGATATCCAGCCAGAAGAAGCTGTCGATGATGTAGACCGCCACGGTCCCCAGCGGCAGCACCACCTGATGGAAAGACAGCTGGAAAGGGATCAGACAACAGGTCACGACGATCATCAGGACGATGAAGAGATCCCAGCACAGGCGAAAAGTCGAATTCTCGTCGATGACCCGTCGGGCGCTCGCATTGATCCAGGGCGCCTGGTGCGCGGGTCTCGGCCGCCACAGCGGATGGCTGATCCATCCCTCCCAGAACCTGTGGAGAAACGCGCGCAACCGGGAAGGACCGGACGACACGTCGGTTCGAACCGTCAACGCCGATCGGCCCGCGGCTCGACCCAGAGCCGGTCCCGCAGGCCCGACGAGCGCCTCAGTCGCCGGCCCACTGCCGCGACGAAAACTTTCGGCGCGCCGTAGAACGACGCCTGACCCTTGGCCCGGGTCAGCGCGGTGTAGATCAGCTCGCGGCTCAGCACCGCCGAAAACTCGTTCGGCGTCACCACCAGCACCCGCTCGAATTCCGAACCCTGGCTCTTGTGCACCGTCATGGCGTAAACGGTCTCGTGCTCCGGCAGGCGGGCCGGAGCGAAGCCGCGCAGCGCGCCATCGTTGCCCAGAAAGAACACCCGCACCCGCTCCGGGTCGGTCGGATCGGCCAGGGTGATGCCGATGTCGCCGTTGAACAGGCGCAGGTTGTAATCGTTGCGCACGATCATGACCGGCCGACCGCGATACCAGGTCTGGCGCGGGTCGATCCAGCCCCGCTCGCGCAACACTGCCTCGCACAGGCGATTGAGCGCCTCCACCCCGAACGGCCCCTTGCGTACCGCGCCCAGCAGCCGAAAACGGTTGAACGCCTCGAACACCGCCACCGGCTCGGCATGGGCCTGCACCGCCGCCAGAAAGGGCTGAAAGCCACCGGCAACCGGCTCGGCCAGTTGCTCGACCAGGTCGGCCGGGTCGCCCAACGGATGTGCGGCGATATCCGGATAGCCATCGTCGGCCAGCAAGGCGGCGGCCTCGGTCGCCTGCCCCCGATTCACCGCCCGCGCCAGCGCGCCGATACCGCTGCGGGCGTCGAAGCGGAAGCTGTGCCGCAGCAGCACGATGGCATCGCTCAACGGCGACAACGCCTCCCGAACCGGCGGCAGCGTCTCCCCGCTCAGCGCCATCAACCGGGTGCGGAATCCGGCCGAGAATCGTCCGGCCCCGGCGCAGATATCGCCCAGCACCGCCCCCGCCTCCACCGAAGCCAGCTGATCCTTGTCGCCCAACAGGATCAGCCGCGCGGCCGACGGCAGTGCGGCCACGGTCTTGGCCAGCAGCGCCAATCCCACCATCGATACCTCATCGACCACCAGCACATCCACCGGCAGGGGATGATCCGGACCATGGCGGAAATACACCGAATCCGGCCGACCGCCGAGCAAGCGGTGCAACGTGGAGGCGTCCTCGGGAATCAGCGCCGCCTGTTCCGCCGCCAGACCCAAAGCCGGCTTGGCCGCACGAATCGACTCCTGCAGGCGGGCTGCCGCCTTGCCGGTGGGCGCGGCCAGAGCGATGCGTGGCGGCCGCGCCCCAGCCTGGCCAGTCAGCAGGGCCAGGATCTTCAACACCGTGCTGGTCTTGCCAGTGCCGGGTCCGCCGGAGATCACGCAGATCGGCCGCAGTGCCGCTACGACAGCGGCGATTTTCTGCCAGTCCGGCCCCTGCAAGTGCGGATGACGGGGAAACAGTCGCTCGAGATCGGCGCGCAGCCGCCCCTCGTCCACGGTCAGCGTGGCCTCGGCAGCCCGCTGCACCAGCGTATCGGCCAGACGCTGTTCGTATTCCCAATAGCGGTAGAGGTACAGTCGGCCGCGCCGGTCGAGAATCAGCGGTTGACGCTGGCCCGGCCGGCCCACCACCGGACTGACGCGCAACGACTCCAGCCAGTCGCCGATCGGCGGCGGCGCGATCGGTGGCGTCTCTCCCGCCAGAGCATGCCAACGCCGCGCCCACTGGCGCAGATTGACGCAGATGTCGCCCTGGCCGGTGGCGTGGCTGGCCAGCGCCGCCGCCAACGCCAGTTCCGGCGAACCGCCCCCGGCCAGCCGGGCGACGAAGCGGGCGAAATATCGATCCAGTTCGCTCAGCAAGCCGCGTTCGATCAGCGCCGTCAGCGGATCGTGCGAGTTGGCGACTTCGGGCACAGTTGCGTTCATTCGGCTTCTCCCGTCGCCATCAACCGATCCAGCGCCATCACCAGCGCCGGCGCTGGCATATCGTGGAAGACCCCGCCATCCGGCCCCCATGCCGGGTCCATGCCGCGCAGGAACAGGTAATAAACCCCGCCGAAATGGCGCGGGTAGTCGTAACCCGCCACCCGCAGACGCAAGTAGCGATGCAGGGCCACGGTGTAGATCAGGTATTGCAGCAGATAGGACTCGCGGGCCATGGCTTCGGCCAAGGCGGAGCGACGGTAGGCGGCTGGCTCCGCGCCCAGCCAGTTGGATTTGTAGTCGACCAGATAAAAGCGCCCCCCGGCTTCGAACACCAGATCGACATAGCCCTTCATGTAGCCGTGCAGCGGGTTGAATTCCAGGGTCTCGATCAGCTCCCGAAACGGGCCGGCGGCGTAGCCGTGCCGTTCCAGCACCCGGCGCAGGGCGTCGGCGCGCAGATTGGCGAGCGGATAATAGAATTCCATCTCGTTGAGCCGCTGCGCTGTAGTCACCATCGCCAAGCGCAAGCCATCGGCATTCAGCGGGGTCGCCAGTACCCGTTCCACCCAGTCCGCCACAGCCCCGGTCCAGGTCGCCGCATCCAGGCCATGACTGCTCAGGGTGCGTTCGACCAGTTTTTCCAGCGGTTCCCGCTCGTAGTGGGCGAAATCCAAGCGCTCGAACAGCGCGTGCAAACAGCTGCCGGCCCGCGCGCCACGAGGAAAATCGAACACGCTGCGACCGATGGCGCTGCCGATCACCGGTTCGGCATCCTGGCTCGGAACCGCAGCGATCATGTCGTGGTCAGGCGCTTCCACCGTCGTCCCGGCGGTTAGCGCCGTGAAGCTCCCGACCCGCCAGCCGTCGGCCAATGATCCCGTGAATACCCGCGCCTGTGGTGTCGCTTCCACCGCAGCGGGCGGCTGATAACGGCTGCCCGCCTCCTGCGGCAGAGCGGCGATCGCCACCGCCTCCCCCGCAAGCTCGAAAACGGTTTGCAACTCCTCGCGCAACGCCGCATCGCTCATCTGGCCGAAGCGCTCCTCGGTCGCCTGCAACCAGTCCGTGTCCGCCCCCTTGACCGACGGATGGTGCAACAGCCAGGCCGGCGGCGCGGAACCGGCGTCCTTGATTTTGCCCCAGACTAGATAGCAACGTTGCTGGGCACGGGTCAGCGCCACGTAGAACAGGCGCAGATTCTCGGCCATTTCCTCGCGCCGGGCGTGGGCGCGGGCAGGATGCTCCTCACTCGCACCGATGACCAGACAGCTGCGATCCTGCTGCTCCGGGTCATGGTACAGCACGGCGTCGTCACCCTGACCGGCGCGCAGGCGGCCATCCCACAGAAACGGACAGAACACCACCGGATATTCCAGTCCTTTGCTTTTATGAACGGTGACGATCCGCACCAGATTCTCGTCGCTCTCCAGCCGCAGCTGCTGCTCCTCGTCGCCATGGCCCGGAGTGCGGCGACGGTCCTCCAACCATTTGAGCAGCGCGGCCATGCCGGGATGGCTGCGGCTAGCGCCGTGCAGCAACTCGGCCAGATGCAGCAGATTGGTCAAGCGCCGTTCGCCATCGCGAAACGCCAGCAGCCGTTGCGCGACCCCTTCCCGCACCAGCCAGGCGCGGAAAAAGCGGATGAAGCCATGCTCGCGCCACAGCTGGCGATCATCTTGCAGCCGCTCCAGCCAGCGCGCCCAGTCTTGCTCGTCCTCGCGTAGGCGGTGCAACTCCTCGCCGCTTTGGCCGAACAGGTCGGAAGCCAACAGCGCCCGCACCCGGCCTTCATTGCCCGGTTCCATAACCGCCGCCAGCAACCAGGCCAGCTGCTGCGCTTCGTCGCTGAGGAACACGCTGTCGTCGGCCTGCTGCACGCTCGGCACGCCCAGGCGCAGCAAGTGCTGACGAATCAGGCGACCCTGTCGATGGCTGCGCACCAACACCGCGATGTCGCCGCCGGCCAAAGCTCGTTCGCCGATCCGCGCCTGATCGCGCGCACCCAGATTCAGCAACCGGGCGATCTCGGCGGCGGTCGCCCGCGCGGCCTGTTCGTTGGCTGCGCCCTTGTCTGCCGGCCGACCGCCAGCCGCCGCCAGCCACCACAGCTGCAACGGCGGCAGTTCCTGGCCATGCACGGTCAATCTGGCGTGCCGCTTCTGTTCGGCCGGAATCGCTCGATGGAACGGAATGCCGTCGAACAGGAACGGCCGCTCGCTCACCGCGCCGAACACGGCGTTCAACGCCTGCAGCAGGCGCGGATCGGACCGCCAGTTGACATCGAGCGTGTAGCGTCGAGAGGCGTCCCGACGAGCGCGCAGATAGGCGAAGATGTCCGCGCCGCGAAAGCTGTAGATGGCCTGCTTGGGATCGCCGACCAGAAACATCGGTTGGTCGGTATTGCGGTAGACGCCTTGGAAAATGGCGTACTGGATCGGATCGGTATCCTGAAATTCGTCGATCAGGGCGGCGGCATAGCGCTTCTGCAAGCGGCTGGTCAGCGCTGGGCCTTGCCGCGCGTCGTGCAGGGCATGGTAAAGATCAAGCAGCAGATCGTCGTAGGACTGCAGCTGTTGCCGCCGCTTGCGCTGCGCCAGTTCGGCGTTGCAGTAGGCCAGCAATCGGCCGGGAAGCTGATATCGATACAGGTCGGCCAGCGCTTCGGCGGCGGTTTTCAACCGCTCGCAGGCATCGAAAAAAACATGCTGGGGAGCTGCTCCCTTGTTCTGCTTGACCGAATTTTGCAGTTTGGTAGTCGTGAACTGTTCGAATTTTTCGAACAGCATCAGCCGTGGCGTTTCGTCCGCCAAATAATCGTCCATGGCCTGTAGCCAGCCGGGGATGTATTTCTGGCCATATTTCTGCCGGTTGAGGCTGGGTGATTCGAGCAGCAGTTTCTCAATAGCGGCGCGATTGCGCTGCCAAAGCTCGCGGGCTTGCTGGAACGCAGCGACGAAGCTCTGTTCCAGCGCCGCGCCGTCGACGCCGTCGTTCTGGGTGACGACCTGCAGATAGGGTTTGCCCAGATGGGGTTCGATCTGAGCCAGCAGCTTTTCCGGGGTATAGCCGGCGTCCAGGAAGTATTTCACCACCATGGGCGAGGCCGGATAGAACTCCTTACGCCAGAAGTCGTCGACGATCTCCTGCAACAGATCCTGCGTGTCGGCCATCAGTTCGGTTTCGAACGACAGCCCGCTTTCGAAAGCGTTGTCGCCGAGCACCCGCTTGCAGAAGCTGTGAATGGTGTAGATGGCGGCCTCGTCGAAGCCGCGCACGGCATTGGTCAATCGGCGGAGGGCGAGATCGCGATCCACCGCCAGCAAATCCAGCAAGCGTTCCGCCAGCTCGTCGCCTTCGGCGGCGCGTCCGCGCAGGAAGGCGCTTCGCACCTGCGCCAGGCGATTGCGGATGCGGTCGCGCAGCTCCTTGGTGGCGGCGTTGGTGTAGGTCACCACCAGGATGCGGTTGACCGGGATGGCGGCTTCCACTACCAATCGCAGATACAGCGCGGTGATGGTATAAGTCTTGCCTGTGCCAGCGCTGGCCTCGATCAGATTGAAGCCACGCAAAGGCACGTACAGCGGATCGAGGCGTTCCATCGGCAACCGGACGGTGGTCAAGGGTGGCAGGGTCAGGGACCGGGCATTTCGCTGATACGCCGGAACCCCATCGATGTTACTTTACCAGACCCGCTGGCAAGACACCGCACCTCCTCGACAGGAAAACCTTCGCCATCATGCATCCTGCTCCGACCTCCACGCCTCACCCGGTCATCGTCAGCCTGACCGATCCCGGCCGCGCACTGGCCGCGCGCTTGCTGACTCTGCTGCCCGACGCCGAGCATCTCGACCGACCACAGCCGTTCCAGGAGGTGGTTCGCGCCCGGTTCCAGACTGGCTGCCGGTTGATCCTGCTGTGCGCGGTCGGCATCGCCGTGCGCACCCTGGCTCCGATCCTGCGCGACAAATATCAGGATCCGGCGGTATTGGTGCTGGATGAACACGGTCGCTTCGTGGTGCCGATCCTGTCCGGCCACGAGGGCGGCGCCAACGAATGGGCGCGGCAGGTGGCGGAATTCCTGGGCGCACAGGCGGTCCTGACCGGCGCTCAGCGTTATACCCAACCGCTGCTAGTGGCCGGGGTCGGCTGCAATCGCGGCTGCGGGCTAGAGCCGTTGCTGGCGCTGTTCGACCAAACCTTGGAGCACCACGGGCTGCAGCGCAGCGATCTGCATGCGCTGGCCAGCATCGACCTCAAGCAGGACGAGGCCGGCTTGCACGCACTGGCAGCAGCCCTGGGCATACCGATCGCGTTCTATCCCGCGGCTATCTTGAACCAGTACGGCGACCGGCTCAGCCGCAAGTCGGAGATCGTCCTGCGGGCAACCGGCTGTTATGGCGTGGCCGAGGCCGCAGCTTTGGCTCACGCCGAGCGGCTGGTCAGCCATGATTTTCCCGCCGAGTTGCTGATCGCCAAGCAGAAGAACGCCGACGCCACCCTGGCGGTGGCGCGGATCTACGGCAATCGAGACAGGTGAACGGCAGCGCCCGCTTTCCATCCCAGCAAGAAGGCCAGAGGCATGTCGACCCGCGACCGCCAGGCCCGTTCAGAGTGCTCTGCGCCGGAGAAACGGCGGGTCAACCAATCGTGGCCGACTCGATAGCCCGCCCGCTGCACCCATTTGTCCATGCGCCGCTGATAGGGTTCGTAGTCGGCATCCAGGGTCTCGGTGCCGAAATCGAAATACAGCCGATGCCAACCGGCTCTTGGCAAGGCTGCACCCAGGAAATCCACCAGCGGATCTTCGCCAGCCGGCCAGTGGGTGGACAAGCAAGCGGCTCCGCCGAACAGTTCGGGATATTCGATCAGGGCGTACAGGGAAATCAATCCTCCCATGCTCGACCCCATCAGAAAGGTGTGCGCCGCGTCCGGCAGGGTGGGATAGATCTTGTCGATGAAGGGCTTGAGTTCTCGGACCAGAAACTTCAGATACGCCTCCGACAAGGGCTCGCCCCCGGCCTGTTCGGCGAACCGAGTTCGCAGGGCTCGCCCCTGCAATCCAGCCAGCGGCTTGTCGGGCATGTATTCCCGCCAGCGCAGCGGACTGTTCCAGATCCCCACCACGATGACGCCACCACCACACTCATCCTGCATCAAGCGGGTCGCCGCTTCGTCCATGCCCCAATCGACCCCGATGAAGGACAGCGCGGGATCGAACAGATTTTGTCCATCGTGCATGTAGAGCACCGGGTAGCGCACAGCCCTCTTCCTGGTATCGACTGGCGGACACCAAACATCCACATGACGGCGCGTCACGTAGCACGAAGGGAAATTGGCATGCCGCATGATGACGCCGCTACCATCCGACAACAGGATCGGATTGGACATGGGGTTACCCGGCCGAAATGCGATTCTGGCTCAATGCCCGCCCTCGCTCGCAGTTTTGCAATGCGAAATTTCTCTTATCGGTCATAGCGCTTCTCCTTCGTCAGACTGGACTCTGGGGTCACACTACTGAAGACACCGAGTGGGCATCCTGAATTCCTTTCGCCACTCCCGCCAATCGGGTCGAGCGCGAGTCAGCATACGATGGCTTTATCACGCTGTCTGCCTCGATGACCTGTGATTTCGGCAATCACAGCGTGAAATAAGCGGAAAAAGATCCCCGGCCGGTCAGCCAGGGAGGGTGGTTCCATCACACAGGATCGAAGTGAGTGGTTGGCGCACCCACACGGATTAGCATAGGTCAATAAACGCGATCGAGCACGTCTTATTTTTCCAGCGCCACCTTGATCTTGGCCGGATCGATTTCGCCATTGATATTGATGATATTGAGCTTGCCAGGGCCTTCTTTCATATCGTCGGAAAAATCATAAATGGCGCCGACCACCATCAGATGCCCGTCCTTCACTTCCTTGTCCCATTCCTTGACTGCATCCGCTACCTGACTGTTTACATTCATCTTTACCCCATCGATACTGGAAATCCCCTTGGGAATCTTGATGGTATCCAGCTCCTTCTTGATATCGGGCTCCAGGCTGGAATAGTCGCCGCTGGCCGCCTTGATCGCGCCACAGGACGAATGACCGATGAAGAGCAATAGGGAAGAGCTCAGGTGATTGACCCCATATTCCACCGAACCCTTGGCGGTCGCCAATTGATTGCCGATATTTCGTATGACGAAAAGATCGCCTTCGGGAGTCTTGTCCAGCATATTGGTATGTACACGGGAATCGGAGCAGGTCACCACCGTGGTCCGTGGATGCTGGCCTTTGGCCAGTTCGTTGAAGAATACGGTATTGTGTTCCGCAACATAGCTGCTATCGCTTTCCCGAATTTCCTTGATGGCCGCTTTCGCTATCATGACGTCGCCATGTTCGTGTTCTTCGGCAAATACCGGGCTCGCCACCATCAGAGTGACAAGCGCCGCTGCGAGCGTCTTCTTCAACATTTTTTTAATCCCCCTCGTTGTTCGTTGTTTGGATGCGCGTCAGAAACGCTCGGTAAGTATAACCGAGGGAACCACGACGCCCGACGACGGTCGGTCGCGCCACCGATACGGCGAGATCAGAGCATAATCGTTCAATTTTTATTTACGACATATAAAAATTATTAAAATATATTTGAACGATCAAAACTTGCAGAATCAGGGCTCCTTAACCGCGTTCCCAAGGAGCCGCCATGAAATACGCCGATCTGCCGGGACTGGCCCTGCCCCTTGCCATCGGCCTGGCCGCCGCCGCCCTCGCCAACACCCACCTGATGCAACACTGGCAGCTGTCCTCCCTGACCTTGGCGATCCTGTTGGGGATGGCGGTGGGCAATCTGGGGCAAAGCGTCATCCCCGATCCCTGGAAGCCGGGCATCCAGTTTGCCCAGAGCCGCTTACTGCGCCTCGGCATCGTGTTGTACGGTTTCCGCCTGTCGTTCCAACAAGTGGCCGATGTGGGATTGAGCGGCTTATTGGTGGACTTCGCCATCGTCGCCACCACGTTCATCGGCGGTTACTGGATCGGCACCCGCTGGCTCAAGATCGATCGCGAGACCACCATGCTGACCGCGGCGGGGGCGTCGATCTGCGGAGCGGCGGCGGTGCTGGCCACCGAGCCTGTCGTCCGCGGCAAGCCGCATCAAACCGCGATGGCGGTGGCGACCGTGGTGCTGTTCGGTACTTTAGGGATGTTTCTTTATCCGGTACTGCAAAACCTGTTGCATTGGCCGGATCGGCTGATGGGCATTTACACCGGGGCCACGATTCACGAAGTCGCCCAAGTGGTCGCGGCCGGCAACGCCATGAGCGGTGCGGTGGTCGATGTCGCTGTCATCACCAAACTGACCCGGGTGTTGATGCTGGCGCCGTTCCTGATCGTGCTGAGCCTGTTTCTGCAACGCCGCGACGCTCGGCAGGAAGGTAAACGCTTTACGATCACCATTCCCTGGTTCGCCGTGCTGTTCGTGGTCATGGTAGGGGTGAATTCGCTGGCCATCGTACCGGCCACCGTGATGCCGACGATCAACGGCTTCGATAACCTGGTGTTGGCCGTAGCCATGGCGGCATTGGGGCTGGAGAGCCACATCGGGAAACTGCGGGGCGTGGGTCCGCGACCACTGCTGTTGGCCCTGGCTCTGTTCGTCTGGCTGGTGATCGGCGGCTTTGGGCTGACCGAGGCAGTCAATGCGTTGGTAGGCTGAAGGATCGGCAATGCTCGATGAAGCGGCTCAGCAATGGACCGCGATATTTGTGGCGGTGCAAGACGATGTAAAAACGCCGATCCAGCGCCATCTCCAACGGCAGTTCCCTGACCCGGCCCAGCGCCAGCGCATCGGCGGCGGCCAGGCGAGACAGACAGGCCAAGCCCAGTCCCGCCGCCACCGCGTGCAACAGGGCCTCCGCGCTGTTCAGCTCCAGGGAAATTGCGCAATGCTGCAAGCGCGAGCCGATCAGGGCGAAAAACTGTTCGCGGCTACCGGAACCGCTCTCCCGGATCAACCAGGACTCACCTTCCAATGCAGCCAACGGCAGGACGCCGCGTCCGACCAGCGGATGGTCGACCGGGGCCAGCACACACAGGGAGTCGCCCATCCAGGCGATCGGCTCCAACTCACGCGGGTCGATCGCATCGCCTTCCACCAGCGCCACATCCAGTTCAAAGCGGGTCAGCGCCGCGCACACCGCCGTTGTGTGCGACACCCACACCCGCTGCTGACGATGGCCAGTCTCCCGACGGAAATCCGCCAGCAACGCCGGCAATAGATAAACGCCGATCGTGCGGCTGGCGCCAATCGCCAGCGTTCCGCCCGCCAGCGGATCATTCAGCACCTGCGGCAGCATCGCCTCTCGCGTCAGCATCTCGTCCGCCCATGGCAATAATTGCTGGCCATGCTGGTTTAGCACTAGGCGATTACGAAAACGATCGAACAGCGGCCAACCCAGCTGGCTTTCCAGCTCGCGCAACGCCATGCTGATTGCCGGTTTAGTCAGATTCAGGCGCTCGGCCGCGGCGGTCAAGGTGCCAACCTGGGTGATACTGACGAACACCCGCAGCTGCTTCAAGGTAATGTGCATAGCGACGATTTTAGCGATCCATCCAGCAGAGCGGGTAGTCTGAGCCGATGCGCTTCGGGTACTCTTGAGCTCAAACCTCGTGCTCGTTCATCATGACTGTTCCAAAGGATCCCATGAATCGGCTCTATCTGATTGGCACCGGCCCCGGCGGCCTGGAACACCTCAGTCCTGCTGCGCGGGCGGCGCTGGAATCCTGCACCGATCTGGCTGGACACGGCCTGTATCTGAACCTGCTCGGCGAGCTGGCCGAGGGTAAGACTCGCCACAAGACGCCGATGGGTGAAGAACTGGCCCGGGCGACGCTGGCGCTGGATCTGGCTGCTAGCGGTCGGACCACAGCGCTGGTTTCCAGCGGCGACGCCGGCATTTACGGGATGGCAACGGTAGTATTCGAACTGCTGGCGCGCCAACCAAAGCCGGAATGGGCCGCGGTCGACATCGAGGTTATCCCCGGCATCTCGGCCATGCAGGCGGCGGCGGCGCGGGTTGGAGCGCCGCTGGCCCACGATTTCTGCGTGATTTCGCTGTCCGACCTGCTGACCCCGTGGGAGCTGATCGCCAAGCGCATCGATCTGGCCGGTCAAGGCGATTTCGCCATCGCCTTCTACAACGCCGTATCCAACAAACGCTCCTGGCAACTGCTGGAGGCCCGGCAAACCCTGTTGCGTTACCGCGCCCCGGAAACACCGGTAGTGGTCGCCTTCAACGTCACCCGCAAAGGCGAGCAACTGACCGTCACCACCTTGGGCGAACTCGATCCGGAACCGCTGAACATGCTGTCGCTAGTGCTGGTCGGCAACAGCGAAACCCGTCGGGTAGGCCGTTGGGTCTATACTCCGCGCGGCTATCACCACAAGCTCGATCCATCACCCATCCCCGACTGATCGCTGCACCCTCCACCGCTTCGCTCCGTTCGTACTCCCGCGCCCGCTCGGTGCGCGGGATCCCCCTGCACCAGATCCCCATCGGCGCCCCTCCCGCCCGCATCCACTGTGATCAACCGCGAATCGAACCCACGAAATGACGTGGCCACCGCGAAATGACGTGGGCTCGCTGGGCTGCTTTCACCTAGCAACACTCCCTGGCCATCTATCAACATATTGATATTAAACAATTTAAATGGATTTATCCAAGCTTGGCACGATGCTTGGAATAGGAAGAGCGGGCCGCTGCCATCGACGGCAACCCTCAAGAGCACAGAGGGCCATCCGAGCAGCGGCGCATCCTGACACCCGTCGATCCGCTCAACCTTGAAGGAATTTTCATCATGAATAGCAAGACCCTCGTGAGTTCCGCCCTGGCCAGCGTCTTCGCCCTGGGCTTGGTGACTGCCGCCAACCCAGCTGCCGCTGCCGAAGAGAAAGGCGCTGAGAAATGCTACGGCGTGGTCAAGGCCGGCAAGAACGACTGCCAGAGCAGCGCCCACGCCTGTGCCGGCCAAGCCAGCAAGGATGGTCAGGGTGATTCCTGGGTTTTCCTGCCCAAGGGCGCCTGCGAAAAGATCGTGGGCGGCAGCCTGAAGCCGATGAGCTGAGGCCCCGTCCGATGCACGCCAAGTCGGTCCCCTCCCGGCTTGGCCCTCGATCGATTCCGGTTCGCGCCGGGATCGGCCTGCGGGCCGAGCATTACGATGCAGTGCTGGAAACCCGGCCGCCGGTGGGTTGGCTGGAGGTCCACAGCGAAAACTACTTTGGCGCAGGCGGCAAGCCGCTGGCGGTTCTGGAGCAAGTTCGCGCCCATTACCCTCTCAGCCTGCACGGCGTCGGTCTATCGCTCGGTTCGACCGATCCGCTGGATGCGTCGCACTTGGCCAAACTCAAGCAGCTGATCCGGCGCTTCGAACCGGCTCTGGTTTCGGAACATCTGTCCTGGGGTTCGGTCGGCGGTCGCTTTCTGAACGATCTGCTGCCACTGCCCTACACCGAGGAAGCGTTGCAGCACCTGATCATGCGCGTTTCCCAAGTCCAGGACGTGCTTGACCGGCAAATCCTGATCGAGAACATCTCCAGCTACCTGGAATACGCGGACTCATCGTTGACCGAGTGGGATTTCCTGGCGCAACTGGCCCAGCGCGCCGGCTGCGGGGTGCTGCTGGACGTCAACAACATTTACGTCAGCGCCTGCAATCACGGCTTCGATCCCCATGTCTATCTGCGGGCGATTCCGCACCATATGGTGCAGGAAATTCATCTGGCCGGCTTTACCGTCAATCGCTTCGAAGACGGCGAGATCCTGATCGATACCCACAACCAACCGGTTCATCCGGCGGTCTGGGCGTTGTACTGCCAGGCGATTCAACATCTTGGTCCCATTCCTACCTTGATCGAATGGGACAGCGACCTGCCCGAGCTGGCAGTGCTGGTCGGCGAGGCTCAGCAGGCTGACGCCATTCTGGAGGACGGCCATGCTCGCGCTGCGTGAATGGCAACAGGGCTTTACAGCGGCGGTGCTGGACGGTGCCGAGGACGCGTTCGCGCGCCACATTCGGGCCAGACACTTCTCCAGCGAACGGCGCTTACAGGTTTACCGCAACAACAGCCGGATCAGCTTGACCAGTGCGCTGGAAGCGATCTATCCGGTGGTGCGCCGCCTGGTGGGCGAAGGCTTCTTCCGCTATGCCGCTGCCGAGTACATCCATCGCCATCCGTCTCGCGCCGGCGATCTGCACCTGTTCGGCGACGCGTTCGCGGCGTTCCTGGCGAGTTTCGAGCCGGTCGCCGAGCTGACATATCTGCCCGATGTCGCCCGCCTGGAATGGAACTACCACCAGGTTTTTCACGCCGCTCGTCACGCGCCGCTCGATCGGCAGGCGCTGATGGCCATTCCACCCGAGCGGCAGGGTGAGCTGCGCTTTCGGCTACATCCCGCCGCACGGCTGCTGGTCTCACCCTTTCCGATTCTGCGGATCTGGCAAAACAACCCGCAGGATGGCGTCGACGAAGAGCTGATCGATCTAGCCGAAGGCGGCGTTAATTTGCTGATTTTTCGCGATGAAGAGCTGGATATTCGCTTTCAGCCTTTGGGCGATGGCGATTTCGCCCTGCTGCACGCCTGCGCCGAAGGTTGCGCTTTCGCCGCAGCCTGTGAGCAGGCCATGACCGCACAAGCGGATTTCGATTTACCGACCCGCTTCAGTCACTGGGTCGCTCAGGGCGTCGTGACCGCCTTCGATCTGCCCGATCCGTCTTTCCCCATCGCCGACCGAGGAGAACCCACGTGATGATCGCCACCGACGCCATAGCCCAGCCACCGCAACCCTCGGGGTGGGCCAAATTCACGGCCCGGCTGCACCAAGCCGATACGTTGTTTCACAAAACTGCCGATCTGTTGACGCCGGTGGCCGACTTTCTGGCCCGCTACTGGGTCGCCTCCGCCTTCTTCAGCTCCGGGCTGACCAAGACGGTGACGGGCAGCTTCATGCTGTTCGGACACACCTTCGACTATCCGCTCAGTCTGCTACCGACCGAGACCACCTTCACCCTGTTCGAGTACGAGTATCACGTGCCACTGCTGCCGAACGCCCTGGCCGCCTACATGGGCACGGCGACGGAATTGCTGTTGCCAGTGTTCTTATTCCTGGGACTGGGAACGCGCTACGCCGCATGCGTGCTGTTCGTGTTCAACATCATCGCCGTCATCTCCTATCCAGATTTGAACGCTGCCGGCCTGGCGCAACATCAAGTCTGGGGGTTGTTGCTGCTGATCACCCTGTGCCACGGTCCCGGCAAGCTGTCGCTCGATCATCTGATCGGCTGGCTGACCCGCCGCCAAGGCTTCGCTACTTAACGAAGAGAACGACGCTGCCATGAGCGATCAGGTCCACGCTCCCGACGAACAAGCGGTTGCCGTGGCCGCTCCGTCCTGGATTCCGCATCACGACGCCATCGAGCAACTCTGGCGGGTGGGACTGTTCTCGGCCGACGACGCCCATGCTTTGCGTCAGGTTTGGCGGATCTTGAAGGGACAGACCGACGATTATCTGGATCGCCTGTTCGGTATGGCGGCGGCCTATCCGCCCCTGTGCGCTCAGTTGAACAGGCTGCGAGATGGGATTCGGGGCAGGGAACCAAGCGTCGACGCCGCTACCATGCGGCGCTGGTTCCGACGCTGGCTGTTCGAAACCTGCCTGTTTCCCCAGGACCTGCCCTGGCTTCGGCAGTTGCCGATCGAACTGGCGCCAGAACCGTCGACATCGGCCATTCCGCTGCCGTTGCCGGAATTTCGCTATGTCATCGCGCTGGCTTTTCCGCTGGTGCTGACGGCACGACCGTTCTTCGTCGCCAACGGTGGCGATCATCAAGAAATCGAACGACTGCAGCAGGCCCTGCTCAAGGCCGTCCTGCTACAGACCGCCCTGCTGGGCAAACTCTATGTCAAGGATGGCTTGTGGTGAGACGCCATGGAACACGCCTTCGCAGGCGATGGCCTCCATAAACGACAACTTTCAACCCACCTGATGAGGACAAGACTAATGAAAACGAAGCTGATTCACATCATGAGCATGGCCCTGGTATTGCTGCTGGGCTCCATGGCGGCTCAGGCGCAATTCAAGGATAAGAGCTTTCCCAATGGGTTCGGCCAACCAGAACTGATGTATCGATTCCTGGTGCCGGAGGGCGTGACCGTCACCAGCAAAACCGGCGAAGTGATGAAAGCGGGCTCCATCGTCACCGTGCCCGGTTCCAGCATCAGAATGCTGGAATCAGAAAAGGCCAAGGAACAAGCCAAGGATCAGGCATTTATGTCGAGCTTCATGAATGCCTCTCAGTATTTCGAGATGTCCACAGAAAAAGCGCAGGATCATAGGATCATCGTGCTGACGATACCCGAAGGAGTGACCGTCGAAGGCTACGGCAAGACGCTGAAAGGCGGCTCCGAACTGGTGTTGATGATCGCCAACAAAGGCTCGGAAGCCATGCCGGATACCCATCCGACCGGGTACTGGAATACCCATGGTTGGGACATGAAGTAGCTTGAGACCCAGTGCTCGCCATGTGGATCCTCTCTCCTGACCCGACATGCCGAGAGAGGATCCCTTTCCATCGACTCGACCAACCGATCGAAGCCGCCTATCCTCAACACTAGATCTGAATATCCGAGGGCCCCCAGGAAGTTCATGCCATGAGTGGAAGCGATATCCGTGTGCCATCCTCGAATGCAGCTGCCGTCTTGGAAAAAGACGGTAGTCTCGATGCAAGCGATGGGCAGGACCCGATGCAGCAAGCGCTGCAAGCCATCGTGGAAGGCACAGCGACGGCGACCGGGACGGAGTTCTTCTATGCGCTGGTGCGGGAACTGGCGCTGGCCCTGAAAGTGCGTTACGCCTTCGTCTGCGAACTGTTACCCTGCGGCCAACGGGTGCGCACTCTGGCCTACTGGTACAACGGACGGTTCAAGGACAATATCGAATTCGAGTTGGAAGGCAGTCCCTGCGAAGTGGTGATTCAAGGCGAAACGGTGTACTACACCTCCGGCATGTCGGGGCTGTTTCCCCGCGATCCGTCTCTGGTGGAGATGGGGATCGAAAGCTACTTTGGCGTGCCGCTGGCGTCCGAATCCGGGTCGGTGATGATGGGCCATCTAGCCTTGTTTCACGACCAACCGCTGGTCAAGGAATTTCGCGGCATGGCGCTGCTGCGGATCTTCGCTGCCCGCGCCCGCGCCGAACTGGAACGCAAACGGGCCGAACAGGCACTGCGCCAAAGTCAGGAACGGCTGGCCAGCGTCATGGCCAGCGCTATGGACGCCATCGTCACCCTCGACGCCGAACAACGGGTCACCCTATTCAATCCGGCCGCCGAAAAAATCTTTCGCCGCTCGACCGACGACATGCTGGGCCGCCCCTTCGAGCCGTTCCTGTCCAAACGCTTCGCCAACCTGCTCAAGGGCTATTGCCAGGCGGTGCAACCAGCCACGGTCAACTCCCAACAGCTATGGGCCCCGGAAGGCTTGATGGCCCGGCGCGGCGACGGCGAAGAATTTCTGGTGGAAGCCACCCTGTCGCCGTTGGAACTGGGCGGCCAGCATTTCTATACCCTGATCCTGCGCGACGTCAGCGAACGCTGGCAATCAGCAGCTACCCTCAAGCAGTTGCAGTTGGAAAATCTGTACCTGCAGGAAGAAATCAAGACTCGTCAGCTGCCTGGCCATCTGGTCGGCGATTCACCGGCCATGCGCGCGGTGTTCGCCCATGCCGAGCCGGTCGCCGCCACCGACTCCACGGTGCTACTGACCGGGGAGACCGGCACTGGCAAGAGCGTGGTGGCCCGCATGATTCACGATCTCAGCCCGCGCCACGGCAAGCTGTTCGTTAATGTCAATTGTGCCGCCCTGCCCGGCGAGCTGGTGGAAAGCGAATTGTTCGGCCACGAGAAAGGCGCGTTCACCGGCGCGACCGCCCAACGCAAGGGCCGCTTCGAACTGGCCGACGGCGGCACCCTGTTCCTGGACGAAGTCGGCGAACTCAGCGCCGGGGCGCAGGCCAAGCTGCTGCGGGTGTTGCAGGATCAGGAATTCGAGCGGGTCGGCGGTACCCAGACGTTGAAAGTCGATGTCCGGCTGGTGGCCGCCACCAACCGCGATCTGGCCCAGATGGTTCAGGAAGGTCGTTTTCGCGCCGACCTCTATTACCGACTCAACGTCTTTCCGATCCGGCTGCCCTCCCTAAGCGAGCGTCCTACCGATATCCCCTTGCTGGCCCGCCATTTCCTGGAGCGCTTCGCCAAGAAAATGGGCAAGTCGGTCCACGACCTGTCGCCGCAGGCGCGGGAACAACTGCTAGCCTATGCCTGGCCCGGCAATATCCGCGAACTGCAGAACGTGATCGAACGGGCCACCATCCTGGCCCAGGGTCCGCTACTGGAGCTTGGCCCGACGCTGGACGGACATCAGAAGGCCACCGGCGCTGTCGAGACCGCAACCTCGATCGGGTCGGAAACGATGGATTCGTTGGAGACGACCGAACGGGCGCATATCCTGCGGGTGCTGGAACGCACTAGCTGGGTGATCGAAGGCGAACAGGGCGCTGCGGTCATCCTGGCGCTCAAACCCAGCACCCTGCGCTCTCGCATGCGGAAACTGCAGATCCACAAGCCGCGGTGAGGCGATCCTTCACACCGGATTTCCGGAGAGGCGGCTGACCATGATTGATATTTACGCGCCCCATCCCTCAAGCATGATCATCCAACTATCAAATTGAGGGCATTCTTGGCGAATCGTGGCCAGACCGATGGCATCAGCGATAACTGGGCCATGTTCTGTCTTGTTGTAGCTTCCGTCCGGAAAAGCCGCAAGTATCCGTTTGGATGGTGCGGTCTGACGACTATTATTGATATCTTCCGGGGTCGGAAATTGTGAACGAATACCGATCAGCGTCTGGCGAACACCGGCGTCCCAGCCGTCAAGTACGCACTGGAACTGTTCAACATCAGAGAACAACAACCCTTCGAACTCATGCATCTGCACGTACGGACGAACAAACCGGCGATCGACGCCAGCGGCATGTTTTACAACGCCGTCAAAAATGTCCTGCTCCAATTCCTGCCGCGTGCGACCGTTCGCATCCTGGAAGCCATAAAAATCCACCAATGTCGTCAACCGGTCGGCCGCGTGATATTCATGCGAAATAAAGCGTGCCAACCGCTCGACCGTCACGCGGCCACCAC
This sequence comes from Candidatus Competibacteraceae bacterium, assembly GCA_003989065.1. Lineage (GTDB taxonomy): Bacteria > Pseudomonadota > Gammaproteobacteria > Competibacterales > Competibacteraceae > RXIW01. Next base: position 24,170 of record RXIW01000001.1, read on the forward strand.
GGTGCCGCCCCGATGGCGCTTGAACGATAGATGGATATGCAAGCACTCCGTGATCCAGCAAATGCGGCATTAAGCAGGACTTGACGAACTCCATCTCAGTCACGCCTTCACAAACGATACACACTCGGATCATGCAGACACCCCAACGGGCGTTTTCAACCAAATATCCGATAGAAGATAGTCGTCGTCCAGCCATTGCTGGTACTGGTTCTTCGGCAGGTTGCGCAGTGTGGTCGCTCCGTCTTTGGCTTCGGCAACGATAATGTTCTCTAGATCGAAGCAGTCCACCATATAGGGTGATTGCGTAGCGATAAACACCTGTCGCGTTTTTGCCACTCGCTTGAGTATTTCCGATACCAGCGTAATGGCATATGGATGCAAACCCAGTTCGGGTTCGTCAAAGAACAACATATCCGGCAAACGCTCATCGGGCAGGCTGAGTAAGGTCAATAAACAAAACAGCCGCAAGGAGCCATCAGAGGTAAGATGTGCACCAAAGATCTTGTCACTGTACTTGCTCTTCCAGCGCAGCAGTACCTTGCCTACTACCGGCTCCAGCACGAAATCCTCCAACGTGGGAAATACTCGCTGAATTTGTTGCACGAGTTGGCGATAACGTGAAGCATCGTTTTCGCGCAAGTCAAGGAGCACAGCAGCCAAGTTTCCGCCATCCGCACGGAGGCGAACCGAGTCGGAAATATCCCAACGCTGATGTAATGACGCATTGGCTGACGTATCGTGGAACTGGTAGGTCGAACACTGCCGCAGTAACGCGCAGATCGTTTTCGCAGTCGCATTCTTCTGATCCGGCAGCACAGACTCCTTACCGACACCCGACAAATTACTCCAATTGGCTTGTCCGGCTCTACTGGCATCCGAATACCGGTACGCCTCATGCGTCAGCATCAGCGTATCGCCCGCCGATAAATGGGCCATATTAAACCGGTAATCGTTGAAGCCTTTGTTGGTGGCAATACGAATTTCTGCCTTGATCTCCGGCGTAATGCGGGACCCCATGAAGAACTGATCGTCGCCGCCACCTTTTCGTACGACAAACTCTTGCAAATTTTGGGCGCGTAACATCCAACCCAACATCTCGAAGAAGCGAATGAAGCTGGACTTACCCACACCATTCCCACCAATTAATACCGTCAATTGCGGAAGTTGTAATTTCTCAATGTACTTCAGGCTACGGAAGCCTTCGATGGAAACTTCGGCGATGTGCCCTTGCAAGCGATGTAGTTTGCGCTGAGTGATCATCTGATATCTTTGCCTTACATTTCCGAACGATGCATAGCACCAACATGGCCAAGCAGCTGAAACATTTCATTCCTTGGCATGAGAATCCAACATGTTTGTATAGGGTTGTGCGCGAGTAACTTGAATGCTTGGATCACACAGAAGTGCTTTAATCTCGCGTACCTGCTGCTCGTCCAGTTTGGGTTTGCGACCGCCGGCCCGACCCCTAGCGCAGGCTGCTACAAGTCCGACCCGTGTGCGTTCAGGAGTAAAGGAAAGCCTCCCGCCGCACCTCCTCGAACTCTGCCCGCTCCTGTGCCCATTGCGCGGCCAGATCGCCCAGGTCGGCGTCCGCCTCCAGCGCCAGGCGCAGCTGGTCATCACCCGCCAGCAGATCGATGGCGGGAATATCGGCCACGAACTCATAGGGCTTGGCCCGCCACGCGAAAACCTCCGGGGCAACGCGCTTGACGCTTTGCAGAAAAACCGCGCCGGTGAGATAGGAATCGAACCGCGCACGATCGGTCAGATGGATCTGCACCCCTCCACACGTCCGCTCGGCTTGTTTCTGAAACTTGGGGCGGAAATACAAAGGCCGGAACCGGCACCCAGGTAGGCGATAGCGCGACAATTCGGCGGCGAGATCTTCGGGATCGATGCCGGGCGCACCGGCAATCTCGAATGGCCGACAGGTCCCCCGCCCCTCCGACCATTCGGTGGCCTCCACCAGACACATGCCGGGATACACCACCGCCGTATCCACCGTCGGCATGTTGGGCGAGGGATAGATCCAGGGCAATCCGGTCTCCTCGAAATACATCTCGCGCCGCCAGCCGCGCATCGGCAACACCTCCAGCTCACAGCGGATACCCCGCCGCTTCTGGACATGACGGGCGATCTCGCCAGCCGTCAGCCCGTGGCGATTGGGCAGGGGATGCAAGCCGACGAAGGATTCGAAACCCGGCTTGATCAGATTGCCTTCGGTGGTCACACCATCGATGGGATTGGGCCGATCGCACACCAGTACCCGTACTCCGACCTGGCCGGCCGCTTCCATGCACAAGGCCATGGTCCAGACGAAGGTGTAATAGCGCGCGCCCACGTCCTGCAGATCGATCACCAGCGCGTCCAAACCTTCCAGCTGTTCCCGACGCGGCGTCAGGCTAGCGAAGGTCGCACCGTACAGGCTATGCACCGGCACCCCCAAGCGGGGATCGAGCGCCAGATCGCCGACATCCTCCATGTCCTGTGCCTCGCCGCGCGCACCGTGTTCCGGGCCGAAGATGGCGGCGATGCGCGCACCGGTCGCTGGCAACAAGTCCAGCGCATGGCGCAGCTCGGCGTCGACACTGGCGGGATGACAAACGACGCCGATGCGGGCACCGCGAATTTTTTCGGGACACTCGTTAATGAGTGTTTCGAGGCCGGTCTGGACACGGGACATGGGAAATACCAACCTTCTGATGGGCGATAGGAGCGGTGGATTCTACCCGTCCGCGCACAACGGCGCGGCATGGCCTACCCAAAGAATCTTTTCAGCTGCCGAGCCAGCCACCCTTCCTCTCGCTCCTTCTGCTGCATGGTCACCTGTACGACCGACACATAATCAGCGTCCTCGGACTTGATGTGACTGATCAACCATGCGCGCAAGGTGGATAGCAGCAGCTTGGTCACGTCCTCGCCGGCCTCGAAACGGCTGCGATAATCCAAGATCCTTCTGATGAAAAGGGCATGGACTTTCTGATGGGCCACCAGATGCGAATATTGCGCATCGGCCATCAGGCTTTCTTCGAACTTGAAATGAATGTCGGTGTAGTCGACCAACTGCTCCAGCACCAAGCGAACGACCTTTTGATCGGGATGGGCGCTGACTTCATGCAATTTATTGATATAACTTACAATTTTCTTATGCTGCTCATCAATGGTCCGAATTCCAGTATTCAGACTATCGTTCCATTCCATATACAGTGCCATATTATGTCCCCTTGGCGATATCATGTTTATTTGTTGAATTTATCAAGTGGATTATATGTAAACTGCCCCCGACGCCCCAAGTCCAGTGGGTCAGGATGATCGCTGGATGGCGCGTTGCCGGGTTTGTGCTACTGTTGGGCACCCGTCATATCCCCGAATGACCATGCGCGCCTCTCTCGAACGGCAAAGATATCTGCTCGACTACACCCTGGCGGCCCTGTCGCGGCGCAAGGCCCGCAACCTCGGTTTGCTGCTGGCCTATACCCTGCTGGTGTTTCTGTTCAGCGCCGTGCTGCTGCTCAGCCAGGGCTTGCGGCGGGAAGCGGCCTTACTGCTGCAGGATGCGCCCGAGGTCGTCGTGCAACAGCTGATGGCAGGGCGGCATGCGCTGTTGCCGGCGGCCTGGCTCGACAGCCTGCGGCAAATCCGCGGGGTCGGCTCGGTCAAAGGCCGGCTATGGGGCTATTACTACGATCCAGTGATCAAGGCCAATTACACGGTGATGGTCGCGCCGGACCGCTCGCTCGCCGCCGATCAACTCATCATCGGCGCGGGGCTGGCGCGGGCTCGGCGACTCGGCGTTGCTGACTATTTCAGCTTGCGCGCCGCCGATGGTCGGGCATTGCCATTCAAGATCAGCGGCGTGCTGGATACCCATTCGGAACTGTTGAGCGCCGATCTCATCCTGCTATCCGAAGCCGGTTTCCGCGCCCTCTTCGACTTTCCGCCCGATCACTATACCGATGCGGCGCTGACAGTGCGCAATCCCCGCGAAGCGGCGACCATCGCCGGTAAGATCGCCCTGGCCCTGCCTGGCAGTCGGCCGATCCTGCGCGCGGAGCTGCTGCGCACCTATGACGCGGTGTTCAGCTGGCGTGAAGGTATGCTGTTCGTCACCCTTGGCGCGCTGCTGCTGGCGTTCATGATCCTGGCGTGGGACAAGACGGCCGGGTTGAGCGCCGAGGAGAAACGCGAGATCGGCATTCTCAAGGCGATCGGCTGGGAAACCAGCGATATTCTGGCCATGAAGCTGTGGGAAGGAATGCTGTTGTCGTTGACTGCTTTTCTGGCCGGCTATCTGCTGGCCTGGTGGCAGGTGTTCCACGATGGCGCGCGCTGGTTCGCCCCGGTGTTGAAAGGCTGGGCGGTGCTGTATCCCGACTTCCGCCTGACGCCCGCGGTGGATCTGCAACAGCTGCTGGTGCTGCTGGGTATCACGGTGTTGCCCTACATCGTCGCCACCCTCATCCCGATCTGGCGCGCGGCCATCGCCGATCCCGACGCGGCGATGCGCGGATGATCGAGCTGCGCGAGGTCAGCAAGATTTTCAATCAGGGGCAGCCCAACGAGTGCCGGGCCTTGTGCGGGGTCAGTCTGGATCTAGCGCGCGGCGGCATCACCGCATTCAAGGGTCCCAGCGGTTCCGGCAAGACCACCCTGCTGGCGCTGGTCGGCTGTCTGGCCCGACCCACGTCCGGTCGCATCCTGCTCGACGGTCGCCTGCTGTCCAATCTGCCGGAGCGCTTCCTGACCGAGGTGCGTCGACACACCTTCGGCTTCGTATTCCAGCAGTTCAACCTGATTCGCGGCCTGACCGTGCTGGAAAACGTCATGCTACCGGCCTATCCGCTGGGATGGCCTTACCGGGAGCTGGTCAACGCAGCGTCCATTCTGCTCGACCGCTTCGGTTTGGCGGCCAAGGCCAGCAGTCGAGTGGAATGGTTGTCCGGCGGCGAAGCCCAGCGCACCGCCCTGGCCCGCGCCCTGATCAACGATCCCGCGGTACTGATCGCCGACGAGCCAACCGCCAATCTCGACAGCGCCCTGTCGCGGGAAGTATTAACGCTGCTGGGCGAACTGGCCGGTCAGGGCCGCACGGTGCTGGTCAGCAGCCATGACCCGCTGGTGTTCGACGCCGCGCAAGTAGACCGCGTGGTCGAGCTGCACGATGGGCGGATCGTGCGCGACGCAGGACGAGCGCGGGAACCCTCCTAACCATGCGCCGCCCACACCGTTTCCTGGCGCGCCGGGCGAACGCCGCCTTGCTGCTCTTGACCATCTTACTGCTGCTGTTCGGGTTGAGCCTGGTGGACGGATGGTGGCATAGCCGTTCACCCATCCAGTCAGCCGATACGGTGCTGGTTCGCGAATTGGGCCTGACCGACCTCAGCCTGTTCACCGAAGCGCGCTATACCCGCCACCCCAGCCAGGCCGATCGGTTCAGCGCGTTCCAGGATCACCCGGCGGCGCTGGATCACTTCCCTTCCGGCGCGCTGCTGCCACCGCCGCCTGCCCTGAGCGCGCCTTCCCCCTGAAACGGCGGTCTGCGCACCGCTCAGCCGGGACTGGCGACCGCCGACTGGGCGATGATTTGCCGCAACTCCGGCACACAGGACCCGCAGTTGGTGCCCGCTTTCAGGGCCACGCCAATCTTTTCGGGCGTCACCAGCGTTTGTTCGCGGATCGCACTGGTGATGGTGTTGAGTCCCACCCCGAAGCAGGCGCAAACGATTCGACCCTGGTCGCGTTGCCCTTGACCAGGACGTCCGGCCAACAGGCTGGCGCGTTCGGCCTGGCCCAATTCCGGCGCAGTGAACAGGCTGGCCAGCCAACCCCGCAACGGCAATTCCGGGGTGGGAGCGACGAACAGGCAGGCATGCAAACGGCCATCGACCAGCGCCGCGCCGCGATAGCGCTTGGCCCCGACATCGGCAAACTCCAACCACTCCCAACCGGGGTCATCACCAAGCAGATTGCGGATCCAAGCCGGCCAGTCGTCGACGGCGGTTTCGCCCGCCAGCTCGTAGCGCCAGCACGCCTGGTCGCGGATGCTGACTCGATACTCGGCCGCCGGGGGCTCGATGGCGGCGCGGGTCAGCAGAAAACCATGCCAGCGAGGCTGGTAGCGCTGTACCCGAACCGGCGTATGTTTCGATTCCGGTTGGCCGGACAGAGGATCGACTTCCGGGTTGACTAGGGCATTGACCCGCCCAGATGGCGCGAGCGGCGAGCCCCAATGCATCGGCACGAACACGGTGCCCGGTTGCTGCTCCGGATTGGTCCGCACCCGCACCAACATTTCCCCCCAGCGGCTGTGCACCCGCGCCAGCAGGTTTTCGCTGACCCCCGAGGCCAGCGCATCCACCGGATGGATTTCGAGGTAGGGTTCGGGGATATGGCCGGTCAGGCGGGCGGTCTTGCCGGTGCGGGTCATGGTGTGCCACTGATCGCGAATCCGGCCACTGTTGAGAACGAGCGGAAAAGAGTCGTCTACCGCGTGGACCGGTCCACGCTCACCAACCGCGATGCAGCGCCCCTTACCATCGGTGGTGAAGAACCCACCTGCCCCGAACAGCCGAGTGGCTCCGGCTGCAACGCCCTTCGGCCAAGGCCATTGAAAGGGTTGCAGAGTCGCGTAGTCGGCATCGCTCAACTCGGAGCAGGCCGAGATGTCGAAATCGCGGCCACCGGCGTTCTCGAACCCCGACAAAGCGGCGTGTTCGCGAAAGATATCCGCCGGCGACTCGAATGGAAATTGCCCGGCGAATCCCAAACGACGGGCGACCTGGGTCACCATCCACCAATCCGGCTGGGCCTCGCCCGGCGGTGGCAGAAAGGTGCGCTGCCGGGAAATGCGCCGTTCGGAGTTGGTGACCGTGCCGTCCTTCTCACCCCAGGTCAAGGCCGGCAGTTTGATATGGGCCAGACGCACGGTGTCGGTGTCGGCCACCGCATCGGAGACGACGACCAGCGGACAGCGCTGCAGCGCGGCCCGCACCTGGTCGGCGTCGGGCATGCTGACCACCGGGTTGGTGCCCATGATCCACAGCGCCTTGATCTGACCGGCCGCCACCGCCTTGAACAGCTCGACCGCTTTTAAACCAGGCTGCTGGGCCATGGCGGGCGCTTGCCAGAATCGCCCCACCCGCTCGACATCGGCGGGAATCCATTCCATGTGGGCGGCTAGCTGATTGGCCAGACCGCCGACTTCGCGCCCACCCATGGCGTTGGGCTGGCCAGTGACCGAAAACGGCCCCATGCCCGGCTGGCCGATACGGCCGGTGGCCAGATGGCAATTGATGATGGCGTTGACCTTGTCGCTGCCGTGCGCGGATTGGTTGACGCCCTGCGAATAGACCGTCACCACCTTGCGGGTACGGCTCCACAGGCCGTAGAACTCGGCGACATCGTTTTCCGGCAGGCCGGTGCGGGCGGCGACCGCCGGAATGTTGGGCGCAACCGCCATGGCCGCCTGGTAGGCCGACAGAAACCCCGTGACATGCTGATCCAGGAATTGGAAATCCAAGCGATTCTGCTGGTAGAGCTGAACCAGCAGGCCATTGAACAAGGCGGTGTCCGAACCGGGCTTGAGCGGCAGATGCATCTCGGCCACGTCGCAGGTGGTGGTACGACGCGGATCGATCACCACCAAGCGCGGCAGACCGCCGCGCCGTTCGCGGGCAGCGAGGATGCGCTGATACAACACCGGATGACACCAGGCCAGGTTGGAGCCGACCAGCACCAGCAGGTCGGCTTCCTCCAGGTCTTCGTAACAACCGGGCACGGTATCCGAACCGAATGCCCGCTTGTGGCCGGCGACCGAGGACGACATGCACAGCCGCGAGTTGGTGTCGATGTTGGCGACGCCGAGACACCCCTTCATCAGCTTGTTGGCGACGTAGTAGTCCTCGGTCAACAGCTGTCCGGAGACGTAGAAAGCAACGGCCTCGGGACCGTGCTCGGCCAGCGCCTGGCGAAACCCGTCGGCCACCGCATCCAGCGCCTCGTCCCACGCGACCCGCTGGCCCGCGATTTCGGGATGGAGCAGACGATCGTCCAGGCTCAGCGTTTCACCCAGTGCGGCCCCCTTCGAGCACAGTCGCCCGAAGTTGGCGGGATGGAGTTCGTCGCCGGCCACCCGCGCTCCACCATCGGAGTCGGGCGTGACCTTGACCCCACAGCCGACCCCGCAGTATGGACAGGTCGTGCGGACTGTTTCGCCAGCGCTACTCATCGGGCGATCTCTCCTCGCTCAGGCGGTGGCAGGGGCAGCGGTCGGCAGGCTGACCACGTTGTTCAGCCCCAGAAACAGTCGGCCATCCGCCTCCAACCGCACCGGATAGTGGGTGGCGCAACCAACATCCGGGGCAACCGCCTGGCCGCTTTCCAGCTCCAGCATCCAGTTATGCAGCGGACAGGTGACCCGATGGCCGTGCACGATGCCCTGCGACAGCGGCCCGCCCTTGTGCGGACAGCGATCGCGCAGGGCAAAAGCTTGGTCGTCGGAGGTGCGGAAGATGGCAACTTCGCCGTGCGGCGTCTGGACGACCCGTGAGCCCAGGCGCGGAATGTCATCGAGTGCGCCGATTTCGTACCAGTCATACATGTAAGCTATCTCCATTCCTTAACCGACTTGCCGCAGAGCTTGAAACTCGTGGGCGTCTTTATAGCCGCTGGCGCGTTCGGCCCAAGGATCGACCTGGGCATGCTTCTGCGAATCGAGGAAGCGGCCGTACAACGCCTTGCGGTTATCCGCATCCTCGACGATGCGCGATTTCACATAGCTCAGCCCGACCCGTTCGATCCACGGCGCAGTACGTTCCAGATAGCGGCCTTCCTCGCGATACAGTTGCATGAACGCGCCGCAGTACTCCTTCACCTCTTCCTCCGTGGCGCATTTGCACAGCAGGTCGGTGCCGCGGATCTTGATCCCGCCGTTGCCGCCGACGTGCACTTCGTAGCCGGAATCGACGCAGACCACCCCAAAGTCCTTGATGGTGGCCTCGGCGCAGTTGCGCGGACAGCCGGACACGGCCATCTTGAACTTGTGCGGGGTCCATGAACCCCAAGTCATCTTCTCCAGCTTGACGCCCAGTCCGGTCGAATCCTGGGTGCCGAACCGGCACCAGTCGGAACCGACGCAGGTCTTGACGGTGCGCAGGCTCTTGCCATAGGCGTGGCCGGACACCATGCCGGCGGCGTTGAGATCGGCCCAGACCTTCGGCAGGTCTTCCTTTTTCACCCCCAGCAGATCGATACGCTGACCGCCGGTGACCTTGACCGTGGGAATCTGGAACTTGTCGGCAACATCGGCGATGGCGCGCAATTCCTTGGGGCTGGTCAAACCGCCCCACATGCGCGGAACGACCGAATAGGTACCGTCCTTCTGGATGTTGGCGTGGACCCGCTCGTTGATGAAACGGGATTGCTGATCGTCTTGCGCCTCGTGGGGCCAGGTCGAGATCAGGTAGTAGTTGAGGGCGGGCCGGCAGGAGTGGCAACCGTCCGGAGTTTTCCAATCCAACGTGGTGAACACATCCCGCAGCGTGGTCAGATGCCGTTCGCGAATCGCTGCGCGCACGGTGTCGTGCGAATGCTCGGTGCACTTGCACATCGGCTTTTCGGCCGGAGTCTTGCCGATGGTGCCAACGGTCGCGGCCAGGATCTGTTCGACCAGGCCGGTGCAGGAACCACAGGACGCCGAGGCTTTGGTATGGGCGCGCACTTCGTCGAGCGTGAACAGCTTCTTCTCGGCGATGGCCTTGACGATCGTGCCTTTGCAAACGCCGTTGCAACCGCAGATCTCGGCGTCATCGGCCATGGTCATCACGCTAAAGCCGTCGCGACCCGAATCGGCCATGTGGGCATGACCGAACAGCACGGTCTCGCGGAATGCGCCGATGTCGGTATTTTCCCGCAACAGCTGGAAATACCAGGACCCGTCCACGGTGTCGCCGTACAGCACCGCGCCCTGCACCCGATTTTCCTTGACCACCAGCTTCTTGTAGACGCCGCGCGCCGGATCGCGCAGGACGATTTCCTCGCAGCCCGGCCCGCCGTTGAAATTGCCGGCCGAGAACAGATCGATGCCGGTGACCTTGAGCTTGGTGCTGGTCACCGAGCCCTGATAGCTGCCGATGCCGAATCGCGCCAGATGATTGGCGCAGACCTTGGCCTGCTCCCACAACGGCGCCACCAACCCGTAGCATTGGCCGCGATGCTGTACGCACTCGCCGACCGCATAGACCCGCGGATCGTAGGTCTGCATGGTGTCGTTGACCACGATGCCGCGTTCGCAATAGATCCCGGCCTTCTTGGCCAACTCGATGTTGGGACGGATGCCGACCGCCATCACCACCAGATCGGTCGGGATTTCCAGGCCATCCTTGAACCGTACGGCGCGGACCCGGTCCTCACCGAGGATGGCCGCCGTGTTCGCCCCCATCAGGAACCGCAGACCGCGCTCTTCCAGGGTCGTCCGCAGCATATCCGCCGCCACCGGGTCGAGCTGCCGCTCCATCAGCGTGTCGAGCACGTGCACCACGGTGACCTGCATCCCCTGCTTCATCAGGCCGTTGGCCGCTTCCAGACCGAGCAGGCCGCCGCCGATCACCACGGCGTTCTTGCCACTGCGCGTCGCGGCCAACATGGTCTCGACATCATGGATGTCGCGAAAGCCGATCACACCCTGCAAATTGTTGCCCGGCAGCGGCAGGATGAAGGGATTGGAACCGGTCGCCAACAGCAACCGATCGTAGGGCGCGACCGTGCCATCAGCGGCCCGCACTTCGCGGCGGGAGCGATGAATCTCGACCACGGCCTGTCCGGCATGCAGATGGATGCCCTTCTCTTCATACCAGGGTAAATCGTTGATCATGATCTGCTCGACGGTCTTCTCGCCCGCCAGCACCGGCGACAACATGATCCGGTTGTAGTTGCCATGCGGCTCGGCGCCGAAGACGGTGATATCGAACTTGTCCGGCGCGATCGCCAACAATTCCTCTATCGTGCGCATCCCCGCCATGCCGTTGCCCACGAGAACCAAACGCTCTTTCATCGTCACTTTCTCCATCTTCGTTCCGGTCACGCTGCTTCCGGCCGACGCTGCCGCTCGTACAGAAAGCGCAGCACTTCAGCCCGGTAGTGGTTGTAGGTCGGATCATCGGCCAGCTCGAGCCGATTGCGTGGCCGTGGCAATTCCACCTTGAGGATTTCGCCCACGGTCGCCGCGGGACCGTTGGTCATCATCACGATGCGGTCGGACAGCAGCACCGCCTCGTCCACATCGTGGGTGATCATCAGCACGGTGTTGTCGAGCGCGGCTTGAATCTCCATCACCGATTCCTGCAAATGAGCGCGGGTCAGGGCATCGAGCGCGCCGAACGGCTCGTCCATCAGCAATACCTTCGGCTGCATCGCCAGGGCGCGGGCAATGCCGACCCGTTGCTTCATGCCGCCGGAGATCGCGCCGGGCAGCTTGTCGAGGGCGTGGTCCATATGCACCAGATGGAGGTTATGCACGGTCCAGTCATGCCGTTCGGCCTTGGATTTGCTCTTGCCGAACACCTTGTCGACCGCGATGCGCACGTTCTCGTACACCGTCAGCCACGGCAACAGCGAGTGATTCTGGAACACCACGGCCCGATCGGGACCGGGGCTGTTGACTTCCTTGTTCTCCAGCAACACCCCGCCGCGGGTGGCCTGCAACAAACCGGCAACCACATTCAGCACCGTCGACTTGCCGCAGCCGGAGTGGCCGATGATGCTGATGAACTCGCCTTTTTCGATGGTGAGATCGACCTCGCGCAAGGCGATGAACGCGCCGTTGGCGGAGGGAAACACCACATCCACATTGGAAATATTCAGATAAGCCATGGCGATCTCCTCACTCAGCGACGGCTGTAATCGAAATGGTGTTGCACCAGATTCATGAGGCTTTCCAGCACGATGCCGACCAGGCCGATCACACCGATGGCGACGATGATCGAAGACACATTGAGGTTGTTCCACTCATCCCAGACATAGAAGCCGATGCCGATCCCGCCGGTGAGCATCTCCGCGGCCACGATCACCATCCAGGCCACGCTCAGCGACAAGCGCATGCCGGTCAGGATGTGCGGCAAGGTGGCAGGAATCAGGATGCGGCGGGTGACCTCCAGCTTGCCCAGCTGTAACACCCGCGCCACATTGAGATAGTCCTGTGGGATGGCCTGCACCCCAGCGGCGGTGTTGACGATCACCGGCCAGATGCTGGTGACGAAGATCACGAAGATGGCCGAGGGGTCCTTGGCTTGGAAGACCAGTAGGCCGATCGGCAACCAGGCCAGCGGGCTGACCGGCCGTAGAATCTGCACCAGCGGATAAAAAGCCTGGTGCATGGCCCGGCTGGAACCCATCAGAAATCCGACCGGAATACCCACCACGACGGCCAGGGCGAAACCGGCCATGACCCGGCCCAGCGAATACAGCACCTGCCAGCCGATGCCCATATCGTTGGGACCGGTGACGTAGAACGGATGACTGAACACGGCCACCGCCTGGGTCCAGGCTTCGACCGGCGTGGGAATGTCGCGGGTCACCTGATAGTGGACCAGGGTCCAGACCGCCAGCACCAGCAGGAACACCGCCGACGGCAGCAGGATGGCGCGGACGATGGCGACCGTACGCTGCCGCGCCGGCGAGATCGGTGCGGGCATCGGCGGCGGCGGCGAGGACGGTGGTTGCCGTTCGGTATTGGCGGCAATCGCCTGGGTTTGTCCTTCCATGACGGCTCCTGGCGCGGATGGCTCGATGGGTTTGGATGGCGTCGGCGACGCGGTCATGAGAGGAATGACATTGCTCATCATCGTCTCCCCGTTCTCAGGCATTGGCCTTCAACAACGCTTCCGGATCGACCTTGAGGCTCTTGACCGGAAAGGCGGTGATGTACTGCGCGATCCGACTGGGATCGAATACGCCACCGTCGAAAAAGCGATCCGGCCCCATGGCGATGGGACTGGTGGCGTCCTTGAGCGTCCAGGGCTCGGCATGCGTGCCTTCGCTTTTCACATCGACCGTGGGATAGGGCACGCCCAGCGCCTTGGCCGCCTGCCGATACAGGTCGGGACGATAAATGGAGCCGGCGGTCTTCAGGATATGGGTCGGTTGCTCCAGTTGGCCCCAGCGATACATCTGGCTGATGAACCAGGCGGCATGGGACAACCAGGGGAAATTGGCGGCATAGCGGTAAAAGACGTTGAAATCCGGCAACGGACGCGGGGCCTCGTCCTTGGCGTACTTGAAGGTGCCGGTCATCGACATCTTCACCGTATCTTCGGGCGCGTTGACGTAGGATTTTTGCGAAATCAGACTCACCACCTCCATGCGGTTTTCCGGCTTGTCCATCCATTGCGCGGCTTCCAGCAAGGCCATGACCAGGGCCTGATGGGTGTGCGGATTCTTCTCGTGCCATTCCAGATTGACGCCGAACACCTTCTCCGGATTGTTGTTCCATAGCCCGTAGCTGGTGATCAACACCTGGCCGATGCCGGTTTCCACCGCCCGCTCGTTCCACGGCTCGCCCACGCAATAGCCGGCGATGTTGCCCGCCTTGAGGTTGGCCACCATCTGCGGCGGCGGAATGACGATCAGGCGCAAATCTTGATCGGGGTTGATGCCGGCTGACCCCAGCCAGTAGCGCAGCTGGTAATTGTGGGTCGAAACCGGGAACACCATGGCGAAGGTCATCGGATCCTTGCCGGCAGCCTTGTCGGCGTCGATGACCTTTTTCAAGGCGCGAGCGCTGACCGGACGCTCCTTCATCGCTTCGGGATCGGCTTTCATCATCCGTTCGAACAGATCGTTGGAAACGGTGATGGCGTTGCCGTTGAGATCCATCGAAAAGGCAGTGATGGTCGCCTTGGGCAAAGCGCCGATGCCCAGCGTGGCGGCGATGGGCATGCCCGCCAGCATGTGCGCGCCATCCAATTCGCCGATGGCGACCTTGTCACGAATATTGGCCCAGGACGCCTCCTTGGACAGCGCCACATCCAGACCGTGTTTCTTGAAATAACCTTTCTCCAAGGCCACGACCAGCGGCGCGCAATCGGTCAGCGGGATAAAACCCAGGGTCAACTTGGTTTTTTCCAAGCCTTCGCCCTCGCCCGCCCAGGCGCTGGTGTGAAGCCAGGAGGGGGTCCCGCCCAACAAAGTAGCGCCACCCAGAGCCAGCCCGCCCGTTTTCAGGAATTTGCGCCGGGACAGATTGGTCTGCCCCTGTTCGTTCGTTGCGTTGGTATCGCTCATGCCGTGCACCCTGCTAAAAAGCCAATAAAAAAGGCGTCAGCCATCACGTTGGAACGCAATAGCTGGACGCCTTTGTCCGATGCGCGGCCGCCGTTGGCCGCATCGCCCTTCCCGCCAATGGGAGAGAGCAGTCGGGTTTTCTAAAGCACTTGTGATGCCAAAATTTATATATTATTGATTATAATATAATTATATCCACACATCATTCATTTGGCCCGTCGATAGCGGCTTTCTGTGCGCCATCATGGGGCAAATAGTACCTTTCTGCACTAAATCAAGCGGCCGATGCTCTCCAAAGACCGCGACAGGACTTCAACTCAACATTTCCAACAAGGAAATCACGGTGCGCGCCACCTCACCGATCCGCTGATTGCGGTCCATCGCCAGCTTGCGCAAGGTCTGATACGCCTCCTCCTCGCTCAGTTTGCGTTGCGCCATCAGCAAACCCTTGGCTTTTTCGACCACCTTGCGCTCGGCCAGGCGATTGCGGGTTTCGTCCAGCTCCCGTCGTAGCGCCTGATACTCGCGAAAGCGGGCGATGGCGACATCCATGATCGGCTGCAGGCGACGTGGATTGAGATCGCTCACCACATAAGCGCTGACCCCGGCGCGCAAGGCCGCAGCGGTGGTTTCGGGATCGCTGCGCTCGGCGAACATGATGATGGGGCGTGGCTGATCCTGGCCGATCTCGCGCAACTGCTCCAGGGTATCGCGGTCGGGCAGATCGATATCGATCAGAATCACATCGGGTTTGGCCTTCTGCACCTGTTGCAACAGCCGGTCAGTGTCGGTGGTTCGGATGGTGATCCGATAACCGGCATCGCTCAGCGCCTGCTCCAAAATCGCCGAGCGCCCCGAATTGGCGTCGATCAACATGACCTCGATTTTTTTCATCAGTGACTCTGAGGTGTTCAATCGGAGTGTGGAACGGGCATATCCATGCCAATCATGGATGGGCTATGCTGCGCTCGTGCTGGGAACAGCTTCAGCCACGCCAGCGCATTCGATCCTACCATTCTGTTACCCTTGCAAGCCGCAGACCATGCCGATCACGCCCGCCACCATCGTCTTGCAACTGATCGCCTTCGGCGTGGCCGGCGCCGTATCCCTGGCCGTCGGCTTCGCCTGGCAAATCCTGCGCTGCTGGGACATCGCCAGCGGCAGTGAATTGCAACTGCGGCTGGAGCGACGCACTTACCTGATTTCCACTCTGGTCGGCTTTGCGCTGGGGGCGGAATCGTTGTCGCTGCTGTTGTTCGTCCATACCGCCGAAAGTCTGTCCAGCCAGTTCGTCGGCGCAATGTGCGCTACCGGGGTGTTGAACGCCAACGCCTTCGGCTTCCCGACCCTGTTGCTGAAAATCGCGGTGTTCTTCCTGGCCGCCCTGTGGCTACTGCTGAACCGAGTGGACAATCGGGGT
The DNA here is from genome assembly GCA_003989065.1 of Candidatus Competibacteraceae bacterium. Lineage (GTDB taxonomy): Bacteria > Pseudomonadota > Gammaproteobacteria > Competibacterales > Competibacteraceae > RXIW01. Next base: position 39,867 of record RXIW01000001.1, read on the forward strand.
TATGACTATCCGCTGGTGCGGGTGAAATATGGTTTGCTGCTGTTCATCGCGCCGCTGACCTTGATGGAGCTGGTCAGCCAAACCAGTTATTTTCTGAAACTGGAGCCCGAGGTCATCACGTCCTGTTGCGGTTCGCTGTTCAGCGCCGACAGCCAGGGGGTGGCGGCGGAACTGGCCGGCTTGCCGGCCCGACCGACGCTGTACCTGTTCTACGGGATGGCTGGCCTAATCGCGGGAGCCGGGCTGGCATCATGGCGCTGGCCCCGACTGGGACCGCTGTTCGCTGTCAGCAGCGTCCTGGGCTTCGGCATCGCCATCGCCGCCATCATCGCCTTCCTGTCGCTGTACGTGTACGAGAATCCGAACCACCACTGTCCATTCTGCCTGTTGAAAGCCGGCTATGACTATGTCGGATACGCACTCTATCTACCGCTGTTCATGGCGACCGCCGCCGGTCTGGGGGCCGGCGCCATCGCGCCGTTTCGCCGGATCGCCAGCCTGCAGGAGGTCATTCCCCGCGAAATCCACCGCCTGATCTGGCTGGCGCTCGTCGGCTTCGGGCTGTTCTACGGACTCGGAACCTGGCTGATCCTACGGTCGAACCTGATTCTGCTGGGATCGTGATGTTCAGCAATCGCCGCATTCGCACGGTTCGTCCTGACACACCGCCGCCGAGGTGTTCTTGACCGGCTGATCCGGCCCGCTCTCCTGATCGGCTTCCCGCCAAGCCGTCACCCGATTCCGTCCAGCCGCTTTGGATCGATAGAGCGCCTTATCGGCTTTGGCGATGACCTCCTCGATATCCTGACCATGGCAGGGATAGGTCGCCACGCCGAGAGAAATCGTGATCGCCAGAATCTCGCCGTCATGCCGGATGAAGAATTCGGCGCACCTTTTCCGGATTTCATCGGCGCGGTTGAAAGCATCCGTCGTCGACGCGCCGGGGATCACCAGCAGGAATTCCTCTCCGCCATAACGACAGACGATATCCGAGCCACGCGAATTCATCCGCATCAACTTGGCCATTTCCATCAAGAATCGATCGCCAAGCTGATGGCCGTAGGTATCGTTGACGATCTTAAACCGATCGATATCGGCGATGATGATGCTCAGCGGTTTATGTTCCCGATTGGCCCGCGCCACTTCGCGGCCCAAGGCTTCATCCAGATAGCGCCGGTTATACAGATCGGTCAATGGATCATGCAGGGACAATTCGCGTAACTCCGCCTGAAGCCGCTCCACTTCTTCCATATGAATGCGCAATGATTCCTCAGTCCGCTTGCGCTCCGTAATATCGTGGATGATGGAAAACAATGCGGCCTTCCCATCCAACATCAGCGGCGACGCATGGACCTCCACGATACGGATATCGCCATTGGCCAGCCGGTGCGGGAAGATGAAGTAGTTCAATTTGTTCTGTGCGGCCCTTTGCCGTTCCTGCCAAATCTGCTCACGCGTCAGGGTATTGATATCGGTAATGCACATGGTTTGCATAACCGATCGGGAATAGCCATAAAATTCTTGCGCCGACCGATTGGCATCCAGTATCCGGCCGGTGTCCTGTTCGACCACCAGCATCACCGCATGATGTTCCTCGAACATCCGCCGGAATCGTTCTTCACTATCCCGCAGCAGTTTTTCAGCCCGCTTGCGCTCACTGATATCTTCCTTGACAGCCAAATAGTGCGTCATTTCCCCATCGAGGCCGATGACGGGCAAGATACTGGCGGATTCGTAATAGATCGAGCCGTCTTTCTTACGATTCACGAATTCGCCATGCCACTCCCTGCCATCGGTGAGCGCACACCACAATTGCCGATAGGTTTCCGGCGGAGTGATTTCCGTTTTCAAGATGCGCGGGTTCTGGCCGACAGCCTCGGCCAGACTATAGCCCGTGACCTGGGTAAAGCGCGGATTGACATACTCGATGTCGCCATTCAGCTTGGTAATGACGATGGAAACGGGGCTTTGCTCGACCGCTTGACTGAGTTTGCGCAACTCCATCTCCACCCGTTTCCGCTCGGCGATTTCTTCCTTCGCCCGCACCAGCGCCTTGTGCATGATCTGCTTCGCTTGAAAACTCAAACCGCCTGCAATTCCAAACAAGCCGGTGTATGCCAGCCAGTGAATGAGGGCGAACATGTGGTCTGGTTTGGATAGCCATTCGGTTTCTTCACCCCGGATCAGTCCCAATACCGCCAGCGAACTGGCCGCGGCCGAAACCACAATACTCATCCAGCCGAACAATAACCCGGTCAGAAGCACCACGAACAGATACGCGGCAGCCATCGGCGTGCGAATGACACCCTGATCGATGCCAATCCAGCTGATCCACATGAACATCAGGATAATGACGGCCTGCCCCACGAACACCACTTGGCCGCGGCGCAAAAGATGGCGCAACAGCAAGACGATGGCAATCCCGATCAAGTCGATGACGATGACGATGACGCCAGCCGTCATCCCGCCATCCAACAAAACGATCGGGATCAGCGCACAGAGACAAAACAGGAAAATCAGGGTTATCGAATTGAGCAGATTGGCTCGCCGCGTCTTTTCTTCGTCGCCGACGAAGACCTGGGGCATAAACCATCGCTTGATCCTATTCTTCATGAGTCTTTCTAATTTCCCGACAGCTTGGTAGGATTTCGATAATGGGGATGCCCATATTGACAAACTTTCATGTGCGTCGATTACAAGAGTGCCAAAATATATACAGATGTTTGAAAGACGATCGGATTCAAAATTCCCTGAGTTTTTAACTCAGATAAATCGAGACTCAAACATAGCCATTTTCATTGTATTTTACCCAGTTCCACGAGCATTTGTACTCACCAGTCTCAGGTATATGAACACCTTTCGATTACTTCCCGTTTTCGGCCTGCTCGGCCTGCTCATGGCCTGCGAACAGGAATTGCCCGCCATCAAAATCGGTACGCCCGCCCCCGCCTTCACCCTGGATCGGCTGGACGGCCCCAGCGCCCACTTTCCCGAGGATTACCGCGGCAAGGTGGTCGCCATTCGCTTCTGGGCCGACTGGTGCCCATTCTGCCGCAACGAAATGACCGCGCTCGAACCGGTCTACCGTCAATATCACGACCAAGGGCTGGTCATCCTGGCGGTCAACGTCATGCAAGCACCGGAAACGGCCCGAAAATTCGTCGAACAGCTGGGGATTTCCTACGAGGTGCTGCTAGACCGGCAGGGCGAGACGCTGCGTCGCTATCAGGTGATGGGTCTGCCGATGACCTTCATCGTGGACCGACAAGGCGTGACCCGCGCCAGGATCGTCGGCGAATCCACCTCGGAAGTCTTCGCCCAGGCGATAGAGGGACTGTTGTGATACGTCACGACCCGTCCCTGTCGTCACATCGAAGAGGCCGAATTGCCATGTCCACACGCCAGATCCTCCAATCGACCGATCTCCGCCGCGCCAAACGGACCGTCTGGCTGCTGTTGCTCGGGCTGACCCTGGCCTGGAGCGAACCGTTGCAACTGCCGGCACCCAGCCCCAAGGACACCTGCCCGGTGTGCGGCATGTTCGTCAGTCTCTATCCCGACTGGGTGGCGACGGTTCTGTACCAGGACGGCCATGCCCATCACTTCGACGGCCCCAAGGATCTGTTCAAATATCTGGCGAACCTGTCCAAATACGCCCCCGGCCATCGACTGGAGGATATCGCCATCATCGGGGTGACCGACTACTATGGCCTGACCCGGATCGACGCCCACGCGGCGTGGTATGTGATCGGCTCCGATGTACTGGGGCCGATGGGCCATGAGCTGGTGCCGTTGGCGACCCAGGCCGAAGCCGAGGATTTTCTACGCGACCACAAGGGGCGGAAGATCGTCCGCTTCGCCGACGTCACCCCCGCACTGCTGGAACAACTCGACCACGGAAAACTCGAATGACCGTTTATTTCATCGGCGCCGGTCCTGGCGATCCGGAATTGATCACCGTCAAGGGCCAGCGGCTGATCCGCGAATGTCCGCTGGTGCTGTATGCCGGTTCGCTGGTGCCGAAAGAGGTGGTGCTGACGGCCAATCCGGCGGCGGAGATCGTCAATACCGCCGACCTCAGCCTGGACGAGATCATCGCCCGCATTCGCAACGCGCACCAACGGGGCTGGGATGTCGCGCGGGTGCATACCGGCGACCCGGCGCTGTACGGCGCCATCGGCGAACAGATGCGAGCGCTGGAAGCGCTGGGGATTCCCTACCAGGTGATCCCCGGCGTGACTGCCGCCTTTGCCGGAGCCGCGATGTTGCGCCGGGAACTGACCCTGCCCGGCATCAGCCAGACCGTCATCCTGACCCGTCACGCCGGCAAGACGCCGATGCCGGAGGGCGAAAGCCTGCCGGAGCTGGCCCGACACCGCGCGACCCTGGCGATCTATCTCAGCGTGGACAAGCTGCCGGAGATCGTGGCGGAGCTCACCCCGCACTACGGCGCGGATTGTCCGGCGGCGGTGCTACATCGAGTGTCGTGGCCGGATCAGGACGGGGTGGTCGGCACTCTGGCCGACATCGCCGCCAAGGTGACGGCCAAGGGTTTCACCCGCACTGCGCTGATTCTAGTCGGGCGGGTGATCCAACCGGAAGGGTTTCCTGCGTCCTATCTCTACAGCCCCGAACACGCCGAGGTTTATCGGCGCGGATCTTCCTGACTCACGGATCGTGCCGAATCATTCCGGCGGCAACGCGGTAACCATCGACCAGATGTCGGTAAATTCACGGCTCGCTGCTGGCAGGGTCGGTCGTTGCAACATGATCACTGAAATGCGCTGCTGTCGTGCCGCCGCCAATTTAGCCTCGACCGCCCCGCCACCGCTGTTCTTGGCCACCAGCACATCGATCCGGTAGTGCCGCAGCAGCGCCAATTCCTGCTCCAGCGGGAATGGTCCGGTTGCGCATAACAACGTCAGGCGGGGACAGCTTGGCGGAACCGCCGTCAGGCAACGCACCAGCCAGTGCTGGTCGGGCGGGATCGCGGCCATATGGCGCAGGGGCTCCAGACCGATAGTGAAAAACGGTCGCCGAAATATCTGCAAGACCATCATAAGGTCGGCCCAGTCCCCCACCCAGCGCCAATCGTCGTCCGGTTCCGGTCGCCAGGCCGGGCGGCGGTAGGCCCATAGCGGGACATCGGCTAGTTGCGCAGCCTGGGCGGCGTTGCGGCTGATCTGCGCCGCATAAGGATGGGTAGCGTCGATCAACAGTTCGAAGTCGTTACCGCGCAGGAACGCCGCCAAGCCTTCCGCGCCACCGAAACCACCCACCCGAACCGGACACGGCAACACCGGTGTGCGCCCCTTGCCCGCCACGCTATAGCTCACCGCATGAAGCGGCGTCAGCGCGCGCGCCAGCTCGATCGCTTCGCCGATGCCGCCCAGCAACAGAATACGCATCTCGTCTACCGAATCAGGCGAAGTCGGCTCGACCGACCGAATTCCCGGCGCGATCGATCGCCCAGATTTCCACCGCCACCGTCGAAGGCAAAATAGCGCGGGCCTTGGCGCGAGCGAGCGTGCAGATCCGATCACCCAACGGCACATGGGCCGCCTGCGCCCACTGCAGGGCCTGCTGGCTGGTGTTGGCCGAGCGGATCGCCTGCTGCAAGGCTGCGTCCGCTCCCAATGCCGCCGCTTGGTCCGCCAGCAAGCTCCAATCGACACTGGAATGCTGACTATGCAAATTCAGATGTCCCGCCGCCAATTTACTGATCTTGCCGAAGCCGCCGATCAGGGTGAGTCGCGACACCGGAGCTTGGCGCAAATGTTTCAGGACCGCGCCGGCGAAATCGCCCATCTCGATCAACGCCATGTCCGCCAAACCATAATGAGCGCGCACGACCTGTTCGCTGGTGGCACCAGTGCAGGCAGCGATATGGGTGATGCCGTTGGCGCGGGCCACATCGATAGCTTGCTGGATGGAAGCGATATACGCCGAGCAGGAAAACGGCCGGACGATGCCGGTCGTGCCGAGAATGGACAGACCGCCCTCGATGCCCAACCGGGGATTCAAGGTCTTGCGCGCCAGTTCCGCGCCCTTCTCGACCGCAATCGTGACCTCGAAGCCGCCGCCATAACCATGCGTAGCGGCCACTTGCGCCAGATGCTCGGCGATCATGCGCCGCGGCGTCGGGTTGATGGCCGGTTCGCCCACCGCAATCGGCAAGCCGGGCCGGGTCACGATCCCCACCCCTGGCCCAGCGTGAAAGCGCACGCCGACCGGCTCGCGCAAGACCACTGCCGCACTGATCAACGCGCCATGCGTCACATCGGGATCGTCGCCGGCATCCTTGATCGTAGCTGCCTCGGCTCCAGTCGCGGTCAGCCGGCAATACGCCAGCTGGAACACCGGTCGCTGCCCACGTGGCAAGGTGATTTCGACGTGTGTCGATTCATCGCCACCCAGCAGCCGACGGGCCGCTGCCGTGCTGGTGGCGGTCGCACAAGCCCCGGTTGTATAGCCGTAGCGCAAGGCCCCGGCGGTTTCGGATGTTTCTGGACGCATGACTGCCCAATTGGGTTGGTGAATTTCGAGTCGACTCCATTCAGGTCACCACAGCGCCGACCATGATATTCTCAGTGACCCAATACACCACAGTGCCAGCTATCGTAAAGTGCAGTAGAGCAAAGGGGAACGTTTTCGACAGGACCGCCACGCCTCGTTACTGACTTTCGCCAGCGACGCAAGCAGCGGCTATGCAGGTGCAAACAGCGGTCCACCATCGGTTTGAACCACCCCGGGTTTGCCGGAGGCTCCCACTCCAAGGATTCACCATGAAGCGTAAGCAAGCATTGACGGTATTAACGCAAGTCATGCCGGTACTGAAAAAGCGCTACGGTGTCACCCGGCTGGCGTTGTTTGGCTCCACTGCGCGCGATACAGCGGGTCCAGACAGCGATGTAGACATATTAGTGGCCTTTGATGGTGTAGCGACAGCCGCTCGTTACTTCGGCGTTCAGTTTTTTCTGGAGGATGAGCTGGGCTGCACGGTCGATCTCGTATCGGAGAAAGCATTACGCCCGGAATTGCGGCCCTTCATCGAAATGGAGGTCATGGATGTCTGAACCTGCCCGTGAATGGCGGTTTTATCTGGATGATATGATCGGTTTTGCTGAAAAGACCTTGAACTACACAGATGGGTTCGATCAAATCGGATTTGAGGCCAGCACCCTCAACTACGACGCCACACTGCGCAATCTGGAGCTGATTGGCGAAGCGGCCACACATATTCCCGATGTTGTACGTACCCAGTACTCCGACATACCCTGGCGACTGATTGTAGCCACGCGCAATCGACTGATTCATGGCTACCTGGGTATCGATAACGACACGGTGTGGAGCATCATTTGCGATGAAATCCCGCCACCACTGGAAAAATTGCGCATCATGCGCTCTATCATCAGTGACGAGAACAGCTGAAGCTCACAATCAGTTTACGTGTGTTGCATCATCAATCGAGTGGAGATTGCCATTCCCCCGTAGGGCTCTCCAATAAGGACTTCGAACATTTTCCACCGGAGGCTGGATCGCCATGGTTGCCACTTGTCCCGCTTTACTGCTCAGCGCTCCGGCCTCCGGTCAGGGTAAAACCACCGTCACTGCCGGCTTGGCCCGTTATCACCGTAATCAGGGTCACAGAGTGCGGGTCTTCAAGACCGGACCGGATTTTCTCGATCCGATGGTTCTGGAGCGCGCCTCCGGTCAGCCGGTCTACCAACTCGACAACTGGATGGTCGGGGAACGCAATTGCCAGGCGCTGCTTTACCAGGCCGCCCAGGAGGCCGACCTCATCCTGATCGAGGGCGTCATGGGCCTGTTCGACGGGACGCCGTCGAGCGCCGATCTCGCCTGTCGGTTCGGGGTGCCGGTGCTGGCGCTGATCAATGCTCACGCCATGGCGCAAACCTTCGGCGCCGTCGCCCATGGGCTGTCGCATTATCGTCCGGGGCTGCCCTTCGCCGGGGTGCTGGCCAATCGGGTCGCGGGACCGGGACACGCTCAATTGCTGGCCGAAAGTCTGTCGGCGGATATGCACGATTACGGCTGGCTGCCGCGCGATGAGGACATCGCCCTGCCCGACCGCCATCTCGGCCTGGTGCAAGCTGCGGAAATCGCTGATCTGGAAAGCCGGATCGACCGCGCCGCCGCCCGCATCGCCCACACGGGGCTGGCTACGTTGCCACCGCCGGTGACGTTTCCCGAGGTCAAGCTGGAACCGCTGCCACCGCTGCTGCGGGGATTGCGGATCGGCATCGCCCGCGATCTGGCGTTCGCCTTTCTGTATCCGGCCAATCTGGATACGCTGCGAGCGCTGGGCGCGGAACTGGTGTTCTTCTCGCCCTTGACCGCCGCTGAATTGCCGGCGGTGGATGCGGTGTACTTGCCCGGCGGCTATCCGGAGCTGCATCTCGACACGCTGGCAAGCAATCACGGCCTGCGGGCGGCGCTGCGCCGACATCACCGGGCCGGCAAACCCATTTACGCCGAGTGCGGCGGTCTGCTCTACACCTTGGAATCGCTGGCCGATCGGGCCGGGCATCGCGCGGCGATGCTGGGACTGCTGCCGGGACGGGCGGCGCTGCAGGGCAAACTGGTGGGATTGGGAATGCAGTGGGTGGCGCTGCCGGAAGGTGAACTACGCGGGCATACCTTCCATCATTCCCGGCTGGAAACTGCGCTGCCACCGTTGGCACATGGTCACCGCCAGCGCGATGGGCAGACGGGAGAAGCAGTCTATCGAGTGGGGCGCTTGACGGCTTCGTACCTTCATCTGTACTTCGCCAGCAACCCGGTGGCAACGGCCCGCTTGTTCCTGCCCTGAGGCCGCTGCCAGTTTTTCAAGACCGCGCCGTCACCAGCGCGGTTTCAAACGTGAATGTATTACTTGCCTACCCGCGCTAACATGGTGTTATTACGAGCGGTGACTTCTTCGGCTTGCTTCAATAAGTTGGAGAAGAAATCCAGACCGCCTTCCCAGCCGTTCATCATCATATCGTAGCCAGTCGAATGGACCTGGCTCGTCAGACCGATAAGATCGCCCAACAGTTGATTGGGATCGAAAAGATCCAGTTTTGTCCGGTGCATGATGTAAAAACTCCAAATATGTATTTGTGATTGTTTGTGGCATCAGCTCGGGGCTTGATGCCATCGGGTAACGATCATCCTGATCAAAAAAGCACAGTTGACGGTCCCCAAAGGGAGAGACCGTGAGTTGATTCTAAAGGATCGTCTCCACAAAAACAGCCACCAAACCCAAATTTTTGCTGCACTGCAACCTAATTCATATCACATCGAAGCGATCGAAGGCCATGGTGAATTGGCCACGACCACGAGTCATACCACGTAGGTCGGTGATATATCCCAGCAGGCGATCCAAGGCGCAATCGCAGTGGATGGTCGTCATCCCGCCCACGGTGCGGGTATCGCGGATGAGCGCGCGGCGCGACTGCAAATCGCCGATCACGGCGCCGACATCGCTCTCGGGCGCGACCACTTCGGTGCGCATCACCGGCCGCATGATCAAACCACCGGCCCGAGCCAGCGCCTTGCGCGCCGCCTCGGCCACCGCCACCCGCACCGCCTGGGGGCTGGACAGCGCGCCGAACAGCTCCAGCTCCAACACCTGCAGCGCCAGATCCTGCAACGGCGCTCCGCTGGCCGGACCGCCGACCAAGGCATCTTCGGCCCCACCCGCGACCGCATCCCGTTGGGTCGGATGGAGATCGATCCCCTCCGGGCGAATCCTCGGCTCGACGGTCACCGCAACGCCTGCCCCACGCGGCAGCGGCTCCACCCGCACCCGCGCCCAGGCTTTCATCTCCAGCTTCTTGCCGTCCGGCTGCTCGATCAGGCGATGAAACAGGCTCTCGCTCTCGGCGGCCCGCCCGATCGATTCACGCAACACCACCTGCGGCTGGCCGACCCGTACTTCGACGTTGAACTCCCGCCGCAGGCGTTCGCTGGCAATCTGCAAGTGCAGTTCGCCCATGCCGCGCAGCACCCGCTGGCCGGTTTCCTGATCGTCCTCGACCCGCAGGGTGGGATCCTCCTGCTGTAGCTTGTCCAGCGCATCCAGCAGCTTTTCCTCATCGGCGGCGGACACCGGCTCGATGGCCAACCCCAGCACCGGCTCGCGAGCTTCGATCCGCTCCAGCCACAACGGATGGGACGGAGCACAGAGCGTGTCACCGGTGGCAGCCCAGCGCAGACCGGCCAATAACACGATCTGGCCAGCGGTCGCCTGATCCAGTCGGGTCTTGTGGTTGGCGTCGACCTCGAACAGCCGGGCGACCCGTTCCCGTCGCAGCGTCCCGTTCGGGCCGGGGATGGCGACCTCATCGCCGGGTTCCAGGGTCCCCCGGTACAACCGGACGAACACGTGGCGACGGCCCTCCCACATCTGGACCTTGAACGCCAGCGCGGCCAACGGCCCATCCGCCGCCATCGTCACCCATTCCTCGTCGCCATCGGGCCGGTGAGCCAAACTCGGCGGGCGCTCGGTCGGCGACGGCAGCAAGCGGACCACTCCGTCCAGCAGCGGCTGCACCCCCTGATTGCGCAGGGCGCTGCCGGCAAAGCAGGGACAGATCCGGCCGGCCAGCACCGCCTGACGCAGCGCCGCCCAGACGGTCTCCGGCTCCGGCTCCTGGTCGGCCAGGACCTGCTCGGCCAGGGCATCGTCCATCTCGGCCGCCGCCAACAGCAGGCTCTCGCGCCAGGGCCGCATCCGCTCCCAAGTGGCAGCGTCGCAGGGCGTCGCTTGCAACAGCTCACCCCGTTCGCCACCAAATCGCAAACAGGTCTTGTCGATCAGGTGCACCACCGCACCGTCGTAGTCGGGCAACGGCGCGGTCACCGCCACCGGCTCGGCCTGCAACCGCTCACGCACGCTGTCCAGCGCCCGCTCGAAATCGGCGCCGGGCCGATCCAGCTTGTTGACGAAAAACAGGGTGGGCAAACGAAACTGGGTGCGCTGCCGCCAAACCGTTTCAGTCTGCGGCTCGACGCCGCGCACTCCGTCCAGCACGATCACGCAGCCATCCAGCACCCGCATCGAGCGCTCGACCTCGATGGTGAAATCGACGTGGCCGGGAGTATCGATCAGTTGGATCAGATGGTCGCGCCACGGTAGCCGAGTGACGGCAGCGGTGATGGTGATGCCATGCTCCTGCTCCTCGGCCATGTAGTCCATGTGGGCCGCGCCTTCATGCACTTCGCCGATCTTGTGGGAAGCGCCGGCGTAATACAGCATCCGCTCGGTCAGCGTGGTTTTGCCGGCGTCCACGTGCGCGGCGATCCCGATGTTGCGGACCTGGGTCAGGTCAGGAGCCTTGGACATGAGAACTCTCGTCGAGTCGGCGATTCAGCGGGTGATCTGCCGACATTCCAGATAGAACCGCTTCTCGTCGGCCTCGCCCATGGAGAAGGTCTTACGGGGCAGAGCGCCATCGCGGATGATGGTGCGGAAGAAGTCGCCCTTGGCCAGCGCCGGCAAATAGAAGCCGAGGTTGCCGGGCTGCGCGCCGAGCTGCTGCAAGGTGTCTTCGCCGTGGATGTAGTCGAGCCGTGCGCCTGGGACCGTTGGCAAATATTGATCCAGAAACGCCTGCAGGGTGGCGACCGGCAGGGTCAGGCGCGGCTGGTCGATGACCAACACCCCGCAACGCCCTTGACCGACGAAGGCGATGGCCTGCTGGCCGGGTCGCGGCTGCTCAGCCCAATCTTGATGCGCTGCAGCCCAGGAGGGATGATCGACCACGCTCAGGCTCGAGCCTTGCACGCGGCAGAATTCGGCCAAGGCCGCCAGCAGCTGCCCGGCGTCGACCCCGAACGCCACCCGGTGGATGGCCTCGAACTCCAGTCCCGGATCGTGCAGGTTGACCAGCTCGACCAGGGCATGGCGAGCCGGATGGTTCATGATATCGGTGGCATCGGGCGCGGTGCGCTTGAGATTCTCCCAGATGATCTTGGCGGTGGCGAAGGAATGGTTGCCGTCGCCCATGGCATACAGCAGGGGCGGTTCGTTGCTGACCCCATAACGGGCGTTGAACGCCTCGGGCAGGGCCAGGCGCGTCAATTGCTCGACCACCCATTGAATCAGCAGCGGGTGATCGACCCGCCAGCCACGCACCCGGCCACTGTCCAGCATCAGCGGGAAGTCGTACAACGCCTCCAGCGGCTCGGCGAACAGGGGATCGATGACCAGACGGTTGGGATCGTCGATCAGCACCATGACATGCGGCAATTCCAGCGGCGCATCCTCGCGCACCCGGACCCGCGGCGGCAGACGCTCCATGATGGTGCCCTCGGTCGGACGAATCAGAGTCTTGGCGCCGGGATTGAAATCGTAATCCTCCAGATCCAGGGCCACGACCAGTCCCCGGCGGGTCCGGCCCCGCGCCGTCTCCCGCTCGATCAGCACCATGCCGGGCGCTTGCGGGACCAGTACGCCGGTCGATGCGTAGCGCCGCATCGCCAGCTGAATATCGGCGATGCGCTGGGCTTCGTCGGGCGCGCCCAAATGGACCTCCGGCAGGATCAACCGCAGCGTGGACGGCGCTGCGCCCACCAGCGCCTCCACCCGCGCCCAATAGTCCGGCTGGGAGGTGTACTGGTCACAGGCGACCACCGCCCAGCGGGTCAGATCCGCGCCCGCCTGGGGCAACAGGATGGTAGGAATCTGTAGACCGATCTGCGCGAAATTCATCGGCGGCATTTCTCCAGAGAGCGAGCGGCAAAGCGGGATGTGGAGCTGCGGATCGACGGCCCTTCCGCCCGGCGCGCCGTCAAAACTCGCGCAAGCTTAGCAAATGGCCGGGTCCGAACAAATGGCCGCAACGGCTTTCGGCTTTGCAGCACACGCACCGATCGCGAGGTATCATTGATACAGACTGCAAGCGGCGGCGCCGCTCCCGTTTGGCAACCCTGCAAGGAATCGCCCATGCGCAAACTGATGACAATCGTGATCGCCATCCTCGTCGCCCTGGTCGTGATCGCTGGCGGCATCGGCGGCTATCTGTGGTACGACACCCGGCAACAAGTCGACCGCCTGGTCACCATGGCCAAGCCCTTCGCCGAAATCAGCTACAGCGGGGTGGCCATCTCGCCCGCCGGGTCGGTCGGCGTCAATCGGCTCCGCATCATGCCGCGCTTCGTCAACGACGCCATCGTCATCGGCGCGATCCGGCTCAACGCCCCCAACATCTTGGCGCTGCTGAACATCCGCCGGCAACTGGAACAGGGCCAGTTTCCCGAAGCCCTGTCCATCTCCTTCCGCCAGCTCGAGTTACCGTTGTACGGCGGCATTCTCAACACCAAACCGGTTTCACCCCAAGCGGTCTCGCCCCTGGACAATCTGGACGCGCTGGGCTGCGGACCGGTGGTTCACTTCGGCGGGGCCGAATGGCAGGAAATGGGCTACGAGAAATTCATCAGCGATTCGGAGCTGGGTTACCGCCTCGACGAGGCCCACAATCGCCTGGACATCCTGCTGGACAGCAGCACCCAAGGCTGGGCCACCCTTAACCTCGATATCGGCATGGCCTTGAACGCCGCGCCCAAGTCGCTGGTGGAACTGGCCGGCGCGTTGACCCCCAAGCTGGCTAAACTGGATCTTGTGCTGCGCGACGACGGTTTCATCGCCCGCCGCAACAACTACTGCGCCGCCAAGGCCGGCAAACCGATCGAGGTCTACCTGGCCGACCATGTACGGCTGGTGACCGAGCGCCTGCGCGCCAACGGTATCCATCCGGGACCGGGCCTGATCGATGCCTATCAGCGCTTCCTGGCCGAAGGTGGCCAGTTCGTCCTCACCGCCACCCCACCCGCCCCGATCAGTCTGGCCGAATTGCAACAGTACGATCCGCAGGACGTCATCAAACTTCTGGGCTTGAGCCTGAAGGTCAACGACAAGGCCGTCAGCGATCTCACCATCAGCTGGGATGCGGCCAAGCTGGCCCAAATTCTGGGCCGGTCGTCAGCAGAACCGGCCGAGCCGGAAGCAGAGGCTCGCCCGACACCGGTCGCGCCGCCAGTCGTCGTCCCCCAGAAGTCCTATCACCCAATCGCCACCGACCAGCTGAGCCAGTACGTCGGCAAGATCGCCAAGCTGAAAACCACCACCGGCGCTCAATACAAAGGTCAACTGGAAAGCGTCGCCGAGGGCATGGTCAAGATCACCATCCGTCAAAACGGCGGCAGCGTCACCCTGTCCCTGCGCAGCAACGAAATCACCACCGCGCAAGTGCTCTGGTAGCCATCGCCAGCGTCGCTGCCCGGCGGCGGCGCGCTGGCGGACCGTCGGCGATTTCGACGGTCCGTGGCGATCCCGTCGCCATCGTTCAGCGCCGCACCAGCCAAATCAGCAATAACACGAACAACACCACCAGCCCCAGCGGAACCAGGGCGGCCGACCAGTCCTTCTTGGCGGTGCGACCACGTTCGATCGCGGCCTTGATCCCCGGCCGAAACCAGACGATCACCAGAACCGCGGCCAAGCCACCCAGCAGAATTTCCCACCATGGTGCTGCGCCCATGCTCACCTCCCGTACCGACCGGCCACATCGTCCGGCCTAGTTGTCCTTGCCGCGACCGCTGCCGTTCGGAAACCCCGGCTGCGGAAAAGGCGTCACGTTGTCGCCGCCCTCCACCGGGCGGATCTTGCTGACGCCCTCGTGCTCGACCTCATCGATCCGCACCACGTAATGCATCGGCACGAAAGTGCGCTGCACGCCGGCGAATTCGGTTTGCAAGCGCTCCTCGGCCGGATTGACCAGCACGCTGGAGCGTTCGCCGAAAATCAGCTCCTCGACTTCGATGAAACCGTACAGCTCGCTTTGATAAATGCTGCGGGCATACAGTTCGTACAACTTGCCCTGGTTGAGAAACAGGACACGGTAAATGCTTTTGGCAATCTTGGACATGGGCAACGGGGTCACAGTCGAGATATGGAATCAGGCAACGCAGATCGCTACCGCGGCCTGGACGGAAAGTCCGCCTCATGGTCTGGATAAGGCAATCTAACCTCGTTTGCCGTAACGGGCAAATTTAGCTGGCCACCAGAAACCCAGCTCCTGCGTCAACAAAGCCAGCTCTTACAAGCCAACGCCGTCACATCCAGGCTATACCGACGGTCATGATCGTGTCGCCCCCTCCGCCGCCCCACCCCGTTCGCCAGGAGCGCATTCATTCATGAGCACGCCGCAAGCCTTCGATCTCAGCCAGACCGTTTGCGTCAATCCCGCCACCGGCGACATCGTCGGTTATTCGCAGATGAACACCCCAGATCAAGCGCGCGCTGCCATTCGCCGCGCCCGCGCCGCCCAACCGGCCTGGGCTGCGCTGCCGCTGGAGGAACGGGTGCGCTACATCCTGCGCATCCGCGACTATCTGGTCGAGCACGCTGATGCGATCAGCGAAACCGTCGCCAACGATGTCGGCAAGACCCGTGTCGAGGCGTTGGCCACCGAAGTGCTGCCCAGCGTCATGGCCACCGATTACTACGCCAAGAACGCCCGGCGTTTTCTCAAACCGCGCAAGGTCGGCACCGGTTCGCTATTGTTCCTGAACAAGCGCAGCCGTATCTTCCGCATCCCCTTCGGGGTGATCGGTATCATCTCACCCTGGAATTATCCGCTCGGAATCCCGATGCACGAAATCGTGCCGGCGTTGCTGGCCGGCAATACGGTGATCTTCAAGACCGCCCCGGAAACCCAGATGGTCGGGCGCAAGATCGAGGAAATGATCCAGGCCGCCGGCCTGCCCGCCGATGTCTTCACCCATCTGAACATCCCCGGAGCCGTCATCGGCCAGCTCCTGCTGGAGCCGGACAACCACGTCGATAAATTGTTCTTCACCGGCTCGGTCCCGGTCGGCAAGATCCTGATGGGCAAGGCGGCGGAAAGCCTGGTGCCCGTTTCCCTGGAGCTGGGCGGCAACGATCCGATGCTGGTTTGTCCAGATGCCCATCTGGAACGGGCGGTCAATGGCGCCATGTGGGCCGGCCTGCAGAACAGCGGGCAATCCTGCGGCGGGGTCGAACGCATCTACGTGCATCAAGACGTCTACCAGCCGTTCATCGCCCTGTTGAAACAGAAGGTGGAAACCCTGCGCCAGGGTCCGAACACCCATCACAACGTCGACATCGGCGCCATGTGCACCGAACGCCAGATCAAGACCATCCAGCGCCAGGTAGACGACGCACTGGCCAAGGGCGCCGCCATCCTGGCCCAGGTCGAGATCGACCCGGCCCACGCCCACGCCAACTTCTACCCAGTCACGGTCCTGATCGACGTCGATCACAGCATGGCTCTGATGCGCGAGGAAACCTTCGGGCCGGTGCTGGGCATCATGAAGGTGACCGACATGGAACAGGCGATCGCCCTGGCCAACGATTCCAGCCTCGGTTTGACCGGGTCGGTGTGGTCACGCGATACCCGCCAGGCGGTGGCGCTGGGCCGACGCATTCACGCCGGGGTCATCACCATCAACGATCACCTGCTGACCCACGGCATGGCCGAAACGCCATGGGGCGGCGTCAAGGAATCCGGCATCGGCCGCAGCCACGGCGAACTGGGTTTCGACGAAATGACTCAGCCGCAGGTGGTCACCACCGAATTGCTGCACTTCGCCAAGCGCAATCTGTTCTGGCACCCATACGACGCCCAGCTGTACGATGGTTTGAAGGGCGCGCTGCGCCTGCTGCACGGTCGCAGCGTCGGCGAACGGTTGGGCGGCTTGCGGCAATTCGTGGCGCTGCTGCCGCGAATGTTCAAAGGCTGAGACGCGGCAAGCGCTTCAGGGCAAGCCTTCGACCCAGGCGAAATTGGTATAACCGAGTTGATGGCCCAGGATGGGCAGCAACACTTCGCCCACCGCATCGGGGGTGAGGTCGAGGCCCAGATCACGCAACTGGGTCACCTGCAGTCCGGGATAGCCACAGGGGTTGATGCGAGTGAACGGCTCCAGATCCATAGCCACGTTCAGGCTCAGGCCATGATAGGAGCGACCCTGGCGGATCCGCAGCCCCAGCGAGGCCACCTTGGCCCCATCCACGTAAACCCCCGGCGCGTCGGGTCGGGCGTGGGCGGTCACGCCATGGGCGGCCAGCAGTTCGATCACCGAACGCTCCAGCGCCGTCACCAGCGCCCGCACTCCCAGCCCCAGCCGGCGCACATCGAGCAGACAATACACCACCACCTGCCCCGGACCGTGGTAAGTCACCTGACCGCCGCGATCGACCTGGATCACTGGAATAGCGCCCGTCGCCAACAGATGCTCGGCCTTGCCGGCCATGCCCTGGGTAAACACCGGCGGATGCTCGACCCACCACAGTTCGTCCAGCGTATCCGCATCACGGTTCTCGGCAAACGCGCGCATGGCGGCGAAGACCGGTTCGTAGGCCCGATGGTGCAAGCGGCGCAGCAACAACACTTCGGAATGCATATCGGTCGCGGCTTTATAGCACCAGGGTCACTTGCGGATGAGCACTGAGGGTTTGGTAAATCGCATCCAGCTGAACGCGGTCGCGGGCTCGCACGACCACCGTCACCGACTGATAACGGCCGGTGCGGCTGGCCTGGACACCGACCCGGGTTTCATCGAGATCGGGCGCATGGCCCCGCACCAGTTCTACGACCAGGCCCGGAAAATCGGGGTCGGCCGCGCCCATGATCTTGATGGGGAAATCGCAGGGAAACTGCCATAGCGACTCGTCATCCATGCCAGCACATCCAATCGCACTCAGTGGAACAGCGAATAGAAGAACATCAGGATCGAATCGATCATACGCCCGAACCAGCCGCTTTCCGGGACGGCCTTCAGCGCGACCAGGGGGGTCTTGCTCACTTCCTGATCGCCGAGCTTGACGGTGATGTCACCGAAGGACTGATCCTTCTCGGCCGGCGCGATGATGGTCGGTTGTACGGTAGTGGTGGTGCTGACCTGCGGAGCCTGGCCCTTGGGAACGGTCACATACAGGGCCTGGGTCACCCCCAGCGGTAATTCGCTCTCTTGCCCCTTCCAGATGCGGGCGGTCACGATCGGAGCGTTAGCATCGTACAGCTTGCGGCTTTCGAAGAAGCTGAAACCGTAGTTGAGCAGCGCCTGGCTGGCCTGAAAGCGATCCTTCTCCTTCTCCGCCCCCAGCACCACCGCAATCAGGCGAGTATCGTTCCGTTTGGCCGAGGACACCAGACAATAGCCCGCCGACTCGGTATGACCGGTCTTGACACCGTCCACCGACGAATCCGTCAACAACAAACGGTTGCGGTTGGGCTGCTCGATGTTGTTGTACTTGAAGCTGCGCACCGAGTAACGGGAATACTGGTCGGGAAAATCCTGGATCAGCGCCCGGGTCAGCGTGGCGATGTCGTGAGCGGACACGTAGTGATTGGGATCGGGCAGACCCGGCGCATTGGTGAAGTGGCTGTCCTTCATCCCCAGCCGCGCCGCTTCCCGATTCATCAGCTCGACGAAGGTTTCCTCCGAACCAGCGACATGCTCGGCCAAAGCCACGGTGGCGTCGTTGCCGGATTGCACCACCATACCCATCAGCAGATCTTCGACCGGCACCTGACTGCCGACCTTGACATACATCCGCGAACCCGACGTCTTCCAGGCCCGTTCGGTGATGGTCACCTTGTCGTCTGCATGGATCTTACCGGTTTTCAGCGCCTTGTAGATCACATAGCCGGCCATCAACTTGGTGATGCTAGCCGGCTCCATCCGCTCGTCACCTTTCAAATTGGCCAGCAGGTTACCGCTCTGGTAGTCCATCAGCACATAGGCGCGGACTGGCAGCTGCGGCGGCGGCGGAATCGTCTCGGCTGCGCCGGCAGCAACCCAACCACTGTTGAGCACGGCAAAAATCAACAACCACAACAATGAAATAGGACGAAATATCGAGTACGACATGGATCGATGAGCGTTCCTGGTTAAAAATCGTCAGCTGTCGATTCTGGCCCGACCCCGGGTCGAAGACAACTCGCTTCGCTGCCGCAAGCGACCAAGCGCTGGCTTGGCGGCGCCGCGCGCCGCTCTGGCGCTCCTCTCCCGACAGGAGAGAAGGTAATTATGAGTAGCAGCCTGGGTGTTGGTTCAATCGGCCACGATGCGCGGCCCGCTGACGCCCAGACTGGCCAGACGAACCGCCACCTGCCGCGCCTCGCTGGGATTGCGCAAGGGCACCCGCACCTCGTAGCGGCTGCCGGAGCCGGACTCGACCTGCACCGAGCGCTGCAACTGACTGGTCAGTCGATTCTGCAATTGCTGGGCGGCACTCTTGCGTTCGGTCACGGTGCCTACCAGATAGAGCGCGTTGCTCTTGGCCGGCGCCTTTACATTCTTCTTGCTGTCCTGGGCAGCAGCGACGGCGCGCGGCGGCGTCTTGTCCTTGCCCTTCGGCGGCAGCGGCGCGGCGGAAGCCAGTTTGACGTTTTGACGCGCCTTGCCGTCCCGTTCCCGATCGCTCTCCCGTGCGGCCAGACGGACTTTCTTGGCTTGCCGCGCCGCTTCCTGGGCTTCCGCCAAGGCCGGCTTGCTCTGCCGACCCGGAATCGGCGTCTCATGGGCGAAATGCAGGATCGCCGCCTTTTCTTCCTTCGCCTCCTCCCGTTCGGCGGCGCGGATGGCTACGCGCTCCTGCCACTCGGCGCGCTTGGCCGCCAGATCGGGCAGAGATTGATACGGGGCCAGCGCGGCCACCTCCACTCGGGCGGTGCCGTGATCCAGCATGTCCAGCCGCGCCGCAGCGGCGTAGGACAGATCGATGAGCCGATCGCCGACGAAGGGGCCGCGATCGTTGATCTTGACCACGATGCTTCGCCCGTTTTCCAGATTGGTCACGCGCGCGTAGGTCGGAATCGGCAAGCTCTTGTGCGCGGCGCTCAGCTCGAACATATTGAACAATGGGCCACTGGAAGTCTTGCGGCCATGAAAATCCCAGCCATACCACGAGGCAACGCCCGTCTCGTGATATCCCTCGCTGGTATCCCGGACCCGGTAACGCCGACCAAACACTACGTAGTTGTCGGGATTGCCGGTTCGGCTCGGCGACTCGACTCGCGGAACCGGCTCGTCCCCAAGCAGATCGCCGTCAGCAGCAGCATCCGCCGCCGCATTGGCCGGCCGAGTCGCCGATGGGTCGCGGTCGGGCACCGTACTGCAACCGACCAGTGCACCGGCCAGCGATGCCCAAACTAAAGCATGGCCCCAGGATTTCGTCATAAAAACACCTCCCTAGCACCGGAACGGGCCGCCCTGGCCTCGACCGGTACGGTCATTGCTGTGGTTTGAAGAATTCAGTCAACTCGCGCCAGCCGTTCCGGCAAGCGTTCACCGATTCGGGCGGAACCCGAGTATTGCGCGGCAATGGCCTGGCTGAGCTGATACACCGCCAGGGCGTACATTTGGCTGCGGTTATAGCGGGTGATGACGTAGAAGTTGTCGAATCCCAGCCAGTATTCCGGGCCGTCGCGGCCCTCGTATTCCAGCAACATCGCCGCCTGCGACCCGTTCACCGGCTCCAGAGGTACGATCCCCTGCCCTCGCAGGCTGGCGATGCTATCCTTTGGCGGGCGCAACTGGGAGCTGATCAATTGCCGGTATTGGGAGCCTTCGACTCGCGCCGGCGTCGCGACCGGCTCGCCGGTGCGCCAGCCGTTCTTCTTGAAATAGTTGGCGACGCTGCCAACCGCGTCGCGGGGATCGCGCCAGAGATCGCGATGGCCGTCGCTGTCGAAATCGACGGCGTAATTCTGGAAGCTGCTGGGCATGAATTGGCCGAATCCCATCGCCCCGGCATAGGAGCCGCGCGGCGTCAAGGGGTTGATGCCTTCGGCGCGAGTCATCACCAGGAAGCTCTCCAACTCCTTGCGGAAATAGGCCGCGCGACGAGGATAATCGAACGCCAGCGTGGCCAAGGCTTCCAGCACCCGGTACTTGCCCATGTTCGCGCCATATTGGGTTTCCACCCCGATGATGGCGACCACGAATTCCGGGGGCACACCGTAGGTCCGCTCGGCCTCGGCCAGCGCCGCGGCATTGGCCCGCCAGAAGGCCACGCCCCCCTGAATGCGTTTGGGATTGACGAAGATGCTGCGGTAGGCGTACCACGGTTTAGCCTCGGCGGGCTTGGACATGGCCGCGATGATGCTGGGCTGGGCATAGGCTTGGCGAAAAACGGTCTGGAGCTGGGCGGCATTGAAGCCGTATTTGCTCACCATTTCCCGAATGAAGGCTTGCACATCGGCCCGGCTGCCCAGCGGTTGCCCTGGGCGGGCGGTGGACGCTGCGGTCTCCGACTCCGGCAACGGCGCGGCGTTGGGCATGGGTGTGATCGGGACTGCCGGAGGCTGGCGAATCGGTTCCGGCGCGCAGGCCGCCGCCAACAAGGTCACACTCAGCAGTAAGATTCTATAAAAAAAAGAAAAATACCAACTCTTCACGCGTCAGTCTCGTCGTGGTTCGGTGCAGCGATTACCGCGTCAGGGTCCGGCGGTGCGAATAGACGCTTATCAGGATACCGAAGCTGGCCATGATCGTCACCAGGGAAGTGCCGCCATAGCTGAAAAGTGGCAACGGTAACCCCACCACTGGCAACAACCCCGAAACCATACCGGAATTGACAAAAGCATAGATGAAAAATATGAGCGCAAGGCTACCAGCTAGCAAACGGCCGTAGGTATCCGGCGCATAGGTCGCCATGTATAGGCTGCGGGCGATGATGTAGAAGTACAGCGTCAGCAGCAAACAGCCGCCGACCAGACCGAATTCTTCCGAGAACGCCGCGAAGATGAAGTCGGTCGAACCTTCCGGCAGAAAGTCCAGATGCGACTGGGTGCCGTTCAGCCAACCCTTGCCATAGATGCCGCCCGAGCCGATGGCGATCTTGGACTGGATGATGTGGTAGCCCGCACCCAGCGGATCGGTTTCGGGGTCCAGGAAGGTCAACACCCGCTGGCGCTGGTAATCGTGCATCACGAAAGTCCAGAACAGGGGAATGACCGCCGCCAGTATCCCAAGCAGACCCACGATGATGAACCAGTGCAGGCCGGCCAGGAACAAAACGAAAGCGCCGGCGCTGCCCACGACCAGCGCCGTGCCCAGATCCGGCTGCGCGGCGATCAGCACGAAGGGAATCGCGGTGATCATCGCGCCCATCAACAAGTGGGGCCAGCGCGGCGGCAAGGGTTTCTCGGCGAAGAACCAGGCCATCATCATTGGCACGGCCAGTTTCATGATCTCCGAAGGCTGAAAGCGCACCACCCCCAGATCCAGCCAGCGCCGCGCGCCCTTGGAAATGTCGCCGACCGCCATCACCGCCAGCAGTAGCAACACGCCCACCAGATAGATCCACGGCGACCAGAACCGGAAATGCCGCGGATGCACCTGCGCCAGCGTCAGCATGATGACAAATCCCAGGCCCAGGCGGATGGCCTGGCCGATCACCAGATCCAGATTGCGCTGGCCGGCGCTGTAGAGCACCACCAGTCCCAACCCCGACACCGCCAGCAAGCCCAGCAGCAACGGTAAATCGAGATGCAGCAGTTTCAAGAAACGGCCGTCTTCATTCTCCATGGGGCGCGGCATCCTGATCGGGCGTGTTGCCGGTGGACTGGGAATCGTCGTCGTACTTGTCGAGCAACCAGGCGTCCATCACCTTGCGGGCCAGCGGTGCGGCCGTGGAGCTGCCGCCGCCGCCGTGCTCGGCGATCACGGCCACGGCGATGCGGGGATCCTCCACCGGCGCGAACGCGATGAACAAGGCATGATCCTGCAGGTGCCGCGCCAGACGCTTGGCATTGTATTTTTCCGTCTGTCCCAGGGTAAACACCTGGGCGGTGCCGGTCTTGCCGGCAATCCGATATTTGGCGCCGATGCCGATGCGATGCGCGGTGCCGCCTTCGACCACATGGATCATTCCGTTGATGACCGGGTCCCAGAACCGGGGGTTCTTGACCGCGATCGGCGGCAGGGCGCGCGGCGCGGCCGGGGTCTTGGTTCGGGTGCTGGGATCTTCGGTGGCGTGCAGGACGCGCGGCTGGAAATCGACCCCGCGCTGGGACAGCACGGCGGCGGCGTGGGCCAGCTGCAGCGGCGTCGCCAGAAAATAGCCCTGCCCGATGCCGACGCTCAAGGTATCCCCAGCGAACCAGCCGAAGCGATGCACTCGGCGTTTCCAGTCCTGCGATGGCAACAAGCCGCCTTTCTCACCCGGCAGGTCGATGCCGGTCGGACGCCCCATACTGAAGCGATCGAGGAAATCGTGGATGCGGTCGATACCCAGATTCAGCGCCAGATCGTAGAAATACACGTCGCAGGATTGGGCGATGGCGCGATCCATGTCCACGCTGCCATGACCGCCGCGCTTCCAGTCGCGGAAGCGGTGATCCACTCCCGGCAGCCGGTAGAATCCTGGGCAAAAGATACCGCTGTAGCGATTCACCACGCTGTAGTCCAGCCCGGCCAAGGCCATCAGCGGCTTGACCGTTGATCCGGGTGGGTAGACCCCCCGCAAGGCGCGATTGAGCAGCGGACGATCCTTGGAGGTGTTGAGCTGTCGGTAGGAAGCGAAATCGATGCCGTTGACGAAGGGGTTGGGATCGTAGACCGGCTGACTGGCCAGCGCTAGGACCTCGCCATTGCGCGGGTCGATGGCGACGATGGCGCCGTTGTAGCCCTCCAGGGCCTTTTCCGCCACTGCCTGCAGGCGAATGTCGATGCTGAGATAGATATTCTGGCCCGGAGTCGGCGGGGTGCGGCTGAGCACCCGTAACGGTCGGCCTTCGGCGTTGGTCTCGACTTGCTGCCAACCCGTGCGGCCGTGCAGCACGTCCTCGTAGGAACGCTCTACGCCGGTCTTGCCGATGTGGGTGCTGCCGCTGTACTGCCCGGGATCGAGCTTGCGCAACTCGCCCTCGTCGATCCGTCCGACATAACCGATCGCATGGACGGCACGCGACCCCAGCGGATAACGGCGCGTCAGATCGGCCTTGATGTCCACACCGGGGAAGCGATACAGATCGATGGCCAGGCTAGCGATTTCCTCGTCGGTCAACTGGAAGCGCAGCGGTATCCCATTGTAGGGTGGGCTACGCCGGGCCAGCTTGTGGAAACGCTCGATGTCGGCGTCGCTGAGGGCGATACGCTGGCGCAACTCCTCCAGGGTCTTGTTGAGATCCTTGACCTGCTCGCGGACGATTTCCAGGTGATAAGAGGCCAGATTGTCGGCCAGCAATACGCCATTGCGGTCGAAAATGAACCCACGGGTCGGGGTCAGCGGCTGCAAGCGAACCCGATTGCTGTCGGCCAGGGTGGTGAAGCGCTCATGGTTGAGCACCTGCAGGAAGACCAGCCGCCCTGCCACCGCCGACAGACTCAGGAAAATGAACAGCAGCAACACCAGAACCCGGTGGAAGAACAGTTCGCTTTCGGCGGTATTGTCCTTGTCCCGCGTCTTCAGCTCATCGACCGGGCGCTTGGCGAAAAGATGATGGAAATTCATAGCTTGAGAGAACCGCTGACCTTCACATCACCTGGAAATAACGGCGCGCATCGCGCAGGATGACGAACAGCAGCGGCCACAGCACCATGCCGCCTACCGCCGGCGCCAGATACCAGCCATCCCGCGGCGGATAGCCGATGACACCGCTGATCCAGAATACCAGGATCTGCTCGACCAGCAGGAAGATCAACACGCTGAACGACTGCTGCCAGGGCGGCGCCGCCCGCACTCGCTGGTAGGTTTGCAGGGTCAGATAGGCCACCACCACCAGCGCCAGGGCATGCTGGCCCAGCAAAGCGCCCCGCGCCACATCCAGCAGCAACCCGATCAGCCAGGCCGTGCCGAGTCCGATCCGATGCGGCAGAGCCATACACCAGTAGATCAGCACCATGGCCACCCAGTCCGGCCGAAAATAATTCAGATCGCCCCAAAAGGGGACTCCCGTCAGCAGGAATGCAGTAAAGAAGCTGATGGCGATGATCCAGCCGCCTTTGGCGCGAATCGTGGTCATGGCTTCGGCGTTGGATCGACCGGCGCGGCGTCCACCGTCGACGCGGTCGGCTCACTCTCCAACAACATGACCTCCCGGATGCGGTCCAGCTGGGCAATCGGCTTGGCGATGATCCGGGCGAAGGGACTGCCGGGGTCGAACTCCACCTTGGTGACCGTACCGACCGGATAGCCGCGCGGGAATCGCCCACCCAGTCCGGAGGTCACCAGCAAGTCTCCCACCTTCACGTCCTCGTTGTTGGGAATATGCGGCAGGTCCAGTTCCTGAAAATTGCCGGTGCCGCGCGCCAGGGTGCGCAATCCGGTGCGATTGAGCTGAATCGGCAAAGCATGATTGGGATCGGTGATGAGAATGGCGGTGGAGGTCAAAGGATCGGCATGCACAATCTGGCCGATGACGCCATGCTGATCCAGGACCGGCTGGCCGACCGAAATACCATGTTTGCGCCCCCGGTTCAGCAGGATGTGATGCCGATAGGGGTCGAAATCGACCGCCAGCAGTTCGGCGATCAGCACCCGCCCCGGCGTGTTGACCGCCGATTCCAACAAGGAACGCAAACGACGGTTTTCCGCCTCCAGGATGGTCAACTTCTGCAACTGGACATTGAGAAAGACCTGCTTCTCACGCAGGCGGGCATTTTCTTCCAGCAGGGTGGTGCGCCCGGCCAGATTCTCGCTCAGCCAGCTGCGGGTATCGGTCGGCAGCTGCATCAGGACATGCAGCGGATAGGCAGCCGTACTCAGCACATCGCGCAGCCCGTCGAGCGCATGATAGCGGTGATCCACCGTCATCATGGCGATGGACAGCGCCACCCACAATCCAAGCCGGAGCACCGCCGCTGGTTTGATAGCGAACAGGTAGCGGATGCGGCTGCTGGGTTCGATGGCGGCCAATGCTGATTTAAACGCTTATTCGATGGCGAAGGCATCGATGGCGCGCTCGTCCTTGGCGATCAGCTCCAGCACCCGCCCACCGCCTCGGGCCACGCAGGTCAACGGATCTTCGGCGACGACCACGTTCAGGCCGGTTTCCTCCATGATCAGACGGTCGATGTCGCGCATCAGCGCACCGCCGCCAGTCAGGACGATGCCGCGTTCGGCCACGTCGGCGGCCAGTTCCGGCGGCGTCGCCTCCAGCGCCATCTTCACCGCGCTGACGATGCCCGACAGCGGCTCCTGCAGAGCTTCGAGGATTTCGTTGCTGTTCAGGGTAAAGCTGCGCGGCACACCTTCGGCCAAGTTGCGGCCCTTGATCTCGATCTCGCGCACTTCGCTGGTGGGATAGGCGCTGCCGATTTCGTGCTTGATCCGCTCAGCGGTCGGCTCACCGATCAGGACACCGAAGTTGCGGCGCACGTAATTGATGATCGCCTCGTCGAACCGATCGCCACCGATGCGCACCGCGCCGGCATAGACGATGCCGTTGAGCGAGATCACCGCCACTTCGGAGGTACCGCCGCCGATGTCGAGCACCATGGCGCCACGGGCTTCCTCTACCGGGATGCCGGCGCCGATGGCCGCCGCCATCGGCTCGGGGATCAGATAGACCACCCGCGCCCCGGCCCCCATGGCCGACTCGCGAATGGCTCGCCGCTCCACCTGGGTGGAGCCGCACGGCACGCTGATCAGGACACGCGGGCTCGGGTTGAAGAACTTGCGCGCGTGCACCTTGCGGATGAAGTGTTGCAGCATCTTTTCGGTGACGGTGAAGTCGGCGATCACGCCGTCCTTCATCGGCCGGATGGTGGAAAGATTGTTGGGTGTGCGCCCCAGCATCCGCTTGGCGTCGGTGCCCACCGCTGCAATAGTCCGAATGCCCCGGACCGGATCCTGATTGATGGCGACCACCGAGGGTTCGTTGAGGACGATACCGCCACCTCGGACATAAATCAGCGTGTTAGCTGTTCCCAAGTCGATCGACAGATCGTTGGAAAACTTCCCGCGCAACCACTTGAACATGTTGTCGAATGTCCCGTTCGTCAAAAGCGGGTAATGCTAACAAGCAGGGAAGTTAGGAGCAAGCTGGCAAATTATGGTAGGGTTGTAAATCCGATTCCGATTCCGTTCGTTTCTGTTGTCAGGAGAATTCGCCCGATGTCCCTGGGACCCGCCGAAGTCGCCAAAATCGCCCATCTGGCCCGTCTGGCCATCCGCGACGAGGATGTGCCAGCTTATGCCCGCAATTTGTCCGCCATTCTGGAACTGGTGGAACAGATGAACGCCGCCGACACCGCTGGGGTCGCGCCGATGGCTCATCCGCTGGACATGGCGCAACGCCTGCGCGCCGATGCGGTGACCGAGCCCGACCAGCGCGCCCATTTCCAGGCTATCGCACCGCGGGTCGAATCCGGATTGTATCTGGTCCCCAAGGTCATCGAATGAGACGCGCCGTTTCCCCTGCCTGCAACCCCTCTCCCACTTTCGGGAGCGGGCCGTTGTCGCACGAACCTTGCTGATTCACCGCCATGCACCACAAAACGATTGTTCAACTCAGCGCCGCCCTAGCCGCTGGCGAATGCAGCAGCGAAGAACTGACTCGCGCCTTTCTGGAGCGCATCGAGCGCTTCAACCCGCCATTGAACGCCTTCATCACCGTCACCGCTGAATCGGCGCTGGCCCAGGCCCGCGCGGCCGACCAACGCCGACGCCGAGGCGAGGCGCAGCCCCTGACCGGCGTACCCATCGCCCACAAGGACATCTTCTGCACCGACGGCGTCCGCACCTCCTGCGGCTCGCGGATGCTCGACCCGTTCATCGCCCCCTACGACGCCACGGTGGTCGAGCGACTGGCCGCGGCCGGTGCGGTGATGCTGGGCAAGACCAACCTGGACGAGTTCGCCATGGGTTCGTCCAACGAGACCAGTTTCTACGGACCGGTCCGCAATCCCTGGGATCTGGAAGCGGTGCCCGGCGGCTCCTCGGGCGGGTCGGCCGCTGCGGTGGCCGCGCGGCTGACCCCCGGCGCCACCGGAACCGACACCGGCGGATCGATCCGTCAGCCAGCGGCGCTGTGCGGCATCACCGGCATCAAGCCGACCTATGGCCGGGTATCGCGCTGGGGCATGATCGCCTACGCCTCCAGCCTCGACCAGGGTGGCCCGTTGGCCCGCACCGCCGCCGACTGCGCGCTGCTCCTGGGCGCGATGGCCGGCTTCGATCCAAGCGATTCCACCAGCGTCGACCGGCCGGTGCCCGATTACGCCACCCTGCTCGACCGCCCTCTGGCCGGCTTGAAGATCGGCCTGCCCAAGGAATACTTCGGCGAAGGGCTGGACAGCGCAGTAGCCCAGGTCGTGGAAGAGGCCATTGCCGAGTACCGACGGCTGGGGGCGGAAACCGTCGAGGTCAGCCTGCCCAATAGCGCGTTGGCCATTCCGGCCTATTACGTGATCGCCCCGGCGGAATGCTCCTCCAATCTGGCCCGGTTCGACGGCGTGCGCTACGGCCACCGCTGCGAAGATCCGAAGGATCTGCTGGATCTGTACACCCGTTCGCGGGCCGAAGGCTTCGGATCCGAGGTCAAGCGACGCATTCTGGTCGGCACCTTCGTCCTCTCGGCCGGTTACTACGACGCCTATTACCTCAAGGCCCAGCAGATCCGCCGGTTGATCAGCGATGATTTCCGTCGGGCCTTCGAGCAGGTCGACGTGATCGCCGGTCCCACCTCGCCGACCGTGGCTTTCAATCTGGGCGAGAAGGTGGACGATCCGATCACCATGTATCTGTCGGACATCTACACCATCGCGGTCAATCTGGCCGGACTGCCGGGGCTGTCGATGCCGGTGGGTTTCGTCGGTCAACGCCCGGTCGGTCTGCAGCTCATCGGCAACTACTTCGCCGAAGATCGGCTGCTCAACGTGGCGCACCGCTACCAGCAGACCACCGATTGGCACGAACGGAGCCCAGCGGGCTTTTGAGCCGGCGGCTTCTGCACCGACATTGCACAGCTTGCACATTCAATACTTGATCCAAGGTTAGGCACTGATGGAATGGGAAACCGTAATCGGGCTGGAAATCCATGCCCAGCTCGCCACCCACAGCAAGATCTTCTCCGGCGCCGCCACCGCGTACGGCGCGGACCCCAATACCCAAGCCTGCGCCATCGATCTCGGCCTGCCGGGCGTGCTGCCGGTGCTGAACCGGGAGACGGTGCGGATGGCGGCCATGTTCGGCCTGGCGATCGGCGCCGAAGTGGCTCGCCGTTCGGTGTTCGCCCGCAAGAATTACTTCTATCCGGATCTGCCCAAGGGCTATCAGATCAGTCAATACGAGTTGCCGGTGGTCCAGCGGGGACAGTTGACCATCGAACTGGAAGACGGGGTCAGCAAGGTGATCGGCATCACTCGCGCCCACTTGGAGGAAGACGCCGGCAAATCGCTGCATGAGGATTTCCAGGGCCTGTCCGGCATCGATCTCAATCGGGCCGGCACGCCGTTGCTGGAGATCGTGTCCGAACCGGATCTACGTTCGGCCAAGGAAGCGGTCGCCTACATGAAAAAGCTGCACCAGATGGTGGTCTACCTGGGCATCTGCGACGGCAACATGCAGGAAGGTTCGTTCCGCTGCGACGCCAACGTGTCGGTGCGACGCAAGGGTGATCCGAAATTCGGCACCCGCGCCGAGATCAAGAATCTCAATTCCTTCCGCTTCGTCGAGCGGGCGATCGAATTCGAGATCGAGCGGCAGATCGATCTGATCGAAGGCGGCGGCAAGGTGGTACAGGAAACCCGGCTGTACGACCCGGACAAGGGCGAAACCCGCTCGATGCGCGGCAAGGAGGAAGCCAACGACTATCGCTACTTCCCCGACCCCGATCTGCTGCCCTTGGTATTGGACGATGCCTTCATCGATACGGCCCGCGCCAGTTTGCCGGAACTGCCGGATATCAAGAAACAGCGCTTCACGGACCAGTACGGACTCTCCAGCTACGACGCCGGCGTACTGACCGCCAGCCGCGCCCTGGCGGATTACTACGAAGCGGTGGTCATGGCCCTGGGCGGCGAAGCCAAACTGTGCGCCAACTGGGTGATGGGCGATCTATCGGCCTTCCTCAACAAGGACAACCGGGACATCGATCACAGTCCGGTCGATCCGACCAGCCTGGCCGGGTTATTGCGGCGGATCCAGGACCGGACCATCTCCGGCAAGATCGCCAAGGACGTGTTCGAAGCGATGTGGGCCGGCGAAGGCCACGCCGACGCCATCATCGAACAGCGCGGTCTTCGGCAGATCACCGACAGCTCGGCGATCGAGAAGGTGATCGACGACGTGATCGCCGCCAATCCCGATCAGCTGGCGCAATACCGCGCCGGCAAGGACAAGCTGTTTGGCTTCTTCGTCGGCCAGGTCATGAAACTGTCCAAGGGTAAGGCCAATCCGCAACAGGTGAACGATCTGCTGACGCAGAAGCTGAAGGGATAAGGCGGGAACCGGCCTGTAAGCCGGGTTCTGTCGAGGACGGCCATTCCTCTGCGACGCCTGTCACCAGACGCCTGTAGCGACCTACCCAGGAGCTGTGCGGGCCACACGTAACGCTCCTCTATTTGGTCTTGCTCCGGGCGGGGTTTACCGTGCCGCGCCTGTTGCCAGCCGCGCGGTGCGCTCTTACCGCACCATTTCACCCTTACCGGTTCTTGCGAACGTAGGCGGTGTCTTTTCTGTGGCACTTTCCGTCGGCTTGCGCCGCCCAGGCGTTACCTGGCGCCCTGCCCTGCGGAGCCCGGACTTTCCTCCATACCGCGTAGCGATACAGCGACCGTCCAGCCGGTTCCCACCGCCAAGTGTCCGCTACCTGGAGGCCGTTGGCAAGACGGCTGTCCTATGCCGATCCAGCCATTCCGCGATGGCTGCAGCCGCCTGTCGGCTGGCGTCGCAGCGTAGCTGCTCATGCAGGGCCGCGAACTCGGCCGTCAATTCCGCACGGGCCTTAGCGTCATCCAGCCAATGCAACAGCGCCGACCCCAGCGCTTCGACCGTCGCCGCTTCCTGCATGAACTCCGGGACCAGTTCGCGCCCGGCCAGTAGATTGGGCAAGGCGAAACGGGAAATGGTCACCAGCCGCCGGGCAATCCAGGCCGTTACCGGCGCCACCCGATAGGCCATCACCATCGGCCGTTTGAGCAACATCGCTTCCAGGGTCGCGGTGCCGGATGCCAACAACACCACATCGGCGGCAGCCATCACCGTGCGCGATTGCCCCTGCACCACGGTCAGCGGCAGCGTCGGCACATGAGTCGCTTGCTGGGTCAGTAGCAGATCATAAAGCTGAGGGGTCGCGGCCGGCATCAGGAAACGCAATGCGGGGCGTTGCGTGTGCAACCAGCGCGCGGTTGCCAGGAACAACGGAGCGAGCCGCCCGATCTCACCCACCCGGCTGCCCGGCAGCAAAGCGACGATTTGAGTCCCGGCCGGCCATTCCAAAGTCAAGGCCCGTCGAGCCATTGCAGAATCGCTGTGCAGCGGAATTGCATCGGCCAGGGGATGGCCCACGTAGCGCACCGATATCCCATGACTCTGATAGAACGCTGCTTCGAACGGGAACAAGGTCAGCATCAGATCGACCGCGCGGGCAATTTTGCGCACGCGCCACGGCCGCCACGCCCATACCGAAGGGCTGACGTAATGCACGGTGGGGATGCCATGGGCGCGCAACCGGCGCTCCAGTCCCAGATTGAAATCCGGCGCATCGATGCCGATCAACACCGCCGGTGGATCGGCCAGCAACTGTTGGCGTAACTGTCGCCGAATCCGCAGCAATTCCGGCAGATGGCGTAAGACCTCGACCAGACCCATCACCGCCAGCCGATCCATGGAAACCAGGGTTTGCAGTCCTTGCGCCATCATCCCTGCACCACCGATACCGCTGAAGCGGGCCTGCGGATACAGGACCCTCAGCGCCGCGATGAGATCGGCGCCCAGCATATCGCCCGAGGGTTCGCCGGCGACCAAGGCGATATGCATTGCCGTTGGGAACTAACGGACGATGCCGTTACGGGAGGGCGCTGCCAGAAAATCGGCCAGGATTTGCAAGTGCGGCCACTCCAACACCATCTCCCGCACCTTTTCGACCGCTTCCTCCAGTCGAAGATTGGTCCGATAGATCACCTTGTAGGCCCGCCGGATAGCTTGGATCTCCTCATCGGCAAAACCGCGCCGACGCAACCCTTCGGCGTTGATGCCATAGGGTTCGGCGCGATAGCCAGCCACCGTCACATAGGGCGGCACATCCCGGTTCACCCCGCAGGCAAAGCCGCAAAAGCTGTGCGCCCCAAGGCGAGTGAATTGATAGACCAGGGCAAAGCCGCCAAGCACCACATCATCCTCGATGTGGACATGCCCCGCCAACGAAGCGCCGTTGGCGAAGATGGTGCGGTCGCCCACCAAGCAGTCGTGAGCGATGTGCACATAGGCCATGATCCAGTTGTCGTCGCCCAGACGGGTGAGCCCCGCATCCTGGATCGTGCCGCGATTGATGGTGACGAATTCACGGATGGTATTGCGGTCTCCGATCTCCAAGCGAGTCGGTTCACCGCCATATTTCTTATCCTGCGGCATTTCACCCAGCGAAGCGAATTGGTAAATGCGGTTGTCGCATCCAATCCGGGTCGGACCCTGGATCACCACATGCGGGCCGATCCAAGTGCCAGCGCCGATCTCCACTTCGGGACCGATGATGGAAAAAGGCCCGACCGTCACGTCCTGCGCCAAGCGGGCCGACGGATCCACCACGGCGCGCTGGTCGATCACGGGTCGATGTCCCGTTTGGCGCACATCAAATCGGCGGTCGCCACCAGCTGGCCATCGACCTTCGCCTCGCACAGGAACTTGCCGACCCCACGCTTGATGCGATCCAGCCGCACTTCCAGGATCAGCTGGTCGCCCGGTTCAACTGGCCGCTTGAAGCGGGCATTGTCGACCCCCACCAGGTAATACATGGAATGATGGTCGGGCTTCTCATCCTCGCTCTTGAACGCCAGGATGCCAGTCGCCTGCGCCAAGGCTTCCAGAATCAGCACGCCAGGCATGATCGAACGTTGCGGGAAATGCCCCTGAAAAAAAGGTTCGTTGAACGTCACGTTCTTCAAGCCGGTCAACGACCGCCCCGGCTCGATCGCCAATACCCGATCGATCAGCAAAAACGGGTAACGATGCGGTAAATATTCAAGAATTTCCTTGATGTCCATTGGTTTTCTTTTTTCGATCCAGGATGATCGTCTTGGATTTTCGATTGGCTTGCTTCTCCAGAACCGCCAGCCGCCGGAACGCTTCGTCCAGACGACGCAGACGCGCGCTGATCTTGTTCCAGAGCCGGTTCGGCTCGACCGCCAATCCCGAGGAGTAAGCGCCGGGTTCGGTGATGGATTTGGTCACCAGCGACATGCCGGTAATTTGGACATAATCGGTGATTTCCAGGTGACCGGCAACACCGACCCCCCCGCCCAGCATACAGTGACGCCCGATCCTGGCGCTGCCTGCAATGCCGACACATCCCGCCAAGGCGCTATGCGCACCGATATGGACGTTATGAGCGACCTGAATCTGATTGTCCATCTTGACGCCATCCTCGATCACGGTGTCTTCCAGAGCGCCGCGATCGATGGTGGTGTTGGCGCCGATCTCGACATCGTCACCGATATGGACGCTGCCGAGTTGGGGAACTTTGAGCCAGCGCCCCCCACGATCGAGCGCCAGGCCAAAGCCGTCGCTGCCGATCACCACCCCCGGATGCGCCAGCACCCGGCGACCGAGCCGCACGCGATGGCAGACCGTTACCCGCGCGACCAGCCGCGTTCCCGCACCCACCATGGCCTGTTCGCCGATGACGCACTGCGGGCCAACGATCACGTCAGATTCGATGACCGCGCCCGCCTCCACCGTGCAGTGCGGGCCGATCCAAGCGTCGGCGGCAATCCGCGCAGCCGGGCTGACCCAGGCCGTCGGATGAATGCCCCGTCGCGTTTCGGGTGGCGGCTCGAACAAAGCCGCTACCCGGGCGTAGGCCACATGCGGGTTGGCGGCCACCACGGCGGGGACCGGGCAGTCCGCCGCATCGTCAGGCGACAGAATCACGGCCGTCGCCCGAGTGACCGCCAGGAACGGTCGGTAACGGGGGTTGGACAGAAAGCTGATCTGACCAGGCCCGGCGCCATTCAAGGGCGCTACCCCGGTGATGATCGTCGCGGCATCGCACCCCCGGAGGCTGGCTTCGGCTACTGCGGCGATCTCACCCAACGTGATCATGCGGGCTTTACTTGGACACGCCTAACCGGCTGAGCACCTTGTCGGTGACATCCACTTGCGGGCTGGCGTACAAGGTCGCTTGATCGTTGATCACCAAATCGAAACCTTGCTCCTTGGCGACGCTGTTGATCACATCCAAAACCTGCTTCTGGAACTTGCTCAGCTCCTCGTTGCGACGCAGATTGAAATCCTCCCGGAATTCATCCCCCGTCCGCTTGAGATCCCGCTGCTGATTGCGGATATCGTTTTCCAGACTACGGCGCTGGCTGTCGCTCATGACCGCTCCGTCCTTGGCCAGTTTTTCTTCGGAACGACGCAACGCTTTTACCGCATCGTCCAACGCCTTCTTCCGTGGCGCAAATTCCTGTTCCAGTCGCTTGCTGGCCGCGCTGGCTTGCGGCGAGGTGCTCAGAATCTTGGCGATGCTAACGAAGCCGATCTTCACGTCGGCCGCCTGCGCCAGCGAGAACGGCAACGCCAGAATGGCCGCGACCAACAGCTTGTGCATGGGCTTCACTCGATTACCTCCATCAACGGGTATTGTAAAAAGAAATGACCACATCAGGAAAATCCAATCCTGCCGCCGCAGTATCCCTCAATTGATCGGCACGCCAAAGGAAAACTGAAAGCTTTGGGTCTCATCGTTGCTCTGGGAATTGAGCGGGGCGGCCACGCTCAAGACAATAGGGCCGAGTGGCGAAATCCACAAACCGGCTATGCCAACTGAGTAGCGTAGTTCATTGGCGTCGAAATCGCTCGGCGTCGAATAGACATTGCCGATATCGAAAAAGGTCGCCACTCGCACGTTCTCGGACTTCTCCAGGAATGGCACTGGGAAGATCAATTGCGTGCTGGCGACCGTCTTGAACGCGCCGCCTTTGGGATCGCCGGTAGGATTGCCCGCGGTGTCGCCAAGGACATAATAGCGAGGTCCGAGGGTATTGGCTTTCCAGCCCCGCACCGAACGCAAGCCGCCAGCGTAATAGTTTTCGAAGAACGGCAGGCCATCGCTGTTGCCGTAGCCGTCGCCATAGCCGATCTCGCCGCCGATCTGCCAGGTCATCCAGCTGGCCAAGGGCGCATAGAGCGTGCCACGCCATCCCAGCTTGTAGTATTCGGCCGTGCTCCCCGGTGCCGCCAATTGACCTATCAGCTGGTTCAAACCACCGCTGGTCGGAAAGATGGTCCGATCGCGGCTATCGCGCGACCAGCTGGCGTCGATCAGGAATTGATCGTAGGTATCCCCGTTTTCGGCGAGATAATCATCGATTTCCAAGGGAGTGTCGGTAGTCGTGTCGATCCAGACATGCTGATAACCGGGACTCACGCGCAAAGTGTCGAATTCGTTGATCGGAAACCCGAACATCACTTGGGCGCCAGCGGCATTACGCACATAGTTAGCGGTATTGAGCTGGGCAGCATCGATATTCTGGTAATAGAGCTTAAAGCCGACACTGACCCCATCCAGCGTGTAATAGGGGTTGGTGAACGAAAAACTGTAATTCTGGCCAGCTTCGCTGTTATTCAGCACCAGGGACATCTGGTTGCCCATACCGAGAAAATTATTCTGGGTCACGCTGGCGTTGATCAATACGCCGGTTTCCTGGCCGTAACCGACGCCGAACATCAAACTGCCGGACGGTCGCTCGACCACCGTGTAATTGACATCGACCTGATCGTTGGAGCCCGGCACGGCCGGCGTTTCGACATTGACGCTTTCCAGATAATCCAGGCGCTGCAGCCGTGTCTTGGAGCGGTTGAGATCGGTGGTCGACAACCATGATCCTTCCGTTTGCCGCATTTCCCGGCGCAGGACCTGATCCTGCGTCTTGGTGTTACCCTGGAAATTGATGCGCCGGACATAAACTCGTTTGCCGGGATCCACCGTGAAGGTCAAGGACACTTTCTTGTTTTCATCATCCACTTGCGGCACGGTATTGACATTGGCGAAGGCATAACCCTCCTCGCCCAGACGCTCGCCCATCTTCTTGGTGATTTCGGCGATCTTGGCGCGCGAGAAGGTCTGGCCCGGCTCCACGGTAATCAGCTTCTGCAGATCCTGCTCTGGAACGACGCCGAAATCACCGGTCAAGTGGACCTCTTGAATGGTATAAGGCTCGCCTTCGGTCACATTGATGGTGATGTAGATATCTTTCTTGTCCGGGGTAATCGAAACCTGGGTGGAATCGACATTGAACTTGAGATAGCCCCGGTCGAGATAGAAAGAACGCAACGTTTCGATGTCGGCGGTCAGCTTTTGCTTGGAATACTGATCGTCCTTGGTGAAAAACGAGAGCCAGCCGGGTGTGGAAGACTGCAGCTGTTTCAACAATTCCTTATCGGAAAAGGCTTTGTTGCCGACGATATTGATCTGGCTGATGCTGGCGACCGAGCCTTCCGAGATATCGAGGGTGATAGCCACCCGATTGCGCTCCAGCGGCCGCACCTGACTCTTGACCTGCACGGCGTAGCGGCCACGGCTATAGTACTGCCGTAACAATTCTTGTTCGACCTTGTCGAGTAGCGAGCGATCGAACACCCGGCCTTCCGCCAAGCCGACTTCCTTCAGCGACTTTTGCAGATCCTCGGTGCTGATATCTTTGTTGCCGGTAATCTTGACCTCGCCGATAGCCGGCCGCTCGGTCACCGTGACCACCAACACGTTGCCCTTGCGCTCCAGATTGACGTCGGTGAAGAACCCGGTCTTGAACAGCGCGCGGATGATGTCCGGATAATCCTTCTCCGACACAGTCGATCCCACCTGTACCGGCAGGTAGTTGAACACGGTGCCTGCGGAAATCCGTTGCAGGCCCTCGACCTGAATATCCTGCACGACGAATTCGCCAGCGGCTTGCGCTCCGAACGAGGCAACCAACAGGCCCAGAGAAAAGATCAGGCAGCGGTACAATTTCATAAACAAGTCATTCCCCAGGCCCAGGTCGTCGGCCCTTATCCCAGAAGACGGCTGAAATCATTGAACAGAGCCAGCCCCATCAACAACAACAAAACGACCATCCCCACCTGTTGTCCCAGGTTCTGCACCGTTTCCGACAGTGGACTACCCTTGATCAGCTCGATCAGGTAATACAACAAATGGCCGCCGTCCAAAACCGGTACCGGAAGCAGGTTCAACACACCCAGGCTGAGACTCACCAAGGCCAGCATCGACAGAAAGGCCATCAGGCCGGCGCTCGCCGCCTGACCCGCGAACTGCGCGATGGTCAACGGCCCGCTCAAATTATCCAGGGATGCCTGACCAACCAGCATCTTGCCCAACATTCGCAGCGTCAGCAACGACATATCCCAGGTTTTGCCGATCGCTGCACCAACCGCGTCCAGCGGGCCATAACGTACCACGACCCGCAACTGTTGGGCGAGGTCTTCGGAAATGGGCGTCGGACTGACCCCGATGAAGCCCAATGTCTCGCCGTGATCGGTGCGCCGGTCGGGGGTCAATTCCAAGGTCTGCTCGCTGCCATCGCGTTCGATGCGTACACTGAAAGGTTGGCCGGGATGGCGCTGGATCAGCGTACGCCATTGCTCCCAGTCGGTAACCGGTTCGCCCGCGGCCCACAAGATCCGATCGCCATCCTTCAGGCCGGCCCGTTCCGCCGCACCGTTCGGTATGACCTGACCGATCACCGGCGGCAACACCGGTCGCCACGGTATCAGGCCCAAACGATCGAATACCATGGTCTCGCCGCTCAGATCCTTGTCCACATCGACATCCAGCACCCGGACCCGGGTCCGCTCGTCCGCATCCCGCACCTGGACCATGATCCGGCCGCCATCCATGGCGCGTTCCACCAGCGCCAGCATGGCCATGCTCAAGGTCGGGGTCAATCGACCATCCACCGACAAAATGAGATCGTCCTTGCGAAAACCGGCCACGGCCGCCAACGACCCTGCCACCGGCTCGTCCAGCAGCGGTTTGACGCCAGGCACGCCCACCATGAACATCAGACTGTAGGCGACTATGGCGAACAACAGGTTACACAACGGACCGGCCAGCACCACCGCGATGCGCGCCCCGATCGGCTGACGATTGAACGCGCGGGGCAGCTCGGCGGCCGGCACCTCGCCCTCACGCTCATCCAGCATCTTGACATAGCCGCCCAACGGCAGGGCGGCTATGACATATTCGGTTCCGTCACGACCGCGCCGCCGCCACAACGGCTTGCCAAAGCCGATGGAAAACCGCAGCACCTTGATTCCCAGTCGGCGGGCGACCCAAAAATGGCCGAACTCATGGATGGTCACCAACACACCCAAGGTCACGATGAAAGCGCCCAGTGAAATCAGTGAATGACCCATTTCATACCCTCAGCGTTCGTGCGGCGATTCGCTCGTCCGCCGTAGCCCGGGCACGGGCGTCATCGTCGAGAATCGTCGTCAGCCCATCGACCGCGCGTCCGGAAATCCGTTCCAGGGTCTGTTCGACGACGGCGGCGATATCGGTGAATCGAATGCGCCGATCGAGGAAAGCCTGTACGGCCATCTCGTTGGCTGCGTTCAGAATCGCCGGGGTGGTTCCTCCCGCCTCCAGCGCGGCGAACGCCAATTGCAAACAGGGGAAGCGGGCGAAATCCGGGGCCTGGAATTCGAGTCGGGCCAGCCGGGCGAAATCTAGAAAGCTTACCCCGGCATCCAGCCGCTGCGGCCAGGCCAACGCGTGGGCAATGGGGGTGCGCATGTCGGGATTGCCCAGTTGCGCCAGCACCGAGCCGTCCAGGTATTCCACCATCGAGTGGATCATGCTCTGCGGATGGATCACGACTTCGATCTGCTCGGCCGGCGCGGCGAACAGCCAGCAGGCTTCGATCACTTCCAGGCCCTTGTTCATCATGGTGGCGGAATCGACCGAAATCTTGCGGCCCATGCGCCAGTTGGGATGCGCACAGGCTTGCTCCGGCGTCACCTCCGGCAACTGATCCAGCGGCAGGGTGCGAAACGGCCCGCCCGATCCGGTCAACAGAATGCGCCGCACGCCCGCCGCGCTCAGACCTGTTGCGGCATGATCCGGCGGCAGGCACTGAAACACCGCGTTATGCTCGCTGTCGATGGGCAGCAATTCCGCACCGTGCGCACGGATCAGGGCCATGAACAGCGGCCCGGCCATGACCAGAGCCTCCTTGTTGGCCAGTAAGACCCGCTTGCCGGCGCGCGCCGCAGCCAGGGTCGGCAACAGCCCGGCCGCGCCGACGATCGCCGCCATGACATAAGCGGCATCCGGCAAAACCGCTGCCTGCTCCAATCCGACCGCACCCGCCAGAACCTCGACCGGCCTCCCAGCCGACCGCAGCCGCTCGC
Source organism: Candidatus Competibacteraceae bacterium (assembly GCA_003989065.1). Taxonomy (GTDB): domain Bacteria; phylum Pseudomonadota; class Gammaproteobacteria; order Competibacterales; family Competibacteraceae; genus RXIW01. Next base: position 79,441 of record RXIW01000001.1, read on the forward strand.
GCAAGCGTTCCGCCGCATCCGGATCGGCCATGACGGCATAATCCGGCGCGTGGCTCAGGCATTGCCGATACAGCCCCTCGACATCCTGGCGCGCGGTCAGGGCCACGACCCGGAACCGGTCGGAATGGCGATGCAGTACATCCAGCGTGCTTACGCCGATCGAGCCGGTCGAACCGAGAATGGTGACGCCGATCCGCCCGTTCATGGCGCCAACCCATGCCAACCCAGCAGAAACACTGGCGCAGCGGCGATCAGGCTATCCAGGCGATCCAAGACGCCGCCATGCCCCGGCAACAAGGCACCGCTGTCCTTCACGCCACGCTGTCGCTTCACCATGCTCTCGAACAAATCGCCGACGATGGAAAAACCCACCGTCGCCATGCAGACCAGCACGAAGCCCAACCAGCGCCCGCCCACTCCCAGGACCGCCAGGCCGATCAAGGCGAACAGCAGCGCCGCCGCCATCGCTCCCCACACCCCTTCCCAGGTCTTGCCGGGACTGATGGTCGGCGCCAGCTTGCGCCGCCCCCAACGCCGCCCGGCGAAGTAGGCTCCGATATCGGCGACCCAAATCAACATCAGCAGAAACAGCACGTAACTGGGGCCGAATTCATGTCTCAATCCCATCAGCGCCGCCCAGGCCGCGACCAGCACCACCACTCCGGCGACCCCAATCACCAGTGGGCGATCCTGACATTCCGGCTGACCGGCATAGCGCCACAGCCAGAACAGGACGTAGCACCACACGGCCAGCACCGGCAGCAGCAAACCCACCACCAACGCGGCATGGCCCATCAGCGGCCAGATCGCCAGAATCAGCGCTAGAACCACCCCACCATAGGCCAATCGCTCACGCGGTCGCCGCCAGCCGGCCAAGTCGGCCCACTCCCAGGCGCACAGCAACACCACTCCCGCCAGCGCTACGCCAAAGCCGATGACGGGCAATTTCAGCACTACCCAAAGCGCGATTAGGGCCAGCACGCTGGCGGTGATGACCCGCTGCTTAAGCATGGAAAACCTCGGTCACCTGTTCGCTGGTCTGCCCGAAGCGGCGCTGCCGACAGGCAAATGCGGTGCAGGCGGCATCCAGATCGGCGGCATCGAAATCCGGCCACAACTGATCGGTGAAGTACAACTCGGTGTAGGCCAACTGCCAGAGCAGGAAATTACTGATGCGTTGCTCGCCGCCGGTGCGAATGAACAGATCCGGCTCCGGCAGATCCGCCAAGCCAATGTGACGCTGTATCAAGTCCGCGGTGATATCGTCGGGCTGCATGCGACCGGCCTCGACCTCCTCGGCCACGCGGCGACACGCTTGGACGATGTCCCAACGACCGCCGTAGTTGACCGCCACCACCAGCGTCAGGCCGGTATTTTGCGCAGTGCGCCGTTCGGCCTTGGCGATATAGCTCTGCAGAGTGGCCGAAAAAGCGCGGTAGTCGCCGATGAAACGCAAGCGCACGTTGGCGACATCCAGACGTCGGATCTCGCTGCGCAGGGTAGTCACAAACAGATTCATCAACAGCTCGACTTCCGGCCGCGGCCGTCGCCAGTTTTCGCTGCTGAAGGCAAACAGGGTCAGCACCTCGATGCCGCGTTCGCTGCAAGCCTTGACGATGCGCCGCACCGCTTTGGCGCCTTCCCGGTGGCCAGCGGTGCGAATCATGGACCGTTGCTGCGCCCAGCGGCCGTTGCCATCCATGACAATGGCGACATGTCGCGGCAATCGATCGCGCGACAGGCACTGGTCTTGGGCATCGTCCGCCATTCCGCAATGGTCCTCGTCAGATTCGGGAGCGCCGTCGGAAGCAGTGCAGTCGCGGCTTCAGATTTCCATCAACTCGGCTTCCTTGGTGGCGAGCAGTTTGTCCACCTCTTGGATATGCCGGTCGGTCAGTTTCTGCACCTCGTCCTGCGCCTGGCGCTCGGCGTCTTCGGTGGCCTTCTTGTCCTTGAGCAGCAGCTTGAGCTGGGCATTGGCGTCGCGGCGGATGTTGCGAACAGCGACTTTGGCCTCCTCGCCTTCGCGCCGGACCACCTTGACCAGATCGCGGCGACGCTCCTCGGTCAGCGGCGGCAGCGGCACCCGAATCGTGGTGCCCGCCGAGGCTGGATTCAACCCCAATTCGGATTTCAGAATCGCCTTCTCGATCGGCCCGACCATGTTCCGTTCCCACGGCGTCACCAGCAGGGTGCGCGCATCGGCGATTCCTACCGAGGCGACCTGATTGAGCGGCACGTCATTGCCGTAATAGCTGACCAGCACATGGTCCAACAGGCTGGTGTGCGCGCGCCCGGTGCGCAGCTTGACCAATTCCTGCTTGAGGGTGTCCACGCTTTTCGCCATGCGGACAGCGGCTTCTTTCTTGATTTCATCGATCATGGTGTTATTCCCGTACTACGGTGGTGCCCACGCCCGCACCGCACACAATCCGGACCAAGTCGCCTGGGCGATTGATATCGAAGACTTTCAGTGGCAAGTCGTGGTCGCGGCACATGACGATGGCGGTGGCGTCCATGACCTGCAGCTTGCGCATCAGCGCTTCGTCATAGGTGAGACGATCGTAACGCACCGCATGGGGGTCCTTGAACGGATCGGCCGAATAGACGCCGTCCACCTTGGTCGCCTTGAGCATTACATCGGCGTTGACCTCAATGGCCCGCAGGCTGGCGGCGGAATCGGTGGTGAAGAACGGGTTACCGGTACCGGCCGCGAAGATCACGATCCGGCCTTTCTCCAGATGACGAATGGCGCGGCGGCGAATATAGTCCTCGCAAACCTGGTTGATGCGCACCGCCGACATGACCCGCGTGTAGACACCCAGACGTTCCAGGGTGTCCTGCATCGCCAAGGCGTTCATGACCGTGGCCAACATCCCCATATGATCGGCCGTCACCCGATCCATGCCGGACTGGGCCAGTCCCGCGCCGCGGAACAGGTTGCCGCCGCCGATGACCATACCCACTTCCACACCCAGCCGACTCAGTTCCTGCACTTCACCGGCGATCCGGGCGAGAACATGGGTGTCGATGCCATAGTCGCCCTTCCCCATTAGGACCTCACCGCTCAGCTTGAGAAGAATGCGTTTGAAAACCGGCTTGGAATCCTGCATGGGCATTAAGCAACTCACATCGGTATCAGTAGGTGAATTGTACTTGAATGGGGGCCAGGGCGTCATTGGGCAATCCCACCGCAGCCCCCCGCCGATCTCGACTAGTCGCCGCGGACCTGCGCCATCACTTCGGCGGCGAAGTTGTCGGACTTCTTTTCGATGCCCTCGCCCAGCTCGAAGCGTTCGAACCGGATCACCCGCGCCTTGCGCGCCTTAAGCAACTTGTCCACGCTCTGATCGGGGTCCTTGACGAAGGGTTGGCCCAGCAGCGTCACTTCCTCCAGATACTTGCGCACCCGCCCCTCGACCATCTTTTCGATGATGTTGGCTGGCTTGCCGCTGGTCGCCGCCTGGGCCGAGAAGATTTCCTTCTCCTTGACCAACAGCTCGGCCGGGACCTGATCGGCGCTGACGCACAACGGCCGGCTGGCAGCCACATGCATGGCGATGTCCTTGGCCAGCTCGCCGTCGCCGCCCTCCAGTTCCACCAACACGCCGATGCGGGCGCCATGCAGATAGCAGCCCAACACCCCGGACACCGTCGCCAGACGAGTGAAGCGGCGAACGTTGATGTTCTCGCCGATCTTGGCGATGCAATCGCGCCGGTTTTGCTCGACGCTCTGGCCGTTGGCCATGGTGGCCGCCAGCAGGGCTTCCAGATCGGCCCATTCCTGGCCCAGCGCCACTTCAGTCACCGTATCGGCGAATGCGCGAAAATCGTCGTTCTTGGTGACGAAATCGGTTTCGCAGTTGACCTCGACCATGGCCGCCGCACCGCCCGCCTGCCTGATCACGATCAGGCCCTCGGCCGCGACGCGGCTGGCCTTCTTGTCGGCCTTGGCCTGACCGGCCTTGCGCATCAGCTCGACCGCGGCTTCGATGTCGCCGCTGGTTTCCAGCAGGGCCTTCTTGCACTCCATCATCCCCGAACCCGTGCGTTCGCGCAGTTCCTTGACGAGCGCCGCCGTAATGTCCGCCATGCTAATCACCTCTGAAAATTCGAACCACATTGAAACTCGTTTGCTGAAGCGCAGCTGAATGCTGGCTCCATCAAAAAGGCTCGCACGAGCGGGCGCGCGAGCCTCTCTGAAAAACCCGGTTAACGGGAACTTCAGGCGCCGCCTTCCGCCGGCAGCACCGCCTCCTGGATTTCGACGAACTCCTCCGGAACACCGCGGCCCGACGCCAACAGGCTCCGGCCTTCCAACACCGCCTCGGCCAGACCACCCACGTAGAGCTGGATGGCGCGGATGGCGTCGTCGTTGCCGGGAATGATGTAATTCACACCGTCCGGCGGGTTGTTGGTGTCCACGATGCCCAGCACCGGGATGCCCAGCTTGTTGGCCTCCTGCACCGCGATGCGTTCATGACCGACGTCGATCACGAACAGCGCGTCCGGCAGGCTGGCCATGTCCTTGATGCCACCCAGGCTGCGCTCCAGCTTGTCCATCTCGCGCCGCAAGCCGATGACTTCCTTCTTGGCCAGGCGCTCGAAGGTGCCGTCCTGCGACATCAGCTCCAGATCCTTGAGCCGCTTGATCGACTGGCGGACGGTCTTGAAGTTGGTCAGCATCCCGCCCAACCAGCGGTGATTGACATAGGGCATGCCACAGCGGATGGCCGCCTCGGCGGTCGCTTCGCGAGCCGAGCGCTTGGTGCCGACGAACAACACCTTGCCGCCCTTCGACGCCAGCCGCCCGGCGAAATTGAGCGCATCGAGATACAGCGGCAGGGTCTTCTCAAGATTGATGATGTGGATCTTGCTACGCGCCCCGAAGATAAACGGGGCCATCTTGGGATTCCAGTAACGGGTCTGGTGGCCGAAATGCACGCCGGCCTCCAGCATCTGGCGCATCGAAACAGTCGCCATCGCTTAGTACTCTCCGAAAATTTGGGGTTAGGCCTCCATCCACCCCGAGCGGCGACTCCGTCAAGCGGAGCACCCGGCCACCCGTGCCGGCGGATGTGAGAAATGAATGAAATGAAATGACTCGAATGGTTTGCCTTCAAGGCGGGTGCTTTTATACCATGGACAGTTCAGGAAAACCAAATGAACCCCTGCCGACGAGGCGCTGTCCCAGTTCCGGTTACCGGATCGATTGTCGTTTTCCCGCTCCGCCCTCTATAGTATTTACGAAATCAATATGTTTCAGAAACCTTCTCAAAAGTCGATGGCTATCACGATCAAGACACCGGAAGAAATCGAAAAGATGCGGGTCGCAGGACGGTTGGCGGCCGATGTATTGGACATGATCGGCCCCTACGTGTGTGACGGCGTCACTACTGAAGAACTGAATCGGATCTGCCACGACTACATGGTCGATGTCCAGGGCGTGATCCCCGCGCCGCTCAACTACCACGGCTTTCCCAAGTCGATTTGTACTTCGATCAATTACGTGGTTTGCCACGGCATCCCCGGCCCGAAGAAACTCAAGAAAGGCGACGTACTCAATATCGATATCACCGTCATCAAGGACGGCTTCCACGGCGACACCAGCCGAATGTTCCAGGTCGGCACGCCGCCCATCGTGGCCCAGCGCGTCTGCCAGGTGTCCTATGAATGCATGTGCATCGGCATCCGCATGGTGCGGCCCGGCATCCGTCTGGGCGACATCGGCCACGCCATCCAGCAGTACGCCGAAGCCCAGCACTGTTCGGTGGTGCGCGAATATTGCGGCCACGGCATCGGCCGCAAATTCCACGAAGAACCGCAAGTGCTGCACTACGGCGAGGTCGGCACCGGCGTCGAGCTGACCCCCGGCATGACCTTCACCATCGAACCCATGATCAATGCCGGCAAGCGACACATCAAGTTGCTCCCCGACGGCTGGACCGTGGTCACCAAGGATCACAGCATCTCCGCCCAGTGGGAACACACCGTGCTGGTCACCGACACGGGCTACGAAATTCTCACGCTGCACCCCGGTGAGACCCTCTAACCACCTGACTCACCTGGAAACATCATGGCCACTCCCGAAATCGTCGATCTCGTCGCGCCTCCGCCTATCCCCTCACCGCCACCGCGCTTCTCGGTCAACCTGCCCCGTGACGGGTTGCCATGGAACGATCCGGTCCTGTTCGACAATACCGCCTTCGAGTACGAACCGGCCGCCGCGCCGAACTCGCTCGCCTGGTTCCGCGCCATCCTCAGACATGGCGACGCCCGCTTCAAGGATCTGTTCCAGCAGGGCATTCCCGCCTACGAGCTGGTATTGGCCCGTTCCCGCCTGATCGACGAGCTGCTGCTGCGGGTCTGGCTGCGTTTCTTCCAGGTAGACCTGCCGGACCTGGCGCTGGTGGCGGTCGGCGGCTACGGTCGCCACGAGCTGCATCCTGGCTCGGATGTGGACATCATGATCCTGCTGGACGACCCGGCGCTGGTCACCTACCGCTCGGAAGTGGAAGACTTCCTGGCTTTCCTGTGGGATATCGGCCTGGAAGTCGGCCACAGCGTGCGCACGGTCGAGGACTGCGCACGAGAGGGAGCAGCCGACATCACAGTCGCCACCAGCCTGATGGAAGCGCGTTTGCTCACCGGCTCATCGGTCCTATTCGAGCAGATGCGGGCCGTGACCGGACCCGACCGCATCTGGCCGGACACCGCCTTTTTCGAATTCAAGCAGCAGGAGCGCCAGCAGCGTTGCCGCCGCTACAACGAAACCGCTTTCAACCTCGAACCCAACATCAAGGAAGGCCCCGGCGGTCTGCGCGACCTACAGATGATCGGCTGGGTGGCCAAGCGTCATTTCGGCGCCAGCACCCTGCAGGAGCTGGTCAGCCATGGCTTTCTCAGTCCGCGCGAGTACGACGAACTGATCGAATGCCGCAATTTTCTCTGGCAGGTCCGCTTCGCTCTGCACGCCCTGACCGGCCGGCGCGAGGACGTGCTGCTGTTCGAGCATCAACGGCGCATCGCTCAGCAGTTCGGCTACCAGGATCAGAACCACAACCTGGGGGTCGAGCAGTTCATGCAGCGCTATTACCGCACGGTCAATGCGCTGAGCCAGCTCAACGAAATGCTGCTGCAGCTGTTCGAGGAAGCCATCATCCTGGCCGACGACCCGGACGAACCGCAGCCGATCAACCGACGCTTCCAGGTTCGGCGCGGCTATCTGGAAGCGACCCGACCCAACGTGTTCCTGCGCTACCCCTTCGCGCTGCTGGAAGTCTTCCTGATTCTGCAGCAGCACCCAGAGATCAAGGGCATCCGCGCCGCCACCATCCGGCTGATCCGCGACCATCGGCCGCTGATCGACGACAAGTTCCGCAACGATGTGCGGCCGCGCAGCCTGTTCATGGAAATCATGCGCCAGCCCCACGGCGTGACCCAGCAGCTGCGGTTGATGAACGCCTACGGCGTGCTGCCCGCCTATCTGCCGGAATTCGGCCACATCGTCGGCCGGATGCAATATGACCTGTTTCACGCCTACACGGTGGATCAGCACATCCTGTTCGTGGTGCGCAACCTGCGGCGCTTCTTCCTGCCCCAGTACGCCCAGCAGCTGCCCCAGTGCAGCGCGATCATGGAACGACTACCCAAGCCGGAACTGCTCTACCTGGCCGGGCTGTACCACGACATCGCCAAGGGACGCGGCGGCGACCATTCCGAGCTGGGCGCCCAGGACGCCGAACGGTTCTGTCGTCAACACGGTCTCAGTACTTTCGACACCCGGTTGATCTCCTGGCTGGTGCGCCACCATCTGACCCTGTCGCTAACCGCCCAGAAAAAGGACATCCACGACCCGGATGTCATTCACGACTTCGCCCGGCGCATGGGCGATCAGATGCATCTGGATTATCTGTACCTGCTTACGGTCGCCGACATCCGCGCCACCAACCCCAATTTGTGGAACACCTGGCGGGCATCGCTGCTGTGGCAGTTGTACGAAGCAACCCGCCGGGCGCTGCGCCGGGGCCTGGACAACCCGATCGACAAGGACGAGCGCATCCGCGAGGTGCAGGCCCAGGCGCGGCAGCAGCTGCAAATCACTAAGATCGATGAGGAACGTGTCAACCGGGTCTGGGAAGGCTTTGGCGACGACTACTTCCTGCGCCACGCCGCCGACGAAATCACCTGGCATACCCGGGCGATCCTCAAGCAGGGCTACAAGAAGCGGCCGCTGGTCATGGCCCGCGACGATCCGAGCCGCGGCGGCACCAGCATCTTCATCTACACCCGCGACCAAGATAATCTGTTCGCCTTGATCGCTTCCGTACTCGATCATGTCGGGCTGACCGTGCTCGACGCCCGCATCATCACCGGACACTGCGGCTATACCCTCGACAGCTTCACCGTACTGGAGGACAGCGGGCTGCCGATCCAGGATCGCAACCGGATCAAGGAAATCGTCACCAGCCTATTGCAGTACCTGATGCGGCCGGACGCCGTGCCACCCAATCCCAACCGCCACATCTCACGAATTCAGAAGGCCTTTCGCATGCCAACCTGGGTCTCGTTCCGGGAAGACACCGCCAACGGCCGCACCGTGGTCGATCTGGTGTCGTGGGACCGGCCGGGCTTGCTATCCCAGGTCGGGCAGGCTTTCATCGAATGCGGCGTGCAAGTGCACAACGCCAAGATCGTCACCATCGGTGCGCGGGTGGAAGACGTGTTTTTCGTCACCGATCGGGAAAGCCGGCCGCTGAACGACGCCCAGAAATACGCCGTCCTGCGCCGGGCGCTGGTCGCGCAACTGGACTCGGAAGAGGAATAAAGCCCGACCTCAATCCTCGTCAGCGCCGTCATCGTCCTCGTAGATGAGCAGATAACCTTCGTTGAGCAGATCCAACAGCAGGAGCCGGGCGTCGGTCTGTTTGAGCGCTTCGCGCAACAACGCGGGCGTCAGCACGCGCTGGCGGCACAACAGCGGGGCCATGAACGCCACGTCCGGCCCCAGCGCAAACTCCTGTCCATCCACGAACAGCATCGCCTCTCCGTCCGGCCCGGCAATGTAGTGAAAGCGCGAGCCGGGATTGCGCTCCAGCTGCCCTCCGCCGCGCAGATGCGCCCGTAGTTCGTCCTCGTCGTAGGGCTCGGATTCCGGTTCGGCCCGGAACCCTGGCTTGGGTTCGCTGAGATAGCGTCCCAACCAAACCGCGATGGTCTCGTCATCCAGCGCGATGCATTGGCGCAGCAGCGTGCGCACCTTGTCCAGCGCAGCCGGGCCGATCTCACCGGGATGCGCCTGCAACACTAAATCTGGATCGGTGTAACGCGCCTCGGCATCAACCCCTTCCAGCAGAAATTCCAGGAAGCCGCTCAGCAATTCACGCTGACTGGGCGCGCGAAAACCGATCGAGTAGGTCAGACAGGGTTCCAGGGCAACCCCGTAATGTGCGACTCGCGGGGGCAGATACAACATATCGCCTGGTTCCAGCACCCATTCCTGTTCCGGCGCAAACTCGCGCAGGATGCGCAGCTCGGTATCGGGCAAACAATTGTCCGCCGCCACCGGCCTGGTGCTGAGCTGCCAGCGTCGCCGGCCCTGCCCCTGCAACAGAAAGACATCGTAGTCATCGATATGCGGCCCGACCGAACCGGCCAGCGGCGCGTAACTGATCATCAGGTCGTCGATCCGCCAGTCGGGAATAAAGCGAAACGGCTCCAGCAGGGCGACCAGGTCCGGAGCGTGCTTCTCGACATCCTGCACCAGCAGGGTCCAGTGGCTGTCGGGCAGATTCAGGAAATCCGCGTCGTTGAACGGGCCGTGGCGCAGATCCCAGGGCGCGGCCCCGTCCCGCTCCAGCACCAGACGCGATTCCACCCCCTCCTCGCACGCCAACCCGGCCAGCTCCTCCGGGGTCAACGGATCGCGAAATCCCGGCCAGGCCCCGCGCACCACCAGCGGCTTTTTCTGCCAGTACTCGGCCAGGAATTGCGCCGGACTCAGCGCCCCCAATATCGGCGGTGTCATGCTCATCTCACGCTCGCCGCGCCTGATCGGCGGCGTTGCCGGTGTAGCTGGCCGGCGTCAGCGCCAATAAGCGTTCCTTGGCCTCATCGGGCAGATCCAGCGCCGCGACGAAGGCTTGCATCGTGGCGCGGGTCACCCGCTGACCACGAGTCAGGGCCTTGAGTTTCTCGTAGGGCTGTTCGATGCCGTAGCGGCGCATCACCGTCTGGATCGGCTCGGCCAGCACTTCCCAATTGCCATCCAAATCAGCCTGCAACGCCGCCACCTCCACTTCCAACTTGCCGATACCCTTGAGGCAGGACTGATAGGCCACCAGCGAATGGGCCAGGCCCACGCCCAAAGCTCGCAACACGGTGGAATCGGTCAGATCCCGCTGCCAGCGCGACACCGGCAACTTGGCCGCCAGATGATCCAGCAGGGCGTTGGCCACGCCCAGATTGCCTTCGGCATTCTCGAAATCGATGGGATTGACCTTGTGCGGCATGGTCGAGGAGCCGATTTCGCCCGCCACGGTCTTCTGACGGAAGTAACCGATGGCGATGTAACTCCACAGATCGCGGCAGAAATCCAGCAGCACGGTGTTGGCCCGCATCACGGCGTGGAAGAACTCGGCCATGTAGTCGTGCGGCTCGATCTGAATGGTGTAGGGATTCCAGTCCAGCCCCAGATCTTCGGTCACGAAGCGGCGGGCGATGTCTTCCCAGTCCAGCTCCGGATAGGCGGCCAGATGCGCGTTGTAATTGCCTACCGCACCGTTGATCTTACCCAGCAGCGCGACGGCCGCCAGCTGATCCCGCTGGCGCTTGAACCGACGGGCGACATTGGCCATTTCCTTGCCGAGGGTGGTCGGCGAGGCCGGCTGGCCGTGGGTGCGCGCCAACATCGGCAGCTCGGCGTACTGATGCGCCAGTCGGGTGATGGCGTCGCCGATCTCGTCGAACATCGGCAACAACGCCTGAGTGCGTGCTTCGCGCAGCATCAGGGCATAAGCCAGGTTGTTGATATCCTCGGAGGTGCAGGCGAAGTGAATGAACTCGCTGACTGCCTCCAGTTCGGCGTTGCCGGCGATCTTTTCCTTGAGCAGGTACTCGACCGCCTTCACGTCGTGGTTGGTGGTCCGCTCGATATTCTTGACCCGCTGGGCGTCAGCCAAGGTGAAATGTTCGAACAGCCCATCGAGAATATGGCGGGCATGCTCGCTCAAAGCCGGCACTTCGGTAATGCCGGGCTGGCGGGCCAGCGCCTGCAACCAGCGGATCTCGACCAGCACCCGATGGCGAATCAGGCCATACTCGCTGAAGATCGGCCGCAGATCGGCGGTCTTGTCGGCATAGCGGCCATCAATGGGAGAAATGGCGGTTAACGCAGTCAGTTCCATGATCAATCCTGGGATGGACAAATATAGACGAGACGGGGAATGGCGCGATTCTAATCCCGGCCGCCGCTCCTCGCCCGGAAAATCACCGCGCCGAGGATGACGGTTCCACCGACGATCGCCCAGGGACTGGGCCTCTCCCCCATCAGCAGGAACACCCAGATCGGATTGAGCACCGGTTCCAACATCGGGATCAGGATGCCCTCGACCGCCGTGACCCGGCGCAAAGCCAAAGCGTACAGGATATACGGCAGTCCCAGCTGCACCACGCCCAGCAACAACAACCCGATCCAACTCGATGTACTCGGCATCGACTGGAACATGAATGGCAGGCCGATCAACCCCGCCAACAGATTACCGAGTAGCAACGAGGGCAGCGGAAAGCCGTCCTTCTGCCGACGCAGGAACAGGGTTAGCCAAGCGAAGCTGATCCCACTGCCCAAAGCCACCAGGTTGCCCAGATAGCCGTCCAAGCTCAGATCGTCCAGGAAAAACAGCACCATGCCGCCCATCATCACCAGCAGAATCAACCAGTCGCGGCGGCTGGCCCGCTCGCCCAGAAACCAGGGGCTGAACAGGGCCACATAGATCGGAGCGGTATATTGCAGCAGGATGGCGTTGGCGGCCGTAGTCAGCTTGTTGGCGATCACGAACAGCACGACGGTACTGGCATAAGCCACAGCCCCGCCGATCTGGTCGAAGGAACCGTCGAAGCGCAGTTGCCGCCCGAGCAACAGGGCGATCACCAGAGCGCCGATCAAGCTACGCGCGCCGGCGATGGCCAGCGGATTCCACTCCACCCACTTGATTAGGACCCCGCCCAAACTCCACAGCAATGCGGTGACGACCAAGAGTAATAGGGCGCGACGATGGGCGGCAGCTTCGGTCGGCACGGTCAGAGTTGCCGAGGCAGACAGGGAATCGGCCAAGCCAGTTATTCCCCGGCCGCCTGGCCACCGAGGTAGGCATTGCGCACCTCGGGATTGGCCAGCAGAGCATCGGCGCGATCCTCCAGCACGATCCGCCCGACTTCCATTACATAGCCGCGATGCGCCAGCTTCAGGGCAGCGCGGGCGTTTTGCTCGACCAGAACGATGGTGACTCCGGCCTCGTTGATTTCCCACAAGGTCTGGAAAATGGTCTTGACCAGCAAGGGCGCCAGTCCAAGGCTCGGTTCATCCAGCAACAGCACGCGGGGCCGCGCCATCAAGGCCCGGCCGATGGCCAACATCTGTTGTTCGCCACCGCTCAGGGTGCCAGCCAATTGCTCGCGGCGCTGGGCCAGCACTGGAAACAGCTGGTAAATCCATTGCAGGGTCTCGGCAACCTGGACCTGGTCGGTGCGGGTGAACGCACCCAGATCGAGATTCTCGCGCACCGTCAGGGTCCCGAAGATGCGGCGACCTTCCGGCGCTTGGGCGATGCCCATGCCGACCAGCCGATGGGCCGGCAATTTGTGGATCGGGCGGGACTCGAAACGAATTTCGCCCTGCGCAGGCCGGAGCAAACCGCTGATGGCGTGCAAGGTCGTGGTTTTGCCGGCTCCATTGGCCCCCAGGATGGTGACGATCTCACCCTGGCGAACCTGCAGATTGATGCCATGCAGGGCCTCGACATTGCCATAACGAACGTGCAGATCTTCGACTTCAAGCAGCATGGCGGGAACGTCTTCGCAAAGTGAAATTCAAGACCATCCGTCCCTCACAAGTCGCGAATTCATGGGTGGCGACCATCACGATCGATCTCTCCTAGGTGTGCGTCAGTCATCGTCGCCCGCGCCCAGATAGGCTTCGATCACCCGCGGATCGCGGCGAATCTGATCGGGGGTGCCTTCGGCGATCTTGCCGCCGTACTCCAGCACCACCAGCTTCTCGCAAGCCCGCATCACCAGGCGCATATCGTGCTCGATCAGCAAGATGGTAACGCCGCGCGCCCGAATCTGCGCAATCAGCCCGATCAAGGCTTCGGTTTCCTGCTCGTTCATTCCGCCGGCCGGCTCGTCCAGAATCAGCAGGCGCGGTTGGGTGGCCAAGGCTCGGGCGATTTCCAGTCGTCGCTGGTCGCCGTAAGCCAGATTCTTCGCCAACACCGCCGCCTGCGATTGCAGCCCGACGAATTCCAGCTCCTGCAAAGCGCGGTCGAGCGCCTCCCGCTCCTCGCGCCGCTGGGCCGGCAATCGCAGCATACCGCCTACAATTCCGCTGCGCATCCGATAGTGGCAACCCGCCAAGACATTCTCGATCGCGGTCAGGCGCTGAAACAGGCGGATATTCTGAAAAGTCCGGGCAATGCCGCGGGCGATGATGCGATGAGTGCGCAGCCCGGCCAACGGCCGGTCGTCGAACAGGATCTGGCCGTGGTCAGGCCGATAGTGGCCGGTGATCAGATTGAATACCGTGGTCTTGCCAGCGCCGTTCGGCCCGATCAGGCCGACCACCGAACCCTCTTCGACCGCGAAGGATACGGCGTTGACAGCGGTCAATCCGCCGAAGCGCTTGGTCAGATCCCGCAGCACCAGCAAAGACATGCCTTCGGTGGGAACGCGGGCGGGCGACATTCCGTCGGCGACGAGCGTCTCCATCAGGGTTTCCTCGCGCCCGTCAGCGCCGCCAGCGAAATGCGCGGGGTCTGGGCAGGCCACAATCCCTGCGGCCGGACCACCATCATCACCATCATCACCAGACCGAAGACCAACATGCGCGCACCCGCCAGCTCCCGGAACAATTCCGGCAGGCCGATCACCAGAAAGGCGGCCAGCAACACACCCAAAACGCTCCCGGCTCCGCCCAGGATCACGATCATGAACAGCATCACCGACTCCCAGAAACTGAAGGATTCGGGTGAAATGATGGTCATCTTGGCAGCGAACAGGGTGCCCGCCATCCCGGCCCAGGCTGCGCCCAGACCAAAGGCGGCCAGCTTGTAAGCATCGGTGTCGATGCCGCTGCCTTCCGCCGCCACCTCATCTTCACGCAAGTAATTGAGCGCCCGACCAAACCGTGACTGCTTGAGGCGCAAGAACAGAAAAATCGTTAGGGCGACGAATCCCCAGATCAGATAGAAAAATTCTTCCGGCCGACGGATCACCCAGCCGAACAATTTGGGGCGACTGATCCCGAAGATGCCATTGGCGCCGCCGGTGATACCGAACACGTCGTTGACCAGGGCAATCCGTACGATCTCGCCTACACCAATGGTCACGATCATCAGATAATCGCCACGCAGGTGAATGACCGGTCGGGCCACCAGCAAGGCAAACGCGCCGGCGGCCAACCCGCTCAGCGGCAAAGTCCACAGGATGGGGATCTGGTAGTGGGTATTCAGGATGGCTGCGGTGTAAGCACCCATCGCGTAGAAGGCGGCATGGCCCATGTCGAACAGGCCGGCCTCGCCCAGGATCAGATTGAGACTCAGGGCTAGCAACGCGTACAGGCCGATGCTGTTGAGCACATCGACCTGATAGGTATTGAGAAAGAGCGGCGCAAACGGCAGCACGGCCACCACCAGCGCCACCACGGACAGCGTCAATCGATTCATGCCATTCCTGCCCCGTCTCAAATCTTGTCGGCCACGCGCTCGCCCAGCAAACCGGTCGGTCGCACGATCAGAATCAGGATCAGCACCACGAACGCAATGGCGTCCTTCCAAGCGATGGAGACATAGGCCGCGCCCAGCGCCTCAATCACACCAAGCAACAAACCACCGACCATGGCCCCAGGGATGTTACCGATCCCACCGAGGATGGCGGCGGTGAAGGCTTTCATGCCGTATACCCAGCCCATGGTGAAATTGACCTGGCCGTAGTACAGCCCCACCATCAGCCCCGCGACGCCGCCCAGCGCTGGCCCCAGCAGAAACACCAGCAGGATCACCCGGTTGACGTCGATCCCCATCAGACGGGCAGCGCCCTGGTCGATGGCCGCCGCACGAATGGCGGCTCCGATCCGGGTTTTTTGGATGAACAGGTACAAGGCCACCATCATCCCCACCGAAGCCAGCACGATCAGTACCCGCATCAGCGGCACGTACAGACCCAGGACATTGAGGGTGGCGGTGGGCAGGATATCGTCCGGGTAGACCTGAAAACGAGCGCCGTAGATCAGCATCAGGGTGTTCTGCAGGAAGATCGACGCGCCCAGCGCCGATACTACCGCCGACAGGCGTGGTGATTCCCGTAGCGGACGATAGGCGGCCCGCTCCAGAATGGCGCCCAGCACCGCGACCAGCCCCATCACCATCAACACCAGCACCAGCACGCCCAAGGCAAAGCCCAGGCGATCGGTCAGCGCCAGCGAGGTCAACAGGGTCAGGCCCAGATAAGCGCCGTAGGTGAACAGGTCGCCATGGGCGAAATTGATCAGCTTGAGCACACCGTACACCATGGTGTAGCCCAGGGCGATCAGGGCGTAAATGCCACCGACGGCCAAGCCGTTGGTCAGTTGCTGGAGAAATTCTTCCACGAGGGGGCTTGCGCTATGGATTGGAGAAATCGGAGAAATGCCGCTAGCCGGCATCCACTGTCGCCGACCCCCTCGCCTGGCGGGAGGGGGTATGGATGGCCTTACTTCTTCTGCATCACGAAGTTGCCGTCGGCATCGACCTTGTAGAGTCGATAGACCTCGCCTTCACGATCACCCTTGGCGTCGAACGCGATGGAGCCGCTCAGTCCGGGGAAATTCTTCAGATCCTTGTGCAGATAGCCAGCCGACTTGGCGCCGTCGGCCGACTTGGCGCCTTCGATGCCAGCCACGGCCACCCGGAACCCATCACCAGCCAGCACAGCCCAGATCGAAGGCGGCAATTCGTTGTATTTTTTCTGATAATCGGCCAGAAAAGCCTTGGCGTCCGGCGTATCCAGATCCTGCGGTTGCGGCGGGCTGAGGAAGTAGAAACCCTCGGCCGCCTTGCCGGCGATCTTGACCAGATCGGCATTGTTGGTGGCGTCACCACCGATGAATGGCACGTTCCAGTTCATGCCCTTCTTCTGTTTCAGCAGCAGACCGGCTTCGGGATAGTAGCCGGTGAACAGCACCACGTCCGGGTTGGCGCCCTTCAGCTTGGTCAGGATAGCGGTATAGTCGCTTTCCTTGGGAGTCAGGGCATCGAAGAACACGACTTCGACGCCTTTCTTCTTCAGCAGGGCATTGGCTTCGTCCGCCAACCCTTTGGCGTAGGAGGTGCTGTCGTGCAGGATCGCCACCTTCTTGAAGCCCAGCTTCTCAATAGTCTGGGCGGCCATGCGGCCCTGCTCGTCATCGCGCGGCGCGGTCCGGAAGAATTTCTGGTAGCCCTTCTCGGTCAAGCGAATGGCGGTGGAGCCGTTGGCGATCTGCGGGATGCCGGCCTCGTCGTAAATAGCCTGACTGGCTTCGGTCACCGAGGACCCGTAGGTGCCGACCACCGCCGCCACCCCCTTGGTGGTCAGCCGTTGCGCGGCCAGCGACGCCGTGCGGGGATCGCCGCCGTCGTCCTCGACGATCACCTCGATGGGCTTGCCCAGCACGCCGCCCTTGGCATTCTGTTGTTCGGCCAGTAGCTCGACGATCTTCTTCATGCCCTGGCCTTCACTGGCCCAGGATCCGGTCAGCGGCGCCATCAGACCGATCTTGACCGTATCCGCCGCCTGAGCGCCTCCGCCCAAACCCAGACTCAGGGCAGCGACCATCGCCAACAGTGATTTTTTCATCCGTATCTCTCCTGGTAGCCGAGCCGGCCATGATGAAACGCATGTCAGTCACGGCTGGCGTAATGGTTTTTATCGAAAATGCAACGATAGCAGTGAATGCGCCCGAGCGCCAAATCCGCCGCAGCGATCCCGCGTCAGCGTTGAGACGGCAATGCCGGCCATGGCATGCGAATCGCGCCGGCCGGCAGCGCCGGCATGTCCTCCTCATCGCGCTCATCCTCGTCATCCGCCCTGCCGCCGAGCAGCCAATCCAGCGCTTGTCCGCCGTTGCGCGCGCCCAGCCCGGCGAAGTCGAACAGCCCGCTATCGGCCAGATGCGACGGCGCTACGTTCTGCAGGGCGGCAAAGATGTTCTCCACCCGTCCTGGCGTTTGTCTATCCCATTGCTGCAGCATGGCCTTGATCGCCCGACGCTGCAGATTCTCCTGCGAGCCGCACAGATTGCAGGGGATGATCGGAAATTGCCGCGCTTCGGCATAGGCGGCGATATCGCGCTCCTTGCAATAGGCCAGCGGCCGGATCACCACGTGCCGGCCATCGTCGCTCAGCAGCTTCGGCGGCATGGCCTTGAGCTTACCGCCGTGGAACAGGTTCAGAAACAGGGTTTCGACGATATCGTCGCGATGATGACCCAGGGCGATCCGGGTCATGCCGTGCTCGGCGGCGAAGCTGTAGAGAATGCCGCGCCGCAGGCGGGAACAGAGCCCACAGGTGGTCTTGCCCTCGGGGACGACCCGTTTGACCACGCTGTAGGTGTCCTGCTCGATGATGTGAAAGGGCACGCCGATGCTGCGCAGATAGTCCGGCAACACCTGCTCGGGAAAACCCGGCTGTTTCTGGTCGAGATTGACCGCGATCAATTCGAACCGGACCGGCGCCCGCGCCTGCAGATTGCGCAGGATGTCCAGCATGACGAAGGAGTCCTTGCCGCCGGACAGACAGACCATCACCCGGTCGCCCTCCTCGATCATGTTGAAATTCTGGATGGCCCGGCCCACGTTCCGCCGCAGGCGTTTCTGCAGTTTGTTGAAATTGAGCTGTTGTTTCCTGACCGCCACCGTCATCGCCCTCTCCTTCGAAGTTGCTTGCGCGGCGGCCCACTTTACTCGAAAACTGCAAGGCATGCGCCATGTCCCCAGCTTGCCGGACGTCAGCGGCGGGGATAGACTCTTCAATCGTGTCACGGTTCGTTCTTCGAGCCGGGTTCCGCCAGGATCCTGGCCTGTCGCGCCGGACATCTAGACCGCCACTCCTCGGAGAACCCAATCATGGAGACCAGCGACATCGAACACTACAAGCGCCGGCTCGTCGAACTGCGCGTCGAACACCGCGATCTGGACGACGTGATCGTCCGCTTGGTGAAAGACCCTTTGGTGGACGAACTTGAGTTGAAGCGCTTGAAAAAAAGAAAACTCATGCTTAAGGACATGATTTCTCATCTGGAAAGCAAGCTGATTCCCGACCTTAACGCCTGAGCCCGGTCCACAGCCGGTCCATAAAGAAAGGGGCCGCCCGGTATAACCGGGCGGCCCCTTTCCCATCATCGGGATTCGATTACAGTTGTTCGCCGTATTTCTTGGCGTGCAGTTCCTTGGCCTGACCCACCCAGTCGTCGCGATGGATACGCCCACTCAAGTTGATGGCTTCGGTTTCCAGACGCTCGATATCGGCATCGGTCAGCACGGCGATCTGTCGATAGCTGTCGATCCCGGCCGTGTTCAGCTTGCCCTCCAGCACCGGTCCGATCCCGGTAATCAGCTTGAGATCGTCCTTTTCTCCCGCAGACGCGGTAGCCGCCGCACGCTCATCGGCCAGGGATTTGATCCGGCCGTTGATCTCTTCCAAGCGCTTGGCGATGTCCTGCAAATCGTCGCGAGTCGGTACGCCCAGCCGCTTCAAGGCCCGTGCTACCCGATCCTCGAACAACTGCTCCAGGTTGTCCAGGGTATCGACCGCCTTGGTCTTGACGCCTTCGACCATACCGCGGACCTCCTCCACCCGTCCCTTCATCTCGCCCACCGTCGCTCCCGCCAATTTCAGCGTTTGATCGCGGAATTTCTCGCCCTCCTTGACCAGGGAACCAACCAGCTTGCCGGTTTCTTCCTGCGCCTTGCCGACCACGCTTCTGACCTGCTCGCTCACCGATTCTGGGTCCTTCTTTTCGATATCGTCGCTCATCGCACACTCCCGTTGGCAGCTCGCCCATGTTCTGATGGAATGAATGAGCCTGATTCTAGCGAGCGAAACTAGTGCAAACACCCTAACCCCGATCGCGACCGTGCTGCCCGCTCTCCCCGCTGTCCGCGCGCCAACATGCTCCTGACCCCTGCCTCGCTTACTGCTATGATAGAGTAGTCCGCAAATCCGACCCGATCCCCACCATTCCGATAGGGTCAAATTCCACTTAAAACTATACCGCTCACCCCCATGATCCTGAGCCGTTTCCTCAAGCCCAAGTGGCAACATCCCGATCCCGGAACCCGCAAGCAGGCTTTGCAGGAGCTGGACAACGCCGACCCGACCCTGATCGAACTGGCGCGGCAGGATCCTGATCCCACCGTCCGGTGCGCCGCCCTGGAGCGCCTCGGTGATCTCGATCTGCTGCGCGCCATCGCCGACCAGGACGCCGATGGCGAGGTGCGCGCCGCCGCCCAGAATCGCTATCGGTCCCTGCTGGCCGGCAAGACCGCCGACTGCCCGTCGCTGGCGATCCGTCTGGAACGCTTGCGCCATGGCCCGGACAGTGCTCTGGCGGAATTCCTGTTGCATCAGGCGGTCGAGCCGGAACTGCGGCTGGCGGCGCTAGAATCGATCGATTCGGCGACGGCCCTGGTCGAAATCGCCCTGCGCGACCCCCATCCGGATCTGCGACTGGCGGCGCTGGAGCGCATCCACGACCCCGAATGCATCGACCAGATCGGCCGACAAAACCGCAACCGCGACAAGCGGTTGTACCGTCGGGCGCGCGAACGTCTGGACAGCATGGTGGCCGAGCAGGCCCGCGCCGCCCATCTAGAACGGTTGTGCAGCGAGATGGAACACTTGATCTGGGATGGCGAAAGTGGCCCCAACGCTGGCCGCTTTCCCAAGCTCGAACAGGAATGGCGCGATCAGGAAGCCACTGCCCCACCGGAGCTGCAAGAGCGATATAGCCAGGCGCGCGCCCGATTCCAGACCGAACGGCAGGCTAGCGCCGGCCGCCGCTCGCAGCGGCTGGAACTGGTCACCTCTCTGGAGACTCTGCTGGAACGGCTGCGACTGGAAACCGAACCCAGCGCCGAAAGCCGGGACTCGATCCGCCACGCCACTCAGGAAGCGCCAGCCGCCTGGGAACAACTGGGTACGCCCCAGGACGCCGATGGTCGCCGCCTGGCGACGCGGTTTCAGCAGCTGTTGCAAGACATCCACGAACAGGAACGCCTCCTCCATCGGGATCAGGCCCGCGCCGTTCGCTTGCGCGAGGTGCTGGAACAGGCCGAAATCCTGCTCCAGCAACCCAGCGAAGTGCACGACGCCGACCTCAAACGCTTGCGGCAGCGCTGGGAAGGGCTGGAGCGCCCCGAGTCCCGCCATCTCGCCAACGAGCTGCAAACCCGCTTCGACGGGGCGCTCGACAAGCTGCGCGCCCGGTTGCAACGCCAGGTCCAGCAGCGAGATCAGGAATGGCAGGACATCCAGGAACTCGCCCGCCAGTTGGAAACGGCCGTCGAGAACGGCGAAGTCCAGCAGGCCACCCAGCTGCAGGAGCAAGCTCGCCAGCGCCTCAAGCACAATATCGGCCTGAGCCGGGCGCAAATGGCGGCGACCGAGGAACGCCTGCAGAACTGCGCCGGCCGCCTTGGCGAGCTGCGCGATTGGCGACGCTGGGGCACCAATCAAGCCCGTGAACAGCTGTGCATCGCTGCCGAGAGTCTAGTGGGCCTGGAAGCCGACCCGGCCGATATCGCCCAGCGCATCCAGCAGGCCCGCGACGCCTGGAAAGAAATGGATCATCACGAGGGCGCTGCCCCCAAAGCGCTGTGGAAACGCTTCAACAGCGCCTGCGAACGTGCCTATGCGCCCTGTCAGGTCTACTTCGAAGCGCGGGTCCGCGAACGCCAGCAGAATCTGGAAAAGAAAGCGGCGTTGTGCGAACAGCTCGAGCAGTTCGAGGCTGCAACCGACTGGCAGCAGGTCGACTGGCGCGAGACGGACCGCCTGCATCGCCGCGCGCAGGAACAGTGGCACAAGCTGGGGCCGATCAATCGTGCCGATCGCAAGAACCTGGATCGTCGATTCCAGCAGATCATGAAACAACTGGACGCTCACCTCGCCGCCGAACGGGAGCGCGAAATCCAGCGGCGTCAGCAGTTGATCCAGGAGATTCAGGCGCTGGTGGACGGCCCCAATCTGCGTGTTGCCATCGAAACGGCCAAGCGCGCCCAGACCGAATGGCATCCGACCGTACAGGCTCTGCCCCGCCAGGAACAGACGTTGTGGAAATCCTTCCGCGCCGCCTGCGATGCGGTGTTCGCTCGCCGCCAGGCCGAACAACAAGCGGCCGACGACGAACGGCAAACCCATCTGGCCCGCAAGCTGGCCCTGTGCGAGGAACTCGAAGCGCTGAGCGCCACCGACGACGAAGCGCAGCTGGAGCTGGCGCGCAGCCGCCTGTACACCCTCCAGCAGACATGGGATGAAATCGGGCCGATCCCCAAAGCCGAACAGCGCACGCTCGGCCAACGCTTCGAGGCCGCCCTCAAGCGCTTTGCCCACCACGAACGCTCCCTGCGTCGCGACCACACGCTGCGCACCTTCCGCCAGCTGTGCCAACGAGCTGCGCTGTGCCAGCGGTTGGAAGCCCTGCTGGAGCAGGAGCCGCCGACGGACGCCGCTGCACTGGCGGAAGTGCAGCAGGAATGGTCCAGCCTGCCCGACTTGCCATCGGGGTTCATGGAACCGATCCAGCGTCGCTTCGACTCGATCACGCAGACTCTGGCTGGCGCGCCCGAACCGGCGAAAGCATTACGCCAGCAGCTGGAGCAAAATCTGGCGCGCAAGCAAATCTGGTGCATCTGCATGGAAATCGCCACGGGCGTGGAGTCGCCGCCGGAACATACCCAGCTGCGGATGGAGTACCAAGTCGCTCGCCTATCCGCATCCCTGGGCGGAGCCACCGCCAAGACGGGGGCTTTCTACGACCCGCGGGTACTGCAAGAACAGTGGTACGCGACCGGCGTGCTGCCTGCGGCGGCCGCCGCCGAACTGGATGCCCGCTTCCTGCGGGCTGCGCAGTCTTGGTGGCAGCGAGAGGAGGACTGAAGAACAGGCAGCCTCCGGCCGGACCGGTCAAAATTCCTTGCAAATCAACCGTTCGATCAGCGGCTGCAAGATCACTTCCATGGCAAAGCCCATCTTGCCACCTGGCACCACGATGGTGTTGCGGCGCGACATGAACGAATCGTGGATCATTTGCAGTAGATAAGGGAAATTTGGTTGGGTCTTGCGCGGCTCGCGAAAGCGGATGACCACGAAACTCTCGTCCAGGCTGGGAATATCGCGGGCGGTGAAGGGATTGGAAGTGTCCACCGTCGGCACCCGCTGGAAATTGATATCGGTGCGCGAGAACTGCGGCACGATGTAATGGGTATAGTCGTACATCCGCCGCAGGATGGTGTCGGTCACCGCTTCGGCGCTGTAACCCCGTTCGGCAGTATCGCGATGGATCTTCTGAATCCATTCGAGATTGACGATCGGCACCACCCCAATCAGCAAGTCGACATAGCGGGCCACATTCACCTGGTCGGTCACTACGCCGCCATGCAAGCCTTCGTAGAACAGCAGGTCGGTCCCCGCCGGCAACTGCATCCAGGGCGTGAAGGTGCCGGGCTCCTGGTCGAACGGCCTGGCTTCTTCCCGATCGTGCAGATAGTATCGCCGTAGGCCGGCTCCACGCTCGCCGTACTCCATGAACAACGCCTCCATGCGATCGAACAGATTGCCCTCTGGACCAAAATGGCTGAGCGCACGCCCTTCCTGGCTGGCCTGCTCGACCTGGATCTGCATCTCCTCACGGTCGTAACGGTGGAAGCTGTCGCCTTCGACCACAGCAGCATTGATGCCGTCCCGCCGAAAAATATGCTCCATGGCGTCCCGGACCGTCGAGGTGCCCGAACCGGACGAGCCGGTAATGGCGATAATCGGATGCTGTTTCGACATGGCCACCCTGCGCGGTCAGCGCCAACTCGTTGTGCTTCACGATGAGGAACCGTCTGGGCGGCATTCGGACCCGCCGCCCGATTCGGCGCAAGCGCCCGTCTCTCGGCCGTCCACATGATCGCTACCCAAATCGCGCCGCGCCCGTAAAGCTAGCACGATCGCGAAGGCGGTCATGGCAAAACCGATCACGATCGCGGTCAACACCAAAGCCTGTGGGACCGGATCGGTATACGCACTACGGCCCGCCTCCAGAATGGGCGGTCGGTGCAAGGCCAGCCGCCCCATGGCCAGCAGGAACAGATTGACGGCGTAGGACAGCAGCATCAGCCCCAGCACAACCGTGAAAGTGCGTGCTCGCAACAGCAGATAAACCCCGCAGGCGGCCAACAGCCCGATGACGACGGCAATCAACGCTTCCATCAGCCTGATCCGACCGGTTCGGCTTCGGGTTGGCCCAGCTCCAGCAAAATCAGCATCACCGTCCCCACCACGATCAAATAAACGCCCAGATCGAAGGCCATGGCGCTGGCGATCTCGAAGTCGCCGATGAGCGGCAGATGCACATGGGTGAAAGTCGAGGTCAGGAACGAATGACCGAATATCCCGCTGGCCGCGCCAGTCACGGCGATCAGGGCCAGACCAGCGGCGACCATCCGGCGATAACCGAGCGCCAACTGCTGCATCGCCCGGCGAAAGTCGCTCGCGAAGTACTGGGTCACCAAGGCCAGCGCCGTGACCAGGCCAGCGATGAAGCCGCCGCCCGGCAATTGATGGCCACGGAAAAAGATATAAGCCGCCAACAACAGGGTGAGCGCCAGTATCGGCCGGGCGCCGATTCGCAACAGGAGCGGGGCTTGCGCATCTGCCCCTGTCGCCGCCGACCATGGCGTTTCCGGCGCCGGCCGCCCACCCGCCAGCAAGGCGACGATTCCCAGCGCGGCGATAGCGAGGACTGTGGCTTCGCCCAAGGTGTCGAAACCGCGAAAATCTACCAGGATGACATTGACCACATTGGCCCCGCCACCCTCCGGCAGACTGGTCGCCAGGAAATAATCGGCCAGCGCGGTTTGCGGCGGGCGGGTCAAAACGCCCCAAGCCAGGGCCGCCAAGCCGCCACCGGCCATGAGCGCCAGACCGCCATCGCGCCACCGTCGGCCCGTCCCCACCTCCGGCGTTCCGTGCGCTGGCAGGTAACGCAAGGCCAACAGCAACAGGATCGTGGTGACCACTTCGACGGTCAGTTGGGTCAATGCAAGATCGGGCGCGGAAAAGCGCACGAACGCCAACACCACGAACAAGCCGACCATGCCCAGCAGAGTCAGCGTGGTGAGGCGTTGACCCTGCCGCAGCACGGTCAGCGCCGCCGCCAGCGCCAGCGTCAGCGCCGCCAACCCACTCAGCGGGTCCAGCGGCTGGATGGGTCGATCGCCTTGCCACACCCCACCCCAGAAGCCCAAACCGCCTGCCACCAGCGCTACGCCAATCAACAGCGCCAGATAATGCTGCAGCGAACCGCTTTCCAGACCAGCGGTCACTCGGCCCGCCAGCGCGATCACCCAGCGCAAACCATGGTCGAACAGGATCTTGCCGTTGGGGCCGGCATAGCGATCGTACAGCCAGAACAGCCAGCGCCGCTGAATATAGATTAGGATGCCGCCGACGAAAGCCAGTGCGCTCATCAACAGCGGCAGATTGAAACCGTGCCAGATCGCCAGGCTATAGGACGGCAACGGCCCCATGACCACGCTGGCCGCCGCCACGGCCAACAGTGGCCCGACCGTGTAGGCAGGCACGATGCCGACCAGCAGACACAGCGCCACCAGGATTTCCACTGGCACTCGCATGTAGCGCGGCGGCTCGTGCGGCGGCATATGCGGCAGGTCGATCGGCTCGCCATTGAAGAAAACGTCGTGGATGAACCGGACCGAATAGGCCACCGAGAACATGCCGGCGATCGTCGCGATCACCGGCCACAGCAGGCCGGTATCGCCCATTCCGGCGAAATGCACCGCCTCGCCGAAGAACATTTCCTTGCTCAGGAAGCCATTCAACAGCGGCACACCGGCCATGGCCGATGCGGCCACCATGGCCAGCACGGCGGTTTGCGGCATGTAGCGGAACAGACCGTTCACCTTGCGCATGTCGCGGCTGCCGGTTTCGTGGTCGATGATCCCCGCCGCCATGAACAGCGATGCCTTGAACACCGCATGATTGATGATATGAAACACACCCGCCACGGTAGCCAGCGGCGTCTCCAGACCAAACAGCAGGGTGATCAGGCCCAGGTGGCTGATGGTCGAATAGGCCAGCAGCCCCTTTAGATCATGCTGGAACAGCGCGGTGAAGGCTCCGAACAACAAGGTCAGCAAGCCGATGCCCCCCACCAGAATCAGCCACAGGTCTGTTCCGCTCAGCGCCGGATACAGCCGGGCCAGCAGGAACACGCCGGCCTTGACCATGGTGGCCGAGTGTAGATAGGCGCTGACCGGGGTGGGCGCAGCCATGGCCTGAGGCAACCAGAAATGAAAGGGGAATTGCGCCGATTTGGTGAAGACCCCCAGCAGGATCAGCACCAGCGTCGCCGGATAGAGGGGATGGCTCCTGACCTGATCGCCCGCAGTTAGCACGGTCGAAAGCTCGAAACTGCCGACGATATGGCCCAGCAGCAACAACCCCGCCAGCAGCGCCAAACCGCCTCCTGCGGTGATGGTCAGCGCCAGCCGCGCGCCCTGGCGGGCATCGGCGCGCTGACCCCAATAGCCGACCAACAGAAAGGAACAAAGGCTGGTCAGCTCCCAGAACACCAGCAACAGCAGCAGATTATCGGACAGGACCACGCCGAGCATCGCCCCCATGAACGCCAGGAGCAAGGCATATAGACGGCACAGATCGTCGCGCTCGGACAGATAATAGCGGGCGTACAGAATGACCAGCAGACCGATCCCGGTGATCAGCAAGCAAAACAGCAGCGCCAACCCATCCAGGCGGAAAGTCAGATTTAGACCGAGATCCGGCAGCCAGTGCCAGCCTGCCAGCTGCACGGCTCCGCTGGCGAAAATCGCGGGAGCCAAGGGTAGCAGCAAGGCCAGACTCGCCGCTGTCACCAACGCGGCCGCCCAAGCGCAGACATTACGCCCGCACCGGCCAACCAAAGCTATGCCCACAGCGCCGAGTAACGGAACGAGTGGGACGAAAGGCAAGGACAGCAATGACATATATACACAACAGGGGTAGCCGTGATCCTCTTCTGGCTACCCCTGATCTGAAGCCTCGGATGAGGCCGTTATCGTGCCGCCTGTTCCAACAAGCGTCGCAATTGATAACGATAGATAAAGCCTGGCAAAGCGCCGACCGCAAACAAGCAGAGGGTAACTGTATAGAACTCCCAGTCCTGGGACTGGACGACACCGGTCGTCTTATACTCCAGGCCGACACCCATCCCCACGGTCAGTCCATAGAGCAAGCCCCACTCGACCAACCGTAGCCAGAACGGCTTCGGGCGTCCCTTCCGGGTGATCACCCACAACCACCGCTCGCTCAGCCATGGCAGATTGGCCGCAATAACGGCCAATCCCAGCCAGAAGCCGATCACCACGCCTTGGGACATGGGGTCGCCCCGTATCCGTCAATTAATTCAACAGGCCGCTGCGCACCACATCCATCAGCGCAGTCGGATACAAGCCCAACACCACGACCAACAGGCCATTGGCGCTGATCGCGATTTCGGTATCCATGCTGAGCGTGATCGGTTCGCCACTCTGTTCGGGCTTGTCGAAATACATGCACTTGATGACCCGCAGATAATAGAACGCTCCAATCACCGAGAACAGCACGCCGAGCAAGGCCAGCCAGACCAGACCGACATTGATGATCGCCTGCAACACCACCCACTTGGCATAGAAACCAACCAGGAACGGAACGCCCGCCATCGACATCATGATCATCATCATCAGAAACGCCAGCCATGGGCTGCGATCGTTCAGTCCCTTGAAATCGTCGATGTTCTCAGCCTCGAAGCCGGCCCGGCTCAGCATGATGATCACACCGAAAGCGCCGACCGCCATCAGGACATAGACGATGGTGTAGAACATCGCAGCGGCATAGCCTTCCGGCGTGCCGGACAGAATGCCCAGCAGCAGGAAGCCGACATGGGAAATCGTCGAGTAGGCCAGCATCCGCTTGATGTTGCTCTGCATCAGGGCGGCCAGATTACCCAGCGCGATGGAAAGCGCCGACAGAATGATCAGCATCTGGTGCCAATCGTCCTGCAAGGCGCCGAGCCCTTCCACCAGAATCCGCATCACCAGGGCAAACGCAGCCAGCTTGGGGGCCGAACCAATATAAAGCGTGACCGAAGTCGGCGCGCCCTGGTAGACATCCGGCAACCACATGTGGAACGGCACCGCGCCAAGCTTGAAGGACAGCCCGACCACCAGGAACACTAGGCCGAACACCAGCACCAGATTGTCCTTGCCCTGGACCGCGACGGCATCGGCCACGACTTGCAGGTCCACGCTGCCAGTGGCGCCATAGATCATGGAAATGCCGTACAGCAACATGCCCGAGGCCAGCGAACCCAGCACGAAATATTTCATGGCGGCTTCGGACGCCACTGGCGAGTCACGGTCCGTGACCACCAAGGCGTAGAGCGAGAGCGACAGCAGTTCCAGTCCCAGGTACACGCTGAGCAGGCTGTGGGCCGAGACCATGATCATCATGCCCAGCACGCCGAACAGACCCAGCACGTAATATTCCCCCTTGAACAGATCGCGCTGCTTCAGATAGTCGCGCGAATAGAGGAACACCACGGCGGTTGCGAGGTAGATGAACAGCTTCAGCAGGTCACCCATCGCATCCTTGATGTAGTGACCGAACATGGTGGTCACCGGGGCCTGGGCATAGGTCACCAGGGTCAGCAGAGCCGCGCCCACTAGGGTGAGTTGCGCCAACCCATAGGTGATGTGCCGCTGCCGCTGCTCGAGGAACACGTCAATGACCAGCACTAGGCAGGCCATGGTCAACACCAGCAGTTCCGGCAGTACCGGCATGAAGTCAGGGGCGACGAAGTTCATGGGGTTTCCCTATTTCTCCGATTCTTCTCTGCGAGTTGGCCCTTACAGCTTGGTCATGGTGACGTGCTGTAACAGATTGTCCGCCGTGACGTGCATCACGGAGGTCAAGGGATCGGGCCAGAGGCCGAGCAGCAGCACGGCCGCCGCCAGCAGGCTCAACATGATGATCTCACGGGTGTTGACATCCTTCAGCTCGGCGACATGACTATTGCCGATCTCGCCGAACACCACCCGCTTGACCAGCCACAGGGTATAGCCCGCGCCCAGGATCAATGTGGTGCTGGCCAGGAACGCGATCCAGAAGCCCGCCTTGAAACTGCTCAGGATCACCATGAACTCCCCGATGAAACCGGACGTACCCGGCAGACCGGCGTTGGCCATGCCGAACAGCACCATGAACGCGCCAAAGATCGGCATGGTGTTGGCCACCCCGCCGTAATCCTTGATCAAGCGGGAATGGACCCGGTCGTACAGGACGCCCACGCACAGGAACATCGCACCCGAGATGAAGCCGTGCGAGACCATCTGCACCATGCCGCCCTCGATGCCCATGAGAGCGCCGTTCAAGCTGCCGGTATGACGATAGATGCCAAAGACGATGAAGAAGCCCAGGGTGACGAAACCCATGTGGGCGATCGAGGAATAGGCGATCAGTTTCTTCATGTCCTGTTGGATGAGCGCGACCAGACTGATGTAGACCACCGCAATCAGCGACATGGTGATGATCAGCCAATCCAGCATACTGGCCGCATCCGGGGTGATCGGCAAGGCGAAGCGCAGGAAGCCGTAGCCACCGATCTTTAGGGTAATGGCCGCCAGAATCACTGAACCACCGGTCGGTGCTTCGACGTGGGCGTCCGGCAACCAGGTATGCACCGGCCACATCGGCACCTTGACCGCAAAACCGAGCAGGAAGGCGAAGAAGATCCAGGTCTGCTCATGCAGGCTCAGCGGCAGCTTGTGGAAATCCAGGATCTCGAAGCTATTGGCCTGGTTGTACATGTAGATCAGAGCGATCAGCATGAACACCGACCCCAGGAAGGTATACAGGAAGAACTTGAGGGTGGCGTAGACCCGCCGCGGTCCTCCCCAGATGCCGATCACTAGGAACATCGGGATCAGCATCGCTTCGAAGAACACATAGAACAGGATCGCATCCAGAGCCGCGAACACACCGATCATCAAGCCTTCCATGACCAGGAAGGCGGCCATGTACTGGGCCACCCGATACTGGATCACTTCCCAGCCGGCGATGACCACCAACACGGTCATAAAGGCGGTCAACAGGATCAGCGGCATCGAGAAGCCGTCCACGCCCAGGTGATAGTTAACGCTGAGCGCTGGAATCCAGGGTAGAAATTCCTGGAACTGCATGGCTGCGGTTGAAGGATCGAACAGACTGAACAGCGGCAGGCTGGCCAGGAACGCGCAGATCGCCACAGTCAGCGCCAACACCTTGGCGCGTCCAGGGTTCTCGTCACCCACGAACAGCACAGCGACGCCACCGAGAATCGGGAACCAGATGACAAAACTCAGCAGGGGCAATTCCGACAACATGGTTTTTCTTCTTCCAGGTTAGCGGGTGACGAACCAGGTCAACAGGATCAGCAACCCGATGATCATGGCGAACGCGTAGGTATACAGGTAACCCGTCTGCAGGCAGCGGGTCACCGACGCGACCCAACCCACCAGCCGCGCTGTCCCGTTCACCAGCAGACCGTCGATCACTCCCGCATCGGCATATTTCCACAATGCAGTGCCCAAAGAC
The DNA here is from genome assembly GCA_003989065.1 of Candidatus Competibacteraceae bacterium. Classification (GTDB taxonomy): domain Bacteria; phylum Pseudomonadota; class Gammaproteobacteria; order Competibacterales; family Competibacteraceae; genus RXIW01. Next base: position 109,567 of record RXIW01000001.1, read on the forward strand.
CGGCTGCCCCGCATGAAGAACGACTGATAGAACTCGTCGAACAGATACTTACGGTTCATGATGTCATACAGCACGGACAAACGCTGCTGGATCTGGCCCGGCAGATCGGGGCGCACCATATACAGGTAATAGGACGACCCGAGTCCGGCCAGCACCAGAATGAAGGGCAGTCCGGTCAAACCGTGCAAGGCGAAGCTGATCGCTCCGTGGAAATGCTCCTTCAGATGCTCCAGGACGTTGTATTCCGGAAGCACGAAGATGCTCCGGGCGAACATGTCGCCAAACAGCATCGGCTCAATGGTCAAGGCCCCGATCACCACCGAGGGAATGGCCAGCAACATCAAGGGCACCGTCACCACTGCCGGAGTCTCATGCAGGTGCTCCTGCGTATGATGGTCCATCCGCTCCTTGCCGTGGAACACGATGAAGTACAGCCGGAAGGAGTAGAACGAGGTCACGAACACGCCCAACATCACCGCCAGATAGGCGAAGCCAGCGCCGGGGACATGGGAAAAATGCACCGCTTCCAGAATGCTGTCCTTCGAATAGAAGCCGGCGAAGCCCGGAGTGCCGACCAACGCTAGGGTGCCCAGCAGGAAGGTGAACCAAGTGATCGGCATGTATTTCCACAAGCCGCCCATCTTGCGGATATCCTGCTCGTGATGCATGGCGATGATCACCGAGCCGGCCCCCAGGAACAGCAGCGCCTTGAAAAAGGCGTGGGTCATCAGATGGAAAATGGCGACCGAATAGGCCGACACGCCCAGCGCCACCGTCATGTAGCCCAGTTGGGAGAGCGTCGAATAAGCGATCACTCGCTTGATGTCGTTCTGGATGATGCCGAGGAAACCCATGAACAGGGCGGTGATCGAGCCGATCACCAGCACGAAACTCAGCGCGGTCGGTGACAGCTCGAACAGCGGCGACATCCGGGCCACCATGAAGATACCCGCAGTCACCATGGTCGCCGCGTGGATCAAGGCCGAGATGGGCGTCGGGCCTTCCATCGAATCCGGCAGCCACACGTGCAACGGCACCTGGGCAGATTTGCCCATCGCACCGATGAACAGCAGGATGCAGATCACGGTCATCAACGACCAGTCGACGCCGGGAATGATCTGGATGGTCATGTCGGCCATCAGCGGCGCGGCGGCGAACACATCGGCATAGTCGATGCTGTTGAAGGCCATCAGCACAGCGGCAATGCCGAGCAGGAAGCCGAAATCGCCCACCCGGTTGACCAGGAACGCCTTGAGGCTGGCGAAAATGGCGCTCTCGCGCTTGAACCAGAAACCGATCAGCAGGTAGGACACCAGACCGACACCTTCCCAGCCGAAGAACAGCTGTAGGAAGTTGTTGGACATCACCAGCATCAGCATGGCGAAGGTGAACAGCGCGATGTAGCAGAAGAAGCGCTGATAGCCGTCGTCGTCGTGCATGTAGCCGATGGTGTAGATGTGCACCATCAGGGACACGAAGGTGACGGTAGTGATCATCACGGCTGTCAGGCTATCCACCAGGAAGCCGACCTCCAGGCGGATACCTTCGATCACCATCCAGGTATAAACCGTGCCGTTGTACGGCTCTGCCCCCTGCATGACATGGTGACGAAGCACCACCAGCGACAGGAGGAAAGCGATGGCCACACCCATGATGGTGACCCAGTGGGCGCCAGCACGACCGATCTTGCGACCGAACAGACCGGCGATAATGGCGCCGAACAAGGGCGCGAGCACAATCCCCAGGTAGACGTTTTGCATGCGGGCTAACCCTTCAGCGTGTCGAGGTCGGCGACATTGATGGTGCGGCGGTTACGGAACAACACCACCAGAATGGCCAGACCGATGGCCGACTCGGCCGCCGCTACCGTCAGGATGAAGAAGACGAAAATCTGGCCGACAGTATCGTCAAGGAAGCGCGAAAAGGCGATGAAGTTGAAGTTCACCGCCAGCAGCATGAGCTCGATCGACATCAGCAAAATGATGACGTTCTTCCGGTTCAAGAAGATGCCGGCCACGCTGAGACAAAAGAGGATCGCTCCAAGCACGAGATAATCAGTAAGCGCGATCATCTATTCCTCGCCTTTGATTTTTGGAATGTGAGAAATCATTCAAAGACCGGAGATGCACGCCACCCACCGAAAACCGGCAGCCTGCACCCCGTTCGATGTCCTATTTTTTCTTTTCCGGCGCCAGATGCACCAACCGGACTCGGTCGTCCCGCGATGCCCTGACCTGCCGACCGGGGTCCTGCGCTTTGACACCTTCCCGACGCCGCATGGTCAAGGATATGGCGGCGACGATCGCAACCAGCAGGATCACCGACGCAATCTCGAAGGGATAGACGTAGAAGGTGTACAGGACGCTACCCAGTTCCTTGGTGTTGCTGTAATCGGCCGCGCGCGCGACCAGACTGTACTGGTCGGTGGCGAAATAACTGGACCCGACCACCAGTCCCATCTCAATGACGATCAGCAACGCGACCGCGGCCCCGACCGGTAGATATTTGATGAAACCTTCCCGTACTGGATCGACGTTGAGATCCAACATCATCACCACGAACAGGAACAACACCATCACCGCACCCACATAGACCAGCACCAGGGTAATGGCCAGAAACTCGGCTTCGATCAACAACCAGAGCGCGGCACTGGTGAAGAACGCCAACACCAGGAACAGCGCGGCGTGTACGGAGTTGCGCACCGTGATCACCCGCACCGCCGCGAAGATCAGGATCAGCGCAAAGACGTAGAACAGAAACTTTTCAAATCCCATTGGGGCGGACCTGTTTTCTTATCTGTCTGGGCAATAGAGCTGGCTTAGCGGTAGGCCGCATCGACAGCCCGATCTGCGGCGATCTGGGCCTCACAGCGATCACCGTTCGCAAGCAGCTTTTCCTTGGTCATGATCTGCTCGCCACGCTTTTCGAAATGATAATCGAACACCCGGGTCTCCACGATCGAATCGACCGGACAGGCTTCTTCGCAAAATCCGCAGAAGATGCACTTGAACAAATCGATATCGTAGCGAGTGGTGCGGCGGGTGCCGTCTTCCCGCTGTTCGGACTCGATCGTGATCGCCAGTGCCGGGCAGACAGCCTCGCACAGCTTGCAGGCGATACACCGCTCCTCGCCATTGGGATAACGGCGCAAGGCATGGAGGCCGCGGAACCGGTGAGACAAGGGAGTCCGCTCCTCGGGAAACTGCACCGTGATCTTCTTGGCGAACAGATAGCGGCCAGTCACCCGCAAACCCTGCAACAGCTCCCACAGCAGGAAGCTCTTGAAGTAGTAGCGAACGGCGTTCAAGGTATTCATCGCTTGCTTTCTCCGCTCAATGGAACCATGGACCGACATGGCCCAGCACGCCCAGCCCGACCACCAGCAACCAGACCAGCGTCACCGGAATAAAGACCTTCCATCCCAGCCGCATGATCTGATCGTAGCGATACCGCGGGAAAGTGGCCCGGAACCACAGGAACAACAGCAGCAAGAACGAGATCTTGAGCACCAACCAGATCGCACCGGGCACGAAGGCAAACAGATTGCCCAGTAGCGGAATGCCTTCGAACGGCGACAGCCACCCGCCCAGGAACATCGTCGCTGCCAGTGCCGCCACCAGGATCATGTTGGCGTACTCGGCCAGGAAGAACACGGCGAAGGCCATGCCGGAGTATTCCACGTGGAACCCGGCCACGATTTCCGACTCGCCTTCAGCCACGTCAAATGGCGCACGGTTGGTCTCGGCGACCCCGGAGATGAAATACACCACGAACAGCGGCAACAGCGGCAACCAGTACCAGCACAACAGGTTACCCTTCTGCGCTAGGACAATCTGGTTGAGATTCAGGCTGCCGGCCGCCATCAGCACCCCGACCAAGGCGAATCCCATGGCGATTTCGTAGGCGACGATCTGCGCCGCCGAACGCATCGCTCCCAGAAAGGCGTACTTGGAATTCGAAGACCAGCCGGCGATGATCACCCCATAGACACCGAGTGATGTCAGCGCCAGCAGATACAACAAGCCGGCATCCAAATGGGAGATCAGCATGCCATCGCCGAACGGGATGACCGCCCAAGCTGCCAATGCGGGGCCGAAAGACAGCATTGGCGCCAGCACGAACAGAAAGCGGTCAGCCTGACTCGGCAGGATGATTTCCTTGAACATCAGCTTCATGGCGTCGGCGATCGGCTGCAACCAGCCTTTCGGGCCCACTCGGTTCGGACCCACCCGAACCTGCATGTAGCCGATCACCTTGCGCTCGGCGAAGGTCAGATACGCTACGCTCACCAGTAGCGGAACCAGGAGGGCGACAATTTTCAGGAGAATGATGATGACCGTCAGCAGCGTTTCCATGATCCGGGACCTTTGTCGTTATTGGATGGCCACCGGACCGACTGCCGGACCGACCGCCACGCTGGCGCCTAACCCTGCCGGAATCCAGGCACAGTCCCTGGGGATGCTCTCATCGAGCACCAGCGGCAGATCGACTGCCATGCCGTTCTGGCGCACCTGAACCTGCTCACGCCCCGCTACGCCCAATTCCTGCGCCGCATCCGGATGCAGCCGGACTTCAGCCGGCCGTGCCAATGAACTCGCCTGCAGCGAACGAGCCCGCCGGACCAGCGCATCGGCTGCATAGATCGGCACCTCCGCCACCCGCAATAAGCCATCGGCCCGCAGCGGAACCAGGGACTGGTCGGCAGTGACCGTATTATCCGGGCTGACCGAACTGCAGGCAGCCTGGACTTCGGCCAGAATTTCGTCCGAACTGACGTACTCGAACCCGTCCAGACCGCAGAGATTACCCAACACCCGCAACACCTTCCAAGCTGGCCGCGCCTCGCCGAATGGCTTGGTGGCCCCCTGGAAGCTTTGCCAACGCCCCTCGGCATTGATGTAGGTGCCCGAGGTCTCGGCGAAAGTCGCCACTGGCAGAATCACCTGAGCTTTAGTCTTACCCGCCAGCGCAGCGTAGGGACTGAGCGAAACGATCAGTTCGGCGCCTTGCAAGGCTTTGAGCGCCACCGCGCCATCCCAACAGTCCAGTTCCGGCTCGACGCCCAGCAGCACATAGGCTTTGCGCGGCGATTCCAGCATCGCCTGCGCATTCAGACCCACGGCCGAAGCCGCCCGTCCGCCCGCCACCCGGTGCGGCAACGCGCCAGCCAGCCAGCCGCCAGCGGAATCGGCCGCTTCCGGCAGATACCCCAGTCGCGCCCCGCTGTGCTGGGCGATGAACCCGGCCAGCGCCCGCAGCTGGGCAAACACCGGATGGGCGACCGCCAGGTTGCCCAGCAGCACCGTCGCCGCAGGCGCGGCGTTGACCAAGTTGGCCGCCATGGCGCGCTCGACCTCGGTCGGGACGCCCGTTCCCAAGCCGTACAGATTATCCGGCAGGAGCAGACCCTTCAACTCCGCCACCGCCAGGGCCACGCCGGCCAGCGCCGTCACCATGCCGATCGGGCTGGCGATAGCCTTGGCCGCAACCGGGAAGCGGAATTCGAAGTCGCGCGGGTTGATGAACATCACCTTGCCGCCGGCCAACGCAGCCTTGCGTAGCCGATGACCGGCCAGCGGCTGCTCCATCCGGACATTGGAGCCGATCAACAAGGCAGCCTGGATCTTCTCCAGATCTTCGATCGCCTGCCCCAGCCACGGAAACACCGGTGCTGCGGCTTGATCGCTGAAATCGGCCTGGCGCAAGCGATGATCGATGTTGGCGATCCCCAGACCACGCGCCAGCTTCTGTGCCAGATACAGCTCTTCCACGGTCGCTGTCGGCGACACCAGGAAACCAACCGCATCCGCGCCGTGCCGGGCGATGATGTCTTTCAAGCCTTTGGCCGCTGCCTCTAGTGCAGGACCCCACTCCGCCTCGGTCCCGCCCAGCAACGGCTTACCCAAGCGATCGTCACTGTAGATACCCTCGTAGCTGAAACGATCGCGGTCGGACAGCCAGGTTTCGTTAACCTGCTCGTTCTCGCGTGGAGCTACCCGCATGACCTTGCCACGCAGGGTATGAACGAAGACGTTGGAACCGACCGAGTCGTGCGGCGCAACGGCGGGGTGCTGGACATATTCCCAGGAACGCCCCCGATAGCGGGACGGCTTGGCCGTCAGCGCGCCGACCGGACACAGGTCGATGACGTTGCCCGACAGCTCCGATACGATGCTATGGGCCACGTAGGTGCCGATCTCCATGTTCTCGCCGCGCCCGGTCGCACCCAGCTCGCGCAAGCCGGCGATCTCATCGCCGAACCGCACGCAGCGGGTGCAATGAATGCAGCGGGTCATGTCGGTCGCGATCAGCGGCCCGATGTCCTTTTCCTTGACGACCCGCTTGCGCTCGGCGAAACGCGACACATCGCCACCGTAGCCCACGGCCAGATCCTGCAGCTCGCACTCCCCGCCCTGATCGCAAATCGGACAGTCCAGCGGGTGATTGATCAGCAGGAACTCCATGGTTCCTTTCTGGGCGGCCAGCGCCTTGGGCGATTCGGTATGGACCTTCATGCCCTCCATCACCGGAGTTGCGCACGCCGGCATGGCCTTGGGCGCTTTCTCGACCTCGACCAGACACATCCGGCAACTGGCGGCGATGGACAGTTTCTTGTGATAACAAAACCGAGGGATCGGAATACCCGCCGCATCGGTGACCTCGATGAGCATCGCGCCCTTGCGCGCCTTCAGCGGGATGCCGTTGACTTCGATGTTAACCTGTTCCTCGCTCATCTTTTATCCACTGCGACCATGTTGGGGTTTCGCGACTCAAGCGGCCAGCGCCGCTGCGCCGCCGATCATGCTGCGCTTGTGCTCGATGTAATAAGCGAATTCATGGCGATAGTGCTTGACGAAGCTACGCACGGGCATGGCAGCGGCGTCGCCCAGCGCACAGATCGTCCGTCCTTCGATTCGGCTGGCTACGCTATCCAGCAGATCCAGATCCTCCGGCCGCCCCTTGCCTTCGACGATGCGAGAGACCATCCGGTACAACCAGCCGGTGCCTTCGCGACACGGCGTGCATTGTCCGCAGGATTCGGAGTAGTAGAACCGGGAGATGCGTTGCAGGACCTTCACCATATCGGTGGTCTCGTCCATCACGATCACCGCTCCGGAACCGAGCATCGAACCGGCCACTTTGGATACCGAATCGTAGTCCATGTTGGCTTTCAACATGATCTCGCCCGGCACCACCGGCACCGACGATCCGCCCGGAATCACCGCCTTGAGCTTGCGTCCCTTCCAGACGCCGCCAGCCAGCGCCAGCAGCTCGGCGAAGGGAATGCCCATGGATACTTCGAAATTACCCGGATTCTCGACATGGCCGGAGACCGAAAAGATCTTGCTACCGCCGGCGTTGGTCGTCCCGAGACCGGCGAACCATTCACCGCCGTTGCGGATGATCGACGGCACCGACGAATACGATTCGGTATTGTTGATGGTGGTCGGCTTGCCGTACAGGCCGAAGCTGGCCGGAAACGGCGGTTTGAAGCGGGGCTGGCCCTTCTTGCCTTCCAGCGACTCCAACAGGGCCGTTTCCTCGCCGCAGATGTAGGCGCCGGCGCCCAGCGACGGATACAGATCGAAATCGATGCCGCTACCCTGGATGTTCTTGCCGAGCAAGCCGGCGGCATAGGCTTCCTTGACCGCGTTCTCGAAATTCAGGAAAGGCTCATCCATGAACTCGCCGCGCATGTAGTTGTAGCCGACCGTCGAACCGGTAGCGAAACCTGCGATCGCCATGCCTTCGACCAGCGCATGGGGATTGAAACGAAGGATGTCGCGGTCCTTGCAGGTGCCGGGCTCCGATTCGTCCGAGTTGCAAACCATGTATTTCTGGATCGCCGGATTACGCGGCATGAAGGTCCACTTCAGACCAGTCGGGAAGCCAGCGCCACCGCGACCGCGCAAGCCGGACTTCTTGACCTCGTCGATCACCTGCTCGGGCGTCATCTGCCCGGCCAGGATCCGGCTCCACGCCTCGTAACCACCCACGCTTCGGTAGGTTTCGATAGACCAGGGCCGATCCAGGCCCAGGGTCCGATAACACACCTCATTGGCCATCGGAGTCTACTCCAGGCTATCGAGCACCTGATCCACCTTCTCCGGCGTCAGATGCTCATAGTAAACGTGATCGACCTGCATCATGGGCGCACCGCAGCAAGCCGCCAAGCACTCCTCCTCACGCTTCAGGTAAAACTTACCGTCCCGGGTGCTTTCACCAAGCTTGATGCCCAGTTTCTTCTCGATGTGGGCCAAAATAACGTCGGCGCCGCGCAACATGCAGGAGATGTTGGTACACACCGCGATGCAGTGCCGGCCGACCGGCTTGGTTTCGTACATCGAGTAGAAGGTCGCCACCTCGTACACCGCGATCGGCGGTAGATCCAGGTAGTCGGCCACAGCGTCCATCAAGTCGTCGGTCAGATAGCCGCCATTCTCATGCTGCACCTCGCGCAGGGCCGCCAGCACGGCGGACTGCTTGCGGTCGGCGGGATAGCGGGTCAACCAGTGATCGATTTCCGCACGGGCATGGGCGGACAACAGATCGCTTTTGCGTGCGCTCATTAGCGGTCAACCTCTCCGAAAACGATATCCTGGGTACCGATGATCGCCACGACATCGGCCAGCATGTGGCCGCGCGTCATCTCGTCCATGGAGGAAAGATGCGCGAAACCCGCTGCCCGGACCTTGACCCGATAGGGTTTGTTGGCGCCATCGGAAATCAGATAGATGCCGTATTCACCCTTGGGATGTTCGGTGGCGACGTAGACTTCGCCCTCGGGAACGCCATACCCTTCGGTGAACAACTTGAAATGATGAATCAAAGCTTCCATGTCTTCTTTCATCTTCTCGCGAGGCGGCGGCGCGATCTTGTGATCGTCGATGATCACCGGACCGGGATTTTCCTTCAGCCACTTCACGCACTGGCGAATGATGCGGTTGGACTGGCGCATTTCCTCGACCCGCACCAGATAGCGGTCGTAGCAATCGCCGTTGACTCCGATCGGGATATCGAAGTCCAGTTGGTCATACACCTCGTAGGGCTGCTTCTTGCGCAGATCCCAGGCAAAGCCGGATCCGCGCAGCATCGGGCCGGAAAAACCCAGCTGCAGCGCCCGCTCCGGGGTCACCACGCCGATCCCTACGGTGCGCTGCTTCCAGATGCGATTGTCGGTCAGCAGCGTTTCGTATTCGTCCACCCGCTGCGGGAAGCGATCGGTGAACGCTTCGATGAAGTCGAGCAACGACCCCTGCCGGGTGGCGTTCATCTCGTCAACGTCTTTCTTGCTGTGGAACTGTGATGCCTGGTATTCGTATTTCGGCATCACGTTCGGCAGGTCGCGATAAACGCCGCCCGGGCGGAAATAGGCCGCATGGAACCGGGCGCCGGAAGCCGCCTCGTAACAGTCGACCAGATCCTCGCGCTCGCGGAAGGCATACAGGAAAACGGTCATGGCGCCGATATCGAGCCCGTGCGCGCCGATCCACAACAGATGGTTGAGGACGCGGGTGATCTCCGCGTACATCACCCGGATGTACTGGGCCCGCAGCGGCGGCTCGATCCCCAACAGCTTCTCGATGGCGAGGACGTAGGCGTGTTCGTTGCACATCGCCGACATGTAATCGAGTCGATCCATGTAGCCGATGCTCTGATTGAACGGTTTGCTCTCGGCCAGCTTCTCGGTCGCTCGGTGCAACAGTCCGATATGAGGATCGGCCCGCTGCACAACTTCGCCGTCCATCTCCAGCACCAGACGAAGCACGCCATGGGCGGCCGGATGCTGCGGCCCGAAGTTCAGAGTGTAGTTACGAATCTCAGGCATCACGGCTTCCTTCAGCGAGGCTCGGACAAATAGCGGTTATCCTTGCGGATCACGCGGGGCACCAGCACGCGCGGCTCGATACTGACCGGCTCGTACACCACGCGGCCCCGTTCGGGGTCGTAGCGCATCTCGACATTGCCGATCATCGGGAAATCCTTGCGGAATGGATGGCCGACAAAGCCGTAATCGGTGAGGATGCGCCGCAGATCCGGGTGGCCTTCGAACATGATGCCGTACAGATCGAAGGCTTCACGCTCGAACCAGCTGACCGAGGACCATAGCCCGATCACCGAGGGCACGACCGGCATCTCGTCGTCGGGTGCGAACACGCGCACCCGCACACGATGGTTCAATGACACGGACAGCAGCTGGTAAACGGCGGCGAACCGTCCCTTGCCGGCAAAGTCCTTGCCGGCGGCATGCTCGATGGCCGCTGGACCACGGCCGGGAGCCCGTTCCGTCACGCCGCGGCTAAATCCCTTGTCGGTGGATTCTCCAGTCGCCCACTCCACCTCGCCGTAGGCCGAATAGTCGACGCCGCATACATCCATCGCCTGCTCGAAGGCGAAATCCGGTTCGTCGCGCAACGCGACGAAAATCTCCAGCGCCCGGTTCGGCGGAATTTCGATCGTGATCTCGCCACGGTCCAACTTGCATTCCAGCAGGTCGTCGCCGAAACGGGCCTGCAGTTTTTCCACGAGGGTCTGAGCGTCAGCCATGGAACGTTCTCTCAACAACGGGCTATGGTGTTGGTGCGCCGAATCTTGTTCTGAAGCTGGAGGATGCCGTAAATCAGCGCCTCCGCCGTCGGCGGACAACCGGGCACGTAGACATCCACCGGTACGATACGGTCACAGCCGCGCACCACCGCATAGGAATAGTGGTAGTAGCCGCCGCCATTGGCACAGGACCCCATGGAGATCACCCAGCGCGGTTCGGCCATCTGGTCATAGACCTTGCGCAAGGCGGGACCCATCTTGTTGCACAGGGTGCCGGCCACGATCATTACGTCGGACTGGCGGGGGCTGGGCCGAAACACGATGCCGAACCGATCCAGGTCGTAGCGGGACGCGCCCGCATGCATCATCTCCACCGCGCAGCAGGCCAGGCCGAAGGTCATCGGCCACATCGAACCGGTGCGCGCCCAGTTGATCAGCTTATCGGCCGTGGTCGTCACCAGGCCCTTCTCAAAAATGCCTTCTATTCCCATTCCAAGGCTCCTTTCTTCCACTCGTAGATGAACCCGATCACCAGGATGCCGAGAAAGACCGCCATCGCTACGAACCCGAACAGACCGATCCGATCGAGCACGATCGCCCAGGGAAACAGAAACGCGATTTCCAGATCGAAGATGATGAAGAGAATGGCCACTAGGTAATAGCGGACATCGAACTTCATCCGGGAATCCTCGAATGCTTCGAAACCGCATTCGTAGGGCGACAGCTTCTCGCTATCGGGGCGGCGAGTGCCGAGGAAAAAGCCGAGGCCGATCACGACCCCAGCCATGGCAACAGAGATAACGACAAAGATTAGAACAGGAAGGTAATTGGACAACATCAGAGTCGCACCTTCGACATGACGAACCGGGAGAACGCACTACGATGGTCAGGACTGGGCTAGCAGCGAAACTTTCCAGTGGGCCTGACGACTAATACGGAACACCTGCTGGAGATGTACCGGAGAAAAGCGGCTGGGCGTATGTATTGTTTGTTGTAATTGAAACGCCACATGGGTCTTGAAACCTCGTTTTATGGTGGCTGCAACTCCAAACCCCGGCACCGCACACAGGCTAGCCGGAGTCACCACAGGAGATGCTTTCTATTGTTTTTGGTACCGATGGCCGGACTCGAACCGGCACGGCTTGCGCCACTAACCCCTCAAGCTAGCGTGTCTACCAGTTCCACCACATCGGCTAAAACTTAAAAGAACGTGCTTTCCGCTATTTCTGCGGTAATTGCGGCACATCGGCGGGACCATTCGCCTTAGGCTGCTCGACCGTTTGTTCGATCTGCACCCGCTCGACGACGCTCTTCGGCCCTGTCGTTTGATTCGCAAAATAGGCCAGCGTCAAGCTGGTCAAAAAGAATGCTGTAGCCAGGATTGCCGTGGTTCGACTCAGAAAAGAGGCGGAACCTCGCGCTCCAAACATCGTCGCCGAAGCGCCGCTGCCAAATGCCGCTCCGGCATCGGCGCCCTTTCCTTGCTGCAGAAGCACCAGCGCAATCAGGCCAACCGCGACGACGATATGCGCAATGAGGATAAGAGTGTGAACCATGGCGATAGTTTAACAGCCTGCCTTGGCAATCGCCAGAAACTCCTGGGCATTGAGCGAAGCGCCGCCGATCAGACCGCCATCGATGTCGGACATGGCCATCAACTCGCCCGCATTGCTCGGCTTCATGCTGCCACCGTACAGGATGGCCGTCTTCGCCGCCACCGCCGGATCCAGCTTGGCCAGCTCGGCGCGGATGAAGGCATGAACGTCTTGGGCCTGCTGCGGGGTCGCCGTCCGGCCGGTGCCGATCGCCCAGACCGGTTCGTAGGCGATTACGGCATCATTGAAAGCCGCGATGCCTTCCAGGTCCAGTACGGCTTTGAGTTGCCGCCCGACCACAGCTTCGGTGACGCCCTGCTCGCGCTCGTCCAACGTCTCGCCCACACACAGGATCGGCTTGATGCCCAACTTGCGGGCTGCAGCGAACTTGCGGGCGACCACCTCGTCGGTCTCGCCGTACAGGGTGCGCCGCTCCGAGTGGCCGACGATGACGTAAGCGCAATGGAAATCCTGCAGCATCGGCCCCGCCACCTCACCGGTGTACGCACCCGAAGCATGTTCGGAGAGATTCTGCGTGCCCCATGCGATGGAAGAGCCGGACAACTGCTGCTCGACCAGACCCAGGTAAACGAACGGCGGAAACACCGCCAGATCGACGGCCGCGACTTCGGCGGCTCCTGCCTTGATCCCGTCCAGCAACTGGCGGATGCTGTCCGCCGAACCATTCATCTTCCAATTTCCGGCTACCAGTTTACGGCGCATGTCGTCTCTCCCGGTTCAAAATCCGGTCAAGCTTACGAATTTCACGCGTGGAAAGCAATCATGCCGACAGGGCATCGCGCACCACGGCCGCCAAATCATGGGCATGGCGCTCGACGGTTGCGGCATCGGCCCCTTCCACCATGACCCGCACCACCGGCTCGGTTCCCGACGGCCGCAGCAACACCCGGCCACGGTCGCCCAGCTGGTCTTCTACCGCCCGGACCGCTTCCACGATGGCAGTCCGCTGCAGATCGACTTCACCGGTCACCGTGACGTTGACCAACACCTGTGGATATTTGGTCATGCCAGCCTTCAGATCGTGCAGATTCTTGCCCGAACGCAGCATCGCGGCCAGCACCTGCAGCGCGGAGATGATGCCATCGCCGGTGGTGGTTCGATCCAGACAGATGATGTGACCAGAGTTCTCGCCGCCCAGAATCAGATTCTCGGCCAGCAGGCGTTCCATCACGTAGCGATCTCCCACCTTGACCCGGTGCAGGTCGAGACCCAGCGCCCGCAGAGCTACCTCCAACCCCAGATTGGTCATCAGCGTACCGACCACCGCATTGAAGCGGCTGCCCGCCCGCAAGCGATCGCGGGCGATAATGAACAGCAGTTCGTCGCCGTCCAGAATCTCGCCCTTGTGATCGATCATGATCACCCGGTCGCCATCGCCATCGAGCGCAATCCCGAGATCGGCGCCTTCGGCCTTCACCCGTTCGCGCAATGCCGCCGGCTTGGTCGAGCCACACTCCAGGTTGATATTGAGGCCATCCGGCGCGATCCCCATCGGGATCACGGTCGCGCCCAGTTCGCCGAACACGCTGGGGGCGACGTAATAGGTCGCGCCGTGGGCGCAGTCGACCACGATCTTCAGACTCACCAAACTGGTGCCGGCGGGCACCGTGCTCTTGCAAAACTCGATGTAGCGGCCAGCGGCGTCGACGATACGCTCGGCCTTGCCCAAGCTATCCGGACGAACCGTCTCTAGCGGTTGCTCCAGCAATTCCTCAATGCGCTCCTCGACCGCGTCGGGCAGCTTTTGCCCATCGCGGGAAAAGAACTTGATGCCGTTATCGAAGTAGGGATTGTGGGAAGCACTGACCACGATGCCGGCGCAAGCGTGCAGGGTGCGGGTCAAATAGGCGATGCCGGGCGTCGGCATAGGCCCCAGTAAAGCGATATTGACGCCGGCCGCCGACAAGCCCGCTTCCAGGGCCGATTCGAACATGTAGCCGGAAATGCGGGTATCCTTGCCGATGACGACGCGGTTGAACCCTTTGGCCTGCAACGCCCGTCCAGCCGCCCAGCCCAGTTTCAACACGAATTCCGGCGTGATCGGATATTCGCCTACGCGACCGCGAATGCCGTCGGTACCGAAGTAGCGTTTCCCCATACTTGCGCTCTCCAAAATTCAGCGTTGTTCATTATGACCTGGATCCATCACGGGATGGTCGTATTTTCTTCAATGCGTGGCGGGCCCGGCCCGATCACGCCATCGGCCCCGACCGGGCTGCACACCGTCTTGTCATTTTCGTCAAAGCGTCAATCGTTTGAACACCGACTCCGGAATATGTTGGATCACCAGCATGATCCAGCGCCAGAACCAGGGCAGGTAGACCTGATCCCGGCCACGATCGACCGCGGCGACGATCCCTTGGGCGATTTGGTCGGGCTGCGCCCACAGCAAGCCTTTCTTCTCGAAGGCAGCAGTCATCGGCGTATCGACGAAACCCGGTTTGACGGTGATGACCCGCACGCCCTTGCCATGCAGGCGGTTGCGCAACCCCTGGAGAAACAGACCGACCATACCCTTGGCGGCCCCATACACGTAGTTGCTCTGCCGCCCGCGATCGCCAGCTACCGACCCAATCGCGACCAGCGTCCCCTGCCCGCGCTGTTCCAGCAGATTGGCCAAGAGCGTCGCCAGGCTGATCACGCTCAAGGCATTAGTGTGAATGGCCGCCAGGGTTGCCTCGACCGAGATCTGACAAACCTGTTGGTCGGGCAACACGCCGTGCGCGATCAAGGCGACATCGATACTACCGAGCGCCTGTACGGCCCGCTCCAAGACCACCGGATGCTGGTCGAGCGCATCGAGATCCAGGCTCTCATACCAGACCGGTTGGCCGGAGCGGATTTCCAGATCACCGGCGATGGCGGCCAGCCGCTCGGCATGGCGGCCGACCAGATAGAAACGGGCGCCGGCCGCGGCGAAACGGCGGGCAGTCGCCTCAGCGATGGCCGATGTAGCGCCGAAAATCAGGATATTACGCATATGATGGACCTTGCGAAACGGCAACGCGGCATGGGACGGACCAACATCGGACCTTAATCCCGCATCACCCGCCGCCAGAAGCTGGAAGAAAAGCGCGGGTCGATATAGCGGCTGAATTCGGCCCACTGCGGATAATAGTGACGAAAACTGTCGCCGCTCATCCGGGCGTCCTTGGCCGGATACACCGCGCCGCCCGCCTGACGAGTCACCTCATCGAGACTCTCCAGCAGCGCAAGCGTCCGATGCCCCTGGTTGGGGAAATCCAGCGCCAAGGTCACGCCGGGCCGTGGGAACGACAGCAGCCCGCCCGAAGTCCGTGCGCCGAACCGCTTGAGTACGGCCAGCATCGATCCCTGCCCACTGGCGGCGATGCGCGCCAGAATCTCACGTAACGACTCGCCCGCCACGGCTGGCGGGATGACGCATTGATACTGGAAAAATCCCCGCCTGCCATACAGCCGGTTCCATTCCAGCAGCTTGTCCAGCGGATAAAAGAACGGCTGATAAGGGGTCAGCCCGCGCGCCGGACGCGGTAAATGGTAATAAAGGCGGTTGAAGGCGCCCACGCTCAGATTGTTCACCAGCGAAACCGGCGGTGCGAACGGCACCGTCAGCGCCCGACGCTCCTTGGGCGGCGGCTTCATCAAGCCGGGCGGCGCATGCATCCCGGCCATATAAATCCCCCGCCCCAAGGCCCGACCGGTCGCGGCGCAATCGACCCAGGACACGATATAGGGATAGCGGTCCTCGTACTCCCGATCAAGGGTCAGGAAGTCGTCCAGATGGGCAAAACGCCGATTTTCGGCCACGATCCAGGGATTGGCGATGCGTTGCAACTGGATTTCCACCCAGGTGATCAAGCCGGTCAACCCCAAGCCGCCGACCGTGGCCCGAAACCATTCGGTATTCTGCTCCGGCGTGCAACGCAGGCGCTGACCATCGGACCGCAACAACTCGAAGGCGCGGACATGGCAACCGAAGCTGCCGGCCATGTGATGATTCTTGCCATGCACGTCATTGGCGATAGCCCCGCCCAGAGTCACGAACTGGGTACCGGGCGTGACCGTCAGGAACCAGCCTTGCGGCACCGCCAACGCCAGGATATCAGCCAGCAATACCCCCGCCTCCGCCTGCAATACCCCGGTCGCCGGATCGAAGGCCATGAATCGGTCCAATCCCCGCGCCAACAACAGTGCGCCGCCGTCATTCAGGCAAACATCGCCGTAGCTACGACCGTTGCCGAACACCAGACAGGATTCGGACCCGGCAGGCAGCGCCATCCGCTGCCGATCGCAGCACGACACCAGCCGACGCGGCCGGGTGGTGGGATAACGGTTCCAACTGACCGGTCGGATGCTCGACATGCCGCTGCTCATTTCGGCAGCGCGCACAGCACGATCAGCACGCAGACCAGCAACATCAGGCGGCTGTGGCGATCGGTCAGGGTAAAGATGATCGGATCGTCGTGCATCTCGCCGCGATGGGCGATCAACCAAACCCGGCTGATCCAGTACAACAGCACCGGGCAGAGTAACCAGATGACCGTCGGATGCTCGTACAAGGCGCGGCTGGCTTCGCTGTTAACGTACAGCGCCAGCACCAACACCGCCAGATAGCCGGCAGCGCCGCCCAGATTCTGCAGGAGATTCAAATCGTCGACATGATAACCGCGCCCGCTGGCCCTCAGCTCGCCTTGTTCGCGCAGCGACCACAATTCGGAATAGCGTTTGACCAGGGCCAGGCTGAGGAACAGGAACATCGAAAACGCCAATAGCCAGAACGACGGCAGGATACTCACCGCTGCCGCGCCGGCCATGATCCGCAAGGTATAAAGCCCGGCCAGCACGATGGTATCGAGCATCAACACCCGTTTGAGCCGCAACGAATACGCCAGCGTGAACACATAATATCCGGCCAGAATCACGCTGAAATACGGAGAATCGACCCATAGACTCAAGCCGAAGGCCATCCCCAACAACAGCGGTACAGCTGCGATGCCATGGGCGATAGGAAGCTGGCCCGCGGCGAAGGGACGGCTGCGCTTGCGTGGATGACGGCGGTCGGCGCTCAGATCCAGCAGGTCATTGAGCAGATAGGCGCTGGAGGCGCACAGGCCGAAGCTGAGGAAAGCCAGGATGCCCAGCAACAGCTTGTCGGGTTGATTCAGGGCGTGGCCGGCCGCCAGCGGCATGAAAATGAGGACATTCTTGAGCCATTGATACAAGCGCAAGGCTCTCAACCACTGTCGCCACGGCGATGCCGGCCGGGCAAAAATCCGCTCGACCTCGCAAACCGCACTGGCTCGGGCCATCAGCGCTGGAGCCGCATTGACCACCAGGGCGCGGCGGGCATGCCGCCAGACCGCCAAATCCACGGTGGCGTTGCCCGCATAGTCGAAGCCGCGCTCGCCGTACAACTCCACCAAGGTCTCGGCCTTGCGCCGGCCAGCCAGGTTGTGCTCACTATCGGTGGCCAAGACCCGATCGAACAGGTCGAGCTGTTCGGCCACACGATCCGCGAACCGCCGATGGGAAGCGGTCACCAGCACTAAACAGCGTCCCTGCGCCTTCTGTTCGCGCAAGAAGGCCAACAGTTCCAGATGGTAGGGCAACGTTTCGATATCCAATTGGACCCGGTCGGCGATTTCCGCCTTGAGTCGGGCCTTGCCCGCCGCCAACCAGCGCGGCCACTGCCACACCGACAGCGGCGCCTGCTTGAGCTGGGCGAGAGCGGCTTCCAATAGCAGATCGGAATTCAGCAGAGTGCCATCGAGATCGACGCACAGTGGGATCGGGTTATTATTCATTGTGATTCTTGATGCGATTGAATACGTTTCTTGAACAAATAAGCACCATGATGAATCCTTTCTTTCCAATAATCTTGGCGGTCGAACTCGCCAATCAATTCATATTGCTTGTTAAACCAATCTGCTTTATGCGACGTATAGCTCCCGTCCCAGGAAACAATGACATATTCCGGATTCCAAGTCGCAAAGAGATATCGAACATCTCCTGCAATGAGTTTCTTGGCAACTCCAGGACTTGTCAATCCAAGCTCATCAACCACCTTGAACGCCGGCCCTAATTTAAATCCAAGAGCACCAGGCTCAGCAGTCGCTACAGTAGTTCCTTTCGGCTCTTTTTCTTTCAAATAGTGCACAATTGGATCGTAGCTATAAGGGTGATCCCATATGCTTCTTTTACCCTCAATCCAGAGAGAGAGCCATTTTTCAATTGGGTTGTTGGTTTGAAAAAACGACAATTCTCCCAAGACGAAAACAATCAATAACGTCAACGAAGACCATATATTGACCCAACCCGACACGGACAGATAACTTAGCAATTCCATGATAGAAATGATACTGGCCATCATGATGGAAAACCAGACAGGATGTAAATACCACGGCCAGAAAGAAACACTCATCAAACAATAAGCAATAAACTGCCCGAAACCAAACAATAGTAATGAAACGATCATGCACAGGGAAGCATGATTAAAGATCGCCACAATCGAACGATTCATCAATATTAACAGTATGATAGCAGAAACTGTCGTAAGCACGAACGCCGACAAAAGATACCATTCAAAAAACAAAATGGTTTCTTTTGCAAGAATATCAAATGAATAAACAGGAAAGTCGCCAAGCAGCGCCTGAGCTTGCTTCGCATCGAGCGTTCCGGGCAATATCTGTCCAAAGTAGACATGACAGAATATCATCCATGGAATGGCCAACAACAGGAATCCACCTGTAAAACTAATGACCGACTTTAAAGAACGAGGGTTTTGTCGACCGACGAAATACCGCACCAACAGAATCGAGGCGGCAATCAAAAACATCAAATAAGAATCAGGCCGCACTGTTGCAGCCAATCCGATCGATATACCGGCAATAAAATATCTATTCGAAAAATACAGCAAATAAAGCCCAACCAACAAAAGCGCCAAGTAAAGACATGTTTCATGCCCTGACACACGTTCGGAAATAGGCGAAATAAATATGAATATACCGAAAAACACGGAAAAGACAAAACTCAGACGCACACTCAGCAACGAATTGCCAATCCGAAAGAGAACAATGACCACTGCGCCTATCGATATGGCGGACAGCAAATTTGCCATAACTGGTATCCATACCCCTACATCCGCAATTTGATCCTTGATAAAAATACTATGATGGGTTACGGTATCGATGATATAAGATAGGACTCCCAAAAGCAGGGCGAATCCCATGGCAGTAGATCCAAAATACTTTTCGTCTACATTGAAGCGAAGACCATATCCTTCGGAAAAATTCTGCGCATATCGAAAGGTGATATAAGAGTCATCAAGACCAAACATGTAATTGATCTTAAAGTGCAGTAAAACCCCTATCACTACCAAACAATAGAAAAAAACCGAGATGATCTTATCGATCATTTGGCCACGGCTGCTCATAATGGATTTTCCTTATAGCGATGATCCCGCGTATATCTATGGCGTCAAACGATTTTATTGCCATGACTCATCATCGCCTCGGACGGCGATCGGCAGCGGTCCTGCCTCGTACACCTAGATATATTCGAGCTAAAACCTTATCTATCATACACCCATACCCATCTCGGCTGAGACATAAAGCCTCTATCTGAGACAAAAACGCTTTCTCATCCTAAAATCCCCATCCGTGCCTGTCGGATGGAACGCGACAGGCGGACAACGAATCTAAAGACCCACTGTGGTACTCATCAATGCCCTGAACGGTCCGTCCACACCGCTTCGGTTGGAGCCTTCGCAATACGGTATGGCATTACAGCGGTATTATGGGCAAAATCAGGGTTTTACTCGCTAACTTTAACTGGAGATCGAGACGCTCTCATGTCGAGCCAACGCTTGCAAACCGCCCACTGGCTGTTCCTGGGGTGGCTGACCGCCAGCACCGCCCAAGCGGCGGTTTATCCACTTCCCCCTCCGGATACGGATGTAGTGGGACAGGTTCGGGTGATTTACGCGACCAAGGACGACACCCTGGTCGATATCGCCCGCAAACAGGGGCTGGGCTACGATGAAATCGTCCACGCCAATCCAGGTCTGGATCGCTGGGCGCCCGGAGAGGGAACCCCCATCGTCCTGCCAACCCGCCATATCCTGCCGGATGCGCCACGAGAAGGCATTATCCTCAATATCGCGGAGATGCGACTGTATTACTACCCACCATCCAATCCGGGCGAAGAGCGAGTCGTCATCACCTATCCGGTCAGCATCGGCCGCATGGACTGGAAAACGCCGATGGGTTTGACCAAGGTCGTGGCCAAGACCGTCGACGCCCCTTGGCGGCCACCGGCGTCCATCAAGGCCGAGCACGCTAAAGAAGGCGACATCCTGCCTGACGTGGTGCCTGGCGGGCCGGACAATCCCATGGGCCGTTACGCCATGCGTCTGGGTGTGCCCGGCTATCTGATCCACAGCACCAACAAACCCTATGGCATCGGTATGCGGGTCACTCACGGCTGCGTGCGCATGTATCCGGAAGACATCGAGCGCCTGTTCGGGATGGTGCCGGTCGGTACACCGGTGCGTCTGGTCGATCAACCCGTCAAGGTGGGCCGGTTGAACGGCGCGTTATACCTGGAAGCGCATGAACCCTTGGAGGAAGACAACATTCCCATCAAGGTCAGCAAGGAGCAAGCCCGTCAAGCCGTGATCGCCAAGACCGGGCCGGACATGCCTGGCGTAGACCAAGCGGCGCTGGAAGTAGCCATTGAACAATTGAGCGGTATGCCGGTTTCTATCGCGGCCATGCCCGGCTCAGCGCCATCAAGCCAAACCGCTGGCGCGCCGGCCATGCCCAGCTATCCGGTCAATGCCCCCGCACAAGTCCCTCGTGCCGCACCGCCGGTCTATGGCAACCCCTCGGCTTACGGCAGCCCGCCGCCCCAGATGGCGCCGGTCTATCGCCAAACGGCCCCCGCCCCGACGACAGGACGCACCCAAGCCGCTGCTGGCAATCCGAGCAATCCGAGCAATCCGGCTGCCGGATATACGCCTTATTCGTACCGAACTACCGGTGGACCGCAGACCACCCCACCACCGGCTTATCGGCCATATCCTCCGACAGTCGGCGCATCGCAACCCTACCCCTACCCGTCGCGCCCCAATCCAGCGGCCCCGACCGTACGGCCATCGAGCGGTAACAATGCCGGCCAGGATCTCGAAGATCCTCTCTGATTCCTAATATCGGCTCCAAAACAAAGAACCCCGTGCTCAAGCCGAGCACGGGGTTCTTGATTTAAACCGCCGTCAAGCGTTTACTTACTTATACATCGACTTCTTGAACATGCGATTGAGTTTCTCATCAGTCGCCATGCTCATGGACTTGGCTTCGCTGGCGGTAGCCATCGCATTGTTGGCGGTGTTCAGGGCATTGCTCGCCATCGCTTTGGCTTCGTTGGCGTCGTTCTGCACCTTCTGCAGATCGCTGGTGCTCGCGCAACCAACGGTCAAACCAGCAATCAGGGCCAGGGTAGAAATTTTGGTTAAGGTTTTCACTGATTAACTCCTCATCATCAAAACAAAGCAACGCATCGGACAACACTACTGTTGTTATAACACAACAATATTGTCACAACACAACAAGCATTATATAACGAATTTTCGGCCTGCGAACAATCCCAATCGAATCAAAGTCAACGAATTTCGACTCGCATCCCGACTTTTATCCAGGGTCTGAGGGCATCAATCTGCTGGTTATCCAAAGCGACACAGCCGCTGGTCCAATTGATACCTGCGCCATGCACACCGGGATTGCCAGCGCCCACCCCATGAATGCCGATCTGGCCGCCCAGGGGTGTATCCTGGGGCGGTGTACGCCCCTTGACCCAAGCTGCACGGATTCGTTCATAGGTCAAGACGTCGATGCGGTGCTCTCGCAAGGCCCGCTCGGCGTAGTCGGGATTGGGATAATCCAGCCCGATGAATTTCCTGAAACGACTATGATCGTTGATCCAGCCGACCCGAAACACCCCGACCGGTGTCTTGTTATCACCGCGCCCGGATTTGATTCCCGCGCCGCTACTCCCCAAGGCGATCCGATCGAACGATTCGATCGGATGGTTGCCCTGCATGATCGTCAGCTTGTCGGCTTTGGTGTCCACCAACAACCAGGATTCATAGGGCGACGGACTTGAGGGTGTCGCACCGGTCACAGCTACCGCGGGCGACGAAGTTTCATTGACGCTGCTTGGAGCGCAAGCGCTGCTCAGGTACACCAGCCCCCCTACCAGCGCTACCCGTTTACAAAGCTTCCACATACCCATCCACCTACTCGTTCGGTTTGTCCAGTTTGTCGCCGGGCAAGGCTTATAGGACAAACAGGGCCAGCCATGCAAGATGCAGCAACCTAGAAACGCGGCTCCAGAGTCACCGAACTCAGCAACGAATTGCCGATAAAGCAGTTTTCCTTGGCCTTGCGATGCAGCTCTCGCACCGTATCAGGATCGGGCGTGGTATCGGCGCTGAAAACCACCCGTGGACGCAAGGTCAGATGAGAAACCATCATCTTGCCTTTTTCGTTCTTGCCCAGCTCGGCCAGCGGCTCGTCTTCATAGCTTTCCACCACCAGCTTCTTGAGCGCGGCGATCGACAGGAATGTCAGCATGTGGCAGCTGGACAGCGCCGCCAACAATGCCTCCTCCGGATTGCTCATCTCAGGATCGCCGGAATATTCCGCCGCTGCCGATCCACGTACGACCTGCCCGCCAGCCAAGCGCCAGGTATGGTCACGATTGAAGGTCTTGTATTCGAAATCAGGGGTGGTGCGCTGCCAATTCAGCAGAATGGAAAAATCGGACATTCCAGGTTCTCTCCAATATCAGTTGGTGACATGGGCAAAACGGCCGACCCGCCTACTCTTTGATGCCTTGCGTCAGGGCTTTCGTAGCCGCAGGAGCGCAGGCATCGCCGGCCAACGCCTGTTCCGCTCCAGCGATGCGTTCACGTAATTGCCGGTTGATGGCTTCCTGGCGGGCCAGCAGAGCGGTTTCGTCCACCTCGCGCCCCCCATCCGCCCATGCGCGAACGGACGGGTGAGAGGACGCCTGACCGAACAGCCAACCGGCTGCAACGCCGCACAGCAGAATCGCCAACGCTCCCAAGCCCCAGACCCAGGCTCGCTGATGGCGGGGAATCGCCGCTTCAACGGTGTAGACCGTAAACGATGGATATTCTTGCTTGGTCATGGCTGGCTCTCAACGCTCCACCGTGAAGGTGGTCACCGGAATCAAGGCGTGCGGTTGCACGACTCCCTTGAATACCGTTTCCTGCCCTCCCCGCATCAGACGCACCTGAAATGGCGTCGCCTGCGGATTCTGCTCGTCTTTGCGGGGGATATAGCGAACGGCGATTTCATAGACCCCTGGCAGGGCCTTGCCCGCCGGCCAGAATACATTCTCCACTGGCCGGTCGCTCAGACTGGCGCGGGTGGAGTTGGCGTCGATATCCAGGGTCCCGCTGCATTCGGTCGGATGCTGGTAATCCAGTTGCTGGCCGGTCGGGCAGCGCACCACCAGATCGAGATCGCCGTGGGTATTCCACAAGAGTGTTGCAGTGGTTTCTGCCGCTCTGGCTTCGAGCAATCGGTTATTGAACTCCTGACGCTCTTCGGGTGTAGGTTCAGCCTTAACCGGCTGCTCGGCAGCAGGCTGGGGTGACGACGGCTTAGGCTTGGATTGAGCCGATAACGGAGCGTTCGGTGTCGTTAACGCATCCTCCGGCGTCGGCGTCGGACGCTCCGCAAGTGACGGCTCACGGGATGGAGATGGGCTGGCCGTATGCGCAGGTCGATCGCCGGTCTGCGCTGGCGTCGCTGACGTCGCTGACGTCGCTGGCGACGTTGGCGACGTTGGCGACGTTGGCGTTGCTGGTGTCGCTGACGTCGCTGGCGTTCTTGGTGTAGCCGGCTCAGCCCGATCTGCTCTTGGCGTGGCCGGCTCGGCCCGATCCGATCCGGCACCCGAGGCAGCCGGCGGAGCTGGCGCAACTGACGGCGCTACCGGCTCGGCGGCGGAAGTCGTCGCAGAAACGGGCGCTCGGTCGGCGTCCCCAGCTCCGGACGGCGGCGCTAGCACGCTCGCGCTTCCTCCTCCTGTTACGGCAACAGCGGAACGACTGGCGAAAGAGCGCGGATCTCCCGGCTCTCGAACTGCAGGAGCGGCAGGAGCAGCAGGAGCAGCAGGAGCAGCGGCATCCGCATGATCCGGCAACGGGCAGCGATCTTGGCGGCGGTTGACCAGCTGCGACCGCAGGGCTTCGAGCCGAGCGCGCAATTCCGCTTCGGTGCGCTGCGCCTGGCTCAGAGCAAGCGACCGCGAGGCGGAGACTGGGGGCTGCGCCATCGATCCCATCGTGGCCGACGGTGGCTTGTGAGTCTGGCTCCACCATACCGCACCCAATAGCAACGCCAGCGCCAACGCAACCACACTCCAAAAATAGATCGACCCCACCACTACATAGCGGAGCGATGAAACGGGCATGGAATCGGCCATCGGCGTCCGTTCCGACCGATCCAAAACAGTGGCATCCGATGGCGATGCGGGCGGCGACGATGACAGCGGCGGTTCAACCGCCTTTGCTCCGGCGGGCGGCGGCGTGGACGGTTCAGCGGGTTGCTGAGGCTGGGACGGCTCCGGCGACGATTCCGGCGGCGCGGGCGGCAAGAGTGGCGGCTCGCTCTGCACCGGGGATGCGTGCGATTCCGGCGGCGCGACTGGCAAAGGCGGTGGCTCGGCCAGCGTAGAAGATGAGTGCAGCGCCTCGATTGCTGGCGCTGGCGTGGGTTCGGTTGTCAATTCAGGCGTTGGGATTTCCGGGATGACCACATCGCCTGGCGTCGCCATCGGAGTCGGGGACGGGGCCGGACGGTGGACCGAACCGGCCAGCGTCTCCCAGGGCCGATCCAGTGCGAACCCCCAACGGATGATGACCGGTCGCTCGTCGACCAGAAAAACCTCGGTCGCCGCTGGCGTATGCAATACCGCCTTGAGCATCGCGCCCAGCTGTATCCGGTGAGACTCGCTGGATGCAGCATAGCGCTCGGCCAATTCGCGCCCGCGCCCAAGCCGCTCCTCAATCTGAGCGAGAATCGGTCGGCGCTGCTCCTCGGTCAGGTCGCTTAGCACGACCGGTTTAAGGTCGGGATCGCCTTCGCTATACCAATCGATACGGTTGCTGGCCCGATCCACCACTGGCTCGGCCAACAGATCCGCCGCTTCCGGCCCCAATTCACCGGCCAGCACCGCCCGGATTTGCGGATACAGGGCGTGCAGCGGCTGGCCGAATCCGCCCGTCTCCCGCACGCCATTGAGAGAATCGCTACCGAGAAGAATTTGTTCTTTAAGTTTTTGCATATTTGGATTCAGTCGTCAAAACCGTTTGGTGCCGAAATAAAGCACATGACTCGAAATCCAACAATCTCTACGCCAATCCAGGATTTCCTTTCGACTCATCCTACTCTATATTGTTCCCTTGCCAGAGAAAAACCGGAAACGATCCAAATTTTTCATGTAGATACTACGTCACTCCAGCAAAGCCGCTACGATCGACACCATACATTCGAACCCCATGCATTCGAACCCCATGCAACCACGACTCGATCAAAGCGCGGTGAAAATCCAAGAGCTGGAAAGCCTACGAGGCATGGCTGCTCTTCTGGTGCTGTTTTACCATATACCGCAATGGAACAATCTGCTCGATATCGGCATTATCAAGAACAGTTATCTCATGGTCGATCTGTTCTTTATCTTGTCCGGCTTTGTGATCTATACGGTCTATTCACCCAAAATCCATTCGACCAATGACCTTTACCGTTTTCAGTTCCTGAGATTCGGCCGGCTTTATCCGGTCCATCTGGTATTCCTGTCAGCCTTCCTGCTGATCGAAATCGCCAAATACTTCGCCGAGCGCAAACTTGGTTTGTCCAATGTTAGGGCATCGTCCTTCAGCGTCAACACTCCGCAAGCACTGATCGAACAACTCTTTCTCTTACAAGCAGTTTTATCGAACAACGCGGCGACGTTCAATAGCCCCGCCTGGTCCATCAGTGTCGAGTTTTATACCTATTTCCTCTTTGGACTGCTTGTACTCGTCTTCAAAGATCGGGCAGTGAAAATCTTCGTATCCCTAGCGCTCATCTCGCTTTTCATACTGACTATGAATCACACGCCTGAGTCCGACAATTTGTTGCGTTGCTTGGCTGGGTTTTTCATCGGCTGTCTGACAGCACAGGCCAACCGACAAAACAATTCAAAGCCCAACCGCTATTTCTCCATTACAGTACTGCTATTCATCATCCTGTTTCTGCAAGTCAAGTCACCACAGCATCTTGACATCCTCATCTATTTCCTGGTGCCACCTCTGATATTCTCGATCGTGCGCAACAGAAATGGATTTCTCAACAAAATCCTGAATGCCAGAATACTGGTTTGGCTAGGCGCCATCTCCTATTCGCTGTACATGTCCCATTCACTGGTGATATGGGGCGTCGCCAATATTTTCAAGCGCGTGCTGCAAAGACCGGAAACACTCGTCGATGGCGTATACGTTCTGCAACTCACACCACTCGAAACAGCCGCCGCCTGTTTCACCATCATCACCGCAGTATTGCTTCTCAGTCAGATGACGTATATATGGATCGAAAAACCCTTTCGACAAAAGTCACGCTGCATCGCATTCGGAAGAAACGATCCGCCGCCATCCATCTGATGGGCAGCGGATGCGTTCTCGACCATCCCGATTATCCGGTAGCGCCCATTCACTGTGACTGCGAATGCGACTGCAGCTGCAACGCTGCCGGCGCGCTTTCCGTCGCCGCCTGCGGCGTCGGCGTCGGCGTTGCATTGGGAGTTTCAACCAACGCGATATCGATACCGCCACCGCCCAGGCTCAGGTCGAGGCCATACTGCAAATTCTGCAGATAGAGCGTCACGCCCTTCTCATTGCGCAGCACAGCGCTACCGCCGCCCTGAACCAGGGTCAATCCACCGTCCATCATGACATAGCGCCCCGAGAAATCCGCTATATCCCGCAGACGATAGACCTGGCCTAGGGCGCTCACTCGCGTGACGCCCACCGTCGCTACGTTGACGCCCGAAATGGTGAACGGATATTTTTTGCCAGCGAACTCCAGCGAGCCTTCGCCCTTGCTGAAGCCGATGACCAAACCCACCGAAGTGCTGGAAAACGACAGGCGCGCATCCGGCCGCCGATCCTGGGCCAGAACCGTCGCCGATCCGACCAACAGCAATGCTGCGACCATCCACAAAAATCGCATCGATCACATCTCCTGCAACGAGATTTAGGCCGTCGGTATCGCGTACCAGGGCCATTGGAACTGGTTCAACAACATCTTCTCCAGTTCGCGGTTGATGTTGACATCCGAGCCGCCCCCTTTGGCGCCATCCTTAACACTGCTGCGCGAGCACTTGTCCAACGGCCAAATGCCCACCTTTTCGTCCAGATTGACTTCCTTCCATTTCGGATGACCAGTCTGCCGCAGCTGGCCGATATTGGTGCGGATGACCTGGCCCAGAATCGCCAGTTGCTGGCAGCGCTGGGCGAAATAGGGGGTTTGCTTGCCGGAAAAATCGAAGCTCATCAGCACCGCTTTGACCGCGATGGTCGGTACTTCTCCGCTCATCCACTCATAATCGGTCTGACTGATTCGGGCCGGCTGATATTCGCGCAACATCCGCGGATCGTCCAGCGGCACGAAATGCACGTTGGCCAACAACGACGCAAACTCCGGCTTGGTAATCAGGTTGCCGACTTTGGTGAACAGGCTCACCGGCTTACCGGCGACGTAGAACATGGCGTCGGCCTCGCCCTTGAGCACGGCAGTCACCCCCTGCAAAGGCGACAGATTGAGCGTTTCGGCCGGTTTCACCCCGGCCAGTTGCATCAGGTTCATCGCGGTCAGCCAGTTGCCGCTGCCCGGCTCGCCCACCACGACCCGCTTGCCATTCAGATCGGCAAAGGTTTGGATCGACTTGTTGGCGAACAGGTGCACTTCCTCGTTGTAGAACGGGAAAATCAGCCGCAGGCGACCGGCGACCTGGCGCATCTCGGGGCTGTCCGAGCGGCTGAGAAAACCCAGCACGTCGGATTGCACGATGCCGAAGGTCGCGTTCTCCTTGCTATTGATGCGCTTGATGTTATCGATCGAACCCTGGGAATCCTTGACCAGGATATCCAGACCAGCGCCCTTGGCGACGCCGGCGATGTCATTGCCGAATTGAATATAGGTGCCGGTCTTGGAACCGGTCACCATACCGATCTGTTTGGCATCGGCATCTTCGGCCATGGCGGGGACCAGCCCGGTCAAGCCAAGCAGAAACAACAGGCCGCCGATCAGCAAACGGTTCATGCGAGTCTCCTGACGAAAATACGGATCATGATAAATCAGCGCCACGCTCGGCCCCGACCGGCATCGCGTTCAAGGCTTGTTCGGGTGACGCAACCTTTTCTCCAGTTCTTGCACGGTTGGATCGAATTGCGATTTCAGTTCGTCTTCCAGGCTGTGTCCAGCATCCGGGCTCGCCGGGCGCGCTGCAGGCCGTGAGGTAGAGCGGCCATGGTCGGACGGGGACGCGGGCGGCGGCGCGGGCTGGGTAGCCGGCTCAACCGGCGTCGGCTTGGAAACTACCGGCGGCGGCGACGGTTCGACCGGCGTCGGCATCGGTTCGACCGGCGTCGGCATCGGTTCGACCGGCGTCGGCTTGGGAACTACCGGCTGCGGTATCGGCTCAGGCACGGCGGGGCGCACCGGCACGGATGGCTCTGGCGCCGGCTTGGGCTCTGGCGCCGGCTTGGGCTCTGGCGCCGGCTTGGGCTCTGGCGCCGGCTTGGGCTCGATCGGCAGCGGAATGGCGCTGGGCGCGGCCGCCGATGGGCCTGACCGATGGCTGAACCACCACCAACCGCCAGCCGCCAGCGCTGCTAGCGCGATCAACGCCAACGCCCCGATCAGCAGCCCCGATGCGCCGCGCCCCTGTTTCTCGGTCACCGGTCCGGCCGGAACAGGACGCGCATCCGGCACAGGCGGCGCTTCTGCGGCCGGGATCGTTTGCCGCAGTTGTATCGGAACAGTGGGCAATTCCATAGACGGATGGTTCGGTGCCGCGTTTGGCGCTAGCTGATCTGCCGCAGGCGGCACCAGCCGCCCCGGCTTGGCCCGGGTCGCTTCGGCGTCCGCCGCATCCGCGCCATTCAGGTTGGCCGCCTTCGTAGCCGGCGTCACCACCTGAGTCGGCAACTCGGCGTCTGGAGGGACTGCGGGCGGTGCTGGCCGCCGCACCACCTGCTGAGTCGGCAACCCATCATCCATCATCTCCGCGCCACTGGCGATCTCGGGAATCGCCACATCTGGAATCTTCAGTTCCGCACCTTGCACATCCGGCAGCGGCGGCACGGCGTTTTCCGGACGCACTTTCGGCCCTGTTTCGACCCGAGTGCCGCCAACTACACGCCGCTCGCCGCTGGCGCTCCCCTCCTCCAGCTCCAATTGCAAGGGCCAGACGAAGGTGATATCGGCGGTTCCTGCCAATCCCTGGCCACGCACCGCCAAGCGGTAGGGCATATTCTCCAGCTGGAACGCCAAATCGGGATCGACCACGAACTTCAACGCATCGCCGCTGTACCACACTTCCGCGGGTTGCAACCAGCATTCCGCGCCCTGCCAACCGTCCGATCCGAGATGATTGGCGGGGAAGCCATGGCGGCTCAGGGCAAATTCGAAGGTTTCCAGGCTGCGCGGCAAGCCGTCGAGGGTGACGATGGCGTGTCCCAACGGCCGGGCGGGGTCTTCCGAAACGCGAACCGAAAGCGCGGGCATCAAGGTCTCCGGGGTTTCATGCCGCACCCGTCGAACGTTGACGGGCCGGGTTCAAGGGTCAACACGGCGGGAGCGCAAACGACCATTCCGCTGTTCAGAGCGCAGCGCCGGTCCGCAACTGCGTCAGCAGCCCGCCCAATTTCTGATTAGCGGCGATGTCCACCTCGGCCCCGCCGCGGGTCCGGGCGTTCCGATCGACCAAATCGAGATAAGAGCGGATCCAGTCGGTATAGTAATCCTGGTCGTAAGTGGACGGCTGCTCGTCCAGCTGCGGGCCACCGCGCGGCACGATCCGGGGCGGGAACACTGGCCGTGGACCACTCTCCAACGCCAACATCGGCCGCTGCTCCGCAATCAAGGCGTCGTAACCGAGGAAATCGACGTATCGGTTGAGTAGATCGGCAGTCAGCCGGGCCGGCAGGGCCACGATCTGTTCGAATTTCATTCGAAAGCCGGTCACTTGGCGCACCAACGCCTCAATGCGCCCTTCCAGCTCCAACCGCTGCGCGCCGCCGATCAACTCCTTGACGAACTCGGCCATGGCCGTTTCCGGGATGCGGTAATAGTCGCACAGCGACTTGTTGCCGCCCAGATCCTGCAAGTCCCGCATCCATTCCGCCACCGCCTCGCGCGCGAACAACGCCGCATCGTCCTTGCGGGGCTTCTCGGCCTCGGCGTCCCCCCCTGCCGTCGGCGCACTCAGCCCCAGCAGCGCCTTCATCTTGCGGGTATCGACCGCCGCCCCGATGGTGGGTGCGCTGATGGCCTGCTTCTCGTCCGGCAGGCGGGTTTCGATGCGGTAATAGATGCCCTCCAACTCGTCGCTGTCGGCCTGCAGGGCGCGCAGCAACTCGCCGAAGCGCTGTTCGCCAGCGCAGTCGATCAGGCAAGCGGCGACTTGCTGGGCTGCCACTCGACGCTTTTCCAGTTCCTGTTCGGGGTTGTCGCTGACGTAGTAATGGCTCATGCGCTCGAGCATCTGCTCACGCAGCCGCGTCACCTGACCGGCCAGTTGCTGACGCTTGAGTTCAGGATTGCACAACGGTCGCAGGCTTTCGGCCAGATAGCTGACGCCACCGTCGTTGAGGGCGAATCCGGCCTCCCAAGCCTGCTCGGGACTGTGAAAATGGGCGCTGGCGACCGCGTCCTGCAAAAACGCTTGCTTGAACATCTCGATCCGCTTGCGCTCGCCGGGACGCACGCCGGTCTCGCGACCGTCCTCATCGTAATCGAAGATGTGCTTGGCCTTGAAGTTCGGATTGCGCAGCCAGAAGCTGTTGCGAAATACGCCCTGCGGGTCCCAGTGGCGCGGCCAGTCGTGCTGCTTGCCGAAGAAGTTGAGCAGGGAGCTTTCCAGGCGGGTCTTCCAGCGGCTTTCCGGCGAACGTTCGCCGGCTTTCTCTTCGAATTCCATATCGAACTTGGTCAGCACCAGAAACAGCGCGGTCGGCTGCTGGGCGCGCTGCTCCGGCGTAGCGCCGTGGGTGGATGCGATCCAGTCGTACACCATCTCCGGCAGGGTCTTGACCTCCTGATTGCTGGGACCGATACACAGCAACATGCTGGTCAGCTCCTGCTCGGCGCAATAGCGCTCGAACAGATAGGCCACCTTGCCGCGCAGGAACAGACCCTGCAAGGCGTCGGTGGTTTCCAGAAACGTCGGCAGATCCTTGATCTGCTCGCGGGAACGCGCGCCGGGGAAATCCAGCAGGTCGGTATGCTGGAAGAAGTCCCAGGGCTGCTCGCTGATGACGATGCGCAATTCGGCGATCAGCGCCGTCACTTCGCTGCGCGGCAGGGTGACCCGCGCGCCGTTGCTGCCGATCAGGGCGAGAGTACCGCCGCTACCGGTGCCCAGTCCCTTGAGGGTCGCCACATCGATGATACTCTGCTCGCGCGGCAACAGCGCTTCCAGTCCGGCGCACGCGTCGCTGGCGAAGTTGAGCCCCTGCAATCCGCCGTACAACCGGGTATAGAGCTGGCTGAACGCTTCCACCTCGCCCCAGATCACCCCGAACAGGCGCGCCCGGTCCTGAATCCGCAAGCAAGGGGCCAGTTGCGCCGCCTGCTCCCAATAGCCATGCCGCAGCAGGCGAATCCGCTCTTGGCCCTTAAAATAGCGCTCGAAATAAGTCTGCAGGTCGTACACGTCATCGGCGGTGAGCGGGTCCACCGCCTGGGGCTGCGCGGCGGCCGCCAGACCGGTCAGCAGATCGCTCAGCTGGGCCTGACTCAACAGCGCGTCGTCGCTGTGATCGCAATCGGCGTAATAAGTGTTGCCGATGATCTTGACCAGATCGGTCTGGGTCAGCAGGCGCATCTGCACCGGAGCAGCGGGCGTGACGCCAGGCGCGGTCTGCAGGGTGAAGCGTGTCACCAGACCGGTCGATTCACGTCCGCCTTCTGGATTGATGTCGCGGATGAAATCGGTCTGCTGGCCGGCGAAATCGGCCAGTAGTGGATTGATCCCCTTACGGGCCAATGCCGAAATCAGGTAGGACTTGCCGGACTGGCTCGGCCCGAACACCCCGACGCACATCGGCCGTTGCGCGGCCTGATCCAAGCGACGGGCCTGGGCGGCGAGGCGACGGAATTCCTTGGTCAAGCCGGACTTTTCCTGGCGGACCCGCTCGGCGTTCTGCTCCAACCAGGTCAGGAATTCGGTTCCGACCTGTTCCAGGGTACGGCAAGCGCTGCTGAGAGTAGCGTCGGTGGCGGTCATGAGGTTCGCTGGCAATGGCTGACGGGCTTTGGGCCAATTGTAGCGCAGCCGGACGGATGGGCTAGCATGGATATGACGAGTTCGGCGCAAATCGGAGGCCATCGCTCGGACGGTCACGGCAAAGCCGCCACCACGGCGTCACGCCAATCCGCTATGCTTGAGACAGTCTTTTCACCGGCTGCATCGCATGGACTGGAACCGCCTGCTCTCCCGCGTCCGCCTGGGTCTGTCGCGCCCGCATCCCGACAGCGAAGCGCGCACCGATTTTCAGCGCGACTTCGATCGCATCGTGTTCTCGTCGGCATTTCGGCGTCTGCAGGACAAGACCCAGGTGTTCCCGCTGTCGCAAAGCGATTATGTTCGCACCCGGCTGACCCATAGCCTGGAAGTCTCCAGTGTCGGCCGCTCGCTGGGCACTATGGTCGGCGACAGCGTGATCAAGCGTCATGGGTTGAAAGGCGTCTATCCGCAAGATTTCGGCGCAGTGGTGGCCGCCGCCTGTCTGGCGCACGACATTGGCAACCCGCCGTTCGGCCATGCCGGCGAAGACGCCATCCGGCTGTGGTTCACCACCTCCGCCACCGGTCTGGCGTTGCTAGATGCATTGACCGATTGGCAACGCGCCGACTTCCTTCGTTTCGAGGGCAACGCCCAAGGCTTTCGCATCATCACCCGTCTGCAGAGCCCGGACAATCGCGGCGGCATGCAATTGACCTGCGCCACGGTCGGCACCTTCACCAAATATCCGCGCGCTGCGTGGCTGCCAGCCGACCCGCCCCCCGGCATCGCCTTCAGGAAATTCGGTTTCTATCAAGACGATGAGGGGCTGTTCGCCGAAGTCGCCAGTCAGCTCGGCCTGGAATCGATCCAAGCTGGGGCTTGGAGCCGCCATCCGCTGGCCTATCTGGTCGAAGCGGCCGACGACATCTGCTACCGGATCATCGATGTGGAAGACGCCTTTCGCCTGCAGCAATTGCGCTTCGAGGATGTCCAGGCCCTGCTGTTGCCGCTGACCGGCGACCCGGAACGAGCCCGGCGCAAGATGGCCCATATCACCCGACCCAAGGAACGGATCGAATATCTGCGCGCCAAGAGCGTCGGGGCCATCATCGAGCAGGTCCATCAATGCTTCATGGCCAACGAAGAACGGATCCTGGCCGGTGCGCTCACCGACGAACTGCTGGACATGATTCCCGCCGCCGAGGCCATGCACGCGCTCAAGACCTGCGGCGAAGAGCAAGTTTATCTGTCGAAACCGGTCGTGGAAGTGGAAGCGGCCGGCTTCGAGGTGCTGGGCGGTCTGCTGGAAGCCTTCGTCACCACCGTCAACGACATCGCTGCCCGCGGGGCGGCGGCTTCGCCCAAAAGTCGGATGCTGGTCCATCTGATCCCCGAGCAATTCGCCGGACCGGGCCGTCAACCGGTCGCCGACCCTTATCGCCGCGTGCTGGCCATCACCGATTTCGTCTCCGGTATGACCGATTCCTACGCGGTGTCTTTGTTCAAGAAGCTGACCGGCATCTCCCTGCCCAACGGCTGACGGACCGAAACACCCACTCGGTGGCGACGATCATTCGCCCTCATGCACCAAGGGCACGAACACCACCGGCAATACACTGCGGGAAACGATCCGCCCCTGGGCATCCTTGCCGATCACCCGCAGATCCTGCGTGCAATGATGGTGGCCAACGGGAATCACCAACCGTCCGCCGGGCTTCAACTGCCGCAGCAGCGCCGGCGGCACCTCCTCAGCCGCCGCCGTGACCATGATGCTGTCGAACGGCGCGCAGTTCGCCCAGCCGTCCCAGCCATCGCCGACCCGGATGGCCACGTTGTCGAACTGGAGTTGCCGCAGGCGCTGTTCGGCGCTGTGCGCCAGTTCGGGAATGCGCTCCACCGAGTAGACCTGCCGCGCCAGACTGGCCAGCACCGCGGTCTGATAACCCGAGCCGGCCCCGATCTCCAGCACCGTTGCCTGGGGATCGGGCGCCAGCAGTTCGGTCATCAAGGCTACGATGAAGGGTTGGGAAATGGTCTGGCCATGCCCGATCGGCAACGGTCGGTCGGCATAGGCCCATGGCCGCTGCTCGGTGTGCACAAAACGATGGCGGGGCACTGTCGCCAGCGCCCGCATCACCCGATCGCTGAAATGCGCGCAGCCGGTCAGTCCAGCGGTTTCGCTGGCTTCCGCCGCGACCTGTTCCAACAGCAGTTGGCGCGCGGCTTCATCAGCGCTGGCCGGTTTGTCGCCCATGGCGCTTCTCCAGCCAGCGCACCGGATGGCGTTGCCGCGCCGCGCCGGCCATCAGAATGCGCGCTGTCAGGTCTCCTGGGCGGACCATCGGCTGACGCCGCACGCTCGCCAGCAGTCCCCCTACCGGGGCTATTACCCGCGTTTGCACGCCACCGGTGAAACCGTCGTAAATCCGACCCAGCTCCTCGCCCGCCCGCACCCAGCAGCCGACTTCCAGCCGCGACGAGAAGATCCCCGCCTGTTCGGCCGGCACGACGCAAATCTGACTGCGGTCAAAATAGCGCAAGTCGTCTTCCTCCGGAGCCAGCCGGAGACCGCTGACGATGCCGGTGCGGTCGAGAAACGCCACCAAGCCCCGGAACAGCGTTTCGCAATGGGTCGTTTGCAGGCTGCCGGCCTGGCCGGCATGGATGGCGAAGCTTTCTCCGCCGTGCGTCCGCCAGGCGCGCACCAATTCGGTCGCGCGGTCATCCTCGACCGGTCGTTCGATCACCGCCGGCAAGCCGAACAGACAGGCGCTGGCTCGCTCGTCATCGCTGGGCGCGTAGAGGCTGATCTGGGGCAGCTCCTCGATTTCCAGGCTGAGCGGATGGATATCCACCCGGTAATAGGCCGTCTGGGTAATGTCCATCACGGCATCGACCGCGGCGCCTTCCCAACGCGGCTGGTCGACGGCAGTGTCCACCGCACCTTGCCTGGACCCAACACCCGATGGATGCAAGACGGCAAAAGGGCCGAGGGTCGAGATGATCACCAAGCGTTCGCGCAACTGCAATCCGGGCCGTTTGCCGGCCTCGACGCCATGCAGGAACGCCGCCAGCCGCGACAGCACGAACATGCCGTTCAGCTCGCCACTCTGGGGATCGGCGACCAGCGCCAACCGCGGGGTACGCCCCGACGGCCCGATGTCATGGTGCGACTGTAATTCCCCGCCATGCCAGCGTGGGAACAATCTGGAAATCTTCGTATTAACCAAGGCTTCGCTCCGCCATTGCGCTGCCCACCGAACCGAGACTCAAGCTGTTTTTGCTTAGTAAAAAGCATAGTTCAGTCCGTTCATTTCGCATTGTGAATTTTATTCCTCCTGATAGCTAGGAAATTTTCAAAAAATCTCCGAAAAATGTTGCAACGCAACATAAGCTACGCTATATTGCACTGCAACAAAGTTCACTATATATCAACACGCAACTGAAGGAGCCCATCATGGTCGTCGATCTGTTCAACCTCAATAAAGTGCTCGAAACCCAGCAAACCCTGCCGGAGCCGCTGGTCAAGGCCAACAAGCTATTGGTTGAGAGCGTCGAAAAGATCATGGTGTTCCAGATGAACGCGCTCAAGTCGTATATGGACATCGGCCTTAACCAGATGAAAGCGGCGGCGGAAATCACCGACGTCAAGAGCCTGCAGGATTTCTATGCTCGCCAAGCGGAAATCGCCAAGACCGTGCAGCAGAAGATGATGGGCGACGCCAAGGCTATCTCCGACATGGCCACGCGCATCAAGGTCGAAATGGACGGGCTAACCAAGGCCACCCTGGAAGACGTGCTGCCGAAAGCGGCTTGATCTTTCCTTCCGGCCCTAGCCGCCCCGCCCATGCGGGGTGGTTTCGTTTCCGATCCCCGTGACCGCACCGCTCATCCCACCCAACCTCGTCTCGGTAACGGCGGACCCTTCCGTCCATCCAGCGCAGGCCGCCGCCTTGGCCGCTGGACTGGATCTGCCACTGGTCGTCCCTCCCCACCCGGTCGTGACGCCCTATCTGCTGGCGCTGATGCCGGACCGGTTGGAATTGCGCGAACTCGGACCTGGCGCGCCAGGTCCAGTCTACGTCGATTTCGTGGCCGGCGCGGTCGCCCATCGGCGCCTGTTCGGCGGAGGTCGCGGCCAACCGCTGGCCCGCGCAATCGGGCTGAAACGCGGCGCAACCCCTACCGTCATCGACGCCACCGCTGGACTGGGCCGCGATGCCTTTGTGCTGGCCTGCCTGGGTTGTACGGTCCATCTGCTGGAGCGCTCTCCCATCATCGCCGCATTGTTGCGCGACGGGTTGGAACGCGCTGTGCCAGATGCAGTCATCGGCGCGCTCGTCGCAGAACGGATGCAGTTGCAGGTCGCCGATGCTCAGCGCTATCTGCGGCAACTCGACCCCGACCAGCATCCAGATGTGGTCTACCTCGATCCGATGTATCCGCATCGGCGTAAATCGGCCCTGGTCGGCAAAGAAATGCGCTTGCTGCGGCAACTGGTCGGCGACGACGAAGACGCCTCGGAGCTGCTAGCGGCGGCCTTGTGCTGCGCCCGACAACGGGTCGTGGTCAAACGGCCGCGCCTGGCCCCCAATCTGGAGGGACCACCGCCGACTCTGGCCATCACCGCCCCCAACACTCGCTTCGATGTCTATCTGTCGCTGCGCAACTGAAAATCCAGCGCCCTGCGGGCACCCGCCAGCGGTTGTTCCAGCGTCCGCTCATGACAAAAAAATGACGCTCGCCGCTGAGAATCCCCTTTCGTTCCTGTAGACTTTTCCTCAGTGGACAGTCGATCTTGCAACAATCGCTGTCGCAACAATCGCTGTCGCTATGGCTTAACTACAAAACCTACAGGAGGCCATGATGGTCAGCTACACCACCGAATCCATCCGCAACATTGCTCTGGTCGGGCATGGCACGGCTGGAAAAACCACCCTGGTGGAGTCCATTCTGCATCACGCCGGCAAGCTGGCGACTCCCGGTACCGTGGAAAAGGGTAATACGGTCTGCGATTTCGATCCGCAGGAAAAAGCCCACCAACATTCACTGGATGCTGCGCTGGTCAATCTCGACCATGACGGGGTCCACATCAATCTGATCGACACACCGGGCTTCCCGGATTTCATCGGCCAAGCCATCGCCGTCCTGCCAGCAGTCGAAACCGTGGCGGTCGTGATCAACGCCCAGACCGGCATCGAAGCAGTGACGCAGCGCCTGATGGAGCGGGCCACCGAGCGCCAGCAATGCCGACTGATCATCGTCAACAAGATCGATTCCGACAATATCGATCTCCCCGCCCTGGTCAGCCAGATTCAAGACGCCTTCGGCCGGGAATGCCTGCCGATCAACCTGCCAGCCAAGCGCGGCGCAAGCGTGGTGGACTGCTTTTTCACCCCGGCTGGAGACAGCGACTTTTCCAGCGTCATCACCGCCCATTCGGCTTTGATCGACCAGGTGGTCGAGGTCGACGAGGAGCTGATGGCGATCTACCTGGAACAAGGCGAGGATCTGCAACCCGAGCAGCTGCATGCGCCGTTCGAGAAGGCCCTGCGCGAGGGACATCTGGTGCCGATCTGCTTCGTGTCGGCCCAAACCGGCGCAGGCGTCGCCGAACTGCTGGATATCTTCGTCAAGTTGCTGCCCAACCCGCTGGAGGGCAATCCCGAACGTTTCCTGGAAGGCGATGGGGACCGCGCCGCCGTGCCCGATGCCAAACAGCATACCGTGGCCCATGTCTTCAAGGTCATGATCGATCCGTTCATCGGCAAGCTGGGCATCTTCCGCATCCACCAGGGCGCGATCTCCAAGGACAGCCAGCTGTTCGTCGGCGACAATCGCAAGCCGATCAAGATCAGCCATCTCTTCCATGTGCACGGCAAAGAGCATCCGGAAGTCACGATGGGCATCCCCGGCGATATCTGCGCCGTCGCCAAGATCGACGAGATCCATCGCGATGTCGTGCTGCACGATTCCCATGACGAAGACCAGATCCATCTACGGCCGCTATATTTCCCCACCCCACTGTTCGGACTGGCCATCCACGCTGCCACGCGCGGCGACGAGCAGAAACTGTCCGACACCATCAACAAGCTGCTGGAGGAAGATCCCTGTCTGGCGCTGGAGCACAACGCCCATACCAAGCAGACCGTGCTGCGCGGCCTGAGCGACCTGCATCTGCGCATCACCCTGGAGAAAATGCAGCAGCGCTATAACCTGCATGTCGAAACGCAGCCGCCCAAGATCGCCTACAAGGAAACCATCAGCCAGAAGGCCGAAGGGCACCATCGCCACAAGAAACAGACTGGCGGGGCGGGCCAGTTCGGCGAAGTGTTCATGCGCATCGAACCCTTGCCGCGCGACGCCGGCTTCGAGTTCGTCAGCGCAGTGGTGGGCGGCACCATCCCCACCTCCTTCCTACCAGCGGTCGAAAAGGGCGTCCGCGAAGCCCTGCAGGAAGGCGCCATCGCCGGCTATCCAATGCAGGATGTGCGCGCCATCGCCTATGACGGCAAACATCACCCGGTGGATTCCAAGGAAATCGCCTTCATCACCGCCGGACGCGAGGCTTTCCTCGATGCGGTCGGCAAGGCCAAGCCGATCGTGCTGGAACCGATCGTCAATCTGGAGGTGCGGGCACCGGCCGATTGCGTGGGAACCATCGCCGGCGATCTGTCCAGCCGCCGTGGCCGCATCGCCGGCACCAACGCCGGACCGCGCGGAACCAGCATCATCAACGCCCAGGTTCCCCTGGCCGAGCTGGAGGGCTACGAGTCGCAGCTGAAATCCATGACCGGCGGGCTCGGGTCCTACAGCGTCGAGCTGAGCCATTACGACCCCGTGCCGCCCGAGATCCAACAGAAATTACACACCGCTCACAAGAAACAGCTGGAAAGCTGATTCCCTCTCCAGGCAAGTCGGATTCAGGTCGCGTTCAGGTCCGGCTTGCCTCCTCTTCCAGCCTCTGCGCCGGTTACAATTCAGTTACAAAATTCATACCGAACTCCTTCATTCGCCGCTTGATTTTGGCGAAAAAACCGGTATAACCCTACATTATATTCGTACAATTTCCTTGCCACCGGCAACGCCAGAGGTGGGCCATGCGCAACCTATTCCACTCCTTCCGCCAGTTCACCATTTATCTGCTGCCGGCTTTCCTGGTGGCGACCGCAGGCGTTTTGCTGGCAGCCCTGCTGTACTACCCCGCACCCCGCACCGTTCCCGCGCCGGCCCTCGAATCGCGTGTGGTCATCGTCAATCCATCACGACTCGACGCTGAAACCGACGCCTTGCTCACAGCCATGCTGATGGAAGTCCTGTCGCAACTCCAGCCCGAACCAGATCTCCAGGCCCGTACTCTAATGTATCACCGGTTCGAGAGTGATATGCCCACGGCGGAAAAACCCGTCATGCTGCGAGCGCCGTTTCCGCTGCTCATCGAAAAGGACAATGACACGCTGATCCGGCTGTAAAGCGTGCGCTGTTCATCAAACCATCGGATATTCAACCATCGGACTTGCACGGGCTGATCTTACGCCTGCGCCGTCAGTCAGCTACGGTTTCTCCAGCGCCTGCGCATACGCTTGGCGTACATCCTCGCTGAAACACACCAGATAGACGGTTGCGATGCGGTCTTCGTCGGCCAGAAAGCGTTCGATTTCCCGCACCGCAATCGATGCCGCCTCTTCGAAGGGGTAGCCGTACACTCCACAGCTGATGGCTGGGAAAGCGATGGCGCGCACGCCATACGCCACCGCCAACTGCAGACTGTTGCGATAGCAGGCGGCCAGCAAGGCCGGCTCGCCCATCCCGCCGCCTTGCCAGATTGGGCCGACGGTATGGATGACATAGGGGGCGGGCAGACGATAGCCACGAGTGATTTTGGCCTCGCCCGTCTCGCAACCGCCCAAGTCGCGACATTCGGCCAGCAAGGCCGGCCCGGCTGCACGGTGAATGGCTCCATCGACCCCGCCGCCGCCCAATAGCGAACGATTGGCGGCGTTGACGATCGCATCCACCGCCAACTGGGTGATATCACCCGTAATCAGGCGCACACGACTGGAATCCACGGTCATTTTTTCAGATCTGCAGCATCTCGAAATCGGCCTTGCCCACACCGCAATCGGGGCAAACCCAGTCAGCGGGCACCGCGTCCCAAGCAGTGCCAGGTGGGATACCATCCTCGGGCCAACCTTCTTCCTCGTCGTAAATGAACCCACACAGCATACACATATACTTTTTCATCGCTCTTCCATCCTCCTGCCTCTTAATTCTGCTCATTGTCCCATGGCAGCCCAGCCCGAAAAACCCACAGCGTCTGATAGAATTCGAGAGATACACTCGGAGCTGGCACCTCTTATCCACCCGCCGCAACCCTCGGAGTACCACATTGATCCCTGCCGATTCTCTATCGCCGCCGATCGTGATGACCCTGGCCGGCAACGACCCTAGCGGTGGGGCCGGCATCGCCGCCGATCTCGAAACCCTGATCAGTTTCGGCTGTCATCCCGCGCCCGTCATCACCGCGATCACCGTGCAGGACACTCACGATATCCAGGCCCTGCTGCCAGTCGAGCCGGATCAAATCATCGCCCAGGCGCGGGCGGTGCTGGAAGACATGCCGGTGGCTGTATTCAAGGTCGGAGTCATCGGTAGCACCGACAACGTTGCGGCTCTGCACGAACTGTTCACCGCCTACCCTCATATTCCGGTGGTGCTCGACCCAATCCTGGCGGCGGGCGGCGGAGCCGAGTTGGCCAATGCGGCGCTGATCGAATCCATCCAGCGCCTGCTGCTGCCCCAGACCACCGTGTTGACCCCCAACAGCATCGAGGCCCGCCGGCTGGCGCCGGAAGCCGACACCCTGGAAGCCTGCGCTATGGCCTTGCTGGCGCGGGGTTGCCGCTATGTGATCCTGACCGGCGGTCACGAACCCCACCCCACCGAAGTCGTCAATACCCTGTATGGCAACAACCGGCGCCTGGAAAACTGGCGCTGGCCCCGCCTGCCGGACAGCTATCACGGTTCCGGCTGCACGCTGGCATCGGCCATCGCCGCCCTACTCGCCCAGGGCGACAGCGCGCAATCGGACGAAGCGATCCAGTCGGCCATCTATCGCGCCCAACATTTCGTCTGGCGGTCCCTGCAGGCCGCCTTTCGGGCCGGCGGCGGTCAAGCGCTGCCCAACCGCCTGTTCTGGGCTACCGCCACCCGAGGTCAACCATGAGTACGACGAACACGGCCGTCTGCCGAGGTTTGTACGCTATCACCGACGCCCT
Source organism: Candidatus Competibacteraceae bacterium (assembly GCA_003989065.1). GTDB lineage: Bacteria > Pseudomonadota > Gammaproteobacteria > Competibacterales > Competibacteraceae > RXIW01. Next base: position 151,568 of record RXIW01000001.1, read on the forward strand.
GCTCATTGCCGATGAACAGCTGACCGCTGCGGTCGAACAAGCCCTGTTGGGCGGTGCCCGGATGATTCAGTATCGCGACAAGAGCCGCGACCCCGAGCGCCGTCTGGCCCAGGCGACGGCCCTGAATGCGTTGTGTCGGCGCTACCGGATGCCCCTGATCATCAACGACGACGTAGAACTGGCCGCCCAGGTCGGCGCGGCAGGCGTCCACGTCGGCAAGGACGATCCGGCGTTGCTTACCGCCCGCGCTCGCCTGGGAGCGCAAGCCATCATCGGGGTGTCCTGTTACGACCAGCTGGCGCTAGCGCTGGAGGCCGCCCAGGCCGGTGCGGACTACGTCGCCTTCGGCGCGTTCTTTCCGTCTCTGACCAAGCCGGATGAAATTCGAGCGCCCATCGAGCTGTTGCGACAGGCTCGCGCCGCCTTGCGCATTCCCATCGTCGCCATCGGCGGCATCACGCCGGACAACAGCCCGCTGTTGCTGCAGGCCGGCGCCGATGCGCTGTCGGTCGTCAGCGGCGTGTTCGGTCAACCCGACATCCAAGCCGCCGCCCGTCGCTACGCCACTCTATTCGCCTGAGGAAACCGCTGATGACTTATCGTTCCGAACAGCTGTTCATCGAAGCGCAACGCTATATTCCCGGCGGCGTCAATTCACCGGTGCGCGCCTTTCGCGGGGTCGGCGGAGCGCCAATCTTCTTCCGGCGCGGCGCGGGCGCTTACCTGTTCGACGAGGACGACCAGCGCTATATCGATTATGTCGGCTCCTGGGGACCGATGATCGCCGGCCACGCCCATCCGGCGGTCGTGCAAGCCGTGCAGGAAACTGCCGTCCACGGCCTCAGTTTCGGCGCTCCGACTGTGATCGAGACCATCATGGCCCGTAAGATCTGCCGGATGATGCCCTCGATGGAGCTGGTGCGGATGTGCAACTCCGGCACCGAAGCCACCATGAGCGCCATCCGTTTGGCCCGCGGTTTCACCGGCCGCGACATCATCGTCAAGTTCGAAGGCTGCTACCACGGCCACTCCGATTCGCTGCTGATCAAGGCCGGCTCCGGCGCGCTGACCCTGGGCGTGCCGACCTCGCCCGGCGTCCCGGCTGCGCTGGCGTCGTATACCGTGACCCTGACTTACAACGATCTGGCGCAGGTCCAGGAAGCCTTCGCCCGCATTGGCTCGGACATCGCCGGAATCATCGTCGAACCGGTCGCCGGCAACATGAATTGCATCCCACCGGCTCCGGGTTTTCTGGAAGGTTTGCGCCAGCTGTGCGACCAGTACGGCAGCGTGTTGATCTTCGACGAAGTGATGACCGGCTTCCGGGTGGCAGCAGGCGGGGCGCAGGCTTTGTATGGCATCGCACCGGATCTGACCACGCTTGGCAAGATCATCGGCGGCGGCATGCCAGTCGGCGCGTTCGGCGGCAAGCGGGCCATCATGGAAAAACTGGCTCCGCTGGGACCGATCTATCAGGCCGGTACCCTGTCGGGCAATCCGGTAGCGATGGCCGCCGGTCTGGCGACGCTGAATCTGATTGCCGAACCGGGCTTCCATACCGAGCTCGCCGCCAAAACCGAGCGCCTGTGCGCAGGACTGGTGGCCGCCGCCCGACAGGCCGGCGTGCCCCTCACCACCAACGCGGTTGGCGGCATGTTCGGAATCTTCTTCTCAGCCGAGCCGGTCACCCGCTATGCCCAGGCCATAGCCTGCGATACCGAGCGCTTCAAGAGCTTTTTCCACGGTATGCTGGCCGAAAAGGTGTATCTGGCGCCGTCCGCGTTCGAGGCCGGCTTCATGTCGGCGGCCCACAGCGCCGACGACATCGAGGCGACGGTGGCCGCGGCGCAGCGAGTTTTTGCCCGTATCTGATCTGCTGATCCGCTGGCCTTTTACCCCAACGCCCTAGCCTCGACCGACCCGCCTCGTTGGCGGGTCTGCCGCCTCAGCGCCGCAGCCGCCAGTTGCCGAGCAGACCCATGACGCCCAATCCCAGGAACAGCATCAGGGTCCATTCCGGAATGCTCAAGCCCAGCAGGGTTTCGACCTTGGCGCACTCGCCGGAGCCGGACAGCACCTCGCGAATGGTTTCGGTCAAGGGAAAGGTTTGCAACATATAATCCAGACCGGGGCCACAGCGCGGCACCTCATCCGGCGGCAGATGCTGCAGCCAGACCTGCCGGGCTGCGACGGCCATGCCCAGGAAGGCGGTCAGGTCGATCAACGCGCCATAGACCTTGGCCCCCCAGCCGCGTGGATCGTGCAGGGCCGCCGTCAAAAACAACAGGCCCAGCGCGGCCAGGGCCAGACGTTGGAAAATGCACAGCGGACAGGGCTCCATCCCCAAATGGAACTGGGCAAACAGCGCAACGCCGAGCCCGCCCAAGCACACCAGAAATCCGAAGATATTCAACCACCGGCGCGATAGCCACTCGAACCCGCCGAGACCGGCGCCGGCCATGACTTGAGAATCTGACATCACTCGTCTCATCCGTAAACGATTAAACAGCCCACTTATTCGGAGCTAGCGATCCGAATGCCCCAGCGAACGTTCCGGCGCGACCCGATCGCGAACCCGTTGCTTGATTTCCTTCGCTTCGGGGAAACGTCCCTCCTGTTTGCGCGACCAGACCAGTTCGCCATCGACCCGCACCTCGAACACGCCACCCGTGCCAGGCCGCAGGGCCACCTCGCCCAATTCGGTTTCAAAGGTCGTCAATAGTTCCTGGGCCAGCCAGGCTGCCCGCAGCAACCAACGACATTGGGTACAATAATCAATGCTGACACATGGTTTCGATTCCATCACATCTCCAGGTCACAGCCGCTCAAGATAGCGGGTTCCCCCCAATTGGCGCATCTGCCGCTCGATCCAGCGCTGGCGCTTGAGCACATAGGCCGAGGGCTGATCGGCGCGGTAGCGTAGCGGATTCGGCAACACCGCCGCCAGTCGGGCCGCTTCGTCCGCGGTCAACCTGACGGCCGCCTTGTTGAAAAACCGCCGACTGGCCGCTTCTACGCCGAAGGTGTTCTCGCCAAATTCCGCGATGTTGAGATAGACCTCCAGGATGCGTTCCTTGGACCAGAGCAGCTCTAGCAGCACGGTGAACCAGACCTCCAGCCCCTTGCGGATGACACTGCGGCCCGACCACAGGAACAGATTCTTCGCCACCTGCTGGCTCAAGGTGCTGGCACCGCGCAACGGCTTGCCTTCATCCAGGTCGTCCAGAGCATCCTGAATCTCCACGAAATCGAAGCCGTAGTGATCGGGGAAGCGCTGATCCTCGCCGGCGACGACCGCCAGGGCCGCATAGGGCGAGATATCCCGATACGCCACCCAGTCATAGCGCACCGCGCCATGCCCCTGCCATAGCGCTTTCAACCCATGCTGGGCGATGACGCTGGAGGTCGGCAAGGGCAGCCAGCGCAACAACAGCACCAGCGCCAGCGAAGCCACCACGAACACCCAAGTCGCTGTCCAGAGTCCACGCCCGATCCGACGCCATAACGAGCGCTTGAGCGACGGCGGCTGGGCGGCCCTGCCAAGCCAGGCTGCGCACCAACGGCGCAACCTCCCCGCTAAAAGATTCCCCACGCCACCCCCGAGGCCATGGTTTCACCCAGTTCTTCGCAGCGCTGCAAGTCGTCCGGAGTCAGCTCGCCACGGGCGATGATCGGATCGCACACCGGTTTGAGTGGATAACCGCGGGCAATGCGTTCGATGCTGGTCAATGCCCCTGTCCCGTCGTTACCGGCGCTGATGAACACCGCATAGGGCAATCCGCTGATCTTGCCCTGGGCGGGATAGTAGGTGCGATCCAGGAAGTTCTTGAGCGCTCCGGACATGTAGCCGAAATTCTCGGGCGTACCCAACAGCAGACCCTGAGCCCACAATAGATCGTTCAAGTCAGCGCGCAAAGCCATCTTCAGACGCGTCTCGACTTCCGGCACCCGCCGTGCGCCACGCCACGCCGCTCTGGCCATATTGCGAGTATGGCCGGTTTGCGAATGGTAAACGACCAACAGATGCTTGCGTGGTTCGGTCATGAGGCTGATTGGAGTGGAATCGGGCGGTCCCGGCGGATCTGCGCATCGGGTGCCAAGCCGCAGCGATACCCCCCTCACACTGGTCCGTACCGATCGTTTTCCGGGCATCCGACTTGCCGCGCCAGGGGATTTCCGCTATGGTTAGCAGTCTTTTACAATAGCGAAAGCGGGTTGATCAGCGAGGTATTATGTCTAAAGAAGACCATATTGAAATGGAGGGTACTGTAGTTGACACTCTACCCAACACCATGTTCAGAGTGCAGTTGGAAAACGGTCATGTCATCACGGCCCATATCTCCGGCCGGATGCGCAAGCACTACATCCGCATCCTGACCGGTGACAAGGTGAAGGTCGAACTGACTCCTTACGATCTGAGCAAGGGTCGCATCGTCTATCGCGGCCGCTGAGCCATCCGCCATCTCGCGCACCCCTTTCCTGCAATCGGGCAGTCAGCAACCCTCGTCCAGACAGGTTGCCGCCGCCGACCGCCTGCCCATTACGGCACTGCTTCTTCCTCGGCAATTTCGACCTGCAAGCCGCCATCGCGAACCGTGACGGTGACATGGCCGCCATTCACCAGCCGCCCGAACAGTAGCTCCTCGGCCAGGCGCCGTTTGATGTTCTCCTGGATGAGCCGCGCCATCGGCCGTGCGCCCATCTTCGGATCGTAGCCGCGCTCGGCCAGCCAAGCCCGCCCTTCCGTATCCACATCCACAGTGACCTTCTTCGATTCCAGCTGAGCTTCCAACTCGATCAGGAACTTGTCTACCACCTGCGCGATGGTCACCGGCGTCAGTGGCTGGAACTGGACGATCGCATCCAAGCGGTTGCGGAACTCTGGGGCGAACAGGCGCTTGATCACATCCAGTCCGTCGGTGCTGTGATCCTGTGAGGTAAAGCCGATGGAAGGGCGATCCATCAGTTCAGCGCCAGCATTGGTGGTCATCACGATGATGACATTGCGGAAATCCGCCTTGCGGCCATTGTTGTCGGTCAGCGTCCCGTGGTCCATGACCTGCAGCAACAGGTTGAACACATCGGGATGGGCTTTTTCGATCTCGTCCAGCAACAATACGGCATGCGGATGCTTCAGCATGGCGTCGGTCAGCAGTCCACCCTGATCGAAGCCGACATAGCCGGGCGGCGCACCGATCAGACGCGAAACCGTATGCCGCTCCATGTACTCGGACATGTCGAACCGAATCAGTTCGATGCCCATGATGCGAGCCAACTGGCGGGTCACTTCGGTCTTGCCGACGCCGGTCGGCCCGGCGAACAGGAAGGAACCAATCGGCTTCTGCTCGTTGCCCAGGCCGGCGCGCGCCATCTTGATGGCGTCGGCCAAGGTATCGATCGCTTCGTCCTGACCGAACACCACCAATTTCAAATCGCGTTCCAGGTTACGCAGCACATCCTTGTCCGACGAGGACACCGTCTTTGGCGGGATACGGGCGATCTTGGCAATGATCGTCTCGATATCGGTGCTATTGATCACCTTCTTGCGCTTGGCAACCGGCAACAGGCGCTGACTAGCCCCGGCCTCGTCGATCACGTCGATAGCCTTGTCCGGCAGATGGCGATCGTTGATGTAGCGGGCCGACAGCTCCACCGCTGCCCGCAGCGCCTTATCGGCGTACTTGACGTCGTGGTGCTCCTCGAACCGGGCCTTCAAACCGCGCAGGATCTGATAGCTCTCTTCGACCGATGGCTCGACCACGTCGATCTTCTGGAACCGCCGCGCTAAGGCTCGATCCTTCTCGAAGATGCCCCGGTATTCCTGGTAGGTGGTCGAACCGATGCACTTCATCTCGCCCGAAGCCAGCATCGGCTTGATCAGGTTCGAGGCGTCCATCACGCCGCCGGAAGCCGCACCCGCGCCAATGATGGTGTGGATTTCGTCGATGAACAGAATAGCGTTGCGCTCCTTGCGCAACTGCGCCAAGACCGACTTCAAGCGCTTCTCGAAATCGCCACGATATTTGGTGCCCGCCACCAGCGAACCCAAGTCCAGCGCGTAAATCGTGGCATCGCGCAGCACCTCCGGCACTTCGCCGTCCACGATCATCTTGGCCAGACCTTCGGCGATCGCGGTCTTGCCGACGCCGGCTTCGCCGACGAACAGCGGATTGTTCTTGCGCCGCCGACACAGGATCTGAATGGTGCGCTCCACTTCCTCGCGCCGTCCGATCAGCGGATCGATACGGCCCTGCCGCGCCAGCTCGTTGAGGTTGCTGGCGAAGTTCTCCAGCGGCTTGACGTTCTGGCTCTCGGGATTTTCCTCGCTTTGCGGCGTTGCGGAATCCTGTTCGTCAGAAATCTTGGAAATGCCGTGGGAGATGAAATTCACCACATCCAGACGGCTGATTTCCTGCTGCTTGAGGAAATAGACCGCCTGCGACTCCTGCTCGCCGAACATGGCGACCAGCACATTGGCGCCGGTAACCTCGCGGTTACCGGACGACTGGACGTGCAATACCGCCCGTTGCAGGACTCGCTGGAACCCGAGGGTCGGTTGGGTCTCGCGCGGGTCATCCGGTCCCAGCACTGGCGTGTTATCGCGGATGAAGGTTTGCAGATCGCGCTTGAGCTTGTCCAGCTGAGCACCGCAGGCTCGCAGCACTTCCGCGGCTGCCGGATTATCCAGCAGGGCCAGCAGCAGGTGCTCCACGGTCATGAACTCGTGGCGCCTTTCCCGCGCCTCGCGGAAAGCAAGATTGATGGAATACTCCAGATCCTTGCTCAACATAACTCACACCTCGAATCGCGCTGGGTGGTTTCAGATTTAAGTTTCTTCCATGGTACACAACAACGGATGTTGATGCCGCTGGGCAAACTCATTCACCTGCGCCACCTTGGTCTCCGCGATTTCGCGCGTGAAAACCCCGCACACGCCCCGACCTCGGGTATGGACATGCAGCATGATCTGCGTGGCCTTCTCGCGATTCATCCGAAAGAAGTGCTCGAGAATCTGCACTACAAAATCCATAGGAGTATAGTCGTCATTGAGCAAGATCACCTTATACATCGGCGGCTGCTTGATCTCGGGCCCCGCCGGTTCGACGACGAGACCGCGATCCTGATCGGGTGACGATGGATGGTCTTGGCTCATGGCTAAGTACGGCCTTAATGACGGGCGAACGAGAGTCGTGCATGAGGCAGCGCTGCCAGACGACATCATTCCGTGGTTGTAATAGGCTGACATTTAGATGTCATGTGGTCCACAAGTTTCCTCAAGAGACTTTTGGGTACGAAAAATTCTGGGCCGTCATCTGCCGGACCAAACCGATGAATGCGCGCAACCCGGCGGGTAGCCGCTTGCGTCCTGGATAGTAGCGGAAAAAACCAGGCAACATCGGCAGCCAGTCGTCCAGTACGGCGACCACACGGCCAGCCTCCAGAGCGTTGCGTGCATATTGCTCATAAACGCAAGCAAGACAGATGCCATCTTCGGCCGCCCGCAACGCAAGCGTGGTGTCGCTCAGAATCAGCGGCCCGCTCACGTCCACGATAGTCTTGTCCTCGCCACGGGCGAATGCCCAGCGCCGATAAACCGAACCGCCGGGAAAGCGCTTGCAATGTAATCATGCCGATGCAGATCGTCGGGCTTTTGCGGCGTTAAGTAACTCTAAAGATACACTTGACTACCCACTACCACGAAACGCTGGCGCGGCCCCAGCGGAATCGCCACCATATCTTGTTGGATCGATTCGCCAAACCGCACTCCGGCATCGAAACCTTCCTTGACGATGTCCACCAGGGCGTCATCGGTGACCCTCTCGACGCATGTCCCTCCTCATGGCAGCGATCGCATCGCACCGTTATCGACCTTTCCACATTGAGGAGGTACTACGATGGAACAACGCTTGCTGGGTCACAAAAGCATGGTGTCAGCGCTCGGGCTGGGCTGCATGGGTTACCCGAGCGCTTTTTTACATCAAAGCCAACTGGATCGGATCAATCCATCGCTTCGTACAGCGGCAGGGTCAGGAACTCCGGATAGTTGGGATCGAGCGACATCTTCTCGAAAATGCCGGCCGCCTGATCGTAGGTCGCGGTGTCTTCGCCCTGGGCGGTGACCGTCGCCTTGACCTTGGCCAACTCCTCGGGAATCATCGTCCGCACCAGTTCTGCGGTCACCTTGCGGCCATCGTCCAAGACCCCCTTGGGGCTCACCACCCACTGCCATACCTGCGAGCGGGAAATTTCAGCGGTGGCGGCATCTTCCATCAGGTTGTGAATCGGCACGCAACCGTTGCCAGCCAGCCACGAGCCCAGGTAATGAATGCCGACATTGATGTTGTTACGCAGACCGACTTCGGTGATGGGTTGCTCAGGCAGGAAGGTCAGGAAATCCTGAGCGGTGAACACCTCATCGCGCTGCTTCTCCCACTGGTTCGGCTTATCGCCCAGCACCTTGACGAATTCTTCGTGGGCCATCGGCACTAGGCCGGGATGCGCCACCCAACCGCCATCGAAACCGTCCCGCGCATCGCGGGCCTTGTCGTGCCGGATACCGGCCAGCGCCTTCTCATTGGCTTCCGGGTCGTTCTTGATCGGAATCAGCGCCGACATGCCACCCATGGCCGGCGCGCCGCGCTTGTGGCACACCTTGACCAGCTGCAACGCATAGGAGCGCATGAACGGCACTTCCATGGTGATCGCGCCGCGATTGGCCAGGCAGAAGTTCTTGTTGTTCTTGAACTTCTTGATACAGCTGAAGATGTAGTCCCAGCGCCCGGCGTTCAAACCGGCGGAATGCTCACGCAATTCGTACAGGATCTCTTCCATCTCGAAGGTGGCGAGAATGGTCTCGACCAGCACCGTGGCCTTGATGGTGCCACGCGGAATGCCGATTTCGTCCTGAGCCATGCAGAAGATGTCGTTCCACAGCCGCGCTTCCAGATGGCTTTCCATCTTGGGCAGGTAGAAGAACGGACCCGCACCACGGGCGATCTGCTCCTTGGCATTGTGGAACAGCACCAGACCGAAGTCGAAGATACCGCCAGACACACGCTGACCATCGACCAGCACATGCTTTTCGTCCAGATGCCAGCCGCGCGGACGGATCTGCAGCATGGCGATGGTACTGTTGAGCTTGTATTCCTTGCCGGCTTCGTTTACGTAGCTGATGTTGCGGCGAATGGCGTCGACCAGATTCACCTGGCCCTGAATCTGGTTGTACCAGTTGGGGCTGTTGGAGTCTTCGAAGTCGGTCATGTAGGAATCAGCGCCGGAATTGTAGGCGTTGATGATCATCTTGCGTTCGACCGGGCCGGTGATCTCGGTACGGCGGCGCTCCAGGGCCTTGGGCAGCGGCGCGATCTTCCAGTCGCCGTCGCGGATGGCCTGCGTTTCGGGCAGGAAATCAGGCATTTCGCCAGCGTCGATACGGGCCTGGCGGGCAACGCGGGCCTTGAGCAATTCCTGGCGGCGACCTTCGAACGCACGATGCAGCTTGGCCACCAAAGCCAAAGCGTCGTGAGTCAGGATTTCGTCGAAACGGGGATGGATCGGGGCGTTCACTTGCACGCCAGCAGGCAAATTCAAGCTCACGGTTGGCTCCTTCATCAATGTAGATTGCAACCCTTGACAATATAAAGCGTCACGTTTGGGCGATGATCGGGACGCATTGGCGCATCCTAGCGCAAAAAGCCCGGAGGGAGACCCCCCGGGCCGTGATACAACCCGAGACTCCGCGACCCATACCTCAACGGCAGAGCGCGGACACGAGGATTAGTGGAATTGCTCTTCTTCGGTAGAACCGGTCAGCGCCGTCACCGAAGACACACCGCCCTGGATGACGGTGGTCACGTCGTCGAAGTAGCCGGTGCCCACTTCCTGCTGATGGCTGACGAAGGTGTAGCCCCGATCGCGGGCGGCGAATTCGGGCTCCTGAACCTTCTCGACATAGGCGGACATGCCGCGCTGGACATAGTCCTGGGCCAGATCGAACATGTTGTACCACATGTTGTGAATACCGGCCAAAGTGATGAACTGATACTTGTAACCCATCGCACCCAGTTCGCGCTGGAACTTGGCGATGGTGGCGTCATCCAGATTCTTCTTCCAGTTGAACGACGGTGAGCAGTTGTAGGCCAGCATCTTGCCGGGGAACTGCGCCTGGATCGCTTCGGCGAACTTGCGGGCGAACGCCAGATCCGGCGTGCCGGTCTCGCACCACACCATGTCGGCGTAGGGCGCATAGGCCAGACCACGGGAGATCGACTGTTCCAGGCCCTTCTTGGTCTTGAAGAAGCCTTCGACCGTGCGTTCGCCGGTGCAGAACGGCTTGTCGTTGTCGTCGCAGTCGCTGGTCAGCAGGTCGGCCGCTTCGGCGTCGGTGCGGGCCAGGATCACGGTCGGCACCCCGCAGACATCGGCCGCCAGACGGGCCGCGTTCAGTTTCTGCACCGCTTCCTGGGTCGGCACCAGCACCTTGCCGCCCATGTGGCCGCATTTCTTGACCGAAGCCAGCTGATCTTCGAAGTGCACGCCACCCGCGCCCGAGCGAATCATCGACTTCATCAGCTCGTAGGCGTTCAGCACACCGCCGAAACCGGCTTCGGCATCCGCCACGATCGGCAGGAAATAGTCGAGGAATTCCTTATGGCCTGGGCCGATGCCGCGAGCGCACTGGATTTCGTCGGCGCGCTTGAAGGTGTTGTTGATGCGTTCGACCACCGCCGGCACCGAATTGACCGGATACAGCGACTGATCGGGATACATCGCCATGTAGGTGTTGTTGTCGGCCGCGACCTGCCAGCCGGACAGATAGATGGCCTTGACGCCCGCCTTGGCCTGCTGCATGGCCTGCCCGCCGGTCAAGGCGCCCAGGCAGTTCACATAGGGTTCGGTAGTAATCAGCTGCCACAGCTTCTCGGCTCCCCGCTTCGCCAAGCTGTACTCGACCGGCACATTACCACGCAGTCGCACTACATCTTCAGCCGTATAACCGCGTTTGATACCTTTCCAGCGGGGATTCTCAGCCCAGTCTTTTTTCAGTTGCTCAACGCTTAGAAATGCCATTTTCCATTCCTCTTTAGAAGGTTACGGGGTTATTTGCAAAAGAATGCAAAAGCTTGTGAATCGTTATTGCGTGTCCGTCTCCACGACGATCCACTCAAATTATCCAAAGATTGACATAAATCTATTTTTATAATGAGAGGTTTATAAAGTACGATCAGACTTCTACATCATTTTAATGCCGCACTGCACCACATTACAAGTTGGCTACGGCGAATTCGTGAATAGCTGGAACGGCTGTCGAAATTGTGAGGATTCCTACATTCTCTTGCTGACGGTTTCGCAGTAACAACGCATTTCATCCCCTTCGATCGGCCCCCATTTCCCGGCTGGATTTCCTAGAATCAAGCGGTGAACCCGACTCTCCTGCCCGTTTGCCCTGGAACATCGCGATGCCTCAGACTCAGAACGCCACGCCTGATTTAGTAGCCGACATCGGCGGCACCAACGCCCGCTTCGCGCTCGTCGACGCCACGGGGCGATTGCACGCCGAGCAGACTCTACCTTGCGCCGATTTTCCGGGGCCCAGCGCCGCCATCGCCGCTTATCTACGCCAAACGGCCGCATCCCGACCGCGCCGCGCCGCACTGGCGGTCGCCACCCCGATCAGCGGTGATCGGATCGAGTTCACCAACAACGCCTGGTCGTTCTCGACCGAGGCGGTGCGACAGGAACTGGGACTGGAACGACTGGCCATCGTCAACGACTTCACCGCGCTGGCGCTGGCGCTGCCCCTGCTCGCTTCGGATGAGCGACGGGCGATCGGCCGAGGGACCGCCATGGCGGATGCCCCGATCGGCTTGATCGGCTCCGGCACGGGCCTGGGGGTCTCCGGCTTGATCCGGGCGGGCCAACAGTGGATTCCCCTGCAAACCGAAGGCGGTCACGTCACCTTTGCCGCCACCGACCAGCGGGAATGGGCCATCAGCCGGGTTCTGCAACGGCAGTTCGGCCATGCTTCCCTGGAACGACTGCTGTCCGGGCCTGGTCTGGTCAATCTCTATCACGCCCTGGCCGAGGTGGAAGGCTGGACGGCCGAGAGTCTGACGCCCGCCGACATCACCGCGCGGGGTTTGACCGGCGCCTGTCCGCACTGCCGTGCGGTGCTGGATCTGTTCTGCGGAGCGCTAGGCACGGCAGCGGGCAACCTGGCGATCACCCTGGGCGCGCGCGGCGGCGTCTATATCGGCGGCGGCATCGTGCCCCGTTTGGGGGATTTCTTCGATCGCTCGGATTTCCGCAGCCGGTTCGAGACCAAGGGTCGCTTCAGCACTTACCTGGCGACCATTCCCACCTGGGTGATCACCGCCGCCAATCCGGCTTTACGCGGCGCGGCGGTCGCGCTGGGGTAACCCGCTCAAGCCGCCGAGTATTCATCCCGATACAGCTCGTTGACCTTGGCGGCCATGATGAAATCGTTCTCGTGCAGACCACCGATCTTGTGGGTATAGAACAGCACGTTGGCATAGCCCCAGCCGAAGGCGATATCGGGATGATGGCCTTCGGCCTCGGCTAGGTCGCCCACCCGGTTGACGAAGGCTAGGGCAGCCCCGAAGGTCTTGAACGAGAAGCGCCGCTCCAAACGGGTCGCATTCTCCAGCAATTGCCAATCGTGCGCCTGCGGCAGCAAGGCTTCGGCTTCGCTCGACGCGAGGGCTGGAATGCCACCTTGACAAGGCGTACAGGTCTTCTGTGACAGGCTCATCTTGTACCTCGTTGATCGAAAAACTCGATTGCGGTTGTCTTTCTCGTTTCGATCCTAGAAATTTTAGCTCGCCCCCACCGGAAAATTCCGCAGCCACAAGCCGCTTCATCTTATACTTACCCGCCAGCCATTGATTCAATAGGGTAATTTGCATGCGACACGTTTTGCCTCTCATCCTGGGTACGCTATTGGTCGCCGGCACTGCCTCCGCTCGCCAGCAACCGACCACCGCTCAGCCAAGCATTCCACCGGACGTGCAAGAATCCCGTGCCGCCGCACAGACATTCAGCGCCACCCTGAAGGAAGCCTTGCAGCAGGCGATCCAGAACGGCGGTCCAGTCAACGGTATCGAGGTGTGCCACGTCAAGGCGGCGGAAATCGCCACCGACCTGTCCCAGAAACTCGGTTTGCTGGTCGGCCGCACCAGTCTCAAAATCCGCAATCCCGAGAATGCGCCGGACAACTGGGAACTGGCCGTGCTCAAGCAATTCGAGGCGCGCAAAGCACAAGGCGAACCCAACGACAGCTTGGAGTTCTTCGCCGTCATCGACGACGACCAAGGCCAGAAAACCTTCCGCTACATGAAAGCCATCCCGACCGCTTCGTTATGCCTCGCCTGCCACGGCGAGCACATCAGCCCCGAAGTGGACGCCAAGCTGAAAGAGCTGTATCCCAAGGACACCGCCCGCGGTTACAAGGAAGGCGACTTGCGCGGCGCATTCACCATCGCCAAACCATTGCCCTAGGGGGTCGCATGGACATCTGGTCACCGCATCTGACCGTCGCCGCCATCGTCGAGGACGCTGGACGCTTTCTGCTGGTGGAGGAATACGCTGGCGGCGAGGAACTGGTCTACAACCAACCAGCCGGTCATCTGGACCCGCACGAAACCCTGGCTGCGGCGGCCATCCGGGAAACCCTGGAAGAAACCGCCTGGGAAATCGAGGTCCATGCCATCGTCGGCATCTATTACTGGACCCACCCCAAGGGCCACACCTTCGTTCGAACCTGTTTCGCTGCCAAGGCCCTGCGCCATCACGCCGGTCAAGCGCTGGACGAGGGCATCCAGCGGGCGGTCTGGTTGACTCGGGACGAAATCGCCGCGCTGGGACCGAAGTTGCGCAGCCCGATGGTCTTGCGGTGCATCGACGACTATCTGGCGGGCCAGCGCCATTCGCTGGACCTGTTCAACTATCTCTGAACTCGGATTGACCGATCCGTTCCGCAGCGGGCTGGAGACGCCGACTCCCTTCAGCCCAGCCCACGACGGAACCGCCTAGCCGCCCAGATAGGCTTCCTTGACCCGAGGATCGCCCAGCAGTTCGCGGCCGGTGCCCGACAGGGTGATGTTGCCGGTTTCCAGCACGTAGGCGCGCGATGCGATCCGCAATGCCCGGTTGGCGTTCTGCTCGACCAGCAGCACGGTGGTTCCGGAACGGTTGATGTCTTCGACCACCCGGAAGATTTCCTGCACCAGCCGGGGCGACAACCCCATGGAGGGCTCGTCCAGCAACAGCAGACGACCGCGGCTCATCAATGCCCGACCGACCGCCAGCATCTGCTGCTCGCCGCCGGACAGGGTGCCGCCCAACTGGTGCTGGCGCTCCAGCAAGCGCGGAAAGATGGCGAAGACCCGGTCGTAGTCGGCCGCGATCTCGCCCTTGTCGGCTCGTTGCCAAGTCGCCAGCCGCAGGTTTTCCTGCACCGTCAGATTGCCGAAGATGCCCCGACCCTCCGGCACATGGGCAATACCCAGGCCGACGATGCGGTGCGCCGATATCCGCTTCAGGCTCTGGCCCTCGAACACCACGGAGCCGCCATAGGGCATCAGCCCGGAAATCGCCCGCAAGATCGAGGTCTTGCCAGCGCCGTTGGCCCCGATCAAGGTGACGATCTCCCCTTTCAGGACGGTGAAGGAAACCCCATGCAGCGCCCGGATGCCGTCGTAATGCACCTCCAGATCGCGGACCTCCAGCTGGATATCCTCGATGCCTGCCATGCTCGCACTCATCCGATCGACCCCTCGCCCAGATAGGCTTCCAACACCTTGGGATCGTTCTGGATCACCGTCGGCGGCCCTTCGGACAGGGTCTGACCGAAATCCAGCACCATGATGCGTTCGCAGATCCCCATCACCAACTTCATCTGATGTTCGATCAGCAGAATCGTCAGCTTGAATTCCTGCCGGATCCACTGGATGAATTCCATCAGCTGATCGATCTCGTTCGGATTCATGCCGGCTGCCGGTTCGTCCAGCAGCAGCAGTTCCGGATCGATGGCCAGCGCCCGGGCGATCTCCAGCCGCCGCTGCGAACCGTAGGGCAGGTTCTTGGCAGTCTCGCCCGCCAGATGCTCCAGCTTGAAGATACTGAGCAGCCGGTGCGAGTTGTCGATGATGCGCTGCTCTTCCCGCCGGTAACGACCGATATGCAGCAACGCTTCCAGCGGGCTGTAATGGACTTGGGCATAGTGGGCGATGCGTACATTGTCCAGCACCGACAAATCCCGGAACAGCCGAATGTTCTGGAAGGTGCGGCCGACTCGCAGAGCCGTGATCTGATGCGGCGTCTTGCCGACCAGCTCGACATCGCGCAGGCGGATGCTGCCCTCGCTGGCCCGATAGACCCCGGTGATCAGGTTGAAGATGGTGGTCTTGCCGGCTCCGTTGGGACCGATGATCCCCATCAGTTCCCCGGACTGCAGCTGCAGGTTGAAATCGGCGACCGCGCAGAGACCGCCGAAGTAATGCTTGACCTTAGTGGCCGTGAGGAGCGTCATGGCTTCCTCCGTGGGCAACGTGCCGGTGATGGGCGTCCAGATCGCGCTTGGGCACGAACCAGCGGAACTCCCGCAGCCCCATGATCCCGCGCGGCCAGTACAGCATGACCAGCACCAGGGCCAGCGGCATGATGACCATGCGCCAGACCCCAAGATGACGGATGAAATACTGGTTCAGCGGATCGAAGATCACATCCGGCAGCCAGGACACCAGCGCCGCGAAATTGGACGGACGCAAGACCTCCAGCAGCACCGTATACAGCACGGCCCCCAGGATGGAGCCGCTGATCGAGGCGATGCCGCCCAGATAGACCATGATCAGGACATCGGTGGTCTTGATGATGTCGAACACCCGGGGACTGATGAACTGCAGCAGGTGGGCGAACAAGGCCCCGGCCACCCCGGCGAAGAACGACGACACCATGAAGGCCAGGAATTTCACCCGGCGGGTGTTGACGCTCATCAGATCGCTGGCAATCTCGTCTTCGCGGATCGACAACACTCCGCGGCCGTATTTGGAATAGACGAAATTACGCACCACCCAGATCGTCGCCACGGTCCAGAAGAACACCCAGGGTAAGGTAGTCAGCTTCTTGATCCCCGGAATGCCGCGCGGACCGCCGATGTAATCGATGTTCTCGATCACCGACTTGACGATCATCAGAAAAGCCAGGGTGATGATGGCCAGGTAATCGCCGCGGACCTTGAATGACGGGATCGCCACGATCAGCCCCAGCAGCGCCGCCATCAGCCCGCCGGCCAGCACCGCCAGCGGAAACAGGCCCGGATAGTCGGCGATGGGCAACACCTTTTGCGTCAGCAAGGCCGCGGTGTAGGCCCCGACCGCCATGAACCCGGCATGGGCCAGGGAAAATTCGCCCATGTAGCCATTCACCAGATTCAGGCTGACCGTCAGGATGATGTTGATGCCGACGTACATCATCACCAACTGCACGTATTTGTTCAGCAGATTGTATTCCGGGATGGCGAAGGCCAGGCCAAACCCGATCAGCAGCAACGCCGGCAGAATCCAGCGTTGCGCCATCAACCATTCCCAGCCCGGATTGCGCATCGTATTCATACTTTTTGCGTCCGTGGCTGGCCCAGGATGCCGTACGGCCGAATGACGATCAGCAGCATCAGCAGGGTGAAGGCGACGAAATCGCGATAGGTGGAGGGGAAGAATGCGGCGACCATGATCTCCACCCCGCCCAAAATGAAGGCTCCGATCATCGCTCCGCGGATATTGCCGATACCGCCCACCACGGCGGAAATGAAGGCTTTCCACCCCACCATGATGCCCATGTAGGGATCGATGACCGGATAGGCCAAGCCATACATCGTCCCCGCCGCCCCCGCCAACCCGGCGCCGATGGCGAAGGTGACCGAGATGATCAGATCCAGCGGCACCCCCATCAGCGGTACGTAGGTCTTGTCCCAGGAAATCGCTCGCATCGCGATGCCCACCGGGGTGCGATAGACCACGTAATCCAGTACGAACATCAGCCCCAGCGACAACAGGATGATGATGATCTGCAGGGAAGAGATCGACACACCGCCCATGTTCCAGGTGGCGTTGGCCAGCAGGGCGGGAATGTTCTTGGGATAAGGCGCCAGCGCCAGGGTGAAGTTTTCCAGGAAGATGCCCACGCCCAGCGCCGTGATGATGGCCGAGACCCGGGGCGCGTTCCGCAGCGGCTTGTAGGCCAGGCGCTCGATCATCACGCCCACCAGCGCCGCGCCCAGCATGGTCAGCAGCAGGGTGGGGACAAAGGGCAGGCCGAGATAGACGGCGGCCAGAAAACAGAAGAAAGCGCCCACCATGAACACGTCGCCATGGGCGAAGTTGATCATGGTCAGAATGCCGTAGACCATGGTGTAACCCAAGGCAATGAGCGCATAGATGCTACCCAATTGCAGGGCGTTCAGGGTCTGTTGCAGCCAGTAGATGATGCCTTCGCTCAAGATCGTGACTCGCGCTACCACCGTTGCAAGAAGAAGGGCGGCCCAGCGGACCGCCCTCGCCTGACGTCAGGCCGACACCAAATCCCGCTGCTTCAGGGCTTGGCGTTGGTGAAGTAGGTGAACTTGCCGTCCTTGATTTCCAGGATCACGGCGCTCTTGATCGGATCGCGCGAATCGGCCTTGAACTTCATGTCGCCGGTCACACCCTTATAGTCGGGCAGCGTGGACAGGGAAACGCGGACGGCTTCGCGATCGACCTTACCGGCGCTCTTGATCGCACCGAACAAGAGACCGAAAGCATCGTAGGTCAGGGCGGCCACGTCGTCCGGCTTGGCGCCATAGGCTTTCTCATAATCGGCGATGAATTTCTTGGCGACCGGGGCAGCATTGTCGGCGGCGTAGTGGGTGCTGAAGTAGTAACCGTTCAGGTCGGCCCCGCCCAGGGTCAACAGTTCAGGACTGCCCCAGGAATCGCTGCCGATGAAGGGCACCGTGATGCCCAGACGCTTGGCCTGCTGCACCTGCAACGGCACTTCGTTGTAGTAGTTGGGCAGGAAGATCACGTCCGGCTTGGCGTCCTTGATCTTGGTCAGCTGCGCCGAGAAATCCTTGTCGTTGGTGGTGTAGGTCTCGAACGCGACGATCTTGCCACCCAGCTTTTCGTAATTGGTCTTGAAGACTTCGGCGATACCCTTGTTGTAGTCGGACGCCACATCGTAGAGCACCGCCGCCTTCTTGGCCTTCAGGGTCTGATAGGCGAATTTGGCCAGCACTCCGCCCTGGAATGGGTCGATGAAACAGGCGCGGAACACATAGTCCTTGGGCTTGCCGGTCTTCTCGTCCATGGTGGTCTTGGGATTGGTGGACCAGGGCGTGATCAACACCGTCTTTTCGCTCTCGGCGATTTCCGAGGCAGGAATGGCGTAGCGACTGGCGTTGGGACCGACGATGGCGACCACTTCATCCTGGGTGATCAGTTTCTGGGCGGCGGCGGCCGACTGATCGGCCTTGCCAGCGTTGTCTTCCACAACCAATTCGACCTTCATCTTTTCCTTGCCGACCTGCAGACCACCGGCGGCGTTGACTTCCTTGACGGCCAGTTCGGCTGCGTTCCGGCAGGACGCGCCGACCGCGGGCATGTCGCCCGTCAATTCGGCAATGACGCCCAACTTGATGGTTTTCTCGGCGGACCAGGCGGTTGCGCCAAAGGAGATCAGCATCGAAACCAATAGTAAGGACAGGACTTTTCTCATAAGGTCTTGCTCTCCCAGAAGCGGATGGATGCCGGAAATCCGGCTATTTTACTCGATTGCAGGGTAAACGCAGCGCTTGGCGAAGCGGCGTCATGATCATGAGCGATACACTGCCCACAGAGATTATAGCGTTGCCGCCACTATTTGCGTGGCGATGTTCACAGCGATCCCTTCGCTTCCCAGGAGGGCGCAATGATCTGCTCGGAACGCTTGCGACAAACCTCTTCCAATTCCTTGAGCAGAGTCTCCATTTCGATCAGTTTCTCCAGAATGGAGCGGATATCCCGCAGCGTGAAAATCACATCCACGTCCATTTCCAGATACTTTTCCCGTTCATTGCGCTCGGCCTGTTCGATAGCGGCCTGGATGCTTTCCGCCTTGTCCGCGTCGGTGCCCAGCAGTCGAATGTACACGCGGAGCTTCTGTTGCTGTTGCGCCAACCAGCTGCTGTACATGTACAGCAGTTCATAGCCATCCTCGATAGAATAGGCTTTGTAGCGAAACTTGAGCTTCAGATCATCGAAAGTATTATTTCTAAAGGCTTTCCCTTCCTTCCAATCGGTAATCGTGTGCTTGAATTCGACCGGCAGGAAGTCGACGCCGGCCTGGATGCGATTCTTGATGAATTCCAGCTCCTGCATTTCCTTTTCGACCAGATCGGCGCCCACCCGCACTTGTTGATGGATAGCCTCGGTGCGGGTATAGGTCTTCTTGGCGGGCTGTGCCGGAACCGCGGCCGCCAGCCGGCTGCCATCCCGCTCCGCTTCGATCCATTCGGAAATCGCATCTTCGATCGCACGGATCCGCGCCCCGGCCTCCTCCGCTTCGCGCCGCTCCTCGGTCGCGCGCTTCAGCTGCACCCGGTCCGCTTCGGCCTGCTCGGCCGCCGCCCATTCGGCGATGGCCTGCTCGACGGCTGCCCGATCCCGCGCCACGCGTTCGGCCGCCGCTTTCTCCGCTGTCGCACGCCGTTCCGCCAGCCGCGCCGCCGCTGCGCGGGCGGTGGCCGCCTTTTCCGCCACCGCCTTCTCCGCCGCCGCCTTCTCCGCCGCCGCCTTCTCCGCCGCCGCCCGCCTCATCGCCTGCAACTGCTTTTCGAGCCGCTGCTTGCGTTCCGTCACCAAACGCACGGCCAGCCAGCCAGCCACCGCGAGGATCGCCACTACCCCCAACAACACGATCACGCCTGTCGAGTGCCAAGTACCCATGAACCGCCCTTTCGAACCGCCGAAACGCCTTAACCCTTGAATCGCACTATTACGAGCTTAGCAATTAAATCGCCACTTAATTATTCAGCAAGAGATTTGACCAGCGTCAGCACGCGCCAGACAGGGGCGAAATCGCCGCGCCGGGCCATGAATGCCAAGGCAGCCTGGCTACTAAAACGCTCAGACCTCACCGCCAAACGACGCCAGCAAGCGTGGCAATAATAAGGCCAACTCACCGGTCATCAAGGCAAACTCGGCGTCGAACAACGCCTCCGGAGCATCCGCCACATCCTGCAGCGACTCTCGAACCACATCCAGGAACTGGAGTCGGCGCACGATCAAAGCTTCATCCAACAGGAAGCTCACCCGCTCATCCCAGATCAGGCCCAGCCGCGTGACCTGCTTGCCTGCATCCAGATGGCCACGAATCTCGTCGCCGGTCAAATCCTGGCCCCGACAACGCACGATACCGCCGCCCTCCCCCCGTTCGCGCAGTTCGCAGACATCGCCCAGGGCAAAGCCCGCCGGCGCTTGGCCTTCGATCAGCCAGGCCGTCATGACGGCCGCCACCGACTGCTGGACCTGCAATGGGACGATCGGTAACGAATCCAGGGTTTTGCGCAAGGTTCCGGTGATTTCCTCGACCACGCGCGGACTGGCGCTGTCGACCACCAGCCAACCATCGGCCGGATCCAGATAGGCGTAAGCGTTTCGGCTGCGGCTCAGGGCGCGCGGCGTCAACTCTTGCACCAGCTGCTCGCGCAATTCCTGTTTCTCCCGTCGCCGCACCGGTCGTCGCTGTTCATCCTCGATCAGGGCGATGCGCTCGGTCAGGGCCTGGTTGACCACGACCGCCGGCAACAACTTTTCCTCGGTGCGTAAACACATCATCAACCGCCCCGCCGCCGCATGGACCAAATCGGCGGCCTTGCGACCGAGCGGCGGCGTCCAACCGGCCGCGCTGAGTTGATGGCTGGGGCACGGCTGAAAAACTCGCTGTTCCAATCGCACCGCCAATTGCTCGCCATCCAGGGGGAACGGCTCACCCAAACGAAACAGGGTCAGATTCTTGAACCACATCAGGGACCATCCCTTGCCGCGAAAGCATGGATTATCCGCCAACGCCACCGGCGCGCCAAGGCAATCTTCCAAATATTTGTTGCAGTGCAGCATTACTTATTCTATCATAGCCTTCGGACAAGCATTGAATATCGTCGCAAACCATTCATCCCAAGGAGTCATGATCATGTCAAACGATGCCCTGGCCAAGATCGCGGAGCAGTATCAGAGTTTTCTGAGTCCGGTCATTAAGGCCAACAAGCTGTCGGCCTCCAATCTCGAAGCGCTGGTGAATTTCCAGATGAGCACGCTGCAATCCTATATCGACATCTCGATCGCCCGGATCAAGGCCGCCGCCGATATCGACGATCCCGCCAGCCTGCAGGCTTTTCTTTCCAGCCAAGTCGAGCTCATCGCCAGTCTGCAAAAGAAATTCGCCGACGACAGCAAATCGCTCGGCGAACTGATGGCGAAGTTCAAGGGCGATTTCGAGAAGCTGGTTCAGGAAAACCTGCCGAGCGGCAAGTAAACCCCTCTCCTCATCGCACCGTGACGGGGCTGGACGCGACCCTTCCACCCCGTCGTCTCGTCATGCCCCGATCGCCTTCCCCGTGGTAGAGTTGTTAGCTGGATTAGCTTCGCCTCTCCCCTCGTCGCCGCCAGTGCCTGATTAAGCGTCTTCACATGCCCAAAACTCGTGTCGTCGTCGGTCTGTCCGGCGGCGTCGATTCTTCCGTGGCCGCCCTGTTGCTGATCGAGCAAGGCTACGAGGTGCACGGCGTATTCATGAAGAACTGGGAAGACTCTTTCGAAGCTGGTTATTGCGCGGCCGCCGAAGATCTGGAAGATGCGCGGGCGGTGTGCGAGACGCTCGGCATCCCCCTGCATCAGGTCAATTTCACCGCCGAGTATCAGGACCGGGTCTTTCGCTACTTTCTGGACGAATACCGCTGCGGCCGGACCCCCAATCCGGACATCCTGTGCAACACCGAGATCAAGTTCAAGGCGTTCCTCGATCACGCCCGGCGGCTGGGTGCCGACTTCATGGCCACCGGCCATTATGCCCGCCGCGAAACCCGCGCTGGCCGCCAGCATCTGCTCAAGGGCTGCGATCCCGGCAAGGATCAAAGCTATTTCCTGCATGGCCTCGATCAGGCGCAACTGGCCAGCGCCCTGTTTCCCATCGGCGAGCTGCACAAGCGCCAGGTGCGGGAACACGCCGCCGCCGCCGGCCTGATCACCCACGCCAAAAAGGACAGCACCGGCATCTGTTTCATCGGCGAGCGTCGGTTCCGGGAATTTCTCGGCCATTATCTGCCGGCGCAGCCCGGCCCTATCCGCACGCCGGACGGCGAGGTAGTCGGCCAGCACATCGGCTTGATGTTCTACACCATCGGCCAGCGACAGGGCTTGGGCATCGGTGGGCGGCGCGACAGCAATGGCGAACCCTGGTACGTCGTTGGCAAGGATCTCGACGCTAATACCCTGACGGTGGTCCAGGGCCTGAATCACCCGGCCCTGGCGCGTCGCCGGCTGCGGGCTACGCAATTGCACTGGATCGCCGGCGCGCCGCCCGAAACACCGCTGTCGTGTCAGGCCAAGATCCGCTACCGTCAACCCGATCAGCGCTGCGTGCTGGAAAGCCTGGACCGGCACGGGGCCGACGTCTGCTTCGCCGAACCACAACGGGCCATCACTCCGGGTCAGTCGGTGGTGTTTTACCTCGGCGACGAATGTCTGGGTGGCGGGGTGATCGATGTCGCTTATGATTGAAGTTTTCCACCTCAACCCGAAACGGCGATTTCATGCCTCAAACCGATCATGACCGCGTCATCGCCCTTGCCGCTACGATGCAAGCCGCCGACCTGGTCCGCAGCATCGCTCGACGCGGCCAAGCCAATTCCGACGACGCCGAAATCTGCCTGGGCAGCCTGCTACAGATCGACGCTCCCAGCAGCGCCGACATCTATGGCGGTATTCTCCATCTGCAGGCTGGCCTGTGCCTGCTCGAGCAACAGCTCCAAAACCCGCGCGACATGGAACTGACCCGCTACGTAGTGACCCTGCTGCGCCTGGAACGGCGGTTGGCGCGACGCAACGACCTGCTGCTGCTGCTGCGCAACGGCATCGAAGACATTACCCGCAATCTGGCGCATTTCCCCATCGGCCACAGCAACACCATCGCCCGTTTCGCCGATCTCTATCTGAAAACGCTCAGCACCCTGTCGCCGCGCATCATGGTCAGCGGCGACCCGATCCACCTGAACAATTCGGAAAACGCCAACCGCATCCGGGCTTTGTTGCTGGCCGGCATTCGCGCCGCCATCCTGTGGCGGCAAAGCGGCGGCGGTCGGCTGACCCTGCTGCTGCGACGCAACGCGCTGTTGCGGGAAACCCGGCAGCTGCTGAGCGATATCGCCTGAGATATCGCCTGAAGCCGCTCAGACCTTGCGGTACGCCTCCACCACGTTGTGCAGCTGGCTGATCTTGTCGAGCACCCGGCTGAGCTGCATCACGTCGGCGACTTCCAGGGTCAGGCCCATGCGGGCGATGCTGGTTTCCCGGTCGGTCAGGGTATTGGCCCCCAACACATTGACCTGTTCGTTGGCCAGGATCGAGGTGATGTCGCGCAACAGACCGGAGCGGTCGTAGGCGATGATCATGATGTCGACCACATAGGTGGCCGGCATCTCGCCCCAGCTGACTTCGATCACCCGTTCGTGATGCTGGTTGGCCAAACCGAGTAGATTGGCGCAATCCTGGCGGTGAATGGTGACGCCACGCCCCTGGGTGATGTAGCCGGCGATCGGTTCGAAAGGCGCCGGCTGGCAGCAATGCGCCATCTGGGTCAACAACCGCCCCACCCCGCGAATCTGGACATCGCTCTTGCCAGTTTCGGTGGCTTTGGCCTTGCGCAGCACCGGCAAACCATCTTCCGCCGTCGGCGAGGGCGACAGCAATTCCGGAATCCGGGCGATCACCTGCGATGTGGTCAAAGCGCCATGGCCGACAGTGGCGAACAGCTCGTCCAACTTGCCGAAATTGAGCTTCTCCGCCACTTTCTCCAGCTTGATTTGCTTGATGCCCAGACGCTGGAACTCCCGTTCCAGCGCCGCCCGGCCGGCGGCGATATTCTTGTCCTGATCCTGCTGGATGAACCATTGGCGGATCTTGGCCCGCGCCCGGTTGGTCTTGATATAGCCGAGGTGCGGGCTGAGCCAGTCGCGACTGGGGCCGCCGTTCTTGGCGGTCAGCACTTCCACCTGCTCACCGTTCTTGAGTTCGTAGGTCAGCGGCACGATGCGGCCATTGACCTTGGCCCCCCGGCAGCGGTGGCCAACTTCGGTATGGATGTGATAGGCGAAATCCAGTGACGTAGCGCCTGGCGGCAATTCGACGATGGTGCCCTTGGGCGTGATGGCGTAAACCCGATCCTGGAAAGCCTCGGCCTTGAACCGCTCCAGCAAATCGCTGTCGTCGCTGTCCTCCTCCCGATACTCCAGCATCTGCCGCAGCCAAGCGATCTGCTGGGCGGCTCCGTCGCCGGGCTCTTGGCCGCCTTCCTTGTAGCGCCAGTGCGCCGCCACCCCCAATTCGGCATTGCGGTGCATGTCGAAGGTGCGGATCTGCACCTCCACGGCCCGCCCTTCCGGCCCTACCACCGCCGTATGCAGCGACTGATAGCCATTGGGCTTGGGATGGGCGATGTAGTCGTCGAATTCCTGATGGATGTGATTCCAGTGGGTATGCACCACCCCCAGGGCGGCATAGCAGTCTCCCACCGAATCGACGATGACCCGCACCGCCCGCACATCGAAGATCTGTTCGAACGACAGTTTCTTGCGCTGCATCTTGCGCCAGATGCTGTAGATATGCTTGACCCGACCACTGACCTCGCCCTGGATGTGGGCTTGCTGCAAATAGCCGCGCAAGTCCCGCATGACCTGGGCGAGATAAAGCTCCCGGTCGGCGCGGCGCTGTTCGAGCGCGGCGGCGATCCGCCGGTAGACCGCCGGATCCAGATAGCGCAGCGCCAGGTCTTCCATCTCCCACTTGAGCCGGCCGATGCCGAGCCGGTTGGCCAGCGGCGAAAAGATATCCAGCGTCTCCCGCGCCAGGCGCTGCTGTTCCTCGGTCGGTTGCCGCCCAAGCTGACGCAGGGCGTGCAGCTGCATCGCCAGCTTGATGAGCACCACCCGCACATCCTGGGCCATCGCCAACAGCATCTTGCGCAGATTTTCCAGCTGGCGTCCGACGTGCTGGCTGCTTTGATGCAATTCACCGATGGCGTCGAGTTTGACGATGCCGGCAACCAATCGCATGATGGCTGGGCCGAAATCTTCTTGCACCGCCGCCGGCTTGATCCGACCGGCAGTCACCGGCTCATGCAGCAAGGCCGCGGCAACCACCTCGTGGTCCATACCCAGATCGGCCAGCAAATCGGCGACCACCAGCTGTTCCGGCATTTCGCTGCAGGCGTAAGCGCGCCGCACGGTCTCGATCTGCGCCGGCGACCAAGCGACTGAACGGATATTCAGCCATGTATCGAAATCCGCGCCGGCCAGCGCGGTTTGCCTGGAACTGACCATGATGAATCCTCATATCACTCAGACAACACCACACCCGCCCCGGAAAAACTGGCGGGGCGAATGACGAGGAGTTCGATGCGGACTGATTGAATTTTAGCTATTCGACGATACCGACGGGGCGGTATCGCATCCTCCCTCGAAGCGAGGGAGGACCGGCAAGAAGGCAGGAAAGGCGCGAGGTCGCTTAATTGTCCTTGGCACCCTGATCGACCCAGGCGCGGATCACCGCCAGTTGCTCTGCCGGCAACTTGACCTTGCCATGTGGCATCTGGATGGAGGGATCCACCCCGGCGCGGCCTTCGATCAGCCGGTTCAGACTGCTGTTGAGGCTTTGGCCGGGGATGACGACCGGCCCCATCTTGGTACCCTTCATCAGCTCGGCATAGCTGCCCACGGCGAGACCGCTCTTTTGGTAGCCTTCGCCATTGGGCGCGGTATGGCACTCGGCGCAGCTCGATTTCAAGATGGGGAGGACATCTTTCTGGAAACTCACGGGCTTGGCCGGCTTCTCGCCGGAACAGCCTGCCAGCACGCCCAACCCCAACAGCAACGCGGATGCAAGCAGTTTACAAGAGTTCATGGATCGTTCCTTGTGCGTTTTAGACGGGTATTGACTCGGTTTGGATGAGACCGTCGTAATCTTATCAGACTACAAGGGCACGGGGGTGGAAGCAGGACCCGGCCGCACTATCCGGCGCATGCCAGCGCATCGGCCATACGATACTGCTTCATCGAAAATCATCCTTAAACTGATTCAGGGTATACTAGATTCATCGGTGCGCCCGGCGCCTGACGCTCCATCTACAGACGTTCGCCATTGCCCGATCCCCAAGCAAGGCTACGACCTAATTCATGGCATCATCACCGGCCATCCATCCATGATCTGGAGCGTCAACCGCTGTCGGGCATGGCCCCAACCGTCAACATAAAGCAGGACGAATAACGTGACGAGCCCGAAATTGCAATCTGAACTACAGCGCATCATCGAAGCGCGCCATCACGATCCCTTCAGCGTGCTAGGCCGCCATCCGCAGGACAAGAAACTACTGGTGCGCGCTTATCTGCCCTATGCCCAGGAGGTTCACATCGCCGAGGGCAATCTGGCGATGGAGCGCATCCCCAACACCGACCTGTTCGAGTGGCGTGGGCAAGCCGATCAAGTCCCCGAACGCTATCGCCTCATCTGGCGCGATTCCGACCACCACGAGCATATCTCCTTCGATCCTTACTGTTTTCCCCCGCAACTGGGGGATCTCGACCTGTATCTGTTCGGCGAGGGCAAACACTGGCACGCCTACCGCTTCCTGGGCGCGCACCCGCATCGCGCCGATGGCGTAGCGGGCGTACTGTTCGCCGTGTGGGCGCCCAACGCCGAACGGGTCAGCGTGGTCGGCAGCTTCAACCGCTGGGATGGCCGTATCCACCCCATGCGGGTGCGCGGCGGCAGCGGCGTCTGGGAATTGTTCATCCCCAACATCGCCCCTGGCGATCTGTACAAGTTCGAAATCCGCAGCCGCAACGGTGGATCGATCCAACTGAAATCCGATCCTTACGGGCAGCACTTCGAAATGCGCCCGAGCACCGCCACCATCGTCACCAAGCCCGATACCTATACTTGGCGCGATGAGACGTGGCTGGCGCAACGCAAGGAGACCGACTGGCTGCACCACCCGCTGTCGGTCTATGAAGTGCACCTCGGCTCATGGCGGCGAGGCTGGGAAGGCGAATTCCTGAACTACCGCGAACTGGCCCACCAACTGGTCGAATACGTCAAGGAACTGGGCTTCAACTACATCGAGCTGTTGCCGATCACCGAGCATCCCTTCGACGCATCCTGGGGTTACCAGACCACCGGTTACTACGCGCCCACCAGCCGGTTCGGCACACCGGACGATTTCCGCTACTTCATCGACTATTGCCATCTGCACGATGTCGGCGTGATTCTCGACTGGGTGCCGGCGCACTTTCCCAAGGACGCCCACGCTCTGGCCCGATTCGATGGCGAACCGCTCTATGAGCACGCCGACCCGCGCAAGGGCGAGCATCTCGACTGGTCGACGCTGATCTTCAACTATGGCCGCTACGAGGTGAAGAATTTCCTGCTGTCGAGCGCGCTGTACTGGATCGAGGAATTCCACCTCGACGGGCTGCGGGTCGATGCAGTGGCCTCAATGCTGTATCTGGACTACTCGCGCAAGGAAGGGCAATGGATTCCCAACAAGTACGGCGGTCGCGAGAATCTGGAGGCGATCGACTTCCTGCGCGAACTCAACACCGTGGTGCATAGCGAACATCCCGGCGCGATGGTCATCGCGGAAGAATCCACCTCCTGGCCGCAGGTGACCCGTCCCACCTACCTGGGCGGTTTGGGCTTCAGCATGAAGTGGAACATGGGCTGGATGAACGACACCCTGCGCTATATGGCGCAGAACCCGATTCATCGCAAATACCACCACGATCTACTGACCTTCAGCATGTTGTACTGCTTCACCGAGAACTTCATGCTGCCGTTCTCGCACGACGAGGTGGTCCACGGCAAAGGCTCGATGATCAACAAAATGCCGGGTGACGAGTGGCAGCGCTTCGCCAACCTGCGCTTGCTGTATGTCTACATGTTCACCCACCCCGGCAAGAAGCTGCTGTTCATGGGCACCGAGTTCGGCCAGGGCACCGAGTGGAACAGCGCCACCACCCTCGACTGGTACGTGCTCCAGTTCAATTTCCACCAGGGCATGCAACAGCTGGTCAAGGATCTGAACCACCTCTATCACAGCAGCCCGGAATTGCACCATTACGAGTTCGACTGGCAGGGCTTCTCCTGGGTCGATTGTCATGATGCCGATCAATCCATCCTGAGCTACCTGCGCAAGAAGGACGACGACTTCCTGGTCGTGGTGGTCAACTTCACCCCGGTGCCGCGCCACGATTACCGGATCGGAGTGCCGCGACCGGGTCGCTACACCGAAGCTCTCAACTCCGATTCACACTTCTACGGCGGCAGCGGCGTCGGTAACGGCGGCGTCGAATTGATCTCCGAAGAGCGGCCGTGGATGGAGCATCCCTACTCGATCACCATCACGGTGCCGCCGCTGGGCGGCGTGGTACTGCGGCCGGACCCCCTGCCGGAGCCGGTGCTGATCGCGGCAGAGACGGTCAACGAGGCGCCCGCCGAGGCGGAAGCAGCGCTCAAGCCCGCCGCCACACTGGCTGTTGCGGCAACCTCGGTCGAGGAAGAACTGGCGCAGCCGGAGTGATCCGCCACGCCATCTCCCGCGCTTGACCACGCCGGGGCGCAGCAAAGCTGCGCCCCGGTCGTTTTAGAGATAATCTCCCGCCATCAGCTCGGAAACGATCAGCTTCTGGAAAATCCTGTCCCGATGCGACTCGGGCTGATCGAGCTGAAGACGGGCCAGATAGCGCTTGGCCCCTTCCGGTGCCGCGCCTACCGTGATGGCTCGCACCAAGGTCTTCATCAAATCGCCTCGGGTCGCCAGCCGCTGCTTGAGTCCCTTGAGCACCCGCCCCAGAATGATTTCTTCCTCGGTGAAATCGGTTCCCAGCGGAAAATCCGGCAGCAGACCCATCTCCTTGAAAGGCGCCAGCCGCGTCTGAATCCGGCCAGGCGTATTGCAGCTGTGCTCCAGCGGAATCTGGTAATCCTGGGGAATCTTCCCCGCCCGCTTGGCCTTGTCCAGTAGTTCCGGCTGAAAACGCGAATCGGCGATATTCAGCAACGCTGCGATCACCTCCCGGTCGGATCGCCCGCGCAGATCGGCAATGCCGTACTCGGTGATGATGATATCGCGCAAGTGGCGCGGTATGGTGATATGGCCATAGTTCCAGACGATGTTCGAGGAGGACGTCGAGCCGGTCTCGCGGGTGCTGCGCAGCATCAGGATCGAGCGGGCATCCGGCAGCTCGTGCGCCATGGCCACAAAGTTGTATTGCCCGCCGACCCCGCTGATCATCTGGCCGTTCTCCAGCCCGTCGGACACCGCCGCCCCCAGCAGGGTCACCATGATGGTGGTGTTGATGAAGCGCGCCTCCCGGCGCTGCAAGGTCGCCAGCTCCTGATTGCCGTACAGGTGGTTGACCTTGCGCACCGAAGTCATGCAGATCTGCCGGGCTTCGGCCTCGGGCATCGTCCGCAGGGCCTCGTAGAAATCCCGCGGCCCCATGAAGAATCCGCCGTGCATCAGGACACCGCCCAGCAACCGGCTACCGAGACCGTGGGCGATCACGGCCTCGTAGCTGTCCGATCGATTCAGCTGGGCGGGAACCCGAATAGCCTCGCCGATCACCAGATCGCCCGCTTCGTAGCGGACCCGGTTGTTGAAGATCCCGAACCGGCGTAGGAACTCGACATCCTGCCCGGTCAGCCAAGGAGAAACGACACGCTGCTCCAGCAGCACCTGCAAGGTTTCCTCGGAGACCGTTTCGCTGATCGCACCCTCGTTGAGCAGACGCTGTAGCGGGACGCTGTCATAAACCTTGCGTTTCAGGATGCCATCCCGATAAAGATGCAGGAAGCCGTTGACGAACATCTCGCTGGCCCCATACAGGCCCTGCTCGAAGGGGTCCGTTCCGCCCATGCGGCCGATCAGATCGCCATAATGGTCCAGGATGCGCAACTCGGACAGCAACTGTCGGTAGAGTGCGTTCCGCTGTTGCCGCAAGCGACAGAAATGCACAATGGCGTCGCTCAGGCAACCGATGCCGATCTGCAGGGTGCCGCCGTCGCGAATCAGGGCGCTGGCCTGCAAGCCCAACAGATAGTCGGCATTATCCACCGGCATGTTGGGTGCGCCGAACTGCTGGAAATCGTAGCAGGGATGATCGAGGACCAGATCGAACGCGGCCGGCCGCACCATGGCGTCGTTATACATGAACGGCATTTCGCGATTGACCTGGCCCACCGCCACGAGCGGCCGGCCCTGGCGGCGCAAATCCTCCGTCATCGCCAACAGATCCAGACTGACATCCGGATTGCTGCCAAGACTCAGCCAGCGCTCGCCATCCACTTCCCGCGTATTGATCTGCTGCGCCACCACGTTGATCTGGTTGTCCAGCAGATCCCGCGCCGCGTGGGTGTAGTTGGTGCTGATATAGTTCTGCTGCTGCATCGGCACGTTCATGAAACCGCCCGGCTTGAGGAAGAATTCGGCGATCTCGACATTGGGTGGCAGCCGACCGGCGCGCAGGTCGATGGCATAATCCAGGTCGGGATAATTGCCGAACACCCGGTCGACGAAAGGCCCCAGAAAGCGTTTTTCCAGATCGCTCGACCCTTTGGGGATCTCGACGGTGATCGCCGTCAGGATCTTGAGTCGCAATTCGGGATCGGCCTTGGCCCGCTGATACAGTGCGTTCACCACAGAATTGGGCTTGCCGATGCCGAGCGGAATCCCCAGCACGATACGCTTGCCTACCTTGGCGATGAGTTCATCCACGCAAACGTCGACGTCGTGGCAGTAAAGTGGTTTTTTTTCTTGCACGTTCCGATCTTCCTTCGGCCATTCATGATCTGACGCGGATGAGTGGCGCGGTCCGCCGATGGCGCCGCGAAAACGATCCGGTGCTCGCGTCATCGACCAGCCACTCCGGGCAACAGGCAAGACACCTCCTGTGCGATTAAGTATCGATTATAACAGTTGCTTACCTGGACAGCCCATGGCGGCGAGATCCGGATCGGATTACACTAATCGACCATTCGGATACCCTGCGCAATCGGGAACCGCATCCCATAAGGAGACACTTCGATGTCAGACATCGACACCCTGGAAGCCAACAAGGCCCTGGTCCGGCAGAATTTCGAAGTCATCTGGAGTCAGGGCAACCTGAAAGCCGCCGACGACATCATCGCCCCCGATTATGTCGGCCATATCGCCACTCTGCCGGAAGCGGTGCGCGGCGTCGCAGCGTTCAAGCAAGTGATCACCCTCTATCACTTCTCTTCCCCCGACATCCACTTCGACATCCAGGATCAAATTGCGGAAGGCAACAAGGTCGCCACCCGTTGGATCGCCCGCGGCACCCATCAGGGCGAATTCATGGGCGTCGCGGCCAGCGGTCAGCGGCTGTCCGTCAGCGGCATGAGTCTGCACCGCATCGAAAACGGCCGCATCCAGGAATCCTGGGACGACTGGGATGCGCTGAGCATGCTGCAGAGCATCGCCGAAGACATCTTCCAACCCTTGTCGATGCGGCTCTAGCCGATCCGCCTTCGACCCGTCGCCTCTCCGGCCCAGCCCTGCGAGGCACATCCGGTCGATCCGGCGGCTCTCCGACCCGTGTGCTCCCGCCGCTCCATCCCCACGCGCTCCCAGCGTCATGCCGTCCGCTGACTTTCAGCCCGCCTGGTGGCTGCCCGGCCCCCATGCCCAGACCCTATGGTCGACGCTCTGCCGACGGCGGCCGCGACTGGCCCTGCGGCGCGAGCATCTGGAGCTGCCGGATGGGGATTTTCTGGATCTGGACTGGAGCCCAGGCGATCGAGGTCCTCTCACGCTCATCCTGCATGGCTTGGAAGGCTCCAGCGACTCCCACTATGCACGCGGGTTGCTGGCGGCCCTGGTCCAGTGCGGTTGGCGGGGGGTAGTGATGCATTTTCGCGGCTGCAGCGGCCAGCACAATCGCCTGGCCCGACGCTATTGCGCGGCCGATACCGCCGATATAGCCTACGTAGCCCGCTGGCTGCGCCAGCAAGAACCGAATACGCCTCTGGCCGCCGTCGGTTATTCGCTAGGCGGCAACGCCCTGCTCAAGTGGCTGGGCGAGGCCGGCGCCGACCTCCCCCTGTGCGCCGCCGCAGCGGTGTCTGTGCCGTTCCTGCTCGACGCCACCGCCCAACGGCTGGGGCAGGGCTTTTCCCAGCTGTACCAATTGCACCTGTTGCGTGAGCTCAAGCGCAACTATCGCGATAAATTCCACCACCGCTCGGATGGCCCCATACCCATGGCCCAGCTCGCGGAACTGCACGATTTCTACGCCTTCGACGATCGTATTACCGCGCCCCTGCATGGCTTCGCTGACGCCCGCGACTACTATGCCCGCGCCAGCTGCCGACCATTCCTGCGCCAGATCGCCATCCCGACCCTGATCCTGCATGCGCTGGACGACCCCTTCATGTTCCCGGACGTGGCGCCAGACGCCCAGGAGTTGTCGGCCAGCGTTCGCCTGGAACTCAGTCGGCATGGCGGCCATGTCGGCTTCGTCGCCGGACGCTGGCCATGGGCCGCCGAATACTGGCTGGAACAACGCATCCCAGCCTTTCTGGCTTGTCATTGGTCCGATCCGGACGCTGACCGCGCCCGGCAGCCCCCCCCCATAGCGAACGGTATCCTCACACCCACCGTCAGCTTTTGGCCGTCAGCTTTTCACACACCAGCGCATGCACCCTACCCACCGTTTCGAAGGTTTCCGCGCTGATTTCGTCATCGGCGATCTGCAGGTCGAATCGTTCCTCCAAGGCACTGATCAGCGTCACCACCGCCATCGAGTCGAATTCCGGAATACTGCCCAGCAGGGGGGTATTCGGCTCCAGCTTCCCGACCCGATCGCCCAATTGCAGGATCTCGCCGATCAACTGCCGTATCTCTTCGAACTCGACCATCGAGACCGTCTCCAGGAGTGAGAAATCTAAAGTTATCGCGCGATCCTGGAAGCCAGCCAGCCGCCGTCCGCGCATAGAGGCCGTCAAGATAGCGTCGCTGTCGGCAAGAATCCAGCCACGAGTTGAATATCGACGGTCGATACGGTCGGTTTGCCACCCTCCTCCACTCTGGTCGGCTATGGCCAGCACCGGCCAGGAGCGTCCCGGCCGTATCCACCCCCGAGGCACCCCTACTCGAACTGGTAGGCGAAATCGCCGTCCTGCGCCTGGATTCGCACCCGCGCCACCGGCTTGCCTTCCACCATCCGGGTCAGGAATTCCTGGGAAATCGCCGGCAGCACGGTATTGGTCAGGATGGCGTCGATCATGCGTCCGCCGCTGTCGAGTTCGGTGCAGCGACTGACGATGAGCTTGACCACCGCATCGTCGTACTCGAAAGGCACCTTGTGGTTGTCCCGGATCCGCTTCTCGATCCGCCCCAGCTGCAGGCGGACGATATCGCCGATCATTTCGTCGCTGAGCGGATAGTAGGGAATGGTCACCAGCCGACCGAGTAGAGCTGGCGGAAACACCTTCAGCAACGGTTCGCGCAGGGCCTTGCTCAAGCCTTCCGGCTCGGGCAGCAGCTCGGGGTCCTTGCACATGTTCATGATCAGGTCGGTGCCGACATTGGTGGTCAGCAAAATCAACGTATTCTTGAAGTCGATCAGCCGTCCTTCACCGTCTTCCATCCAGCCCTTGTCGAACACCTGGAAGAAGATCTCGTGCACATCGTGGTGGGCCTTTTCCACCTCGTCCAGCAACACCACGCTGTAGGGCCGCCGCCGCACCGCCTCGGTCAACACCCCGCCTTCGCCGTAACCGACATAGCCCGGCGGAGCGCCCTTGAGGGTGGAAACGGTGTGCGCTTCCTGGAACTCGCTCATGTTGATGGTGATGACGTTCTGCTCGCCACCGTAGAGTGCTTCGGCCAGGGTCAAGGCCGTTTCGGTCTTGCCCACGCCGGACGGCCCCGCCAGCATGAACACGCCGATCGGTTTGTTGGGATTATCCAGGGCCGCCCGCGACGTCTGGATGCGGCGGGCGATCATCTCCAGGGCGTGGCGCTGGCCGATGATGCGTCGATTGAGAAGGTCGGCCAGATTCAGCACCGTTTCGATTTCGTTCTTGACCATGCGTCCGACCGGGATGCCGGTCCAGTCGGCCACCACCGAGGCCACGGCCTGGGCGTCCACACTGGGCAGAATCAGCGGCATCTCCCC
Source organism: Candidatus Competibacteraceae bacterium (assembly GCA_003989065.1). GTDB lineage: Bacteria > Pseudomonadota > Gammaproteobacteria > Competibacterales > Competibacteraceae > RXIW01. Next base: position 186,066 of record RXIW01000001.1, read on the forward strand.
CTGCAGGGTATGCAACTGGGTCTGGAGATCCTGCAACTCCGCCAGCCAGGTCTGGCGTTGCGGATCGGGCTCGCTCGCCGCGTCGGCCTCGACCGCGCCGCCCTCGCCGCGCAGTTTGGCGCGTAGCTCCAGAATGGCATCGACCAGATTCTTTTCCTCCTGCCAGCGGGCTTCCAGCGCCGTCAAACGGTCCTGCTCGGCCTGTAGCTTCTCGGTGGCCGCAGCCTGGCGCTGGGCGGTGTCGATGCCGACCGCCGCTTCCCGGCCAATGATCTCCAATTCGATCTGCAAACCCTCGATGCGACGGCGACAGTCCTCCACTTCGGCTGGCACCGCGTGCAGGCTGATCGCCACCCGGGCCGCAGCGGTATCCAGCAAGCTGACCGCCTTGTCCGGCAACTGGCGGGCCGGGATGTAACGATGGGACAATTTGACCGACGCCTCCAGCGCCTCATCGAGAATCTGCACCCGATGATGCTTCTCCATGGTAGTGACCATGCCGCGCATCATCAGGATGGCCTTGTCTTCGCTGGGCTCGCCGACCTGCACCACCTGGAAGCGGCGGGTCAGGGCCGGATCCTTCTCGATGTGTTTCTTGTACTCGGCCCAGGTGGTGGCGGCGATGGTGCGCAACTTGCCCCGAGCCAGCGCCGGCTTGAGCAGGTTGGCGGCATCGCCGGTGCCGGCCGCGCCGCCGGCCCCCACCAGGGTATGGGCCTCGTCGATGAACAGGATGATCGGCTTGGGCGAGGACTGCACTTCGTCGATGACCTGGCGCAACCGGTTCTCGAATTCGCCCTTCATGCTGGCCCCGGCCTGCAACAACCCGACGTCCAGCACGCGCAAAGTCACGTCCTTGAGCGGCGGCGGCACGTCGCCGGCGGCGATGCGCTGGGCGAAACCCTCGACCACGGCGGTCTTGCCGACGCCCGCTTCGCCGGTCAGGATCGGATTGTTCTGGCGACGGCGCATCAAGATATCGACGATCTGGCGGATCTCCTCGTCGCGGCCGACGATGGGGTCCAGTTCGCCGCTGCGCGCCCGTTCGGTTAGATCGACCGAAAACCGCTTCAACGCTTCTTCCTTGCCCATCTGGGGCGGAGCCATCGCCTCGCTGGCCTCACCGGGCGCGGCGCCACCGCCGACCTGGGAACCATCGGCGGCCCGCAGGCCGGCCTCCGGCGATGCGGCCACGATGTCGACAAAGCGCTCCATCAACGTATCCAGCTTGACCTTGTCGAATTCGCGGGAAATGGCCAGCAGCGCATTGCGCAAATCGGGCGTCTTCAGCATCCCGATCAGCAAATGGCCGGTTCGCACCTGGGAATCGCCGAACATCAGCGTGGCGTAGACCCAGGATTCCTTCACCGCCGTATCGACATGGGCGGACAGATCGGAAATGGCGGTAGCCCCGCGCGGCAGACGATCCAGGGCCTCAGTGAAATCCCTAGCCAGCTTGGAAGGATTCAGGCCGAACTGCTGGATGGCTCGATGCAGATCCGAATCCGGCAATTGCAGGATCTGATGCAGCCAGTGCACTAGCTCCACGTAGGGATTGCCCCGCAGCTTGCAGAACACGGTGGCGCTTTCGATGGCTTTGTAGCCCAGGCTGTTCAACTTCCCGAATAAGGCGACGCGACTGATTTCGGCCATTGCGGAGGACTCCAAGCGTTAAATTGCGGTCAAGGGGTAGACGTCGAACGGACGCATCCAACCCCGATCAGCTGCAGTAGGTCACGGCATCCAGCTTCAATTCGTCGGCGTCATGCTCCGGAGGCTGACTGTTCAGCCAGGTGGTCCAACCCAGCCGCGAGCCTTCGCCCAGGGCCAGCGGAGGCACTTCCTCCTTCCTGAGCACCAGGTTGACGTCCCATAGCAACTCGTCGCCGATGTAGTTGCGCACCCAATCCACCAGTCGGCGCAGGCTGTCGCTGCCCGGCAGGAAGCGCTGGAAATCCGCCAGCCCCATCGGCCCCATGACGATCCGAAAGCGGTATTGGCAATCCCAGACCCGTTCGCCGATCACCGCCGTCATGCCGAGCAGGCCGGTTTCCGGGCTTTCGCCCAGGCGGCAGCGGCTGACTTCCGCCAGCGGCAACCAGTGGCCGACGAAGGTCTCGATCATGGCTGGCAGCTTGAAGAAGTCGGCCAGAATGGCTTCCAGGCCCTCGGCATTGCGGATCGGGTTGCTCAGACGGCCGGCATAGTGGAATTTGGCCAAGTCGGGGACTGCATCCCGCTGCCACAGCGACGGCATCCCCAGCCCGAACGATGCGCCGACATAGACATTGAAGCGATCGGTTTCCGGCCGGTCGAAGCTGACGGTCGGTTGCGTATCCGCCCAGGCCCGATAGAACAGACACAGCATCCGGTGGTGGAACACGTCGGCGAAACGGGCCAGGGTGTGGTCGCCGACATTCCGGCTGCGATCGCGCACGTACTCGGTCAGGTGCAGGGGCAACGGACCGTTGGGGCCAAACAAGCCCAGGAAATATTCGGTCAGCCGCGCCGGCCGCTCCTCGTCGCCGGGCTGGAACCCCGCCAGGGTAGACGGGGCGAAGGCCAGGGATGGCTCCTGCGCCAGTCGGACCGGATCCTCAGCCAAGCGCGATGATTTGCCCAGGCGCGGCTGCTCGCGATACAGACATTCCAGCCGACGCAGGGCTTGGAAGAAATGAAACGCATACGGCTCGCGCCTGAGCGCTTCGAGCAGGGCTACAGCGTATGCCGACGTCCGATCCGGGCTGGCCATCGAATGATCTCACCCCGCTCGGTCGATCTGACGACCGTCTCTGTGAAGGAATTGATGGAGGCGTACTTGGCGAAGAATTGCTCCAGTACCGCCCCCAATAGAAAGATACCCGAACCTTCGAAGGCGGCTTCGTCCAGCTTGACGGTGACTTCCAGCCCACGGGCAAAGGCGATCGGACCGGGAATCGGCGCGCGTCGGGTGATGGGCGCGGTCTGCACCGATACCACCCCGTCGATCTGTTTACGCACGGAGGTTTCAGCCAGCTCGCCATACAACGCCAGCAGCTCCCGCAAGGCCACTGCGCCTTGGCGAGCATCGCTGTCGGCGATCGACAGGTAATTCAGGCTCAGATGACTGATCAAACGCCAGGCGGTATCGCCCTGGGCGTGAGAAGGCCGCGGTTTGGTCGGCCCGGCCAGGGCGCGTATCGCGCTGACTGGCGCGCCGGAGGCCAGGGTAAAATCGGTCTGACCCTGCCCGACTGGCATGTGCAGCGCCAGATCGCGATTGGTGCACAGGGTCGTAACCGCCAGTTGCCGCAAATTGCCGCGATAGGGCGTCTCACCGGCATCCACCAGCGACAGGTAGGATTCACTGCCGATATAGCTGGAGCGAGGACCGCTGCGCCGCTGTTGGCTAGACAATTGCCGCGGCAGGCGATGCACCGTGTAGAACGCGCGCTCGCTGCGCTGGCTGAGTTGATCGTAGCTGGCGTAGAACGGCAGGAATTCCTGCTCGTCGCCCTCGGCGCCGATGCCAGTGACGCTGGCAACCTGATAGACCTCGAAATCCATCGGCCGACTACGATCCACCACCACATGATGCTCGGCGAACTGGTCGCTCAGGTGAATCCGGTCGGCCCGCTTGGGAAACAGGTTGATGGCTGGGGCGCAGAACAAGGCGAAGTTGGCGGCGGACACCGTGGTTTCCAGCAGTGGATCGGCCCGATCGAGCAGCACCAGAATCTCCAGCTCCTGACCGGCACAGCGACGGACCGCCGGACCCAGCCCGGCCAGCTCCACAAACAGATAGCGCTGCGGAAAGGCGAAATACTCGTGCAACAGCCGATAGCCCTGGAACGAAGGAGCGGTGAAGGGCAACAACGCCTGCTCTTGGTCGAAGCCCATGCGGCGAAGAGCGCTGCTCGGCGCCACCTCGTACCAGGGCGCCGGACGCTGGCCCGGCCGCACGATCAGCCCCACGGCATTGGTCAACAATTGCTCGTACAACCGCATCGGCAGGGCGTCACTACCGTGCAGGTACAACACCAACCGCTCCAGAGCCAGCTTGTTGAACGGCAACCCCGGCAAGGTGGTGCGCAAGCGCAGCCGGATGCCGGCCCGCACCTTGGACAATTCCGGCAGATCGAGCTGCGCCACCGGCTCCTTGCCGGCGAAATACTGCGCTTCGGTAATTTCCAGCGGCCACAGGGTCACCGGCTGCGCGGTGCGATACTCGCAGACTGTCCGCTCGCCCTTGCCCAACAGGCTGAACAAGGCATGGTCGCGGGGAATGGCGAAGCCCCCTTCCAGAGAGCCCTCGGTCGGATCCGGCTGAAACTGGGCCACCACCATCGAGGGGGTTGGCGTCAGGTAGTGCGGATAGATGATCTCCAGCAGATGTCGGGTAAAACGCGGGAATTCAGCATCGATCTTGAGTTGCACCCGCGCGGCTAGGAAACTGAATCCTTCCAGCAGGCGCTCGACATAAGGATCGGCGCATTCGAATTCCTCCAGTCCCAGTCGGCCGGCGATCTTGGGAAATTCGCGCGCGAACTCGCTCCCCATCTCGCGCAGGAACTGCAGTTCCCGATTGTAATATTGCAGAAGGTGGGGATGCATCAGCGCACACTCACGGAATTGCCTTGTTCGACCTTGACCTGGCCGGTTTCCAGATCGATTTCGGTTTTCAGGAACAGCTGCAGGGGCACGGGCTGCGCCCACAAGTCGCCGCTGATTTCGAAAGTCAGGGTATTGTGGCCCATCAACTCCTTGTCCACGATCACCCGAACCGCCACCGTATTCCTCAGGATGCGGGGTTCGAAATCCCAGATCGTTTGTCGCAAGGTGGCTTCCAGATCATGGACGTCGATGTTTTGCGCCACGCTGCCCGACAGCGGCGGCAGGCCAAAATTGATGACGGAATGCTGAGCGAACGGGTAGTGTTCGATCTCCTCCCGCTCCGGCAAGCACACCGCATTGAACAGCCAGGCCAGATCGCGCAGGACGCATTCCCGCAAACGATTCATGGACAGCACGCGATTCTCGCGTGATTCCTGGGTCTTGCCCGGATCGTCGTCGGTCAGGCGGTCCAGCAACGACGGTTGCAGGCGTTCCTGGGGGGTCAGTTCGGCCACGGTTCAGCATTCACTCCGCAGCAGCGCCAAGCGCGCCCGTCTCCGGCGCAGCATCGTCGTCGAGAGTGATCGAGCGAATCTCCAACAGGGGATAGTCGCCGCCATCGGTCGTCAGCAAGCGCTGACCCAAACCGATAAACGCGTCCCCCTCGTATTCCTGCCATTCGGTTTTCCGCCCGAGCTGAATCGCCGGATCGCTGCTCGTTTCCGAATCCGGATAGCGCGACGGAATGAAGCCGACGGTTTCTCCGCCGTTACGCCAAGTGAACTGGGCCGGCATCCACACCAGATCGCGTAAATCGGCCGGCGCTTCCAGCTGGATGGCGCGGATGCGCTGAAAAGGCACCCAGTAATACCGGCCGTTGATGACCGCCTCGATCACCGGACCCAATCGGGTATCGGCGTCGGCGATCCAGGCAAACGGTTGACCGTCCAGGCAACCGGGAGTGGTCGGTGCGGCCTCGAACGCCTGGTCGCGCACGGTCTGGGCCTGGGCATGATGGCCGGTCGCCGTCAGGCGCAAGGACTCGAACAACAGCGCCAGCCACTGCACCGGATCACCGAAGATCAGCGGTGAACGCTGTCCGGCAAAGACCTGCGCGCGCAGGGCCTCGCAGCGCAGGATTTCACGGTAGGTCTGCACCATCGGCAAGGTGCCGGCGTCCAGTTCAGCCAGCACGTTGAGCTGGGTCATGGCCTTTTCCCAGCGACCCAGCACCGCCAGCAACTGGAACAGGAACACGCGATGCTGGGCGTTGGCTGGCTGCTTGCGAATCTGGTCCTGCAGTTGCTGCAGGGCTAACAGGACATTGCCAGCGCGTAGACTTTCCTGGGCGATGACCATCTGACGCTCCCGTCAATAAAGCAAGCCAGCGGCACAGGGCCGCGGGCTTGTCAGTGAGGTTAAGATGCCAGCCATGGCTAGGCTGGCACTTGCGCAGTTTATTCCACCGCGTTGGTTTTGATGTCGAAGGTCTTCGGAATTTCGGTATCCGGCGTACCGTCCGATTTCTGCGGGGTATAGATGTACTCGATCTTGGAGAAATTGAGCGAGAAGCTCTCCACCACCAGCTCCGAACCGTCGGAAGGGGCCTGCATCAGGCTGGAGATCAGCACGTCCGACAGCTTGTACTTGACGTACGGAATCATCGTATTGTCATTGCCGCCGGCCTTGGTGACATGGATCTCGACCGTCGCGAAATGCTGGCCGGAGCACATGAACTGGAACATCACCGACGAAGCTTTATCGACATACTTCGACCCCGAGATATCCTGGATGGACACCTTGCCGGCGCCACCGCCCGCACCGATTTGCATGGTGCCGGATTGGGTGCCACCCATCGCAATGGACAACAGTTCGCACCAGCCCTCGTAACCCTTCTTGGTGGATTCGCCTTCGACGTCGGCAATCTTCATGAACAAGCTAACAGCCATGACACACCTCTCTAAAACTCGCTGAAATTCGGTTTCTCACTCAACCCACCCGGCCCCCCACCACTCGCGCTTGGACCGGTATTCGATGCCCGCTGGATTCGCAGATTCGCCGCAGCTTGTTGAGAACTTCGCGGGGCACTTGTCATAAAGCACTTCCTGTGCCAACTTATTTATTCCATTTAAATCAATATATTAAGTGAAACACCCTTCTCCATTCTTCCATTGAGCCGCAGCTAAACGACCGGCCCAGCCTGGACCACTGGTCCGGACTGAACTGGACGTCAGCCCGCCCCGCCTTTCTCCGAAGGCAGCTTGGACACCAGCCGCAGAGAGACCGTCAGCCCCTCCAACTGATAATGAGGCCGCAGGAAAAATTTAGCCGAGTAATAGCCCGGATTGCCTTCCACTTCTTCCACGACGACTTGGGCCGCCGCCAGTGGCTTGCGCGACTTGACGACCTCACTCGAATGCAGGGGATCACCGTCGATATACTGGGTAATCCATTTCTGCAGCCATTTCTGCATCGCGTCGCGCTCCTTGAACGAGCCGATCTTGTCGCGAACGATGCATTTCAGATAATGAGCAAAGCGACACGTCGCGAACAGATACGGCAGGCGCGCCGATAGATTGGCGTTGGCGGTCGCGTCCGGATCGTCGTATTCGGCCGGCTTCTGCAAGGATTGCGCGCCGATGAAGGCGGCGAAATCCGAGTTTTTCTTGTGCACGAGCGGCATGAAACCGTTCTTGGCCAATTCCGCTTCGCGCCGGTCGCTGATGGCGATCTCGGTCGGACATTTCATGTCGACGCCGCCATCGTCGGTCGGGAAAGTGTGGGTGGGCAATCCTTCCACCGCGCCGCCCGATTCGATGCCGCGAATGCGGGTGCACCAACCGTACAATTTGAAAGCCCGGTTGATATTGACCGCCATGGCATAGGCCGAATTGGCCCAGGTATATTTGTTGTGATCCGCGCCTTCGGTGTCTTCTTCGAAATCGAACGCCTCGACTGGATCGGTCTTCGAGCCATACGGCAACCGCGCCAGGAAACGCGGCATGGTCAACGCCAGATAACGCGAGTCCTCGGAATCCCGCAACGAGCGCCAGGAGGCGTGTTCGGGAGTCTGGAAGATCTTGGTGAGATCGCGGGGATTGCTGAGCTCCTGCCAGGAATCCATCAGCATGACGCTGGGAGCGGCGGCGGCGATGAACGGCGTATGGCCGGCAGCGGCGATTTGCGAGATTCCGCGCAGCATCTCCACATCTTGCGGGCTATGGTCGAAGTGATAATCGCCGACCAGACAGCCGAACGGTTCGCCGCCGAACTGGCCGTATTCCTCTTCGTAGATCTTCTTGAAGAAGGGGCTTTGATCCCAGGCGGTGCCTTTGAACTTCTTCAGCGTCTTGCCCAGCTCGTTCTTCGAGATGTTCATGACGCGAATCTTGAGCATCTCGTCGGTTTCGGTGTTGTTGACCAGATAATGCAAGCCGCGCCAAGCGCCTTCCAGCTTCTGGAAGTCGGCATGGTGCATGATGTGGTTGATCTGCTCGGTGAGCTTCTTGTCGATCGTCGCAATCATGCCCTCGATGGAGCGGAGCGCATCGTTGGAAATGACCGTGGCGTTCTGCAGAGCCTGCGCCGCCAGGGTCTTCACGGCGGCCTCGACCGCCTCGCGCGCCTGGTCGCTGCGCGGTTTGAATTCTTTTTGCAACAGCGAACCGAATTCGCTGATCTCGAATACGCCGGCTTCAGACTGAGACTTGACTTCGGCGGAGGTGGCTTCTTCGGCCATACGATTACTCCTCGGCAGGGCTGGCGGATTCTGGGGACTGCGGCTTGGGCGTCGATGCCAGCGCCTGCAGCAAACTGGGATCGTTGAGCACCTTGGCGATCAACTCTTCGGCTCCGGTCTTGCCGTCCATGTACGTCATCAGGTTGGACAGCTGTTCGCGCGCCTGGAGCAGCTCCCTGACGCCTTCAACCTTTCTGGCCACGGCAGCGGGAGAGAAATCGTCCATGCTCTCGAAAGTCAGATCGATGCTCAATTGCCCATCGCCGGTGATGGTGTTGGGCACCCGGAAGGCGACGCGCGGCTTCATAGCCTTCATTCGATCGTCGAAATTATCCACGTCGATTTCCAGGAACTTGCGATCGGCGACTGGCGCTAGGGGCTCGGCTGGTTTACCCGACAAATCGGCCATCACTCCCATCACGAAGGGTAATTGCACCTTTTTTTCTGCGCCATAGACTTCTACATCGTACTCGATCTGCACGCGCGGTGCCCGATTGCGGGCGATGAATTTCTGACTGCTCTCTGCCATAGCGATACCCTCTACACTCAGCACATACCAGCTTCAATTGCCAGAAACGACGGTTCCAGCCTCGAAAAAGCAGCAATGCCAACCCCCATTCAACTGGGAGGCTGTTCGTCCAGACCGAGAATCACCTTGGCGTGATCGGTCCCTCCTGGGGCGAGATCCCGCAGCACTTCCATGAAATCCTTGTCCATGAGTCGTTTGGCCCGCTTCAACAGAAAAGGCACCGGACTGGACGGTTCGTGGCGGGCAAAATACTCACACAATTTATCCAGCATTCGGATGACGTCTTCACGGTTGTTGAGTTCGCCCACCACGAGTTTTGGTCCCTTTGCAATACCTGCCTGTTGACCCGCATCGGAGTCGGAGGTTTCGATGTCCGATTCCGACGCTTCCGGTTCGGACGAGGGCTCCACATATCCGCGCCGCGACAACCAACCCGCCACGATGACATACATTTCCTGCGACAATTCGCGTAGCGGGCTCAGGTTGAGAGACTGGAGAATACCGACCTGATCGGTGAGCACCGCCTCGATCGCAGTGGAATTTACTTTGATTTGCTCGAGCGCCAGCGCGGTATCCCGCAGCACCATCAGATCCACATCCTGAAAGGCGCTGTCGATCATGGCCTGTTCGGGCAGCGGCGTCTTATCGTCCTTGGCTACTATTGGTTTTAGCACACCTGCGGCAATTTGCATGTCGCGAAAGCTGAAACGTCCTACAATTCGCGACACGACCAGGGGCATTTCCCGAATATTGCGTAAGGTCGCTTCTGGATCGATCAAAGCGGAAACGATATTGATCCGCAACGTCGGATCATTATCGTCATCAGGGTCCAGTTTTGGATAGAGCCCTTCCCAAAATTTCTCGATCAAGCCACGCAACAAATGTAACCCATCGCTAAAACCCTGCAATCCGTCGGTGTGAAGCAAGGCTCTGACTAAATACACCGTCACCCGCAAATCGCGGGTGCGCGTAAACAATTCCAAGGCCGTCTTCTTGACATTAACCCAATCCGGCGGCTCGGCAGGAATGATGGTACCGCCATACTGGCGTTCCGGGGTTTCCTGGGCCAGTGTTTCCAAACGGATAAAGTTCGGATCGTATTCAAGATCCTCGCCACAGGGCGCTTCGGCGGCCACATCGCACAACAGCCCGTCAATATCGATTACACTCATCGCCCACGCGATCCTCTTCCACGGTCTGATCTGAAGTGAGTATAGCTTAGCTTGGCTTGGCTCAGCCTACCTTCGCGGTATAGACTAGCCAAATTGATATTGCAGATTAACCATTGCTTCGATCCACTCCGCCCGGCGGTCAAAGCGGCATCATCCTCGATGGATTTGCGCCATGCCCTTGAAATTGACCATCACTAGCTATCAACGGCTCTCTCCTGGTCAGGAAACCACCAAGCTCCTCAATGACGGAGCCATCAGTATCGGCCGCTCGGCCCAGAACGATTGGATCCTGCAGGACCCGGAACGCATCCTGTCCGGCAAGCACTGCACCATCCATCACCAGGGCGGCAGCTATTTCCTGACCGACACCAGCACCAACGGTGTCTTCCTCAACAACTCCCAAGAGCGCATCGACCGCAACCAGGTCGTGAAGCTCAAGGACGGCGATCACTTCATCCTGGGCGAGTACGAGATCGCGGTGACCCTGACGCCGTCGGCGGCCGCGCTGATGGAGCCCGAACCGGAGGAGCCTGAAGCCGAAGGTCCGCTGACCGACATCATGCCGCCGCCGCTCCTCGGCCCGGACATCGCCGCCATCGAGGGGCCGCGTCCCGGCGGCATGGTGGATGCCGCCAAGCCTTCCTTCGCCGATATCATGAGCGAGGTGTCGCTCGGGCAACCGCGCACTCCCGGAGCGCCAGCCCACGGCGTCGTCACCGAACCGCCTTCCGATCTGCTCGCGCCGGACCGGGCCTTCTTCGAGCCGCCGGCGCTGGTGTCGGAAACGCCCACCCCCGAACCGCCACCACCGCCAGCCGCCGAAACCGATTTCGCAATACCGTCGCCAGCCGCCGAAACCGATTTCGCAATACCGCCGCTGCCCGAACCCTTCGCGCCCCCGGCCCCACCGCCCGAACCCTTTGCGACACCCGTTCCACCGCTGCCTGAACCCTTCGCGCCCCCGGCCCCACCGCCAGACCGCGCCGAGCCGCCGCTGCCGATCACCGCAGCGTCGGTGCAAGAACCTCCGCCCGAAGAGTCGCTCATTCCCGAAGACTGGTGGCTAGCGCCGCCAGCTGCGCCGCAGCCGACCGCCATACCACCGCTGGAGGCCACCGCCCCGCCGCACCCTGTCGCGCCACTCGCGGTGCTCGAATCCTCGGCCGAACCAAGGCCCTCCCATCCGCTTGCGCCGCCGGCTCCAGTCGTCCCCACTGCACCACCGCCGGCTCCAGTCGTCCCCGCTGCACCACCGCCGGCTCCAGTCGTCCCCGCCGCACCATCCGGATCCAGCGCCGAGGATTTGCTGCGTATCTTCCTGGAGCGCGCCGGTCTGGCTCACACCACGCTGACCGCCGACCAGTTACCCGAAATCCTGGCCAACCTCGGGACGATTTTCCGCGAGACCGTGCAGGGGCTCATGGACATCCTGCAGGCCCGCAGCGACGTCAAGAGCGAATTTCGCCTCGACCGCACCACCATCGGCCCCGTCGAGAACAACCCGCTCAAGACTCCGCCGGGCCAAACCCCCCTGAGCCCGGAAATGGTCATGACCCTGTTACTGATTCGACGGAAGGACGCCTACATGTCGCCGCAACAGGCGGTCCACGAAGGCTTTCAGGACATCAAGGCCCATCAATACGCAGTCTGGGAAGGCGTTCGGGCGGCCATGGCCCACCTGCTCGAACGCTTCGATCCGCACAATCTGGAAACCCGCCTGCAACAGACCGTGCTCGACAGCATCCTGCCGGTAAACCGCAAGGCCAAATACTGGGATCTGTTCACCAGCGAGTACCAGGCGATCGTCCACGAGGCCGAGGAAGATTTCAACGAACTGTTTGGCAACGAATTCGTGCGCGCCTACGAACAGCACCTGAGTGAGCAGTGAATCCTCTCCCGCCACCCCATCTATATATCGCTTCGCCAATTGGATGCTAGGATTTAACTGCGGTCCCTCCACCCTCAACGAAGCGATGAAACGAGCAACGCCACCATGAGTTGGTACAGCAAGATCGTGTGGTCCGAGGGGATGTTCCTGCGTCCCCAGCACTTTCAGCAGCAGGATCGGCACATCGAAGCCCTCGTCCGGCAATCCTGCGCTTATCTGCGACCCTACGACTGGGGCGTCGGCGAGTTGACCCTGGACCGCGAAGCGCTGGCACTGGGTAAGGTCGCCATCACCAGCGCCAAGGGACTGCTGCCGGACGGCACTCCTTTCAATATCCCCGACTACGACCCGCCCCCCGCGCCTTTGGACATCGACGCCGATGTGCGCGGCGTCCGGATCATGCTGGCGCTCCCCCTGCGCCGCACCGGCATGGCCGATGTGGAGCGCGGCGAGATTCAAGATACCGCTGCGCGTTACCGGGCAACAGCTCGCGAGGTGCGCGACAACAATTTCGACACCGCCAACAACAGCGCTTTTGTCGAAATCGGTGAACAGCGCTTACGACTGTTTCTCGACACCAAGGACTTCAGCGAACACACCTGCATCGGCATTGTCCGCGTGCTGGAGAAGCGACCCGACCAGATGGTGGTGTTGGACGGCGACTACCTGCCGCCCAGCCTCGACTGCCGCAACCAGCCGACCCTGAACGGCTTCGTCACCGAGGTGCTCGGTCTCCTGCACCAGCGCGGGGACGCCCTGGCCGAACGGGTGGCGGGCGCTGGCACCGCGCGCGGGGCCGGGGTGGACATCGCCCAATTCCTGCGGTTGCAGACCGTCAATCGCTTCGAACCGCTGTTCGCCCATCTGGCGACTATGCAGCACCTGCATCCGGAAGCCTTCTACCAGATCGCGGTACAACTGGCTGGCGAGATGGCCACCTTTACCGGCAAGACTAAACGCCGGCCGCCGGTGTTTCCCGCCTACGACCACGACGACCTGCAGAAGACCCTCGGCTCCCTGATGGCCGAGTTGCGCCGCTCGCTCAGCCTGGTCGAGGAGCAGGCCGCAATCCAGATTCCAATCGAAGAGCGGCAATACGGCATCCGAGTGGCGATCATCACCGATCGCGAGCGGCCCTTGCTGGCCAAAGCCACCTTCATTCTGGCGGTTCGCGCCGACATGGCCGCCGACCTGTTGCGCGCCCGCTTCCCGACCCAGGTCAAGATCGGCCCAGTCGAGCGCATCGCCCAATTCGTCAATCATCACCTCCCTGGCATCGGCGTCAACGCCCTGCCGGTCGCGCCACGGGAAATCCCCTACCGGGCCGACTTCATCTATTTCCGGCTTGACCGCAGCAGCGAGTTCTGGAAACAAATTCTCAACTCGGGAGGGTTCGCCTTCCATGTCGGCGGCGAGTTTCCAGGGCTGGAAATGGCGTTCTGGGCCATCAAAGAGTGAGCGAGTAGCCAACCGTGACCATCGACGATCCGTTCGCCATCGACGGCGACGAGGGCGATCGCACCATCATCAAGCCGATTCCGGGCGGCCGCCGCTCGGGATCGACCACCGCGCCCGCGCCGCCGCCGTCTCCGCAAGCTCCGCCACCGCTGGAAGCCGGAGCCCTGCCCTCGTCCGGCGCTGGCATGAATCCGCTGGAAGCGGCCGCCACGCCCCTGCTCAGCCTGATCATGCGCCTGAAGAACACCTCTTCGCATCCCGACCCCGAGCGGCTGCGACTGCGGATGATCGAGGAGGTCAAGGCTTTCACGGCCGGCGCCCGCAATCAGGGCATCCCCGAGAAAACCGTATTCCGGGCCCGTTACGTACTGTGCACCACGCTCGACGAGGTGGTGCTCAACACTCCCTGGGGCCGGGCCAGCGACTGGAGCGAGAACAGTCTGCTGATCACCTTCCATAACGAAACCTGGGGCGGCGAGAAATTCTTCGAACTGCTGGACTCCATCATCCTCGACCCACGCAAGAATCTGCATCTGCTGGAATTGATGTATCTCTGTCTGGCCTTCGGTTTCCAGGGACGCTATCGACTGCTGGACAATGGTCGCAGCCGCCTGGAAGAGCAACGCGAGCGGGCCTACAACGCCATCCGCACCGCCCGTGGCGAATTCGAGCGCGAACTGTCGCCACACTGGCGCGGCGTGGTCAATCAGCACAATCCGCTGATCCGCTACGTCCCACTGTGGGTGGTGGCCGCCGTCGCGGCGGTCCTGCTGCTGCTGGCCTACGCGATCTTCAGCTGGCTGCTGAACAAAGCCTCCGACCCGGTGCTGGCGGCGCTGAGCGGCGTGCGCGGCGAAACCGTGGCCATGGTCCGCCGCGGCGGCGTCCCCACCACCCCCTCGCCGATCAAACCCAACAACAACCTGGTCCAGGTCACCCAGAACCTGCGGACCTTCCTGGACCCGCAAATCCGCCAGGGGCTGGTCGCGGTTGTGGCGGAAGCCGACAAGACTACGATCCGCATCCGCGGCGATGGCCTGTTCGACTCCGGCAAAGCCGAGGTCAAGCCGGCCTTCTACGGCCTGCTCCAGCAAATCGGCAACGAATTGAACAAGGTCCAGGGTCAGGTCATGGTGACCGGTCACACCGACAACGTGCCGATCCGAACCTTGCAGTTTCCGTCCAACTGGCACCTGTCCAAGGCGCGCGCCGACAGCGTGGTCAAGATTCTGGCGACCACCAGCGCCACTCCGGGCCGTTTCATCAGCGAGGGTCGCGCCGACAACGAGCCGGTCGCTCCGAACGACACGCCGCAGAACCGCGCCCTCAACCGGCGCGTCGACATCATTCTGCTGGCCCGCGTCAATTAGAGCAGAATCATGAAGAAGATCTGGAGTTTTCTGAAAAACCCCTGGTTCATCGGCATCACCGGCTTTCTGGCGGTCGCTGCCCTGATCTGGTATCTGGGGCCGCTGATCGCCATCGCCGGCCAATCGCCACTGGGCAACGACCTGGGCCGCGTCGTCTCCATCATGACGGTGGGCGGCAGCCTGGCGCTCTATCAGCTGGTCACCTACATCAACACCCTGCGCCGCAACCGGGATATGCTGGCCGATCTAGCCGGGCAGACCGGCAAGCTCGGCGGGGCGGGCGGGGCCGACCGGGCCGCCGCCAAGGAACAGGAAAAGAAGAAGAAGGAAGAGGACGCAGCTTCGGCCGAGGAAATCGCCACCCTGAAGGAAGGGTTGGACGAGGCGTTGGTCACGCTCAGAAAAGCCCGGCTGGGCGGCAAGAGCGGACGCTCGCAATACCTCTACCAATTGCCGTGGTACATCATCATCGGCCCGCCCGGCTCCGGCAAGACCACCGCGCTGATCAATTCCGGGCTGCGGTTTCCGCTGGGCGCGGGCAAGGTGCGCGGGGTGGGCGGCACCCGCAACTGCGACTGGTGGTTCACCGACGAAGCGGTGCTGCTGGACACCGCTGGCCGCTACACCACCCAGGATAGCCACGAAGAAGTCGACCGGGCCGCTTGGCGCGGCTTCCTCGATCTGCTCAAGAAGCACCGCCGCCGCCGCCCCATCAACGGCGCTTTCGTCGCCATCAGCTTGTCCGACCTGATGCAACAGAGCGAGGAAGAGCGCTCGCTCCAGGCCGTGGCCATCAAGCAGCGGATCCAGGAGCTGCATGAGCATTTCGGCATTCGCTTCCCGATCTACGTCCTGTTCACCAAGGCTGACTTGATCGCCGGCTTCGTCGAATTCTTCGCCGATCTGGGCCAGGAGGAGCGCGCCCAGGTCTGGGGCATGACCTTTCCGATGGACGACCTGGCCAGCCCGGCAGGCATGGTCGAGCACTTCCCGGCCGAACTCGATCTGTTGGAGCAGCGGCTGAACGATCGCCTGGTCGAACGCCTGCAGGACGAGCGCGACCCCCAGCGGCGCGATCTGATCTACACCCTGCCCAAGCAGTTCAGCTCCCTGAAGCAGGTCGCCGACCGCTTCCTCAAGGAAGTGTTTCGCCCCAACCGCTACGAAGAGCGTGTACTGCTGCGCGGCGTGTACTTCACCAGCGGCACCCAGGAAGGTACGCCGATCGACCGGCTGACCAGTTCGCTGGCCGCTACCTTCGGACTGGGCCGACAGACCCTGAGCACCTTCGCCGGCAAGGGCCGCAGCTACTTCATCACCCGGCTGCTGAACGGCGTCATCTTTCCCGAAGCGGAACTGGCCGGCGCCAATCTCAAGGTGGAACGCTGGCGCGGCTGGATTCAGCGCGGCGCCTACGCCGCAGCGCTGCTCATCACCGTGATCGCCGCCGTGCTCTGGCTCGCCAGCTACGCCCGTAACGAAATCTACGTGCGGGCAGTGGAAAAACAGCGCCTGGTCGTGGACCAGCAGATCAAGGCGCTCTCGCCCGATCAGGTCGATCCCGCCGCCACCCTGAGCCTGCTCAATGCCGCCCGCACCATCCCCGGCGGCTATGACGACCGCGACGCCGGAACCCCCTGGCTGATGGGCTTCGGCCTCTACCAGGGCGACAAGCTCGGCAGCGAAGCACAGGCCATCTATACCCGCCTGCTGCAACAGGCCCTCCTCCCCCGCATCATCCTGCGCATGGAAGAGCAGCTGCGGCAGAACACCAAAAATCCTGGCGCTCTGTACGACACGCTCAAAGTCTATCTGATGCTGCAGGATCCGCAGCGCTTCGACGCCGCGGCCATCAAAGCCTGGATGGAGCAGGACTGGCAGACCAACCTGCCGCGCAGCGTCGGCCGGGAACAGCGCGAACAGCTCTCGGCCCATCTGGATGCGCTGCTCAAACAGTCGCCGCTGCAATCGCCCATCGAGCTGGACAACGCCCTGATTCAGCAAACCCGCAACCTGCTGAATCAATCGCCGCTCTCCCAGCGCATCTACGAGCGGATCAAGCAAAATCAGCGCGCTGCCGGCACGCCGCCGACCATCGGTCTGACCGCCGCCGCCGGCCCCGATACGCCGCGGGTGTTCGATCGCAAGAGCGGTCAGGCGCTGAACAGCGGGATTCCCGGCCTGTACACCTACAATGGCTACTACCAGTTCTTTCTGAACGAAGGCCCGAAGCTGGTCGATCAACAGGCCGAGGAAAGCTGGATACTGGGTTCGACCGTCCAGATTTCCAGCAATCCGGTCGAACGCCAGCAGATCGCCGACAGCGTCTGCCGGCTTTATCTCAACGATTTCCTGCGACAGTGGCAGGATCTGCTCGGTGACGTCCAGATCAAGGCGTTCGACAAACCCGACGCAGCGCTGGAGATTCTGCAGGTGCTGTCGGCCCCGACCTCGCCGTTGCGCAATCTGGTCGAAACGGTCTCCCGCGAAACCGCGCTCAATCAACCGCCGACCAAACCCGACGCTGGCAAGACCCCCGCCGACAAGTCACTGACCGACAAGATCGCCGGAATCATCGGCAACGCCAAGACCCCGGCCGCCAATTCGGCCATCCAGCCTTGTACCCTCGATCCGCGGTTGCTGGATTTCAACAGCCTGTACACGCGGGAAATCAAGGGTGCCGACGGCGCGATTCCGCCCCTCGACAAAACGCTGTCCATCCTCAACGAGCTGTACGGCCACATGAACGCCATCGCCCGTGCCCGGGAGGCCAACCCGGATGGCAGCGTGCCGCAGAATCTCAAGGATCAGTTCGGAACCGTGGTCAACCAGTTGCAGGTGGACGCCACCCGCAAACCGCCGCCATTCAACACCCTGCTCAACAAGCTGGCGCTCGACAGCTCCGATATCGTGCGAAGTTTACGCGATCGGTTGAACGCCCAATGGAAAGCGGCTCAAATCGCCGCTTTTTTTCAAGACAACTTGTATGGCCGCTATCCCCTGGTCCGTAGCTCTATCCAGTGGAGCGGCGCTGGAGCGGGAACGGCCCCGAGCGCAGCGGTCCCGGTCAACAGCATCCAATGGGTCGGCCAACCTGCCGGTTCCGGCGGAAACCGGACCACGCAAGGTCCCCCGGACGCCACGCTCACAGCCTTTGGCCGCTTCTTCGGCCCCAATGGCCTGATGGACAATTTCTTCAAGCAGAACCTGCAGACGTACGTCGATACTTCGCAGGGCAACTGGCGCTGGCGCGGTCCCAGCGGCCCCGATCAGAGTCTCGCGCCGGAAACCTTGCAGGTTTTCCAGCGCGCTGCCACCGTACGCGACGCGCTGTTCAGCGGCAACAGCCAAACGCCACAGATCCGCTTCCAGCTGGTTCCGGTTTCGGTCAGCCCCGACATCTCCCAGGTCGTGATCGGTCTGGACAATCAGACCCTCAGCTACAACGCCGGTCAGCAGGCCCGAGTGAACGACCTGCAATGGACCGGCTCGGCCGGACAAGCGCAAATCGCCTTCGTCCCGCCCGCCGCCAGCGGACCGTCACAGCTGAACGAAAGCGGACCCTGGGCCTGGTTCAAGCTCCTCGATCAAACCCAGATCCAACCGACCGGCACTGGCCAGTTCCAATTGACCTTCCAGATCGGCGGTCGCCAAGCCGTCTACGAGATGCGCACCGCCAATGGTTCGAATCCATTCCGCCTGCGCGAGCTGGAGGGTTTCCGGTGCCCCGATCAGCTATGATCTCCGAACCGCCGCCGTCCAGCGTGGGTTTCTACGGCAAGCTGCCCAGCCGGGGCGACTTCATCGGCCGCGCCCTGTCCACAGCGTTTCTCCAGCCCTGGGATCGCTGGTTGCAAGCCGCCATCGCCCGCAGCCGCGACCAGTTGGGAGAACATTGGCGCGAGCGCTACTGCACCAGTCCGATCTGGCGTTTCGCGCTCGGCCCCGGACTGTGCGGGCCGAGCGGCCACGCCGGCATCCTGATGCCGAGCATGGACCGGGTGGGCCGCTACTATCCCATGGTGATCGCCGCGCCATTGCCGCCGGACCAACTCCTGCTGGCCTTGCCCGCCACCGCCGACGACTGGTTCCAGCAAGCCGAACGGATCGCCCTGGCGGGGCTCGACTGCGACCAACTCGATCTGGAAGACTTCAGCCAAAACGTGGCCACCTTGGGCCGGCCGCAGGGATCGGAACCCGCTGCTGCCGATGTGGCGACCGGCAAAGCTTGGCATTGTGCGCTGCCAGACGCGACGACGACGCATCATGCCCTGTCGGGGTTGGCCGCGCATCTGTTCCGGCGGGCGTTTCCTCAACCCAGCCTGTGGTGGACCGAAGGTTCGGACCGGATCGCCCGCTGCCTGCTCATTTGTGATGGCCTGCCGCCGATCGACGGTTTCGCTGCGCTGTTGTCGGGAGACTGGCCACAATGGGGTTGGAACGAACCATCGCTCGCCGGCATCGCTTTGCACTCGGACGAGCCCCCTGCCGCCGAAGAGGATTAACCCATGCAGAAACCACAACCTTTTTACTGGTCATCCGCCGGCCGCAGCCATGTCGGCATGGTGCGGGCCATCAACGAAGACGCCTGTCTCGTCATGCCCGAACTGGGACTGTGGGCGGTCGCCGATGGCATGGGGGGGCATGAAGCCGGCGATGTCGCCAGTCGTATGATCGTCGAGTCCTTGCAGCAGATACCGCCTCCCGCCAACTGGCAAGCGCTGCTGGACTCGGCGCGGGAGCGCCTGACCGAGGTCAACCAGCGGTTGCGGGAGGAATCGGCCCAGCGCTACCAGCATCGCACCATCGGCAGTACGGTGGTGGTCCTGCTGGCTCATCAGGATCGCTGCGCCTGCCTGTGGGTGGGAGACAGCCGGATCTATCGCTTGCGCAGTGGTCGGCTGGAACAGTTGACGCGCGATCACAGCCATGTGCAGGAACTGGTCGACCAAGGACTGATCACGCCCGAAGATGCCCACCGCCACCCGCTGGCCAACGTTATCACCCGCGCGGTCGGATCGGCCGAGGAGCTGCGGATCGACGAGAAGATCTACCCACTGCGGACCGGCGACATCTTCCTGCTGTGCAGCGACGGGCTCAACAAGACGGTAAGCGACGAGGAAATCACCCGTCTGCTTCTGCACAGCGACCACAACTGCCAGGAGGCGGTCAAGGCTTTCATCCATCTGGCCCTGATGCGCGACGCCAGCGACAACGTCACCACCGTGGTCGTCAATATCAGCGAAGGCGCCGGCGATCCAGTGGACGATAGGGAGGAATCCGGCCAGAAGACGGTGGATAATCCGATCCCGCCGGATTGGTACCTGCAATGAACGAAAGGGGCCGCAAGCCGGCCCCCTCGGGGTCGATCTAGCCTCTTCGCCGATACAGCGGCAACGGTTGATCGACGGCGGGTTGATAACTGACGCTGAATTCGTCGAAGGCCCGCAAAGCGTCATCCAGGCTGCGATCCGCGCGCAACTCGAAAGCGTCGAAGCCATTGCGCGCCATGAAGGCCAGTTGATCGCGCAGCACGTCGCCGACCGCCCGCAACTCGCCCCGATAACCATACCGCTCACGCAATAGGCGGGCCTGGGAATGGGCGCGACCGTCGGCAAACTTGGGAAACTCCAGCGCCACCAGCGCCAGCCGCGGCAGCTCCTCGACCAGTTCGGCCGGATCGACCGTATTGGGCAGCCGAATCCCCACCGGCGCGCTGCGCGCCAGCAATGTCGCCCGTTCCTTGCGCCAGCGCGCCAGACTCACGATGACCGGTCCGGCCGGCAATTCGGCCTCGTCGGCGACATGTTGCCAGTGATCCTCGACGATGCGTCGCTCCTTAATAACCGACCGCATAACGCTGCTCCTCCTGCTTGGCTGCTTGACTCCCCGGCGCATAAGCCCGCAACCGGAAGGGCTCCAGTCCGATCCGTCGGCAGGCGTCGACGAAGCGTTCGCCATCCTGGCGCCGCTCCACATACACCTGCAGGATGCGCTCCAGGGTGTTGGCGACTTCGGTCTTGGGCACCGAGGGACCGAGGATGTCGCCAAGCGTCGCGTCGTTCTCCGAGGAGCCGCCCAGCGAAATCTGGTACCACTCCTCGCCCTTCTTGTCGACCCCGAGAATGCCGATATGACCGACGTGATGATGGCCGCAGGCGTTCATACAGCCGGACATGTTCAGGCGGATATCGCCAAGATCGTAGAGATAATCCAGGCTGTCGAATTTCTCGTTGATCTGCTGAGCGATGCTGATCGAGCTGGCGTTGGCCAGGCTACAGAAATCCAGGCCGGGGCAGCAAATCATGTCGGCCAAGGTGCCGATGACCGGCGCCGCCAGTTTCAGCGCCGCCAGTTCGCGCCACAGCGCGTGAAGATCGGCTTGGCGCACGTCGGCCAGCAACAGGTTCTGGTGATGGGTCGAGCGAATCTGGCCGAAGCTGTAGCGGTCGGCCAGATCGGCCAGCGCATCCATCTGCTCGGCGGTGATGTCGCCGGGCGGCGTGCCGGGCTCCTTCAGAGCCACGAATACATTGCGGTAGCCCGCTACCTTGTGTTCGGCCACATTATGCCGCACCCAAGTAGCAAAACCCGGATCGCTCTTGATCGACTGCAGCAAGCCGGTATCGTCGGCAGCGGCCGGATCGTAGGGCGGTGGCGCGAAAAAGTGCTGCACCCGCTCGACCTCCGCATCATCCAGCACCAGCCCGGAATCCTTGATGCACTGCCATTCCGCCTCGACTTGCTCGCGGAATTTGGCCGCTCCCAGCGCCTTGACCAGGATCTTGATACGGGCCTTGTAGAGATTGTCGCGTCGGCCGTGCAGGTTGTAGACCCGCAGGATGGCCTCCAGATAACTCAACAGATCGCGCTGCGGCAAGAACTCACGGATGACCTGGCCGATGATGGGGGTACGGCCCAGACCGCCGCCGACCAACACGCGAAAGCCGATCTCGCCCTGTTGGTTGCGGAGCAGATTCAAACCGATGTCGTGTACCTGGGCGGCGGCCCGGTCGTGCGTCGCGCCGGTCACCGCGATCTTGAACTTGCGCGGCAGGTAGGAAAATTCCGGATGAAAGGTCGACCACTGGCGGATGATTTCGCAATACACCCGCGGATCGGCGATCTCGTCCGGGGCCACCCCGGCCAGATGATCGGCGGTGACGTTGCGGATGCAGTTGCCGCTGGTCTGAATGGCGTGCATCTGCGCCTGCGCCAGTTCGGCCAGGATATCGGGCGTGTCCTCCAGCTTCGGCCAGTTGAACTGGATGTTCTGGCGGGTGGTGAAGTGCCCATAGCCCTGGTCGTAGCGGCGGGCGATGTGCGCCAGGGTCCGCAACTGGCCCGAGGATAGCAGGCCGTAAGGGATGGCCACCCGCAACATCGGCGCATGGCGCTGGATATAGAGGCCGTTCATCAGGCGCAGCGGTCGGAATTCGTCGTCGCTCAGCTGACCCGCCAAATAGCGCTGAACTTGGCCTCGGTATTGGGCGACGCGCTCATCCACAAGCGTCTGGTCATAGGAATCGTACTGGTACATGGTTCCCGCCTGGCAAATCGTTGGCGAACTCTTCACCTCCGCCGGTTGCAGACCAAGCGGTCGTCGATGAGGAAGTTGAATGAGTGCACGTTATCATTGCCGGTATATACTAATAAAGAATCTTTTTTCCATATTATTATAATCCATGATTATTGTTTCAGCGGTGCGCGTCTTCCCACCCGCAGCAACGATCCAAGGCCAAGGCTTGTGGTCTGAGTAGAACAGCCGGAGCCCCTCCTTCCGTCCCAATCGCCGCATGAGGAATCC
The DNA here is from genome assembly GCA_003989065.1 of Candidatus Competibacteraceae bacterium. GTDB lineage: Bacteria > Pseudomonadota > Gammaproteobacteria > Competibacterales > Competibacteraceae > RXIW01. The sequence goes on from RXIW01000001.1 coordinate 208,622, forward strand.
CGATGAGCGCCATCCAACATCTGCTCTTGCCCAAGACCAGCGACATAGGCTTTCCGGTCCAGCGGTTGCTGCCCGCCGTGGCGTTGCAAGCGGTCGGGCCCTTCGTGTTCTTCGACCACATGGGGCCGGCGCAATTCGCCGCGACCGGAACTGCTGGCGACGTGCGGCCACACCCCCATATCGGCCTGGCCACGGTCACCTATCTGTACTCGGGCGCGATGATGCACCGCGACAGTCTGGGCAGCGTCCAGCGCATCGAACCGGGCGCAATCAATCTGATGGCGGCCGGGCGCGGCATCGTCCACTCGGAGCGGATACCGGCCGACATTCGCACTGCGCAGGCTGCGGTGCAAGGGATCCAGATCTGGATCGCGCTGCCGGCTGAACACGAGGAAATGGCCCCCGCGTTCCACCACTATCCGGCCGAAGCGCTGCCGGCCTTCACGGCAGAAGGGGCGTCATTCCGCCTGTTGATCGGCGCAGCGTTCGGGCTCGTTTCGCCGGTCATCGCCTATTCGCCCACCTTCCAGGCCGATGTGGAACTGGCAGCGGGCGCTCGCTGGGAATTGCCGCCCCTCTATTCGGAGCGAGGGATCTATCTGGCAGCCGGTCGGCTGCAGGTGGCGGGAACCTCGGTCGAACCGGGCCAGCTGGCGGTGTTGAGCCCTGGGCAGACGGTGCGCCTGGAGGCCGAAACCGCTGCTCGCTTGATGTTGATCGGCGGCGAACCACTGGACGGTCCCCGCTTCATCTATTGGAATTTCGTATCCCGCAGCCGGGATCGCATCGAAACGGCCAAGGCCGACTGGGCGGAAGGTCGGTTCGCCCCCGTGCCGGGGGAAACCGAGTTCATTCCCGCACCCTGGCGGCGCTAGGGCAAACCTGACGCCAGGGTGGGGTCGAGGTTTAGGCTTGCACCTTGGCGAATGCTTCGATCACTTCCGCCGGCGCCTGGATCAGCTCGATCAACACGCCCTCGCCCGACAAGGGCGTGGCGTCGTTACCCTTGGGATGCAGGAAGCAGACGTCGTAACCGGCCGCGCCCTTGCGGATGCCGCCAGGGGTGAAACGCATACCCTTGCTGGTCAGCCACTCTACCGCCGCCGCCAGATTGTCGATCCACAGGCCGATGTGGTTCAGCTGCGGCTCGTGCACCTTGGGGGCCTTGGTCGGATCGATCGGCTGCATCAGATCGACTTCCACCTTGAACGGCCCGGAGCCGATCGCGGCGATATCCTCGTCCACATTCTCGCGCTCGCTGCGGAAGTTGCCGGTCAGGGTCAACCCCAGGGTATCGATCCACAAGCGGCTCAACTTGGACTTGTCCAGGCCGCCGATGGCGATTTGCTGGATGCCCAGCACTTTAAAAGGTCTGTCAGACACGATGCTCTCCTTCTGGAACTGCAGCTCAGGGAAAACCATGCTTACAGCGCGGCTGGCGCAAAACCGAGCGCGCTGCTGCGAATTACCACGCTGCAAGTATTGTCGCCCCTTCTGGTGAATGCAACCGCGCCCCGTCGACAGCCAACTGTTCCTTGCCAAGATTTAGACAGTTCTTAGGTTTATAATTTTCTAGGCACTATCAACCTACCGCATTTCGATTCATCTGGAGGATGCGCATGTCGAACCCACATCAAGTGGACGGGGCGACCCTAACGTTCAACGAATTTCCCCCCACCCCTTACGAAGAATGGCGCAAAGCCGTCGATAAGGCGCTAAAAGGTGCGCCGTTCGAAAAGCGGCTGATCACCAAGACCTATGAAAACATCGACCTCCAGCCCATGTACCGGCAAGAAGACATCGAAGGCTTGCCACATCTGGACGGTTTGCCTGGCTTCGCGCCCTACCTGCGTGGCGCCACGCCGCTCGGCTATGTCGCTCACAGCTGGGATATCGCGCAGGAAATGCCCTACGCCACGCCGGCAGCCTTCAACGAAGCCCTGCACGCTGACCTGACCCGTGGCCAAAACGCGGTCAACCTGGTGCTCGACCGTCCGACCCTGGCCGGCGTCGATGCCGATCAGGCCGAGGCCGACGATGTCGGTCGGGGTGGTCTGTCCATTTCCAGCGTCGCCGATCTGGCCCAGGCGCTGGATGGCGTCGATCTGGAAACCACTCCGCTGTTCATCCAGGCCAGCACCAGCGCCCTGACCTTCACCGGCCTGCTGGCGGCGCTGGTCCAGCAACAGGGCAAGTCGCTGACCAAGGTACGCGGCGCCATCGGCATGGACCCGCTAGGCCAGTTGGCCCGCGACGGTCGTCTGCCACGCGATCTGGACGGCATCTACGAGGTGATGGCCAAACTCACTGCCTGGGCCACCGCCCATGCGCCGCAGTTGCAAACCATCACCGTGCAGGGCAGCCCGTATCACAATGGCGGAGCCAGCACCACTCAGGAACTGGCGTTCGCGCTGGCCACGGCGGTCGAATATCTCCGCGCCCTGCAAGCGCGCGGCCTGAGCGTCGACGAAGCCGCTCCGCGCTTCCGCTTCTCGCTGTCGATCGGCTCCAATTTCTTCATGGAAATCGCCCGGCTGCGGGCGGCGCGGTTGTTGTGGACCAAGATCGTCCAGGCGTTCGGTGGTGGTGAAGCCGCGCAGAAGATGAGCCTGCACGCCCGCACCTCGGCCTGGAACCAGACCGTCTACGACCCGCACGTCAACCTGCTGCGCGCCACCACCGAAGCCTTCTCCAGTGCGGTCGGCGGTTGCGACAGCCTGCACATCTCGCCTTTCGACGAGCTGCTGCGGGTACCGGACGAATTCTCGCGCCGGGTCGCCCGCAACACCCACACCGTGCTGCGCGAGGAAAGCCACATCACCCGCACCGTCGATCCAGCCGGCGGTTCCTGGTACGTCGAAAACCTGACCGATGCGGTCGCCCGCAAGACCTGGGAAATCTTCCAGGACGTCGAAAAACTGGGCGGCATGGCCAAGGCGCTGGAGGCCGGCTGGCCGCAGGCGCAAATCGCCGACACCGCCGCCAAGCGCGCAGCCAACATCGCCAAGCGCAAGGATATCTTCGTCGGCACCAACATGTATCCGAACCTGAAGGAAACCCGGATCGAGCCCGCACCGGTCGACGCCTGGGCGGTGCAATCGGAACGGACCGCGGCGCTCAAGCAGTATCGGGCGAGCGCCAACACCGCCTCGAAGCAGACGGCGCTAGATACGCTGGCCCAGGGCGGCGAAGTGGTCGCCAGCGCGATTCAAGCGGCGCTGGCCGGTGCGACTTTAGGTGAAATCGCCCAGGCAGCCCGCACCACCGCCAAGCCCGGCCCCACCGCCACTGCGGTCCACGCCCATCGCGGCGCGCAAGCCTTCGAAGCCTTGCGGCAGGCGGCGGAATCCTACATCGCCCGCACCGGCCAACGCCCGGTGGTCTTCCTGGCCACCATGGGTCCGCTGACCCAGCACAAGGCCCGCGCCGACTTCGCCACCGCTTTCCTGGGTGTCGGCGGTTTCGAGACCATCTACCCGGCCGGCTTCGGCACGCCGGACGCCGCTGCCGAAGCGGCTTTGGGTTCCGGGGCCAAGGCGGTGGTGATCTGCTCCACCGACCCGACCTATCCTGAAATCGTGCCGCCGCTGGTCGAAAAGCTCAAGAAGGCCAATCCTGACCTGACCGTGCTGCTGGCCGGCTATCCCGCCGATCAGGTCGAAGCCTTCAAGGCCGCTGGCGTGGATGACTTCATCCATCTGGCCGCCAATTGCCAAGCTTTGTTGTCCACCTTGCAGAAAAAGATGGGGGTCGCCCAATGAGTTCACCTGATTTCACTACGATGCCTTATGGGGTCGACTTCCCCAAGCCCAGCTTCGCCGAATGGAAGGCGTCGGTGGAAAAAACCACCGGCAAGAGCCTGGAGCAGCTGGTGTCGGCCACCATGGAGCAGATCGACGTCAAGCCGCTGTACACCAGCGACGACATCAAGGATCTGCAGCACCTGAAGTACGCCGCCGGCGTGCCGCCATTCCTGCGCGGCCCCTATCCGGCCATGTACGTGACTCAGCCGTGGACCGTGCGCCAATACGCCGGCTTCTCCACCGCCGAGGAATCCAACGCCTTCTACCGCCGCAATCTGGCCGCGGGTCAGAAGGGTCTGTCCATCGCCTTTGACCTGGCGACCCATCGCGGCTACGACTCCGATCATCCGCGGGTGGTCGGCGATGTCGGCAAGGCCGGCGTGGCCATCGACTCGATCCTGGATATGGAAGTGTTGTTCAGCGGCATTCCGCTCGATCAGATGTCGGTGTCGATGACCATGAACGGCGCGGTGTTGCCGGTCCTGGCCTTCTACATCGTCTCGGCCGAGGAACAGGGCGTTCCGCACGAAAAACTCACCGGCACCATTCAGAACGACATTCTGAAAGAGTACATGGTGCGCAACACCTACATTTACCCGCCCGATCCGTCGATTCGGATCATCGGCGACATCTTCGCCTACACCTCCAAGGAGATGCCCAAGTTCAACAGCATCTCGATCTCCGGCTACCACATGCAGGAAGCCGGCGCGACCGCCGATCTGGAACTGGGCTACACCCTGGCCGACGGGCTGGAATATGTCCGCACCGGTATCAAAGCCGGCATGGACATCGACACCTTCGCCCCCCGGCTGTCGTTCTTCTGGGCCATTGGCATGAACTACTTCATGGAAGTAGCCAAGATGCGCGCCGGGCGGTTGCTGTGGGCCAAGATCATCAAGCAGTTCAACCCGAAGAACGAGAAGTCGATGGCGCTGCGCACGCATAGCCAGACTTCGGGTTGGAGCTTGACTGAGCAAGACCCGTTCAACAACGTGGCGCGGACCTGCGTCGAAGCGCTGGCGGCGGCGCTGGGCCATACCCAGTCGCTGCACACCAACGCCCTGGACGAAGCCATTGCCCTGCCGACCGACTTCTCGGCCCGCATCGCCCGCAACACCCAGCTGTATCTGCAGGATGAAACGGCGATCTGCAAGGTACTGGACCCGTGGGGTGGTTCGTATTACGTCGAGGCGCTGACCAACGAGTTGATCAAGCGCGCCTGGGGTCACATCCAGGAAGTGGAAAGTCTGGGCGGTATGGCCAAGGCCATCGAAACCGGATTGCCCAAGATGCGCATCGAGGAAGCGGCGGCGCGGCGGCAAGCGCAGATCGACTCCGGCAAGGAAACCATCGTCGGCGTCAACAAGTACCGACTGGCGAAGGAAGATCCGCTGGAAATTCTGGCCATCGACAACACCGCCGTACGCGAAGCCCAGGTGCAACGCCTGCAGAAACTGCGCGCCAATCGCGACGAGACCAAGGTCAAAGCCTGTCTGACCGCCATCACCGAAGCGGCTAGTGCTGGCTCCGGCAATCTGCTGGAGAAAGCGGTGGAAGCCGCCCGCGCCCGTGCCTCGCTGGGTGAAATCTCCGATGCGATGGAGAAGGTGTTTGGCCGGCACAAGGCGGTCATCCGCGCCATCTCCGGCGTCTACAGCAGCGAGTTCGGTGACGCCGAGGAAATCGCCACGGTGCGCAAGATGGCCGACGAGTTCGAACAGAACGAAGGTCGTCGGCCGCGCATCCTGGTGGCCAAACTCGGTCAGGACGGTCACGACCGGGGCGCCAAGGTCATCGCCACGGCCTTCGCCGACCTGGGCTTCGATGTCGACATCGGTGCGCTGTTCCAGACGCCGGAAGAAGTCGCCCGGCAGGCGGTGGAAAACGATGTGCATGTGGTCGGCATGAGTTCGCTGGCCGCCGGTCACAAAACGTTGTTGCCGCAGTTGATCGCCGAGCTGAAGAAGCTGGGCCGCGAGGACATCATGGTGGTCATTGGCGGCGTGATTCCCGCCCAGGACTACGAGTACCTCAAGGCCAACGGCGCTGCCGCCATCTTCGGCCCCGGCACGGTGATTCCGATCGCTGCGCAGAAGGTGTTGGTGGAGTTGAACGAGCGTTTAGCGGCGTAAGGGTGATGTGAAGGATGGCAGGGTGGGCAAGTGCCCGCCCTGCTCGACTTGCTTCATATCCATGGAATACTGAAAATGAATATATTTTTCTGGATCATTAATCGATTCTCCTGGATCAATGTTCTATCTCGATGGTTTATGGAATTTTGGAGGGAATTGTCTCCAGAAACAAAACGGGAATTAATTGAAACGATTGTTAGATATTTCCAAGCCATTTTACATAAATATTATCAATACTATAAAAACAGTAAGGATAAAAATGAAGACTTTTAAAGAATTTACTAACTCTATAAATACACTCCCAGCTCTCCAAGACAAACTAACAAATACACTTGTGATTTCCCTTCAAGGACAAACCAAAATATCTGAGAATGAAAAAGAAAAATTTTCAAAAGAAATATCCAATACGATTCAAGATCAAGTATTTATATCTCAATTCAGCGACAAGATTGGCAGTCCCCTAGAAAACGAATCTGAAGAGGATTTTGTAAAACGTGGCAGTAACATATTAAGAAAAATGCTTTACGCAAAATTTTTATAATGCTCATTTCCAAGCCGTGTAGTACCCTACCTGACTACCTGACTGAAGGTAGATATGTTGCTATGAATCCCGAAACAGGCACCACCGAGAAACCATTGAAGAGGCTCTTGCAAATTTGCGAGAAGCGACTGAAATTTACCTAGAAGAGTTTCCATTATAAATTAGCGGTTGTGCGATTCTCACCACTTTCCAAGTTGCAGAACATGCCTAATTTGCCAGTTGTTTCTGGTGCTGAAACTGTTCGTGCTCTGCAAAAGCTAGGTTTTATGATCGTTCGTCAATGAGGAAGCCATCTGGATTTGTCAAAGACCTTACTGCGCGCCTGAACTTAAATGACCTCGCGTACTGATGGAGGTATGCCATGCCGACACCTGCCACCTACGAAACCGATTTCTACCTGTGGACCCAGCAGCAAGCTGCGCTGTTGCGCCAAGGGCAGCTACAGGCAGTGGACGTGGCGAACCTGGCCGAGGAAATCGAAAGCATGGGCAAGAGCGACCGGCGCACCTTGGGGAGTCACTTACGAAACGTTCTATTGCACCTGCTGAAATGGCGCTATCAGCCTGAACGACGCGGCGCTAGCTGGGAAAGCAGCATTCGCAATGGACGTGATGAAGTGGAGGCGATCTTAGCCGATAGTCCTAGCCTGGTTCCCCAACTACCCGCACTATTGGAAACCGAATATCGCCGTTCTCGCCGCAATGCGGTGAGCGAAACCGGCTTGCTGGCAACTACCTTCCCGGAAGTCTGTCCGTTCACAGTCGAACAAACCATGGACCCGGACTATTGGCCGGACTGAATTGAATTTAGGCCATCAAGGGTAAGGCAGCGACTCGACACCAGGGTCAATCCAGTGATTTACAGCGCAGACAAAATCAATTGATTGATTTATATAACAATTTTTTGCGTTGAGCCATATCTAGGCCAGCACCACCAGCCGCCATGCCCATCTGGCGACGGATCCAGTTCGCCAAACCTGGAGCGCAGTGGCACCGCGATGCTATCCGCCCGCCATCCCCCTGCCGAAGTGATTCCGATCAAGAGGAACGCATCATGAGCAGTAATCTACACCGGCAAGACTTTCGCGCCTGGACCCGCCAGTAAGCTGATCTGATCCAGGCTGGCCGGGTGAGTGAGTTGGATACCGTCAACCTGATTGATGAGATTGAAGACATGGGCGGAAGCCGCGAGCGGGAGTTGGAAAGCCAGCTTGGGGTCTTGCTGGCCCATTTGCTGAAATGGCGGCACCAGCCGGATCAGCGCGGGCGCAGCTGGCGCTTGACCATCGCGGAGCAACGCCGCCGCATCGACCGCTTGCTGAAGCGCAACCCCAGCCTTAAGCCGCTGCTGACTGAAGCCCTGGAGGATGCCTACGGCGATGCTGTGCTGATGGCAGCCCGTGAAACCGACCTGGACGAATCCACCTTCCCCACCGCCCGCCCTTTCGCCCTGGAGCATGTCTTGGACGCGAACTGGCTGGAGGAGTAAGCCGCGCTTTCGCTCTGCCTAGGTTTGGCGACCGAACGGGCCGGAGACCTCACACCGGTCCTGGCGGGATTCCCTGCTTGTGGGGATTGCGCCATCACACGTGGTCTACTGATACCCATAGATAACGCCGAAAACCTCTAACCGGCATTTGACCGACGAAAACGAAAAAGCCCTGCATCGCTGCAAGGCTTCGTTTTATTTGGTGGGCCGTGTGCGG
>RXIW01000002.1 GCA_003989065.1 Candidatus Competibacteraceae bacterium
GGCTTCGATACGGTGTTAAAAGTTTTATCGGCCTTGGGCTTGAAATTTCACCCCGAGGTGGTCTTACCTTCTGGTAATACCCAAAAAGGCGCTACGACCGATTCCCCTTCTTCCTCGCGCGGCTAAATTTGAGCATGGAGCAGCGTGAAGCGTCGCACCACCACGCGGATCAACCGGACGTCGTCCGCCCGAAATTTCATGGTTCTATGACATTTCCCGTGGTTACTCCAAGATGTAGATCAGGACGCACCATGACCACTGTAAACGAAATCGCGTCTTTTCTCGCTCAGGAATTCCCCCAGACCAAATGCACCGTCGAAGCAGTCGGCAACCGTGGCGCAACGGTCCGACATGAAGTCGGACTCGCCGAGTTGCGGCCGGGCGGCACCGTCTCAGGTCCGGTTCTCATGGCCATCGCAGATGTAGCGCTGTACGTCGCCATTCTCGGCGAGATCGGAATCGTTCCATTGGCAGTGACAACGAGCCTGAACATCAATTTCTTGCGCAAGCCTTCGGGCGATAAGGACATCATTGGCGTGTGCCGCCTACTCAAGCTCGGCCGATCGCTCGCTGTCGGTGAGGTCAGTTTGTATTCGGAAGGAACGGAAGATCCTGTCGCGCATGTCGTCGGGACCTACTCCATACCGCGCTCAGTATGAGCAAGATGAGCAAGTTTCGGAGTGGTCTGGGAACCCAACAGGAAAAAACCCAACCACGGCTTGATCATGCTTGTCGTTGTTCACTGGGAACCGGGTAGAGTGGGGTGCTCGGCAACGGCTTGTGGAAAAGCGCGATGCACGGCAGCGATGAAGGCTGGCGGCGACTTCGGGGTGATGACCAAGGTTCTGGCCGGTGAGATCAGCGCCACCGCTCGGGTAAAATCGGTGGCGAACAGGCGATATCGCCCCAGCGTCCGGTTTTGGTAGAGTCCGGTAAAGGCGAACAGCCCCGAATTGCCGAACAGGCGGAACGAGCCTTTGCAGACCTTGGGATCGACCAAGACCTGCCGCAGGCCGAACAGGGAAAACCGAGTTGACCAGAATAGGCGGTGGATGAGCAGATCGGAACCGTCGAGGGTGTAGCCGGTCACGGTGAACAGCAGGCTGCCGGCCAGTATGGCGGGATTCAGGCCCGCGATGACCAGGCCGAAGCGGTGAGTAAAGCCGGGCAGCGCCGGTGCGGCCTGATAGGCGGCGTAGCCAACCCCGATCAAAAGCGCGGTCGCCAGCAGGGAAATGAGCCAGAGGCTCAACGGCCAGGGCGCTACGGCAAAACGCTGTTTCATCGTCACTGCCTCCTCCGGATGTGAGCGATGAGGAATGCTGCCGGAACTGTCCTGTTGATCATAGCGTAGCGGAATTCAGATTTTGCGAGACAGTGTCGACATGCACGACGACGATTTCGACCCGGATTCATTCGAAGAACTGGAAGGTCCCAGTAAAAGCCAGCGCAAGCGCGACGCCACCGCATTGCAAGATTTGGGCGCGCAGTTGGTGAAGCTCACCTCGGCCCAGTTGAACCGCATCCCGCTGCCGGACGATCTGCTAGCGGCGGTGCGGGCGGCGCAGGCCATGCCGCAGCGTGGGGCGCACAAGCGACAGTTACAATATATTGGCAAGCTGATGCGCCAGATCGACGATCCAGAACCGATCCGGGCTGCACTGGCGACAGTCCAGAACGTGCGGCGCTGATTCTCTCCGCGCGCGCGTTCATCATCCGGTCTCACCGAGCCGGTAACCGACGCCGCGCACGGTGCGGATCAATGGCGGGGCCAGCTTGCGGCGCAGATTGTGGATGTGGACCTCGATGGTATTGCTTTCCACTTCCTCGCCCCAGCCGTACAGCCGATCCTCCAGCTGTTCGCGCGACAATACCGCGCCGGGCATCTCCATCAAGGCGTGAAGCACGGCGAATTCCCGCGCCGACAAGGACACTGGCTGGGCGCGGTATTCGACCGTGTGGGACACCGGATCGAGCCGCAGCGCGCCGTTTTCCAGCCAGTCGCGCGCCCGTCCGCCCTGACGGCGTAGCAGCGCCCGCATTCGCGCTAGCAGTTCAGTCAGGTCGAACGGCTTGGTCAGATAATCGTCCGCGCCGCTGTCCAGACCCTTGACCCGGTCCGGCACCGCATCGCGGGCGGTGAGAATCAACACCGGCATGGTCAGGCCGCGCTGACGCCAACCGTGCAGCACGGCCAGCCCATCCTTTTTCGGCAGACCGAGATCCAGCAGCACCAGGGCGTAATCGGTCGTATCCACCGCCAACTCCGCCCCGCGCCCATCCTGAACCCAGTCGACAGTAAAACTCTCGGCGCGCAGCCCCTTGCGCAGGCTATCGCCGATCATCGGGTCATCTTCCACCAGCAGGATGCGCATGTCGGATACTCCGCAGTACCATAAGCTGTCTTGCGTCGATTCTCGTCTGGCGTGGCTTCACGTCCGCCGCCATCCATTCCGGAGTTTACCCCTCTGACTACTCCACCCCTATCCTGGTTGCTGATCCTGGGCGCTTTGACGGCTTTTGCGCCGATGTCGATCGACATGTATTTGCCCAGCTTGCCAATGATCGCCGGCGAATTCGGCGCGAGCGCCGCTGCGGCTCAATTCACCCTGTCGGCTTTCTTCATCGGCTTGGCGATCGGCCAGACCATCCACGGGCCGTTGGCCGATCGCTACGGCCGTAAACCGCCGCTGTATGCCGGACTGGCGCTGTACGTCGCTGCCTCGGTCGGCTGCGCGTTCGCGCCCGATATCGTCACTTTGACCGGATTGCGTTTCGTGCAGGCGCTCGGTGGTTGCGCGGGGGTGGTGATCGCCCGCGCCGTGGTTCGCGATCGTTTCGACGCCCACACCTCGGCGCGGGTGTACTCGCTGCTGATGCTGGTGATGGGGTTGGCGCCGATCTTGGCGCCGTTCATCGGCGGCTGGGTGCTGCTGTTGGCCGGTTGGCGGGTGATCTTCATCATCTTGGCGTTGTTTGGGCTGGCCTGTCTGTGGGCCATCTGGCGCTATTTGCCGGAAACCCGCCCGGCGGGTCCCGTCCCTGCCACCAGGATCGCCGGGGTCTTGCGGGTCTATGGCGAGTTGTTGCGCGATCGGAGCTTGCTCGGCTACACCTTGAGCGGCGGATTCGCCCAGGCTGGCATGTTCGCCTACATCACCGGCTCGCCCCATGTGTTCATCGAACTGCATGGGGTGTCGGCGCAGAACTACGGCTGGTTGTTCGGGCTGAATGCCCTGGGCCTGATCGCCGGTTCGCAATACAACCGGCGCTTGCTGTCCCGTCATAGCGCCGATGCTATCCTGCGGCGGGCCAATCGCACGACCGTGCTGCTGGGTTTGGCGCTGCTGGTGGTTGCAGTGAGCGGCTGGGGCGGGCTACCGGGGTTGCTGCTGCCCTTGTTTGGTTATCTGGTCACGCTCGGTTTCACCGCGCCGAACGCTATGGCCAATGCGCTGGCTCACCAAGGCGCGCGCGCTGGCAGCGCTTCCGCCCTGATCGGGGCTCTGCAATTCGTATTGGCGACCGGGTCCAGCGCGCTAGTTGGGCTGTTGGGCGGCGATTCGGCCTTGCCCATGGCGGTGGTTATCGCCGGTTGTGGGCTACTGGCCTATGGCGCGCACCGTATCCTGGTCGGCGCGGGCCTGCACTGAAGCTTTTTTCTGGATATCGCCATGTCTCCTCATCATCGTCGCGCCCTGACTCTGAGCATCGGCTTGTCGGCCGTGCTGTATCTAGGCAGCGTGTTGTTCGCCGATCGGGACGCGGTGTTCGCGGCGTTACGGCGGATCGATTGGGCGGTGCTGGCCGCGATTTTCGCCCTGTCGCTGGTCAACTATCTGCTGCGCTTTTGGCGCTGGCAGCGCTATGTTGCGGCATTCGGGCATAGCCTGCCGTGGTGTTTGCATCTGCTGTACTATGTGGCAGGTTTCATCTTGACCGTGACGCCCGGCAAGGCGGGCGAGGCAGTGCGGTCACTGTATCTGCGCGGCCATGGCGTCAGTTATGCGCAGAGTCTGGCGGCGCTGTTCGTGGAACGGTTGCTGGATGTGCTGGCGATGAGCCTGTTGGCTTTGTTGATCTTGCTGGCTCGGCCTAGCGATTATGGGCAGCTAGTGGCGTTGGCCTGGGTGCTGACCTTGGGCCTGGGTTGGCTGGTGACCAGAACCTGGTTGCCCGAGCGCTTGCGGCAGTGGGGCGATGGCCATCGCTACGGCCGGCAGTTCGAACGGGCAGCGCGTCTGCTCGACGCGGCGGCGGTGCTGTTACGCCCCGGTTATCTGCTGTTCGGGCTGGGGCTGGGCGTGCTGTCCTGGGGCCTGGAGGGGTTCTCGCTCTATCTGGTTGCCCGCGACGCCGGAGTTGGGCTCAGCGTGGCAACCGGGATCGGTATTTATGCCATTGCGGTGCTGGCCGGAGCCTTGTCGTTCCTGCCCGGTGGGCTGGGCAGCGCCGAGGCGGTGATGGGGATGTTGTTGATGGCGTTCGGCGCCGATGGTCCGTCGGCGGTCGCCATCACCTTGCTGTGCCGGATCGCGACTTTGTGGTTCGCGGTGGCGCTGGGCGGTGTGGCGGTAGGGATATTGAGCATCGGCGGCAGGCAGCTGGATGCGGAGAAGAATCAAGGAAGCTGAAAGGGGTTTTGCGAGTTGCCAGGGTATGAGTACTGGCTGTTTTCCATGAGATCGTGAGTCTACCTCTATCGGGAGCGCCACTATGAACGATGGTCCTGCTCAGTCTGGCAAGGTGTTGCAGCATTTCCCTGGGCGCATTATCGATCTGAAAGCGCAGCCTTCGATTCCGATTCCCAGTGAATTCCTGATCGAAACCGGCAATTTTTGCAATTTGCGCTGCCCATTCTGTCCGACCGGAGTCGGCCGCGCCGGCATGGAGCTTGGCTTGATGTCGCTCGATGCCTTCAAGACGGTCCTGACCAAGATCGAGCCCTATGCCTATTACCTCGAAATGATGAATTGGGGTGAGCCCTTCATCAATCGATGCTTCGTTGAAATGGTCGCGCTTGCGGCGGGCAAGGGAATTCGCACCAACGTCGATTCGAATCTGAGCGCCCGTGAATTCACGGAGGACGAGGCGGAGCGCATCGTCAGATCGGGCCTGTGGCGAATCCGCGGCTCGATCGATGGCGCGACCCAGGAAAGTTACGCGCACTATCGTCGGCGGGGAAAATTCGACCGGGCGCTGCGGAATCTGGCGCTGCTGCGGCGGGTGCGCGAGCAATTGGAATCGTCTACGCCGATCATCGAATGGCAGTTCCTGATCAACGCCAGAAATTATCAGGAGATCGAGATGGCGAAAGCCATGGCGGTCGAGAGAGGCGTCGATCTCTCGTTCAAGCTGATGGATACCTGGGGCGAAGACGATTGGCGTTCGCCATTTCACGAGATGGCGGAGCGGGGCGAATTCAACGAGACGGAGTGGTCGTTCTCGCTTCCGAGATCCGGAACCGATCAGTTCTTTACCCCCAAGCAACGGACTGCGCAGGCCGATACCTTCATGCCGGAACTGCCGGCAGGAGTGCCCAGCGGCTGTGCCCAGCCATTCAATCGGATGGTCATCAACTGGAATGGCAAGGTGCTGCCATGCTGTATGTGCTATGGCGACAATTTCTATGTCGGCGATCTGCTGACGCAGAGTATCGAAGAGGTTTGGTATGGACCGGAATTGTCGAAATCACGCCGGTTCCTGAAGCACTACGGCCCACAGCAACAGACTCGATCGGTGTGCGAAACGGGGGCGTGCGCGCTGTCCTCCAAGTACCTTGGAGAACCCGATGACGATGTGGAGCGACGGAATCGATCGGTAAGAATCTTTCGGGCTACCGCGCAAGGTAAACCCGCTGCAGGATCGGGCGATCAGTCGTCAGCGTGAGGTATGCCGGCGCTCTATCGCTTCGTCTCCTTCGGCATGCTTTCGGTCTTTGTCGCAGGGCTACAGCTTGCCACGAATCGGCCAACCTGCTCGAACGCCTCTCGGGCTTCCGGCAGGATCGGTTCGAACAACTGCCAGACATGCGGCATGTCCGGCCAGGTTTCGAGTTGGGCGGGGGAACCGGCGGCGCGGGCCTTGTCGACATAGCGACGAGCCTCGTCCAGCAGCATTTCCGCTTCGCTGGCCTGTACCAGCGTCGGTGGTAATCCGGCCAGATCACCGAATAGCGGGGAAATCAGCGGATTCGACGGCCGCATCCGGTTCCAGATCGCTATCATCGGCAGGAAAAGCACCCGAGGTATTTTCAGAAACCGTCGTAGACCCGGACCCAGCATGAGATCGCTGGCCAGATTGCGTTTGAGGCTGGGGCTGGCAAGGGTCATATCCACGCTGGGCGAAAACGCCATGACGCCGTCCGCTGCCCGCAAACCTTGATCCCGCGCCCAGGCGATCAGCATCAGCGTCAGGTTGCCGCCTGCCGAATCGCCGGCGACGAACAACTGGCGGATCGGCGTCGGACCGGCAGGACCGTGCTCCAGAATCCAGCGATACGCCTGTTGGCAATCGTCGATCATGTCGCGGCGGGAATGCTCCGGCATCAGACGGTAGTCGAGCGCCAGCACCGATGCGGCGGTAACCCGCGCCAGCTGGGTCGAAATCACCCGAAAGCCGTATGGACAGCCGCTGACGAATCCGCCGCCGTGCAGATATAGCAGGCGGCGATGGGGATCGGCGTGCGGCGACAGCACCCATTCCCCGCGCACTTTGCCGACTTGGGCGTCCTGAAAGCGATAAGCCGAGCCGTCCGCTGCCGGGGAGGGCTCGACGAAACCACGCGCCATCACCTGGCGAATGACCGCCAGACGCTGTTTGCGCGGGGCAGAGCGAATCTCCGCCGTGGCGCGTTCGATCAGGCCAATGACTTCATGGAGGCCGGGATTGGCGTCGTCTCGCGTGGCAGTGCGGTATTCCGCCTGTGGATCGGTCACTGGGGACTCCTTCAGTGCCAGGGTTGTACGGTATGGCCATGGTGGAGCGGACCACAACCTTGACCCAAGTCGGGCGCGGTGCGAATCGCTTCCTGCACGTAGCGCAAAGCCCGCTGGACCGCCGCGCTTAGAGGCATTGCTTGCGCCAATCCGGTCGCAATGGCCGAAGCCAGGGTGCAGCCGGTGCCGTGGGTATTGCGGCTGGAAGTGCGCGGCGCAGTGAATATCTCCATCCCGCCCGGCCAAGCCAGGCAATCGCAGACCATGTCGCCGGCCAAATGGCCGCCCTTGACCAGCACCGCCGCCGGACCCTGCTCCAGCAGTTGCCGGGCCGCCGCTTCCAGATCGTCGGGCTCCCGGATCGTCAGTCCGCTCAGAGCCTCCGCCTCGCGGATATTGGGCGTGATCAGGCTGGCGCGGGGTAACAGACGTTGACTCAGGGTGTCGCGCGCGGTCGGATCGAGCAGGCTGTCGCCGCCTTTGGCGTACATCACCGGATCCACGACCAGAGGAATGCCGTCCGCCGCGGTTTCCAGCACTGCAACGACGGTGTCAATGACGGCGGCATTGTGCAGCATGCCGGTCTTGAGGCAATCGGCCCCGATATCTTCCAGCACCAGACGCATCTGCTGAGCGATGAAAGCCGGCTCCACCCCGACGATGCCGAACACGCCCTGGGTGTTCTGCGCGGTGAGCGCTGTAATCGCGGTCGCGGCATAGCCACCCAGCGCCGTGACTGTTTTTAGATCGGCCTGAATTCCCGCGCCGCCACTGGAGTCAGAACCCGCTATAATCAGTACCCGTCCGGTCATTGACCTACCTTCTCTGTCCAGGGTTATAAATCATTGCGCGCCGTGGCAAAAAGGGGTAGCGTACCGCGCTTTCACAAAATAACGATGATGATTTAGCCATGCGGATCGAATCACCTCTATGCCTGTACACTGGCGTGGTACCGCCCGATTGGATCGATTATAACGGCCACATGAACGTGGCGTACTACGTTCTGGCGTTCGATCATGCGACCGATGCTTTCCTCGATGCGTTGGGGATGGGTCAGGATTATCGGGAGCGCCAGAATTGCTCGGCTTTCGTGGTGGAGATGCATGTGAACTACCAGCGTGAGTTGGTGGCGGGTGATCCCATGCGAATTACGACGCAGCTACTCGGTTTCGACAGCAGACGCATTCACTACTTTCATCGTCTGTTTCATGCCGAAAAAGGCTTCCTGTCGGCCACCACCGAATTGATGGTGATCCACGTCGATCTAGCCAAGCGCCATAACGTGCCGATGCCGGTGCCGGTTCTGGATCGGCTGAGCGCGGTGCAGGCGCAGCATATCCAGTTGCCGCGGCCACCCCAGTCCGGCCGAGTGATCGGAGTGCGCGCCAAGCCTGCGGCCGTGCAATTGGAGATATCGCCTTTGCGACGAGCTTCCGGCTGAATGTCGCGGCTGGCGGCCGTGTCAGTATCCGTTCAGTTTCCTCTGCCTAACATGTGATCGTCATCTGATTTGTCGGAGAACGATCATGAGAAGAACGATATCTTGCATGTTGGGCGCAGTTGCATTGAGCCTGCCTGGGGCATTGTGGGCGGGTGAAACGGCGGACGCCATGCTGGGAGGCGCTGTGGGCGGAGCCTTGGGCGCGGCGGTCGGCTCCGAACTGGGCGGTCGCAATGGGGCGATCGTGGGTGGGGCCATCGGCGGCGCGACCGGCACGGCCATCACGACGAAACGCTATCGTCGTTCGTCACCGCAAGTGATTTACGCCGCTCCCTACGACTATGGTCCGCCTCCTTACCAGGGTCCGCCGGGCCGGCGCGTGGGCCATTACAAACATCATCGTTACTACGACGATTGAGGGAGACGGCTGCTCAGCAGGCGAAGCGCACGCGCCATTGTCGGCGCGTGTCAGCGGTCGTCTTGGGCTGCTGCGCGCAGGGCGGCTGCATCCAGGGTATAGGCGCGGGCAAAGCCGCCGACGAAACGGATGCGGGTCGGGGTCAGGCGCAGCAACTGGAAATCGCTGAAATCGAAGCGTGGGATCGAATCGGGCAAGCGGTCCTGGTAGCGCAGGGCGGCCGCCTGATAATCGGCGCTGTCTTTGGCCAAAACCGCCACTCGACCGTGAATCATGACCCGCGCCAGGGTTTGCGGATCGGTATCCGCCTGTTCCGCTTCGCTGATGGCCAGTCCGGCCCGCGGATCGGCCAGTAAATGACGGGTGTGGGCCGCCAGGCTGCTGAGGTGAAGCAGGAAGCCGCTGCAGTCGGCCTCTGGGACGTAGGCGACCCAGGATGCCTCCGGGCCGTCGGGACCTTGGGTGGCCAGAGCCGCCCAACGTTTGGCGCGAATGAGCGCCGTCATCAACTGCTGCTCTTGCCGATTCATCGTCTTGCCCTACGTGCCGTGCGCCATGGCCCGATCTACCGTGCCCTGTGGCGATGTCCACGATTCCCACAACGGCGACAGGCCGCGCAGACGGATCACCGCCGCGCCAACCGCCTCGATGCAGTGGTCGATCTCTGCGGTCGTGGTGAACCGCCCCAAACTGAAGCGCACCGCGCCGCGAGCCCGGTATTCGTCGCAGCCCAGCGCCCGCAGGACATGCGAAGGTTCGCTGCCGGCCGAGGTGCAGGCCGAGCCGGTGGAAAGGGCGATGTCCGGTATGGCCGCCAGCAGCGCCTCGGCTGCGATGCCCTCGAAGCTGACATTCAGAATGCCGGCGAGGTTGTGTTCGGGATGGCCGTTCAGCAGGACCCCGCCCAAGGCGACCAGCGCCCGCCACAGCCGATCGCGCAGGGTCCGGATGTGGGTTTGCTCGCTGCTCATTTGGGCCTGAGCGATATGACAGGCTTCGCCCATAGCGACGATCTGGTGCGTCGGCAGGGTGCCGGCCCGCAGCCCCCATTCCTGCCCACCACCGTAGAGCAGCGGTTCGAGTCGCACGCGCCGGGGATGTTGCCGCACATAAAGCGCGCCGATCCCTTTGGGGCCATAGAGCTTGTGGGCGCTGAGGCTGAGCAGGTCGATCGGCAGCTTGCACACATCGATCGGTAGCTTGCCGGCGCTTTGGGCCGCGTCTACGTGCAGCCAGACCTCATGGCGGCGGGTGACGTCGGCCAGGGCTGCGAGATCCTGCGCCACGCCGGTTTCGTTGTTGACGTGCATCAGCGAGACCAGCACCGTATCCGGACGCAGCGCAGCCGCCAATCGCTCAGGTGGAATCAGGCCATCCGGGTCGGGATCGAGCCAGGTGACGGTGCAGCCTTCCCGCTCCATTTGTCGGCAGACGTCGAGAACCGCCTTGTGTTCGGTCTTGGCGGTGATCAGATGTCGGCCCCGGCGGGCGCAGGCGCGCATGACGCCGCGAATGGCGAGATTGTTGGATTCGGTCGCTCCGGAGGTCCAGACGATCTCGCGGGTCGCGGCCCCGAGCAGGGCAGCGACCCGTTCGCGCGCTATGGCGACCGCGCGCGCCGCGTCATGGCCGAACGCATGGGTACTGGAGGAGGGGTTGCCGAACACGCCGTCCTGGGTCAGATACTGGCTCAGGACGCGTGCGACTTGTGGATCGACCGGCGTGGTTGCTGCGTAATCCAGGTAGATGGGCAACCGCATCGGGTCCTCGAAAAAGGGTTACAGCATGACCGACACGGGCATCCGGTCGATCGGGCGGTCGCGCCGACGCGTACCGTTCTGGTGCCGCACCACCTCACAGACCGCAGGGCGTTCGACGAACTGCGCCAAGGTAATGCCCTCGAGGAAAGTGAAGATCTGCCGGCTGAGGTCGGTCCACAGTTCATGGGTCAGGCAGCGCCGCCCTTCGTGGCAGTTCTCGTGGCCGAAACAACGGGTCGCGTCGAGCCGCTCATCGACCGCGCTGATGATATCGGCGACTGTCACCTGCTCCGGCGCACGCGCCAGCCGATAACCGCCGCCGGGGCCGCGAACGCCTTCCACCAGCGAATGCTTGCGCAGTTTGGCGAACAGCTGCTCCAGGTAGGACAGGGAAATTCCCTGGCACTGCGAGATTTCGGCCAGGGTGACGGGACCATAACGGTCGTGGATGGCCAGGTGCATCATGGCCGTGACCGCGTAGCGACCTTTGGTTGAGAGTTTCATGCGCGTTACCCCGCTTTTAGTACTATGCAGGACAATTCCTGACTGTCACGTAAGGAAACTATATTAACCCATTACGTTAGTCAACTAATTTGACGAACTGTCCGGCCGGTTTCTGGGATTTTTGGGGTAATAATTCAGCGCGAATAGAGGTGGGAATCACTGAAACGGTGGCCTTGTCGCAGGCAGTAAGTCAGCCATTTATAAAGGAAACGGTTGATTTGCCATCGATGGCGCAGGCGAGCGGGGTTGGTGGAGCAGCCAGCATCGGCCTCGGCGGAAAACGCCACGGCGTAGTGGCGCAATTGCGCGGCCATCACTTCGGCCTGGCGGGCATCGTGATAGATGCGGACGTGCAGATCGGGTTCGTTGAGGATGGCGCCGTTTTGCTCGCGAAACCGATACGTTAGGTTCAGGTCGCTGGTGTAGCGGTTGCACTCGATGACCCGCAGGTGCAGATCCAACCCGCCAGTCACCTTCGAGACCAGCGCGGTAGCGGGGGGCGGCATGTCCGGAAGCAGGCGGCGCATGTCGATATAGTTACGCTCGTATAAATCCATCAACGCCGCAAAGCTGCCCGGCGCTTCTTGCGACAGGAAGCCGAGCCGGGGGTGGCGGGTCAGGATCATGGCGTCATGTGCCGGGTGGAAGAAGGGGCTCCAGCCGCCAGCCCGCATCGTCGCAACAGAGCGCGTTGGCCCGATCGTCGTCCCAGTCGCTCAGGACGACTCGGGTAGACGGTTGGTCATCGAGCAGCCATTGGTGAATGGCAGGGCGATGGGTGTGGCCGTGAATCAGCCGCTGAACGCCATGGGCGCGCATGACCCGATCCACTTCGTCCGGATTGACGTCGGTGATGTCGGCGGCCTTTTGCCGGGTGGCCTGCTGGCTGGTTTCCCGCAGTTGACTGGCCAGCGCTCGCCGCTGCGTCAGCGGCAGGGCCAGGATCTGCCCTTGCCAGGCGGGGTTGCGGACCTTGGCCCGGAAGGTTTGGTAGGCGATGTCGTCGATGCAGAGGGTATCGCCGTGCAGTAACAACACCGGCTGGCCCGCGAGTTCGATCACCACGCTTTCCGGCAGCAGGCGGATGCCGCTGGCGGCGGCGAAGCGCTGGCCGAGCAGGAAGTCGCGGTTGCCGTGCAGGAAAGACACCGCTACACCGGCATCGGTGAGCGTCCGCAAGGCGGCGGCAACCGTCTTTCCCAACGCCTGGTCGTCGTCATCGCCGATCCAGGCTTCGAACAGATCGCCCAGAATGTACAGCGCGGCGGCTCGCCGGGCGCGTCGTTCCAGAAAATCCAGGAACGACGCGGTCACAGCGGGCCGGGCCGGATCCAGGTGCAGATCCGAGATGAACAACGCCGGCATTGTGTCGCTCATCAGTCGACGACTTCGGCCTTGGTGATCACCACATCCTCGACGGGCACGTCTTGGTGGCCGCGCCGGCCGGTGGTTTGTACCCGGGCGATGGCTTGGACCACATCCATGCCTTCCACCACGCGCCCGAACACGCAATAGCCCCAACCCTGAGCGGTCGGGCTGCGAAAATCGAGGAAACCATTGTCCTGCAGGTTGATGAAGAATTGCGAACTGGCCGAGTGTGGTTCCGAGGTGCGGGCCATGGCGATGGTGCCCACTTCGTTTTTCAGACCGTTGTCGGCTTCGTTGCGGATGGGGGCACGGGTCGGCTTCTGGCTCATGCCGGGTTCGAGCCCGCCGCCCTGAATCATGAAGTTGGGAATCACCCGATGGAACAGGGTGCCATCGTAGAAGCCGTCCTGCGCGTATTGGAGAAAATTGGCGGCGGTGGCAGGGGCGCGGGCCGAGTCGAGTTCGATGCCGATGATGCCCAATGAGGTATGCAGTTTGATCATGGAAGGAAGCTCACGGTTTGGAGGGTTCGGGAGCGCTGGTCGGCGCTGGGGATGAAGCGGGGAGGATCGTGACCGATTCGATCACTACCGGTGTGGCGGGCACATCGGAGAATTGGCCGCCGGGTCCGCCGCGACCGGTGGGGGTCTGGCGGATCTTGTCGACGATGTCCATGCCGCCGGTGACCTTGCCGAACACCGCATAGCCCCACCCCTGGGGTGTGGACGAACGATAATCCAGATTGGGATTGTCGTTGACGTTGATGAAGAACTGAGCGGTGGCGGACTGCGGATCGGAGGTGCGGGCCATGGCGATGGCGCCGCGCTGGTTCTTCAGGCCGTTATCGGCCTCGTTGGCCACCGGGGCATGGGTTGGTTTCTGTTTGAAATCGGCGGTGAAGCCACCGCCCTGGATCATGAAACCGTCGATCACCCGATGAAAGATGGTGCCGTCGTAGAAGCCTTCACGGGCATAGGCGAGGAAGTTGGCGACGGTCTTGGGGGCTTTGTCGTCGGCCAGTTCCAGGGTGATGGGACCGAGATTGGTGTTGATGCGAACCTGGGTTCCGGCCAGGGCGACCGCGCTGGTCAGGCCGAGCAGAATCGCGGCGAAGAACAGGAATGGTTTGCTCATGGATCGTTGTTCGTATCGTGGCTTGCTGGTGGAAAGAATGGGCCATGATAATCGGCGGATACGCAAGCCGCCAGATTTGGCGGCTATCGCTGCTTTCCTTTACCATGACGTCCCTATGACCACTGAAAACGTCAAAACGCGGTTTGCCCCCAGCCCAACTGGCTATCTGCACTTGGGCAATGTACGCACGGCCTTGTTCAATGCCCTGCTGGCCCGGCATGGGCAGGGTCGGTTTCTGCTGCGCATCGAGGATACCGATCGGGAGCGCAGCCGTCCGGAATACACGGCGGCGCTGCTGGAAGATCTGCGCTGGCTGGGCCTGGACTGGGAAGAGGGACCGGAAGTGACGGGAACGCACGGACCCTATGCCCAGTCCGAGCGGACGGCGATTTACGCCGACTATTACCAGCGATTGGAAGACGCGGACTGCGTTTATCCCTGTTTCTGCACTCCCGCCGAACTGGCGCTGAGCCGCAAGGCGCAATTGGCGGCCGGCCGGCCACCGCGCTATGCCGGCGCCTGTAGCCGTTTGAGCGAGGCCGAGCGTCAGGCCCGGTTTGCACGCGGTTTGCCGGCGACCCTACGCTTCCGGGTGCCGACCGGACGCACGGTGGCGTTCACCGATCTGATCCGCGGTCTTCAGCAGATGGCCAGCGACGACATCGGCGATTTCGTCATTCGCCGGGCCGATGGCAGCCCGCAGTTCTTTTTCGCCAATGCGGTGGACGATGCGCTGATGGCGGTCAGCTATGTGCTGCGGGGCGAGGATCACCTGACCAATACCCCACGCCAGTTGTTATTGCTGGAAGCTTTGGAGCTGCCCGCGCCGCGCTATGGCCATCTGTCCCTGATCGTCGGTAGCGACGGCGGGCCGCTGTCCAAGCGCGAGAGCGCCTTGAGCTTGCGCGAGTTGCGGACCGTCGGCTATTGGCCGGAAGCCCTGCTGAATTATCTGGCCCGACTCGGGCACAGCTACGAGCGCGATGTGTGGATGACGCCGACCGAGCTGGCCGCTGGATTTAACCTGGAGCGCCTGGGCCGCGCTCCGGCCCGCTACGACGAGGCGCAATTGCTGCACTGGCAGAGCGAGGCGGTGCAACACGCCAGCCAGGAGCGCTTGTGGGACTGGATGGGTCCTGCGACCCATGAATGGGTTCCGGCGGAATACCAGGAGGCGTTCGTCGCCACGGTCCGCCCCAATGTCCGCTTTCCCGCCGATGCCGCCTTCTGGGCCGAACGGCTGTTTGGAGCGGAGATGACCGTCAGCGCCGACAGCCGGGCCGTGATCGAGCAGGCCGGTTCCGGATTCTTCGGCCATGCCCTGGTGGCCTATGCCGCACACGGGACGGACTATCAGGGGCTGATCGACGAACTGAAGCGGCGCACCGGTCTGAAGGGCAAAGCCTTGTTCATGCCGTTGCGGGCGGCTCTGACCGGCGAGACCCATGGCCCGGAACTGGCCCGAATCCTCGCCCTGTTGCCACCCGCCGTCGCTGGCCGCCGTTTGCAGACCGCCGGTTGTTGATGCGCCGGTTTTTCGTCGCGCCTGTCTTGAACACATCCGCCTAGAGAGCCGCCCATGTTGCAGATCTTCAACAGCCTGACCCGTCAAAAAGAGCCGTTTCAGCCCATCGAGCCGGGCAAGGTGCGGATGTACGTCTGCGGCATGACCGTCTACGACTATTGCCATGTTGGCCACGCCCGGGTCATGGTGGTGTTCGATGTGGTGGTGCGCTGGCTGCAGGCCAAAGGCTACCAGGTGAGTTACGTCCGCAATATCACCGACATCGACGACAAGATCATCCGGCGGGCGGAAGAGAACGGCGAGGATTTCCAAACCCTGACCGCCCGTTTCATCGAGGCCATGCACCAGGATCTGGCGGCGCTCGGCAGCTTGCCGCCGACCCAGGAGCCGCGCGCCACCGCGGCGATGGCGGACATGATCGCCATGATCCAGACCCTGATGGACAAGGGTTACGCTTATGTCGGGGCCAGCGGCGACGTGTACTATGACGTGAGCCGATTCGATCACTATGGGCGGCTGGCCAACAAGAAGCTGGAGGATCTGCGTGCCGGCGCGCGGGTCGAAGTCGAGGACGCCAAGGACGATCCGCTCGACTTCGTACTGTGGAAGCCCGCGAAACCCGGCGAACCCAGCTGGCCATCGCCGTGGGGGGCGGGGCGGCCTGGCTGGCATATCGAATGTTCCGCGATGTCGAATCGCTGCCTGGGTGAGCATTTCGACATCCATGGCGGCGGGATGGATCTCAAGTTTCCCCATCACGAGAACGAGATCGCCCAGTCCGAGGCCAGCTGTGGCCATCGTCATGTGAACGTCTGGATGCACAATGGCTTCGTCCAGGTCAACGAGGAGAAGATGTCCAAATCGCTGGGCAACTTTTTCACGGTGCGGGATGTTCTGCAGCGCTATCAGCCGGAGGTGGTGCGGCTGTTCATCCTGTCCAGCCACTATCGCGGACCGTTGAACTACTCCGATGCCAATCTGGAGCACGCCAAGTCGTCTCTGACACGGCTTTACACCGCCTTGCGGGGGCTGCCAGTGGTCGAAGCGCCGATCGAGGAAGCTTGGCGCATCCGCTTCGAGCAGGCGATGGACGATGATTTCAATACCCCCGAGGCGTTGGCGGTGTTGTTCGATCTGGCGCGCGAAATCAATCGTCTGCGGGCGCACGACGAAGCGGCTGCCGCCAGGCTCGCGAAGACCTTCAGGGCGCTGGGCGCGGACTTGGGAATGCTGCAGAGCGATCCGGAAGCCATTCTGCGCTGGCAGCCGCTGACCGAGATCGGCGGTGCTGGAGAGATCGGCGGTGTCGCCGCAGCGGCGGGCTATGCCGATGCACAGATTCAGGATCTGATC
This sequence comes from Candidatus Competibacteraceae bacterium, assembly GCA_003989065.1. GTDB lineage: Bacteria > Pseudomonadota > Gammaproteobacteria > Competibacterales > Competibacteraceae > RXIW01. The sequence goes on from RXIW01000002.1 coordinate 16,442, forward strand.
GACCAGCGCGCCGCGGCCCGCAAGACCAGGAATTGGGCCGAAGCTGATCGGGTTCGCGCGCTGTTGCAGGAGGCTGGAATCGTGCTGGAAGATACGCCAGGCGGAACGCTATGGCGGCGAGAGTGAAAACTGTCTTGACGTCGCGCGCTATCGAAAATAGAATTCCGCTTCCTGTTAGGAGTGCGGGTTGCCGGTATCGGCTGATAGCGACGGGGTATAGCGCAGTCTGGTAGCGCACCTGCTTTGGGAGCAGGGGGTCGTGGGTTCGAATCCCTCTACCCCGACCATAGCGCCGCTTGGGCGATGGCCTGCTGAGTTGCCGTGACTATGCGCCCGTAGCTCATGCGGATAGAGCATCAGCCTTCTAAGCTGAGGGTAGCAGGTTCGAGTCCTGCCGGGCGCGCCAAATCCCGGTAGGTTTGTGGTTCGATGGTGGACGTAGCTCAGATGGTAGAGCCCCGGATTGTGATTCCGGTCGTCGTGGGTTCGAATCCCATCGTCCACCCCAAATTCAAACTTGCTTTTTAAGGCAGTTTTTGGTTTTATGCGTAGCCGGTTTTGGGCCGTTAGCTCAATTTGGTAGAGCAGTTGACTCTTAATCAATTGGTTGTAGGTTCGAGTCCTACACGGCCCACCATCTCCAGATGCCCGATATTGGTGTCTTTCCTTTCTTACTCGCTGTCAGATTGCCCCACAGGCTCCAGCCGCCCGATTGCTGTTCCGGGGCGTGCGCTGTCCTGTATACTTCGCCAAGCGGTTGTTATTGCGCTCGGGGCGTCTTTTGCATTCGATATGCGAGTCGCGTCCTATCGCGAAAGTGGCGGAACTGGTAGACGCGCTGGATTTAGGTTCCAGTGGGGCAACCCGTGAGAGTTCGAGTCTCTCCTTTCGCACCATCCATGCCGTACGCGTCGGGAAGTCCTTAGCACAGCCCGAGCCCTGGGGGTGTCGGGCAGCGCCGCTGGGTAGTTTGGATACATAACGATGAATAGCTTTGAGGTGCATCAATGCAGGTTTCAGTTGAGACGCTGAGCGATCTGGAACGCCGGGTGACCGTGCAGGTGCCTGCTGCCAAAGTCGAGAAGGAAATCGATGATCGGCTGCAATCCCTGTCGCGACGGGTCAAGGTGGATGGTTTCCGACCTGGCAAGGTGCCGCTCAAACTGGTCAAGAAGATCTACGGAGACCAGGTGCGGTATGAGGCGATCAGCGAATTGGTGCAGCATACCCTGCATGAAGCTCTGGTTCAGGAAAAGCTGAATCCCCTGGGAGGGCCGAAGGTCGAGCCCAAGAATCTGGAAGAGGGCCAGGATCTCGAGTACAGCGCCACCTTCGAAGTCATGCCCGAATTCGAGCCGACGGGCTTCGAGAGCATTCAGGTCGAGCGACCGACGGCGGAAGTGACCGAGCAGGATATCGACGCCATGATCGAAAACCTGCGCCAGCAACGCAAAACCTGGGCTCCGGTGGAACAGCCGGCCGGTGAAGGGCATCGGGTCCGCATCGACTTCGAAGGCAAGATCGACGGCCAGACCATGGCCGGCGGCAAGGGCGAAAACGCCAACCTGGTCCTGGGCGAAGGTTCCATGCTCAAGGATTTCGAGGCTGGGATTGCCGGCTTGACGACAGGCGCGGAGACCGAATTCGACCTGACCTTCCCGGAGGACTACCACGCCCAGGAGATCGCCGGCAAGACTGCACGCTTTTGGGTCAAGATCAATAGTGTGGAGGAAGCGAGCCTGCCGGAGGTGGACGACGCTTTCGCCGCCAGTTTCGACATCCATGAAGAAGGCATCGCCGGTCTGCGTCGGTCGTTGCGCGAGAACATGGAGCGCGAACTGCTTGACGGCATTAAGACAGCGGTCAAGCGCCAGGTGATGCAGGGCTTACTGGAGGCCAACCCGGTCCCGACGCCGCAAGCCTTGGTCGAGCTGGAAATCGAAAGCTTGGCACGTCAGTTGCCTTTCCCAGAGGACGCCAAGGATGAAAAGAGCCAACAGCTGAAAATCCAGCTGTTCGAAGCCGAGGCTCGCCGGCGGGTTGCGCTGGGTATGCTGATTTCCCAGTTGGCGACCAGTCAGGGGATCACGGTGGATGAAGGGCGGATCCGGAACCAATTGGAATCGCTCGCCTCCACCTATCAGGAGCCGGAAGAAGTGATTCGCTGGTACGAGAAGACGCCGCAGGCGCTGGAGAGCGTACGCGCCTCGGTGCTCGAGGACCAGATCGTGGAATGGTTGCTGGAGCGGGCGCAAGTCTCCGAAAAGGCCAGCACCTTTGCCGAGATCATGAGGCCCGCCGCCAAGCAACCGCTGGCAACTGCTGCTTAGTTAGGAGTCTAGCAATGAACGAAACCGGCTCTTCCGCTGTAACCCGGGCGCTCAATCTGGTGCCGATCGTGGTGGAGCAGACTGCGCGCGGCGAGCGGGCCTACGACATCTATTCCCGCCTGCTGAAGGAGCGCGTGATATTCCTGGTCGGGCCGGTCGAGGATTACGGCGCGAACCTGGTGGTTGCCCAGCTGCTATTCCTGGAGGCCGAGAATCCGGACAAGGATATCCACCTGTACATCAACTCGCCGGGTGGCTCGGTGACTGCCGGCTTGGCCATCTACGACACCATGCAGTTCATCAAGCCCGACGTCAGCACGATGTGCGTGGGTCAGGCGGCCAGCATGGGGGCTTTGTTGCTGGCGGGTGGCGCGGCGGGTAAACGGTTTTGTCTCCCGCATTCGCGGGTCATGATCCATCAGCCGTTGGGTGGCTTTCAGGGGCAGGCCAGCGATTTCGACATCCATGCCCGCGAAATTCTGCTGATTCGGGATCGGCTGAACCGGATTCTGGCCAAACATACCGGCCAGCCGGTCGAGAAGATTGCCGTCGATACTGACCGCGACAACTTCATGGGGGGCGCTGAGGCGGTCGAATATGGTCTGATCGACGCGGTGTTGAACCAACGCGCCCCGGCGGCGAACTGATCTCGGCTCATGCAGCGCGGCAAGATAGCGCCGCGCTGGCCGGGTTCCATGACCGCGTGATGATGAGGATGGAGTGATGAGTAGAGACCGCAGTGACAGGAGCGACGACGACAAACTGTTGTACTGTTCCTTTTGTGGCAAGAGTCAGCACGAGGTGCGCAAGCTGATTGCCGGACCGAACGTGTTCATCTGCGATGAATGCGTCGAGCTGTGTAACGACATCATCCGCGAAGAAATGGAGGAGAATGCTCCGGTCGCCACCAGCAAGCTGCCCAAGCCACACGACATCAATCAGGTTCTCGATGAATACGTGATCGGCCAGGAGCGCGCCAAGAAAGTCTTGTCGGTGGCGGTTTATAATCACTACAAGCGCTTGGAACTACAGCGTTCTGGTCACGCCAAGAGCGGCGAAATCGAGGTGGCCAAGAGCAATATCCTGCTCATTGGCCCGACCGGTTCCGGCAAGACCCTGTTGGCGGAGACCTTGGCGCGTCTGCTGAATGTGCCGTTCACCATCGCCGACGCCACGACCCTGACCGAAGCCGGTTATGTCGGCGAGGACGTGGAAAACATCATCCAGAAGTTATTGCAAAAATGCGATTACGATGTCGAGAAGGCGCAGACCGGCATCGTGTACATCGATGAGATCGACAAGATCTCACGCAAGTCCGACAACCCTTCGATCACCCGCGATGTATCGGGCGAGGGGGTGCAGCAGGCTTTGCTGAAGCTGATCGAAGGCACGGTCGCCTCGGTGCCGCCCCAGGGTGGGCGCAAGCACCCACAGCAGGAATTCCTGCAGGTCGACACCACCAATATCCTGTTCATCTGCGGCGGCGCGTTCGCTGGCCTGGACAAGGTGATTCGCAGCCGTTCCGATCGGGGTGGCATCGGCTTCTCGGCCGAGGTCAAGAGCAAGGATATGGACAAGACCGTCGGTGAGGTGCTCATGGAAGTGGAGCCGGAGGATCTGATCAAGTACGGCTTGATTCCGGAGTTCGTCGGTCGCTTGCCGGTGGTGGCGACCTTGACCGAGCTGGATGAAAGCGCCTTGGTGCGCATCCTGACCGAGCCCAAGAACGCTATCACCAAGCAGTTCAGCAAGCTGTTCGAGATGGAAGGCAGCGAGCTGGAATTCCGGGATGAAGCGCTCAGAGCCGTGGCGCGCAAGGCGATGGAGCGCAAGACCGGCGCGCGCGGGCTGCGAACCATTCTGGAGCATATCCTGCTGGACACCATGTACGATCTACCCAGCCTGTCGAACGTTCGCAAGGTGGTGGTCGACGATTCCGTGGTTTCGGGACAAGCCAAGCCCTATTTCATCTACGAGAATGCCGAACGGCGCGCTGCCGGGCACGATTGAGATCCTGGGGCCGACTGGCGGTCGGTGGGAGAGGGCGCTTACCGGACGGCCATGAGTCGGGAGTTGTCCGTCCCTGCCCGCAGGCGGCAGGGGCAATCGTCAATATGACCCTGCGCCAGGGATTTGCCTTTCAGCCGTCCGATTCAACCGCGGAGAGCCTGCCTTGAAACAGAACGAGTCCAAATTTAACGCCTTGCCCAGCCATGTGCTGATACCGGTGTTGCCGCTTCGTGACGTGGTGGTTTACCCGCACATGGTCATTCCGTTGTTCGTCGGTCGGGAAAAATCGATTCACGCCCTCGACTTGGCGATGCAGAGTAACAAACGCATCGTGTTGGTCGCTCAAAAGAGCGCCGAGGTCGACGATCCGGGCACCGGCGATATCTACAGCATCGGCACCTTGTCGAACGTCCTGCAGTTGCTGCGCTTGCCGGATGGCACGGTCAAGGTGTTGGTGGAGGGCAGCCAGCGGGTTCGCATCCATCATTTCACCGAAACCGAATCCTGTTTCGTCGCCGATGTGTCGATGCTGGAGCAGGCCCAGGACGACGGTGTGACCCAGGAAGTCCAGGCATTGATGCGTTCTCTGCTCAATACCTTCGATCAGTATGTCAAGCTCAACAAGAAGATCCCTGGCGAAGTCCTGACGTCAGTTTCGGGGATCGAAGATCCGAGCCGGCTGGCCGATACCATTGCCGCTCACATGACGCTCAAGCTGGACGAGAAGCAGAAGATTCTCGAAATCAGGGAGTTGCACGAACGCTTGGAGCACCTGCTGGGCTTGGTGGAAGGCGAGATCGACATACTCCAGGTGGAGAAGCGCATCCGCGGCCGCGTCAAACAGCAGATGGAAAAAAGCCAGCGCGAGTACTACCTGAACGAGCAGATGAAGGCGATTCAGAAGGAGCTCGGCGATCTGGAGGACGCGCCCAACGAGATCGAGGAACTGGCCCAGCGGATCGAGAAGGCGGGAATGCCGAAGGACGCCAAGGCCAAGGCGCAGGCGGAACTCAACAAACTCAAGATGATGTCGCCGATGTCGGCTGAGGCGACGGTGGTCCGCAATTACATCGACTGGCTGACTAGCGTGCCCTGGAAAAAACGCACCAAGATCCATCAGGATCTGGTCGCCGCCGAGGAAATTCTGGAAACCGATCACTACGGTCTGGAGAAGGTCAAGGAACGGATTCTCGAATATCTCGCCGTGCAGCAGCGGGCGCGCAAGCTCAAGGGGCCGATTCTGTGCCTGGTTGGACCGCCGGGCGTGGGCAAGACCTCGCTGGGGCGATCCATCGCCCGCGCCACCAACCGCAAGTTCGTGCGGATGTCGTTGGGCGGCGTGCGCGACGAGGCCGAAATCCGTGGCCATCGCCGGACCTATATCGGTTCGTTGCCGGGCAAGATCGTACAGAATCTGGCCAAAGTCGGCGTGCGCAATCCACTGTTTCTGTTCGACGAAATCGACAAGATGTCAATGGATTTCCGCGGCGATCCCTCGTCGGCGCTGCTGGAAGTGCTCGATCCCGAGCAGAACAATACTTTCAACGACCACTATCTCGAAGTGGACTTCGATTTGTCGGACGTGATGTTCGTAGGGACTGCCAATACCCTCAATATCCCGCCGCCCCTGCTCGATCGCATGGAAGTGATCCGGATTCCCGGTTATACCGAGGATGAGAAGCTGAATATCGCCATCCGTTACCTGGCGCCCAAGCAGATTGCCAATAACGGTTTGAAAAAAAATGAGCTGAAGATCACCGAAGACGCCATTCGCGATGTCATCCGCTTCTATACTCGGGAAGCGGGTGTGCGCAATCTGGAGCGGGAGATTGCCAAGATCTGCCGCAAGGTGGTCAAGGAGATTACCCTGCACCCGGTAGAGGGCGAAACCGAAGTGACGCCCGACATGCTGGAAAAGTATCTGGGGGTGCGGCGGTTCCGTTATGGGCTGGCCGAGGAGCGAGATCAGGTCGGGCAGGTCACCGGCCTGGCCTGGACCGAGGTTGGCGGCGAATTGCTCAGCATCGAAGCGGCGCTGGTGGCCGGCAAGGGCAAGCTGATCCATACCGGCCAGCTGGGCGAAGTGATGCAGGAATCCATCCAGGCTGCGATGACCGTGGTGCGCAGCCGAGCCGAAGCGCTGGGCATCGATCCTGATTTCCATCAGAAATATGATGTGCATGTCCATGTGCCGGAAGGCGCGACGCCCAAGGATGGTCCGAGCGCGGGCATCGGCATGTGCACGGCGCTGGTGTCGGCGCTGACGCATATTCCGGTCCGGGCCAGCGTCGCCATGACCGGCGAAATCACCCTGCGTGGTGAAGTGTTGCCGATTGGCGGGCTGAAGGAAAAGTTGCTGGCGGCGCATCGGGGTAGCATCGCGACGGTGGTGATCCCGGAAGAGAATCGCAAGGATCTGGCCGAGATCCCCGAGAATATCCTCAACAACCTCAATGTGCGACCGGTGCGCTGGATTGACCAGGTGCTGGAAATTGCCTTGCAATCCCTGCCCGCGCCCAAATCCCGGGAAGCGGTGTCTACGCCCGATCCCGCAGCCAAGACCGGCAACGCGCTAGAGGGCGTCCGCGCCCACTAGCGAACGCTTTGCGTGCATTGACACTGCTTCGAACGCCCTGATATAACAGCGAAACAGCTGTTATATCAGGGCGTCAAGCCTCCTCAGCCCCGTGCAGTATCCAATCCTGACATGAATGACATCACAACGTACAAAGGGAAGGGTTTATGAACAAGACAGAATTGGTTGATGACGTTGCCCGGAAAGCCGATCTTTCCAAAGTGAAGGCGAATGAAGCCGTGAACGCCGTTTTGGACGCTATCGGTGAAGCGCTCAAGGAGGGAGATCCCGTGGTCTTGACCGGATTTGGCACGTTTTCCGTGCGGGAGCGTCCGGCCCGGCCCGGTCACAATCCCAAGACCGGCGAAGCGATGGAAATCAAGGCCAGCAAGGCGCCTGTTTTCAAGGCTGGTAAAACGCTTAAAGACATGATAAAGTAACCCTTCTTTAGTGGGGTGCTTAGCTCAGTTGGGAGAGCATCGCCCTTACAAGGCGAGGGGCGGGGGTTCAAGTCCCTCAGCACCCACCACGGATTGGATGCTGGAGCGGTAGTTCAGATGGTTAGAATACCGGCCTGTCACGCCGGGGGTCGCGGGTTCGAGCCCCGTCCGCTCCGCCAAATATCCCATTCGCATCGTTGTTAGCGGTTTCCGGTTTATCCCGATCCGGAGCGGTAGTTCAGATGGTTAGAATACCGGCCTGTCACGCCGGGGGTCGCGGGTTCGAGCCCCGTCCGCTCCGCCAGATCTCAAGGGGTGTCTTGTTCAGACACCTTTTTTTGTGCGCGCTTGTCGCGCTATCCCGCTCAATTTCCCGTGTCCCGACCTGAAATCAGGTAATTGCCATGCTGTTACAGAAAATTCGCGATCATGCCCAGGGCTGGTTCGCCTACTTGATCATCGGCATGCTCATCATTCCGTTTGCCGTGTGGGGTATCAATTACTATTTCGAGGGTGGCGGCCCCATGGACGCCGCCGTGGTAGGTAACAGCAAGATTTCGTTGCAGGAATTTCAGCGAACCTACCAGCAACAACGCCAGCGGATGCAGGCCATGCTGGGCAATAATGCCGATTCGTCTCTGCTGGATGGGCCGCGCCTGAAGCAGGAGGTGCTGCGCCAGATGGTGAATGAGCGGCTGTTGGATCAGTTTGCCCGCGATCAGGGTTTGCGAATCAGTGACCAGCAACTGCACGATGTGTTGGTCGCACTGCCGGTGTTCCAGCAAAACGGTGGTTTCGACAAGGATCTGTACGAACGGTTGCTGCGCAATCAGGGCTATGTGCTGACGGTGTTCGAGGAGGGGATGCGGAAATCGTTGGCGACCGACCAGTTGCGCAACGGTATCGTGGCTTCGGCCCTGGTGACCCCGGCCGAACTGGACCGTCTGGTGGCCCTGATCAAGGAACAGCGCGAGCTGCAATATGCGACCCTGCCCTTGGCCCATTACATCGCCAAGGCCACCGTGGACGATGCCGACATCCAGAATTATTACGAGAAGAACCAGGATCGCTTCGTCAAGCCCGAGCAGGTGCGGGTGCAATTCATCGAGCTGAAGCTGTCACAGTTCGCCGAGGGTTTGACCGTAACCGAGGACGAGCTGAAAACGGCTTACCAGGATCAGATCGCCAACGCCAAATACGGCCGACCCGAGGAGCGTCAAGCCTCGCATATTCTGGTCAAGCTGCCGGCGAACGCCAGCGAGGCTGAAGTGGAAAAGGCCCGCGTCAAAGCCCAGCAAATGGCCGATGGCATCCATTCCGGCAGCAAGAGTTTTGATCAGACCCTGCAGGAAGCGAAGGCCGATTCGTCGGGTGCGATGGAAGGCGGTGAGCTGGGGACGATCGGTAAGGGCATGTTCAGCGATCCGGCGTTTGAGACAGCCTTGTTCGTCTTGCAGAAACCGGGCGATGTCAGCGAACCGGTGCGGATGCCGACGGGGTTCCATATCATTCGCTTGGATGGGGTGACTCCGGGGCAGGTGAAATCGTTCGAAGAGGTGCGCGACGAGGTAGCCAAGGAACTGCGCCAACAACAGGCCGAAGGGCGGTTTTACGAGGTCACCCAGAATCTCGCCAATCTGAGCTACGAACATCCGGATACCCTGGAGCTGGCGGCGCAGGCGTTGAAAGCGTCGGTGCAGGAGAGCGACTGGTTCAGCCGACAGGGGGGAGCCGGGATTGCCGCCAACCCCAAGGTGATCGAAAGCGCGTTCAGTGAGGATGTCCTCAAGCGTGGGGTGAACAGCGAGCCGATCGAGTTGGAGCCGGGCCATGTGGTGGTGCTCCGGGTCAAGGAGCATCAGGATGTGACGCCGCGCACTTTGGAAGAGGCGCGCGAGGCCATCGTCAAGGCGCTGCGCGAACAGAAAGCGCGCGAGGCCATCGCCAAGGATGCCGAGACGCTCAAGGCTCGCGCGGCCAAGGGCGAAGCCTTGCATGTCCTGGCCAAGGAATACGACGGCGAGTATAAGAACGCCGGGCTGGTGGGACGCGATGCGAAAACGGTGGATTCCACCATACTGACTACCGCGTTTCGCCTACCGCAGCCCGGACCCGATCAAGCTGCGCTGGGCTCGACCGCTTTGGCGGATGGCGATCAGGTCGTGCTGGAAGTGACGCAGGTGACGCCGGGCAAGTCGGATGCGCTATCCGCCGACGAACGCAAATCCCTGGCGCAGCAGCTGGCGCAACAGGACGGCACCAAGCAATTCGACACGCTGCTGGACAGCGTGCGGCTCAAGACCAAGGTCGTCACCCACGGCGATCGGCTGTAGCTGAGCCCTGCGCGCCCCCTTGCTTGGAGGGGGCGCGGGCGATCGGCGCGTTTACGTTTACTCCATCGCGCCCAGCGCGACGGTGTTGAAACCGCCATCGACATAGACGATCTCGCCGGTGATGCCCGAGGCCAGATCCGAGCACAGGAACGCCGCCGTGTTGCCCACCTCTTCGATGGTGACGCACTTGCGCAGAGGCGCGATCTGTTCGAAATTGTCCAGCATCTTGCGGAAGTTCTTGATGCCGGAGGCGGCCAGGGTGCGGATGGGACCGGCGGAGATGGCGTTGACCCGAGTTCCTTCCGGTCCCAGCGTCTGCGCCAGATAGCGGACGTTGGCGTCCAGGCTGGCCTTGGCCAGCCCCATCACGTTGTAGTTGGGTACGGCCCGCACGCCGCCCAGATAGGTCATGGTGATCAGCGCGCCCCGGCGGTTCTGCATCAGTGGTCGGGCGGCCTTGGCCAGCGCCGCGAAGCTGTAGGAGCTGATGTCGTGGGCGATGCGGAAGTTTTCCCGGCTGATGCCTTCCAGATAGTCCCCTTCCAGCGCTTCGCGCGGCGCATAGGCGACCGAGTGGACTACGATGTCCAGCCCGTCCCAGTGTTGTTGCAGGCTTTCGAATACGGCGGCGATTTCGGCGTCGCTTTCCACATCGCAAGGCAAGGTCAGGGAGCTGCCCAGCTCGGCGGCCATCTTCTCGACCCGGGGTTTGAGTTTGTCGCCCTGGTAGGTGAAGGCGAGTTCGGCGCCCTCCCGGTGCATGGCTTGGGCGATGCCCCAGGCGATGGATCGGTTGCTGGCGACTCCGACGATCAGAGCGCGTTTGCCGGCGAGAAAGCCCATGATGAAACTCCTATCGGGTTTGGGTATCGTTGTAATGGATCGTTGCGTTGGCAAACTTTAAAGGATACGACATGCGTCGTGCAAAATACCGTATTCCCTTATGGCTGAGCGCCGCCTTGTGGCTATGGGCGGGCTTGCTGGCGATTCCTGCAGTGGCGGCGCCGGCGCATGGCATTGCGCTGCATGGCCAGCCGAAGTATGGATCGGATTTTCCGCATTTCGACTACGTCAACCCCAACGCCCCGAAAGGCGGCGAGGCGCGGTTCGCGGCCATCGGCAGCTTCGACACCTTCAACCCATTCAACATCAAAGGTCAGGCGGTCATCGGCATCGGTCCTCTGTTCGAAACCTTGTTGACCGATAGCAAGGACGAGCCGTTCAGCGAATATGGTCTGATCGCCGAAAGCGTTGACGTGCCGGAGGATCGCAGCTCGGTGACCTTCACCCTGCGGCCCCAGGCCCGCTTTCATGACGGCAGCCCGATCACGCCCGATGACGTGCTGTTTTCCTTCGAAACGCTCAAAGCCAAAGGCAGTCCCTTCTACCGGTTCTATTACACCAATGTCGCCAAGGCCGAGAAGCTGGGCGAGCGGCAGGTGAAATTCACCTTCGCTTCCGGCGAGAACCGCGAACTGCCGTTGATCATGGGCCAGATGCCGGTGTTGTCGAAGAAGTACTGGCAGGATCGCGATTTTGCCGCCACTACTCTGGATGTGCCGGTCGGCAGCGGTCCCTATCGCATCGAGCGTTTCGAGCCGGGTCGCTTTATCGTCTACAAGCGCGACGACAACTACTGGGGCAAGGATCTGCTGGTCAATCGCGGCTTGAACAATATTGACCGGCTGCGCTACGACTACTATCGCGATGTCACGGTAGCGCTGGAGGCGTTCAAGGCCGGGGCCTACGACCTGCGGGTGGAGAACGTCGCCAAGCAATGGGCGACCGGCTACGACTTTCCGGCCCTGAGCAAGGGTTTGGTGAAGAAAGAGACTTTCCCCAACCAAATGCCGTCCGGGATGCAGGGTTTCGCTTTCAATCTGCGGCGGTCGCTGTTCCAGGATCCGCGGGTGCGCCAGGCGCTGGCATATGCCTTCGACTTCGAATGGAGCAATCGCAATCTGTTCTTCGGGCAGTACACCCGGACCCGCAGCTACTTCGACAACTCCGAACTGGCAGGGCAAGGCTTGCCGACGGTCGAGGAGCTGGCCTTGCTGGAACCGCTGCGCCAGGATCTGCCGGCGGAGGTGTTCACCACCGCCTATCAGCCGCCGGTGGCCAACGATGACGGCCAACTGCGCGCCAATTTGCAACAGGCCATGAAATTATTGCAGGCGGCGGGCTGGGTATTCCGCGATCGCAAACTGGTCAACGGCAAGACCGGCGAACCGTTCCGCTTCGAGCTGTTGATCGACGATCCGACCTGGGAGCGGATCGCCCTGCCGTTCGCCCGCAATCTGGAGCGCTTGGGCATCGAGATGAACGTGCGCTCGGTCGATTCGGCCCAATACGAGAATCGACTGCGCGATTTCGATTTCGACATGGTGGTGTACGTGTGGGGCCAGTCCTTGTCGCCTGGCAACGAGCAGCGCGAGTTCTGGAGTTCCGCCGCCGCCGATCAGTCCGGTAGCCGCAATATCATCGGCCTGAAGAATCCGGCCATCGATCGCTTGGTGGAACAGGTCATCGCTGCGCCGGACCGGACTAGTCTGGTGACGCGGGTCCGGGCCCTGGATCGGGCGCTGCAATGGAGTTTCCTGGTCATCCCACACTGGCATATTTCCCAGTCCCGCATTGCCTTCTGGGACAAGTTCGGCTATCCGGCCGTGACCCCGTTGCAAGGGGTGCAATTGGATGCCTGGTGGGTCGATCCTGCCAAGGACGCGACATTAGCGACCCGCAAGGCTGGCGATCAACCCAAGAAGAACTAGCCTCCGCCATGTTCGTCTATCTGCTCCGCCGACTGGCGCTGATTCCGCTGACCTTGTTTGGCATCATCGCCATCAACTTCGTGATCGTGCAGATCGCGCCGGGCGGGCCGGTCGAGCAATTGCTGGCGCAGTTGAAAAATACCGCTGTGTCGGCGACCGCGCGGGTCGGCGGTGGGGAAGGGGCGGAAGCGGGGCGGGGCGCTGCCTCGACGCAGAACGCAGGAAGCACCGGGGCCTATCGCGGCGCGCAGGGCCTTGATCCGGCCTTCATTGCCGAGATCCAGCATCAGTTCGGCTTCGACCAACCGGCCCATGTTCGCTTTGCCCGGATGATCGGCGACTATCTGAGCTTCGATCTCGGCAAGAGCTATTTTCGCGATCGGGCGGTGCTGGATCTGGTGCTCGACAAGCTGCCGGTGTCGATCTCGCTAGGCTTATGGAGCACCCTGCTAATCTATCTAATTTCGATCCCGCTGGGCATCGCCAAGGCGGTGCGCGACGGCTCGCGCTTCGATGTGCTGACCAGCGCGGCGGTCATCGTCGGCTACGCCATTCCCGCTTTCCTGTTCGCCATTCTGCTGATTGTACTGTTCGCCGGCGGGCGCTATCTGGACTGGTTTCCGCTGCGCGGCTTGGTGTCGGACAATTGGAGCGAGCTGAGCTGGCCGGGGCGGATTCTGGACTATTTCTGGCACCTGACCCTGCCGGTGACGGCGATGGTGATCAGCGGTTTCGCTGCGTTGACCATGCTGACCAAGAATTCGTTTCTGGATGAGATCAACAAGCAGTACGTGGTGACGGCCCGCGCCAAGGGGCTCAGCGAACGGCGCGTGCTTTACGGGCATGTGTTCCGCAACGCCATGTTGTTGGTGATCGCCGGCTTTCCCGCGACCCTGGTGGAGATGTTGTTCACCGGCTCGGTGCTGATCGAGGTGATCTTTTCCCTGGATGGGCTGGGTTTGCTGGGTTTCGAGGCGGTGATCAATCGCGATTATCCGGTCATGTTCGGCACGCTCTATATGTTTAGCCTGATTGGCCTGCTGCTGAATCTGCTCAGCGATCTGAGCTATCACTGGGTCGATCCGCGTATCGATTTCACGGCCCGGGTTGGCTGAAGCCACTCGGATCGCGGATCCATCTTTCGCAGGGCACAGGGACAGGAATGCTCACAGCAAGCGTCGGACCGAATAGCGCCGGTCGGCGTTGGTCGTTTCGATCCGGGTGATCGTATTGTGCAGCGCCTGGTCAGCTTGGGTCGGACCCAGGCGTTCGCACAGGGCGATATAGGCCAGATTGATCAGCTGGGTCAGCGCGGTTGCCGGGATCGAGACGGTGATGGATTCCCGCCGGTTGAGCCAGGCGCGCAAAGCCTGCTGGGCTAGTTCCGGCTGATGCAATGTGCTCAGATGGTTGAGCAGGTATTGGCGCAGGAATTGGCCGTCGGTCTTGGACAGACGGTCGGTCAGGGTGTCCACCAGCAACGTAAAGGTGTGCACGGCCGGATCGCCCGTGGGTGACGGGGGCTCGGGCCGGACTTGAGGCGTCGGATTGGGGTTGGGACTCGGTGAGGCTGTCGGTGAGACCGTCGGCAGGTCGTTCAAGGCCCGGATCAAACTTTGTTGCAGCAGAATCCGTGCGCGAGGCATTGTGAGGGTGAAACTGTCGCAGAGTTCGCGGGCGAACTGCTGCAGGGCGAATGCGGGCGTTTCGGCGTAGCGGTCTTCCCAGATTTGCAAGGCCAGAGTCAGGGACTCGCCGCTGAGAAAGGGTTGTAGACCATACTCGATGGCCTTTTTTCTCTGTTCAAATTCCATGATGGCTTCCGAAATAAGGCACGGTGTACCCGACCCGACGATATCGATCGTCCGCCAGGTCGCACCGTTTCGTGATTCCAGAGTGGGATTAATGATGATGTAGTCCTTCCGGGTTGAAGGTCCGCGATTGCTGGAATTCGGGGTAGCCGATTTCCGAGTGCTCGGTGAAATCCAGCCCACGCTGTTCGTGCAGGGGAGTCGAGCGAATGCCGATGGTGAGGGCGATCAACAGGTAGGTGATCCAGGCAGTGCCCAGGCCCCAAATCAGGGCGGAGCCAATGCCGAGGGCTTGTATGGCGATCCGGTTGAGGTTGAACAGGTCGCCGCTGAAGAACAGTCCTGCGGCCAGGGTTCCCCAGACGCCGCAGAAGCCATGGACGGAAACGGCGTCCACAACATCGTCCAGGCGCATCTTGACCAGCAGGCGGGGGCCGAGATTGGTGATGATGCCGGCGATGAAACCGGTGAGAATGGCGAAGCCGGCGTCCATGGTGGCGCAACCAGCGGTGACGGCGACCAGTCCGCCGATGCTGGCGTTGACGGTGACGGTCAACAGGGTCGGCCGCCCGAGGAAGGCGTTGAACAGGGCCGAGCCCACGGCGCCGGCACAGGCCGCGAGGTGAGTATTGGCCAGGATCTTGCCGATGGAGGCATCGGCGGTCAGCGTAGAACCACCGTTGAAACCGAACCAGCCAAACCAGAGGACGAAGCCGCCCAGGGCCACCAGGCTGAGATTATGACCCGGTATGGCGCGCGATTCGCCCACCGGACTGAAGCGGCCCAGGCGCGGTCCCAGAACCATGATGCCGGCCAGCGCGCACCAGCCGCCAATGGAATGCACCACGGTTGAACCGGCGAAATCGATGAACCCCAGCGCCTTGAGCCAGCCGTCGCCCCCGCCATAGCCGCCCCAGGCCCAACTGCCGAAGACGGGATAGATCAGCCCGGAGATGACGCAGGCCCCGATCAGATAGGCGCGGAAATGAATGCGTTCGGCCATGGCGCCGGAGGCGATGGTGGTCGAGGTCGCGGCGAACATCATCTGAAACAGCAGGAACGTCCAGTCCCAGGGTTTGGGACTGTCCAGCGCGAACAGCGTGGTCCCGAACCAGCCGCTGACATTCTGGCCGAACATCAGGCCGAATCCGACCAACCAGAAGATGATTCCCCCCACGCAAGCGTCCATGTAATTTTTCATGAGTACATTGACGGCATTCTTGCTGCGCGCCATGCCGCTTTCGAGCAAGGCAAAGCCCGCCTGCATGAAAAACACCAGCGCGGCGCTGGCGGCCACCCACAGGGTGTCGACGGCCGTGCGCGTTACTTCGTCGGCAGCCAGCGCGATGGGACTGATCGACACCAGCGCCAACATGAACAAGAATCGCCCACGGTGGAAAGGCCATGACGCCATGAGATTCGTCTCCCCAATTGTATAGCTATTATCGAATGGCCCTAATTGAGCAATATTTAAGCCAGGCGATCCATAGCTGAAATATGACTTGTTGGCGATGGGACTGGGAGTGAATCGTCGCGATCGTTGTGACATCAACCCTAGTATGGCGAGGTATGATGCGCACTATTATGGTGCTTTTGGAATGTTATTGCCCCGATATTAGGCAGATAAAAAACCGAAGCCCTGCAGGAGGGCAAACCGCAGGGCTTCGGTCATCGGTGGGGGATGAGGTCGCTGTTTACTTTTTCAGCGCCAGGATGCTCTCATTCAACGCTTCGACCCGTTTGGTCAGCTCCTGAATATCCTCCTGGGTCGGAATGCCCAAGCGGGTCAGGACTTGGGCCACCCGCTCCTGGAACAGCTCTTCCAGCCGGTCGAACTGCTGGTTAGCCTTGCCGCGGAATTCGACCACCTTGCCCTTGGCGTCTTCGAACTGCGCTTCGGCCGCTTTCCGAGCGCGTTGTTCGACCGCTTCGCCTTCCGTGACCAGGGACTGGAACAGTTTTTCGCCTTCTTCCTGCGTTTTGGCGAAAGCGCCCAGGCCGGCCAGCCAGATCCGATTGGCCGATTCGCGGATATTGGCGGCGGCCGGGGTTTCCATGAGGCTCTTCAGCGCATTGGTTGTCATGTGACTCTCCTCGACGCGAGGTCTTGTTTGAGATGCCGGATATCTGCCCGATTGGCAGGATTCCTTACTGTGTCGAGGGCTACTGTAGCAACCAAAATTAGAGTGAACACACTACCCGCCGCTCAGGCGTCCAGCCGCCAGGCCAGGGTTTCTCCAGCCCGCAGCGGAACCAGTTCCTCGTCGCCGAACGGCAAACTGGCGGGCACGACGGTCTCTTGGCGGCGCAAGGTCACGACATCGCTATTGCGCGGCAAGCCGTAGAACGCGGGGCCATGGAAGCTGGCGAACGCCTCCAGCCGATCCAGCGCCCCAGCCGCATCGAAGGCTTCGGCGTACAGCTCCAGCGCGGCATGGGCGGTGTAGCAACCGGCGCAGCCGCAGGCGGCTTCCTTGCCAACTCGGGGGTGCGGCGCGCTATCGCTACCGAGGAAGAAGCGGGGATGTCCGCTGGTGGCAGCCTGCAGCAGCGCTTGGCGATGGTGTTCGCGCTTGAGCACCGGTAGACAGTAATGATGTGGACGCAGGCCGCCCTGAAACAGGGCATTGCGGTTGTAGAGCAGGTGATGGGCGGTGATGGTCGCGGCAATCGTGGGCGGCGCTTCCCACACGAAATCGACCCCATTCTGGGTGGTGATGTGCTCCAGGACGATTTTCAGATCGGGAAAGTCATGGGCGAGCGGAATCAGCACCCACTCGATGAATACCGCCTCGCGGTCGAACAGGTCGATGTTCGGGTCGGTGACCTCACCATGCACCAGCAGCGGCAAGCCCTGCGCCTGCATCGCCTCCAGCACCGGATAGATCTTGTGCACATCGGTGACGCCGGCATCGGAATGGGTGGTCGCGCCGGCCGGATAGAGCTTGCAGGCGACGACGCAGCCGGATGCGCGGGCGCGGGCGATTTCGGCCGGCGAGGTGTGGTCGGTCAGATAGAGCGTCATCAAGGGCTGGAATTGGCAGCCGGCCGGCACGGCTTCTAGGATCCGCGTCCGGTAGGCGAGGGCGTGTTCGGTGGTGACCACCGGCGGGCGCAGATTGGGCATGATGATAGCCCGGGCGAACTGGCGGGCACTGTGCGGCACGACCGCATGCAGCGCCGCGCCGTCACGAACGTGCAAATGCCAGTCGTCGGGGCGGGTGAGAGTCAGGGTATCCATGGACGTTCGGCCTGGCTGGAGCGAAGGTTGGACAAACGCACATTATAAGCCCGCATCGCTTGACGCATGGAGGCAAAGTCTTAAGCTAACGGATCACGCGGCTCGGGCGCAGTGGGCTCGGGCCGTTTTTGATCGATGAATCGATTGGCAACATGGGGAATATTATGTCCGACGTCAAAAAAGTCGTGCTGGCCTACTCGGGCGGCCTGGACACTTCGGTCATCCTGAAGTGGCTGCAGGATGTCTATCAGTGCGAGATCGTGACCTTCACCGCCGACCTGGGGCAGGGCGAGGAACTGGAGCCGGCCCGCGAGAAGGCCCTGTTGATGGGGATTGCGCCGGAAAACATCTTCATCGACGATTTGCGCGAAGAGTTCGTGCGCGATTTCGTGTTCCCCATGTTCCGGGCCAACGCCATCTACGAGGGCGAATACCTGCTCGGCACTTCCATCGCCCGACCCTTGATCGCCAAGCGCCAGATCGAAATCGCCGAGTTGACCGGAGCCGACGCCGTGTCGCATGGCGCGACCGGCAAGGGCAACGATCAGGTTCGTTTCGAACTGGGCGCTTACGCGCTGAAGCCGAACATCAAGATCATCGCCCCGTGGCGGGAATGGGATCTGCTGTCGCGGGAGAAGCTGCTGGCCTATGCCGAAAAGCACAACATCCCGGTCGAGATGAAGCGCGGGACCAAGTCTCCGTATTCGATGGACGCCAACATGCTGCACATTTCCTATGAGGGCGGCGTGCTGGAAGACCCCTGGAACGAGCCGGACGAAGCCATGTGGCGCTGGTCGGTGTCGCCGGAGCGCGCGCCCGATCAGCCGCGCTATCTCGAATTGAGTTACCGCAACGGCGATATCGTGGCCATCGACGGCGAGACCATGACCCCGGCGGCGGTATTGGCCCGCCTGAATCAGCTGGGCGGCGAGCACGGCATCGGTCGCCTGGATCTGGTGGAAAACCGCTATGTCGGCATGAAGTCGCGCGGTTGCTACGAAACCCCCGGCGGCACCATCATGCTCAAGGCCCACCGAGCGATGGAGTCCCTGACCCTGGATCGCGAAGTCGCCCGCATCAAGGACGATCTGATCCCGCGCTACGCCGGCCTGGTCTACAACGGCTACTGGTGGAGTCCGGAGCGCCAGTTGCTGCAGACTCTGATCGACGCCTCGCAGGTCCATGTGAACGGCACAGTGCGGGTCAAGCTGTACAAGGGCAACGTGATCGTCGCCGGGCGGCAGTCGGACGACAGCCTGTTCGATATGAACATCGCCACCTTCGAGGACGACGCCGGCGCCTACGATCAGAAGGACGCCGAGGGCTTCATCAAGCTGAACGCCCTGCGGATGCGCATCGCTGCGCTGAAAGGCCGTAAGTAAGCTGCCGGCTAGACGGGGCGCCGACTATTCGGTGGCCCCGTGGGGTTGCCGACCCCGCGCATCGGGTTCCAGCGCGGGGAAAGGCGCGGGATGCTTCAGCGCGCCAGGTCCGGCGTCAGGTGGGGCGCCATTTCCTGCAGCAGCGCTTTGAAGATCTTGGGATTGCCAGCGGCGATGTTGCCGGATTTCATGAAGTCGTTGCCGCCGTTGAAATCGCTGACCAGACCACCGGCCTCCTGCACGATCAGCGCACCGGCGGCCATGTCCCATTCCTTCAGACCGATCTCCCAGAACCCATCCAGCCGCCCGGCTGCCACGTAGGACAGATCCAACGAAGCGGCGCCCGCGCGACGAATCTCCACGCACTTGCCGAAGATACCGTTGAAGAAACTCAGATAGGCGGGTTGGTGTTGCGGATGGCGGAAGGGAAAGCCGGTGCCGAGCAAGGCGTTTTCCAGCTGAATGATGCTGCTGACCCGAATGCGTCGATCGTTGACCTGGGCACCCTGGCCGCGCGAGGCAACGAACATTTCCTGCCGGATCGGATCGTAGACCAGCCCGGCTTCCAGGCGATTCTTGTGGCGCAGGCCGATGGAAATGGCGAAATGCGGAATGCCGTGCAGGAAGTTGGTGGTACCGTCCAGCGGGTCGATGACCCATTGGTAATCGTCCTGACCTGGCTGCTCGCCGGTTTCTTCGGCCAGAATGCCATGGTTGGGATAGGTCTTGCGCAAGATCTGGATGATCTCACGCTCGGCCTGAGTGTCCGCTTCGCTGACGAAGTCGTTGCGGTGCTTGGCCGTGACGGTCAGCCGTTCGAGTTGGTCGAAGTGGCGGAGCAGGATACGACTGGCGCTGAGGGCGGCGCGTTTGGCGATGGTCAGAGCTGGATGCATGGCGAGCCGGGTAGCGTGGAAAACACGAACGGCCGGGATATCCGGCCTGGGCTATGATATCAGAATCGGAGCTTTCCTCGGAACTTTCCAATCTTCTGGCGGGAGATCGACTTTGAGCATCGCGGTGGACTATGTCGAAAAGGCCGACCAGCTGGTCGAGGCCGGGCGATTCTTCTTCGAGCGCGGCTGGGCGCCGGCCACCAGCGGCAACTTGTCGGCGCGGCTGAGCGATGGCAGCGTGGCCATTACGGTATCCGGTCGCCACAAGGGGCGCTTGAACCGATATGACATCATGATCGTCGATGCCAGCGGTCGCCCGCTCACCGGCAATCGCCGCCCATCGGCCGAGACGCTGTTGCATATCGCCCTGTACCGACGCAATCCCGAGCTGGGTGCAGTGCTGCATTCCCATTCCGTCCAGGCGACCGTACTGTCGTTGCTGGAACAATCGGAATTGCTCCTGTGCCATTACGAGCTGCTCAAAGCTTTCCCAGGCATCAATCATCATAACCAGGAAGTCATGGTGCCAATCGTCGCCAACGATCAGGACATGACGCGCTTGGCCGACACGGTGGAGCAGCGCTTGCAGCAACAACCGAGCGCTCAGGGCTATCTGATCGCCGGCCATGGCCTCTACTCCTGGGGCGAGTCGGTCGAGGCCGCCAGCCAACACATCGAAGCCTTCGAATTCCTGTTCGAGTGCGAGCTGTTGATGCGGAGAGTGCGGGGATGATTCGGGCTATCGTCACCGACATCGAGGGTACGACCTCGTCGCTGTCCTTTGTCCAGGATGTACTGTTCCCGTACGCCCATGCGCGGATGGCCGCCTTCGTGCGTGAACACGACCAGGAACCGGCGGTTGCACGCCTGCTGGCCGAGGCTCGCGCCGTTGCCGGTGGCGAGCTGAGCGAAACCGATCTGGTTGCCCAGTTGCGGCGTTGGATCGAGGACGATCGGAAAGTGACGCCGCTCAAGGCGCTACAGGGCTTGATCTGGGCCGAGGGCTACCGGCGCAGCGATTTCCAGGGCCATGTCTATCCCGACGCTGCGAGTCGGTTGCGGGAATGGCATGCGACGGGAATCGCGCTGTACGTCTATTCCTCCGGTTCGGTGCTGGCCCAGCAGCTGTTATTCGGCCATAGCGAAGCTGGCGATCTCACCGAACTGTTCGCCGGTTACTTCGATACCGCGATCGGCCACAAACGGGAAGCCGCTTCCTATCGCGCGATTGCCGAACGCATCGCGGCTCCACCCGCCGAGATCCTGTTTCTGTCCGATGTGGTCGAGGAACTGGACGCTGCCCGCGCCGCCGGAATGCAAACCGTTTGGCTGGTGCGGGAGGGGACGGTCGATCCCGCTGCGGCTCATCGGCAGACGCGGGATTTCGCCGCAATCCCGCTGACGTTCCCGTCCGACGAGAGTGCTTGACGCGTTGCAGTGCGCGCCGGCGGCCCGAGCAAGGGGCCGTGTCGCCTCGGTCAGACAGTAGAGGCGTATAATGTGTCTTGTCGGATGTTTTCCGCTGCTGGAGTCCCGTCATCATGAGTAAATCCCTCGCTGAGTTACGTCATGACTATGCTCTGGGTGCGTTGTGCGAAGCCGATGTCGATCCCGATCCCATCAAGCAGTTTCAACGTTGGTTGCAGACGGCGGTGGCGGCCCGCTTGCCCGAACCCAATGCCATGACGCTGGCGACGACCGATCGGACCGGTCGTCCGTCCGCGCGCGTGGTGCTGCTGAAAGAATGCGATGCCGATGGTTTCGTGTTCTTCACCAATTATCGCAGCGCCAAGGGCCGGCAATTGCAGCAGAATCCGCAGGCCGCGCTGGTATTCCTGTGGCTGGAGCTGGAGCGGCAGGTGCGGGTCGAGGGCGTGGTCGAGCAGATTGCCGCCGCCGAATCCGCCGCCTATTTCGAGACCCGACCGCGGGACAGCCGGCTGGGTGCGCTAGCCTCCCATCAAAGCCAGGTCGTGGCCAACCGGGACATCATGGATCAGCGCTATCAGCAATTGGCTACGCAATACTCCGAGGGCCCTATCCCGATGCCGGAGCAGTGGGGGGGCTATCGGCTGAAGCCCGACCTGCTGGAATTCTGGCAGGGTCGTCACGGTCGCATGCACGACCGGCTGCGCTATCGTGCGCAACCGGACGGCGGCTGGTTACTGCAACGGCTGGAGCCCTGATGCGCTGCGATCCTGAAGCGCGGGGTTGGTTGCCGGGGTGAGGGTGGAATGGGGCGCTGCCGGAGAGTCGCCGGAGGGTTCGTGCATGTAGCGCTGCAGCAGCGGACGTGCCACCAGCTCGGCGTCGAGTTCGGCGGCGAACACGAATACGCCGCCCAGTTTGCGATGGAGAAACAGGAATTCTCTGGGGGGTAGCCGAAACGACAACGACAGACTGGCCCTGGATGCCGCCAGGGCCACCCGCTGGGGGAGATCGGATGCGCCCCAGCGATATTCGCCCCGTTCGTTGCGCCATGGCAGGCCCGCCCCCGGACTCCTGGGGTCCTCGAACGGTTCGACGATCAGGAAACACATGTCGGCTACGCGGTCCAGGGTGAGGGTCGAGGCCGAGGCCGGCAGGAAACCCAGTGCTACGACTGCCTGCCGCAAGGGTGTCTTGTCATGCCGGAACGCCGCCCGCACCATGGCGTGGTAGGCGTGCAGGAAGGTCGGTGAAAATTGCTGCACCGCACCAAAATCGAGCAGAACCAGACGATCTTGGCCCTGGCTCGGGTCAAGTTGGACTCGGTAGTTGCCGAAGTGTGGATCGGTCTGTACCAGGCCCCATTCAAAAAATTCCCGCAGAAAAAGATCCAGCCCCGCTTCAGCCAGGCGATTGCGGCGCGCCTGGCTCAGCGCCTGGACTTCGGGACCGTCCACCGTCATTCCGGGTTCGTAGGATAGGGTCAACACCCGCTGGGTCGAATATTCGGGAAAGGGTTCGGGGACTCGATAGCGGTCGTCGTCGGCCAACAAGCGCTGGAAGTGCCGAACGGCGTCCAGCTCCTGCCGATAATCCACTTCCCGATGCAGCATTTCGCGGACCTCCGACATCAGCTCGGGCAAACTGATGAAGCTTGTCGGCAGCAGATTCGAGAACAACAGCAGCGCACCGATCGAATTCAGGTCGCTGTCGATCGATTCCGCGACGCCGGGATACTGGATCTTGATGCACAGCTCGCGACCGTCCGAGCGGCGCAAGGCCCGATGAACCTGACCCAGTGAAGCCGCAGCCAGCGGCTCACGGTCTACTTCCAGCTCATTCAGGCGATCCGCGCCCAGCTCGGCGTACAATACGGCTTCCAGCGCCGGCCAGGCCAGCGGCGGGCTGTCGTCCTGCAAGGTGCGCAGGACATCCACCACCTCTGGCGGCAGCAGGAAATAATCGCCGTACAGGGCCAGTATCTGCCCCATCTTCATGACGCTGCCTTTCAGCTGGCCGAGTTCGTCAACCAGGATGCGGGCTTGCTCTGCCAGCATTTGCCGCCGCTGGGCATGGCGTTGCTCGCCGAAGACGAACATGTTTTCCAGGGAGTAGAAGCCAAGGCGCGCGCTCATGCGCATGCCAGCCGAGGTGAGGCCCAATCCGCGCAGCAAAGCGTTGGTCTGGACTTGGTGGAGGGTATTGCGCTGGTTCGATTTCGACATGGCGAGTTGGAGCGGGGCTGATGGGTGACGAAACCGTAAATAAAAAAGACCGGGCAAACAGTACCCGGTCAATAACCACCATAGGACGGTCATGCAATGAGCGGGGAATTTAGCGTCCCACCATGCATATAAATCCTGGAATCTCGGATTAGAGCCATCTCTTGATCCGACGTTCCATTGGATCCTCAGATTGCAAAGAAATCGAGGATCCAACTTCCGGCAGTACTGCTCCTGCCGCTGAACTGCTCATCGTCGACTATTGCACTGATCGAGCGCTGAAACGGTATTGCGATAGCGCCGTTATTCAGTCGATCGTCGACCGATTTTGGGAATTGGGATAGAGGTGCGACAATTCACCTCTACGAATCAGATAAAGATCGAATACGGGGGCCGGGATATTTTTATGCTCCCGGCGACTGCGTTCGTGCTGCCTGAGAATGACCGTGACATGGCTATGACGACATCCGGTTCCAAAGGCTACGGGCCGTGAGATCACGCGGCCGACATCAGCCGTTCGTTCAGATAACGCTCGCACCCAGTCAACGTCGACAATTTCGGATAGTCGAAGTCGAAGATGGTCACGTTCAGTTCCTTTTCCAGACCCATCATCAATCGCAGGAAATCGATCGAGTCCAATTCGAGCTGGTCGTGAAAACTGATATCGGGCACGATCGATTGGGTGTCCGCATTCGGGACAACGTCGCCGAGGACTCGCAGAATCGTGTCGCGAATCTGCTCTTGGTTGGTAGCGTTCATCGTTTATTCCTTCTTCCGGAGTATGGGAAGATCAAATTTTGCCATAAATCTTATGCGGCATGTTGCGCCGCAGCATAATTCTCACATCGATCGATCGAAAAAGCAAGCATTCTCCGTGGACCGTGTTTTGACGACTCTGCGAATAACTTAGCAAGAACGATACCAAGTAAAATTAGAATAAACCTACTAATAAAGCGCCTTTATGATTCCGACGGTTTTTCCATCAGGGTCGAGAGGTCATCCAGCGGTTGACCCAATTCCCTGGCGCGCAACAGGCGGCGCATGATCTTGCCGCTGCGGGTTTTGGGCAGGTCGGCCATGAATTCCAGTTCGCGCGGCGCGACCGCCGGCCCTAGTCGGGTGCGGGCGAAGCCGATCAATTCCTTGCGCAGCGCATCGCTGGCGGCATAGCCTGGCTTGAGCGCCACGAACGCCTTGATGATGTTCCCGGCGAACTCGTCCGGTTTGCCGATCATGCCGGCTTCGGCGACCGCTGGATGTTCCATCAGCACGTTTTCCACTTCGAACGGCCCGATCAGATGGCCGGCGGTCTTGATCACGTCATCGGCGCGACCGACGAACCAGAAATAGCCGTCGTCATCCTGGGTGGCTAGATCGCCGCTCAGATACCAGTCGTCGGCGAAACAGCTTCGGTAGCGTTCCTCATCGTCCAGGTAGCCGCGAAACAGGGAAGGCCACGGTATCCGCAGGGCCAGTTCGCCTTCTTTACCGTTGGCCAGTCGCTCCACCCCGCCCGTCGGTCGGCGTCGGACGATGGCTGCTTCGATACCCGGCAAGGGCCGCCCCATGGAACCGGGCCGCACCTCCAGACTGCGGTAGTTGGCGATCATGATCGCGCCGGTTTCGGTTTGCCACCAGGTGTCGTGGAACGGTTGGCCCAGGGTTTCCTGGCCCCATAGGACCGCTTCGGGATTGAGCGGCTCGCCGACGCTGGCCATGAAGCGCAGGGTGCTCAGATCGTGACCGTGGAGAGGCGTCGGGCCGGCCTTCATCAACATGCGGATGGCGGTTGGCGCAGTGTACCAGACGCTGACGCGTTCCTGGGCGAGGGTCGCATACCAGCGCCGGGCGTCGAATTCGGCCTCGTCCACCACCAGGGTGACCGCATTGGTCAGCGGGGCGATGATGCCATAGGATACCCCGGTGACCCAGCCGGGATCGGCGGTGCACCAGTAGATGTCGCCTGGCCGCAGATCGAGCGCCCAGCAGCCGGTCAGACGGTGGGCGACCACCGCTTCATGGGCATGGATGGCCCCTTTGGACGCGCCGGTGGTCCCACTGGTGAAATGCAGCAGTGCGGCATCTCCAGGGCCGGTGGTCGGCAGGGGGCGATGATCCGCCGCCGCCGCCAGCAGCGAGTGAAAGGACTGGACGCCGGGTTCGTCGCCGCCGTCGCCGTCGGTCAGCAGCACCTGTTCCAGATGAGGCAGTTGGCTGCGCAGAGCGCGGATCTTGCGCTCGTACAGCAGCCGGGTGGTCACCAGCAGCCGGGCTTGGCTGTTGTTCAGCCGCACCCGCACCGGCTCGGGACCGAAGGCCGAAAACAGCGGGCAGAACACCGCGCCGGCTTTCCAGCAACCCAGCGCCGTCAGGTACAATTCGGGAATCCGTCCGGCCAGCACGCAGACCCGGTCGGCGCGCTCAATGCCGAAACCTTCCAGCACGTTGGCGAAACGATTGCTCAGGCGGGCCAGCTCGGCGTAGCTGAATTCCTGGCGCTCGTCGTTCTTACCCAGCCAGCGCAGGGCGATGACATCCCCCCGGCCTTCCTGCACCTGCCGATCGACCGCCTCCCAGGCGATATTCAGCCGATCGCCCGGCGGCGTTCCCAGCTCGGCGCGGGCGTGGGCCCAGGAGAAGCTTGTTCGCAGCCGTTCGGCATCGACCAGATTCGGCGCCGGATCGCCAAGTGTTGGCGCGATGCGCATACCCGTCCAAGCCATAGCCGTTCTCCTCGATTTTTTAGCGTCTTAGCGTTGAGTTTTGGACTAAAACCATTACATCATAAGCGAATGGCGGAATTGGAACGTGGTTTGCTACGTCAATGCCAGGATTGGAATTGCGTTAGCATAATGCGCTTCCGACTCGATCGATCGACCAGCCCCATCCCAGCGGCGACCCCGCGTGAGATTGACCATGACCATTCGTAATCTTGAGTACCTGTTCAAACCCCGTTCCATTGCCGTCATCGGCGCTGGCAAGCAAGCCGGCGGCCCCGAAGTGACCCTGGAGTTCAACCTGATCGAAGGTGGATTCAAGGGACCGGTGATGCCGGTCAATCCGGACCATCAATCCATCGCCGGCGTGTTGGCCTACAAGGATATCGACGACCTGCCGGTGACGCCGGATCTGGCTATCCTGACCACCCCGCTCGAAAAGGCACCGGAACTGATCGATCGTCTGGGGGCGCGCGGGACCAGGGCCGCCCTGCTGCTCAGCCGAGAAATCCTGCAGGATCATCTCGGCATCCGGCCGGGGTTGCTCAGCGCGGGTTTGCAGAAGAACCACCCGGACGGCGGGGAGTTGCTCAAGCAACGGGTGCTGGATGCCGCCAAGCCGCATCTGTTGCGGATCATCGGGCCGGATCACCTCGGTTACGCCGTGCCCTCGAACCAGGTCAACGCCAGCCTGAACGACAACCGGCCCTTGCCTGGCCATATCGCCTTGCTGTGCCAGTCCGCGGCGGTGATGCGCAGCGTGATCGATTGGGCGCGCAGCCGCAATATCGGATTTTCGCACGCAATCTCGGTCGGTACGAGCTGGGATGTGGATTTCGGCGATCTGATCGACTATCTGCTGCGGGATAGCGGCACCCGGGCGATCCTGATGTATCTGGAAAACACCCGCAATCGCCGCAAGTTCGTATCCGCCGCCCGGGCCGCTGCCCGGGTCAAGCCAGTCATCGTCCTCAAGCCGCGCGATTTTCGCGCCGGGCCGGTCGAGGATGCGGTATACGATGCGGTGTTCCAGCGGGCCGGCATTCTGCGGGTGAACAACATCGAGCAGCTGTTCAGCGCCGCCGAGACCCTGGCGACGGCCAAACCCGTTTACAGCAATCGGCTGACCATCCTCAGCAACAGTTTCAGCATGGGGTTGATGACCAGCGACAACTTGACTCGACACAATGGCCATCTAGCCGAAATCAGCCCCGCCACCCGCGAGCAATTGGCGCGCGCCTGCCGACCGGGCTATCCCATCGAGAATCCGGTCGACCTGGGCGACACGGCCGGTCCCGAAGAATATGGCAAGGCTCTGGACATGTTGTTGCAGGAGCCGGGCACCGATGCGGTGCTGGTGGTGCATGCGCCTTCCTCGATCAGCCAAGCGGTCGAGTGCGCCAAGGCAGTGGTGGAGCGTGCCAAGAGCCGGCGGATGATCATGACCTGCTGGATCGGCGAATCGTCGGTGGCGGCGGCGCGCGAGTTGTTCAAGAACGCCCATGTGCCGACTTACGAAGCGCCCGGCGAGGCGGTCGAAGCGTTCATGCGCCTGGCGCGCCATCGCCGCAACCAGGAACTGCTGATCGAAACCCCGAAGTCGGTTCCGGAAGAGTTCACCCCCGATATCGAAACCGCCCGCCGCATCATCGACATTGCCTTGACCGCCGGGCGCAGTCGGCTGAACGCCTATGAAACCAGCGAGGTGCTGGGGGCCTACAAGATCGCCACGATCCCGCTGTATTTCGCCTCCACGCCGGAGGCTGCCACCGATCTGGCTCTCAATCTGGGCGTGCCGGTGGCGCTCAAGATCCTGTCGCCCGATATCGTCAAGAAATCCGATGTCGGCGGCGTGGCGTTCAACCTGAAGAATCCGCTGGAAGTGCTGGTGGCGGCGACCGAGATGCTGAAGCGGGTGCGTGAACTGGCCCCGGAAGCGGTGATCGATGGCTTTGCGGTGCAGCCGATGCAGCCGCGCCACGGCGCTTACGAGTTGATGATCGGCGTGCGCACCGGTCGTCGGTTCGGCCCGGTGATCTTCTTCGGCCTGGGTGGAACCGAATCCGATGTCATCGACGATGTTGCCTATGCGCTGCCGCCGCTCAACATGCAGCTGGCGCGCGATCTGATGACGCGCACTCGCCTGTATTCCCGCATCAGCACCAACCGGGGTCGGCCGGTCGATCTGGACGCAGTCGCCCTGACCCTGATCAAGGTGTCGCAAATGGTGGTCGATCTGGCCGAAGTGGTCGAGATGGACATCAATCCGATCTGGGCGGACGAGAATGGCCTGTTGACGCTGGACGCCAATATCCTGATCGAAGCCAGTGCGGCGCCGGCGGCGCAGCGCCTGGCGATTTCGCCCTATCCGAAGGAGCGGGAGCGGGTGTATACCCTGCCGGATGGCCGTTCCTTCCTGCTGCGGCCGATCCTGCCGGAGGACGAGCCGGAGTTGAAGGCGCTGGTCAAGCGGATGCCGGCCGAAGATGTGCGGATGCGGTTCTTCCAGCCGATGCGCGAATTGTCGCACGAGATGGCGGCGCGCTTGACCCAGCTCGACTACGAGCGGGAGATGGCTTTCGTCGTGACCGAGCCGAATACCATCCCCGGCCAGGGCGCGATTCAGGGCGTGGTGCGCTGCAACGCCGATCCCGACATGGAAAAGGCCGAATATTCGATTCTGGTGGATCGCACCATGACCGGCCTGGGTTTGGGACCGATGTTGATGCGCTATATCATCGAATACGCCAAGAGCCGTGGCATGAAGGAGCTGTACGGCGAAGTGCTGCGGGAAAACGAGGCGATGTTGCGGCTCAATCGGGCGCTCGGCTTCAAGATCCACGCCACGCCGGACGATCCGGGCGTCTTGCACGTGTCGCTGCCGCTGGCGTGAGCGACGATGGACGGGGGTGGTCCGATTCCGGTGACCGGTGTCGTCTTGGCAGGCGGTCAGGCCGAGCGAATGGGCGGGCGGGACAAGGGCCTGTTGCCGCTGGCCGGTGAGGCGCTGGTCGCCCATGTGCTGCGGGGGCTGCGCCCACAAGTGACGGAGCTGCTGATCAGCGCCAACCGTAATCTGGCGTCTTATCGGGCATGGGGCTATCCCGTCGTCGCCGATGCCGATGCCGCGCGGTTCCGCGGCCCGCTGGCGGGAATGCTGGCGGCGCTGCGGGCTGCCGTCACGGCCGATGTCCTGACCGCGCCGTGCGATGCGGCGATGTTGCCGCCCGACTACGCCCAGCGGATGTGGGCGGGTCGGGAACGGATGCAAGCGACCGTCAGCGTCGCCGAGTTCGGCGGTCGGTCGCAGCCGGTGTTCGCGCTGCTGCCGGTCGCGCTGGCGGACGATCTGGCCGCTTGGCTGGCCGCTGGCGAGGGTGGGGTCGGGCGGTGGCTGCAGCGGCATCGGCCAGCGATGGTGGCGTTTCCCGACTGGCCGACGCCGTCGGGCCATAGTGGCAATATCAATACCCCGGAGGAACTGGCGCGGCTGGAGGCGCAGTGGCCGGGCAGGGTGCAGGGGCATGGGCGAAACCGAGACTGAAACATCGTCCGGCGGGGATGCACGCGCAGCCGCTCGCCAGCATACGACGCAGCTGCTGAAGATGCTGCGCGGCTATGGTCCGGTCGCCGAGCTGGAATCGGCGACGACGGCCAAGCCAAATGCGGTAGCTGAAGCTGCGACAGGGTATGTCCTCCGGCGGGAAGCGGCTCCGCATCGGCCACTACTGTCCCCACCGTCTCCACCATCCTCACCGTCTCTGTCCCCACCGTCTCCACCGTCCTCACCATCTCTGTCCCCACCGTCTCCACCGTCCTCACCGTCTCCGGCAAGCCAGCCTCCGCACGACGCTCCGATTCCGTCGGTAGGCGAGTTATTGTGTCGCCAGCCCAAGGAATTGCAGCAGGGGACCTTGGGGCCGTTGCTGGGGCAGGTTGGGCAGTTCATTCGCCATGGCCAGATCTTTCGCGCCTACCTGCCGCCACACTTGCTCGACCATGCCGTGCTGGTTCGCATGGATCAGGACCATTGGACGGTGCATACCGATTCGGCCAGTTGGGCCACCCGGCTGCGCTATGCTTTGTACAATATCCGGGTGGCGCTGGGCCAGCAGCTCAAGATTCCGCTTCCCAAACCCCATATCCGGGTGATTCCGCCGGATCAGTCGTCGCCACCGCAGTGGCCCCGCCTGACCCTGACCGAGCGCAATGCCCAGCTGCTGGAAGTCACGGCCCGCAACATGCCCGATCCGCGGTTGAGCGCGGCGCTGCGCCGACTGGCGACGCGAGGCGGTCCGCTGCCCGATCCGCCCGAACGCGATTGTTGATCCCTTCCGATTTTTCGACGATGGCGGATGTTTCCTCGTGTTGTACCACTACCAAAGCAATCGACTGGAAGTCCTGAGCGATCGCCTGGCCGAGCTGTTGCGCCAGCCGTTGCGTGCGCCGCTCGGCCAGGATGTCATCGTCACCCAGAGCAACGGCATGGCGCGCTGGCTGGCATTGCGGTGGGCCGATCGCCTGGGAGTCTGCGCCAATCTGAGCGTTCGGTTTCCGTCCACCTTCCTGTGGGAGATGAGCCGGGCTGTTCTGCGACGCCTGCCGTCCACTTCGAGCTTCGACAAGCCGATTCTGAGCTGGCGCTTGATGAAGTTGCTGCGCGAGTTGGAAGAGACAGCGCAGTTCGCCGGATTACGCGCCTATCTGGGAAACGGCGACGACGATTTCCGCCGCTATGAACTGTCCTGCCGCATCGCCGACTGCTTCGATCAATATCTGGTCTACCGGCCGGACTGGATCGAAAAATGGGAGGCGGGCGAGGACGAGGACTGGCAGGCGGAGCTGTGGCGGCGCTTGGTGCGTAATGGCGAAGCGCACCGGGTGCAGGTCCAGCGCCGATTCCGCGCGGCCTTGCAACAGGGCGATGCGGCGCGCGGCCACCTGCCGGAACGGGTCGCCGTTATCGGCGTGGTTGCGTTGCCGCCGCTGTATTTGGATCTGCTGGCGGCTTTGGCCGGCGTGCTGGATGTGCACTTGTTCCTGCTCAATCCCTGCCGGGAGTATTGGGGCGATATTCAAGCCGAGCGCGATCTGGCCCGGTTGGATGAGGATATCGATCCCGACGACGCCTATCTGACGGTCGGTCATCCGCTGCTGGCTTCGCTCGGCAAGCAGGGCCGCGACTTCATCGACCTGGCGCTGACCTATCCGGGTATGGAGTGGGATGGCTTCGTCGAACCGGAGGGCGATGATCTGTTGCATCGCCTGCAGGCCGATATCCTGCATTTGCGCGAGCCGGGCAGTGGCGATGTTCCGCCCTGGCCGCTGCGGCTGGGCGACCGCTCGTTGCAGGTGCACGTCTGTCATGGGCCGATGCGCGAGGTCGAGGTGTTGCACGACCAGTTGCTGGCGCTGTTCGAGGCCCACCGCGACCTGCGGCCATCGGATGTGATCGTGATGGCCCCGGATATCGCCATCTATGGGCCGTTGATCGAGGCGGTCTTCGGCTCGGCGCCGCGCGGCCGCTGGATTCCGTTCAGCGTCGCCGATCAGGGCGTTCCCGCCGAGAATCCGCTGATCGAAGTGTTTTTCAACCTGCTGGATTTGGGTGGCGGTCGCTTCGCCGCCGAGCAGGTTCTGGGCGTGCTGGAACCGTCGGCAGTGCGACGCCGGTTTGATCTGACCGAAGACGATCTAGAGCAGATCCGCCGCTGGGTGCGGGAGACCGGCATCCGCTGGGGGATCGACGCCGACAGCAAGCGGACCCTGGATTTACCAGCCACCGCCGAACATACCTGGCGAACCGGGTTGGATCGCCTGTTGCTGGGGTACGCGCTGCCGGGGGAAGGCCGCCGTCTCTATGGCGATCTATTGCCCTACGACGAAATCGAGGGCAGCGCGGCGCAAGCCCTGGGCGGCCTGCAGCATTTCACCGAGGCGTTGTTCGGACTGGAGGCCCTGTTGCGCGAACGGCGACCGTGGGCGGCATGGATCACGGTGCTAGGCACGGTGCTGGAGCAATTCTTCGATCCGCGCGAGCGCGAGGAGAACGAGCTGCAGCTGATCCGCAACGCCCTGGCGACCCTGGACGATCATGCCGCACAGGCGGGTCTGGTCGAACCGGTGTCGCTGGCGGTGGTCGAGTCGGCCCTGCGTCAGCAGTTGAACACGGTCGAAAGCGGAGCAGGGCGCTTTCTGAGTAGCGGGGTGACCTGCTGCGCCATGGTGCCGATGCGCAGCATTCCATTTCCGGTAGTGTGTCTGCTCGGCCTGAATGACGATGCCTATCCGCGTCCGCAGCCGTCGGCCGGTTTCGATCGCATGGCGACCCGCTTCCGCCGCGGCGACCGCTCTCGTCGGCAGGACGACCGCTATCTGTTTCTGGAGACGCTGCTGTCGGCCCGCCGTTGCCTCTACCTCAGCTATGTCGGCCAGAGCATCCGCGACAACGCGCTGTTGCCGCCTTCGGTGCTGGTGGGTGAGTTGCTGGATGTGGTGGATCGCAGTTTTCAGCGGGCCGATGGCAGCCGCGCCAGCGAACAGCTGGTGACCCGCCATCCCCTGCAGGCGTTCAGCCGGCGCTATTTCGCTGGCGATCCGCGCTGGTTCAGTTACGCTCAAGAGTGGGTCGAGGCCAGCCGTCAGGCCGGTCGTGGCGAACGGGAGCCGGAGCCGTTGTTGATGACCGAGCTGCCGGAACCGGAGCCCGCTTGGCGCACGGTGAACCTGGACGGGCTACTGCGGTTTTTCCGTCATCCGGCTCGCTGGTTGCTGCGGGAACGGCTTGGCATCCGTCCGGAGGAGGATGCGGAGGCGCTGGAAAATCGTGAACCGTTCGTGCTGGGTGGCCTGGAGAACCATCAAGTGCTCGGGCGGATGCTGGAATTGCACCGAGAAGGACAGCCGTCGGTGGAAATTGCCCGGATCATGCGGGCGGGCGGCGCGTTGCCACACGGCCAGGTCGGCGAATACGCCTTCGCCAAGGCTCAGGAGCGCGTGACCCGCTTCGCCGGGCGACTGGGTCGGGTGCTGCCGCGCGCCAAGGGTGAAGCGCTGGAGGTGGATTTGACCCTGGGGGATTTCTGGCTGACCGGACAACTGACCGGTCTGACGCCGGATGGCTGGGTGAGTTATCGGCTGGCCAGCATGAAGGCCAACGACTATCTGCAGTTGTGGCTGTATCACTTGGCGCTGAACGCTATGGCTCCGGCGGGTATGACGTTGAACAGCCACTGGCTGGCGGAGGACCAGGATGTGCTGCTGGAGCCGGTCGAGGATCCACGCGCCCAGCTGCATGACTTGCTGACCTGGTACTGGCGTGGTAGTCGCCAGCTGTTGCACTTCTTTCCCAAAGCCGCCTTCGCCTATGTCGGGCAGCTGCGCAAGGATCGTAATAACGATGCCGAATCAGCCCTGCGGACGGCCCGGACGATGTGGGAAGGTAGCCCGTTCCGCCCGGACCGCGCGGAACGGGACGATCCCTATTACCGTCTGGCGTTTCGCGATAGCGATCCGCTGGACGCAGAATTCACGACGGTGGCAGAGGCCGTGTTTGCGCCGTTGCTGGAGCGTCTTTCGACGACCCTTTCACCTGTTTAGCACAGTCAAGTGAAGACGTTGGTGGTTCAAACTGGTATCGAGCGCCTGGAAATTTTGGATCACCGCTTCAATGGATGTGATGTCCACTGGCTCTAAATCAGCCATCTTCAATTCTGTCGGTAACTTGGCGCCAAGCTCCTGTCTAGAAGAGAGACACAATACCTCTGGTGGTTCTCCATCCGTGGTGAATTCAATACTGAACTCGGCATTCTGGCCAGGGATATCGATGCGTTGGCCTGCCTCCAGATAGGCATTGGGCGTATAACGGTTAGGATAAATACGAGCGATTTTGCCACTCTCATCTCGATAGTAGCAATAGAGATAGCCTGCTTCGGAGAGTTGAACAGATAGATTCAGCCGCTCGCCGACATGGTAGACTGGATTAGAGCCACGTGCTGTATCTAGTTGAATAATGATAGGTTTCTGGTTGATTGTGAGTGCTGTGGCAGCAGAAGAAATGTCAGGTTGAATAATGATAGGTTTCTGGTTGATTGTGGGTGCTGTGGCAGCAGAAGAAACGTCAGGAGGTGGAATATCTTTGTCGGGAGATGATTTCGTTGTTGGGTTGGTAAAGTAGAAATATAAAGGGATCCCCAGCAGTGCAGTGATGGATAGCGCTAATATCGAAGCGCCCAAAGCGCCTAAAAACCTGGGTCGGTACTGCTTAACAGAGTTGCCGTCAGTTTGGGAAATCAGAGTCTCCGTTATCATCGAAATGGCAGGGCGGGACGGAAGTATTTGGGTCTGCTCATCGGTTATGGCTTGTGCTAGATCCTGTTGAAACGCCTCGATAGTTGTATACCGTGCTTTCATCTTGACGGCTAGTCCTTTCAGCAGCACGCTTTCGGTTGTCCCCGGGATAGGTACCCCAAGCATCGATGGGGGTTGTAGGCGATCTTCATGTACTCGTGCTGGCGCCTCCGGCGGTAGTTGTCCTGTTATAGCGTAATAGAGCGTTCCCGCCACCGCATACACATCGGTCCAAGGACCTTGATGGCCATGGGTATAATATTGTTCCAGCGGTGCGAATCCTCGCTTGAAGATCACCGATAGACTGTGACTGTGATCGTTCTCCAGCATGGCAAATCGTGCTGCTCCAAAATCGATCAACTTCACTTGTTGGCTGTGCGTCAGGTAGATGTTATCGGGGCTAATATCTCGGTGAATCAATCCGGCAGTATGGATTTCTCGTAATGTATCCATCACAGGTGATAACAGTTGAAATGCTTTCACAAATGGTAATCGACCACTCTGAGTAGCGATATGCTGTTTTAAAGTCATACCATTTAAATAACTCATGACTAGATAGCCAGTGCCATTTGCAGGGAAGAAATCACGTACTGCCACAATTCCAGAATGCTCGCTGAATTGCGCTAAAATTCTGGCCTCATCTAGAAATTTTTCAAGCCCATGAGTGAATATCTGACGTGCCTCGCTTTCTGTATTATGTCCGCAAGCTGATACTGTGACGCCGTCAGATGCACGAGTGGCGAAGCCTCGCGGTAAAAATTCTTTAATTGCCAATTTAGTGGCCAAAATCAGATCATAGGCTAGGTAGGTAACACCAAATCCCCCTTCACCTAAAATTCGCCCAATTAGATACCGATCTTTCAATAATGTGCGTGGTGGTAGATAAAAATCATTGTTAACTGCTGAGCCTTTTTCCTGATAGCCACAAAGCGGACAAACTGAAGCCTCGTCAGTTGTAGTCATACAGCCCATGCATAAATACTGCGAATTCATGTTTCACCTTCGCTATTACTGGGATACTTTATTTGGTTGGTGATCACTTGATAACCAGAGACTGAATCCACTGGTCTGTTGTTTTCTGGAATAGCAACCCGTTGTCCAGCGTTAGGATAGGCATTGGGATAGAATCGATTGGGGAAGACACGAGTGATTTTCCCGATCTTATCGCTGTAGCAACAGTAGAGGTAACTATCATCGGAAATCTGTGCGGTTAAGTCTAGGAGTTCACCTACTCAATCAGTCGAACGTGTGCCCACATCAGCGGAATATCCTAGAGTGCCTTTTTTAGTGTTGGAACTGCTGCTTTTTCTATCACTGTCATCGCCACTACTATGACTATCATCGAGATAACAGCCGATGCTACCATCGATTCTATCTGCTATGATGTCCTTGTCAACCTGGGTAATGACTCCAAGAATGTAGTAGCGAGGCACCTCAAAACCTGCTTGGATATCGATAAGTTGTTGCACTGCTAATACACACGCTTGTCGAGATCAAAATCAACGAAGGTGGATGAATTGCTCTTGGTAGACATTTTGGCGATAGTGGAGATCAGCATTTCCTTGGTGTCTGCTTGCATCTATCCTGTTGTGCCAGGGATACTGGCGCTGATTGCCATGTAATTCTTACTTACTCGTCTGTTTCAAATCTTGGAGTTATTCAGAGCAATAATGAAGTGATGGAAGGCCAGAAATATAGGGATGTAGCGGAAAGAGTTTCTTTGATGCGTCTAAGGTGCTTTTTGAACAAATGCCGCAATATGCGGCTATAAAATGCTGGCCATAAGGCAGGCGAATTTTTGTTTGTTTCGAAGCAATTTTATGGCGACTGATGGAGAATATTATGAAACATTTTATAGGTATGTTGGGTATGGTTGTTGCTATTTCTGTTGGTTATGCTGGAGACTATAATGTAGCAGATTTTGGCGGGAGATTGCCAACTAGTAGTGAGTTAGTTAATGCGCTTAAACCGCCGCCGAAAGCTAGAGGTATCATAATGCATGGCAGTAATGATAAACAAAATATAGTTCAAGAAAAACCAAAAGCGATATCTATGCAAATACAATTCGATTATAATTCTTCCGAACTAACCCCTGATTCTAAATCAAAACTGGATGTGGTAGCTACAGCGTTAAGTTCAGCTGCGCTGACGAATTTTAAATTTAAAATTGAAGGTCATACGGATTCTAACGGATCATCAGCTTATAATCTAAAGCTTTCACAGCTTCGTGCGCAATCAGTAGCAAAATATTTGCATTCGCATGGTGAAATAAGCATGGATCGGTTGGAAATTGTTGGTAAAGGGATGACTCAGCCTGCAAATTCTGTTGATCCTAATGCTCCAGAAAATAGAAGGGTAGTGATTGTTAATGTTGGTAATATGTAGCAGCTTAACATAATGGTTCACCGACTTTATCGGGGGCACTGGAACGTGACTGGGCTCAATTGAGATTTCCCGTGGTTGCCACAAGATACAGGGACATGGTAGCAAGAGCCGAATAGTGGGAAGCTGACGGGGTATGTCTGCGGATGGACTGCCGACGATACTAATCACTCTTGCTGTGCCATTGGATTTGCCCGATGTGCGAGTGTTGTTCCACGGGATACTGGAAGTCGAGGTGGAAGCACCTTGCAGACTACTTGATGCCACCGCTGTGGTCGAGAAATTGACCGGTCTCACGGATTAAAATTAATTACCATTCTGGCGCCATGCAAATCTGGCCACACACTTGAATCTCAGCAATTCCCGGTTTTTTATTTCAATCAGCAGGGTATGGGACAGGTATATCGTCGGCGTAGCTACGCACCGGTCGATTGCTTGGGTATTGACAGTATCAGCTGAATTGTGAGCGGCTAATAAAGCCTTTTAACCAACTCATCGAATGAATTGAATAACTGTACGCCAAACGAACGAAAATCAGTGTTCATGGCATCTTTGTATTTAAGATGCCATGAACACTGAAACGAAGCACTGAGATGATTTCCTGGGCTTTATGGACGCGATCGCTGTGGAAATATCTGTTAACTAGAAACTGCACGTAATTTTGGACCATTATAGCGCGCATAAGAAGTGCGGCGCGTGGCTGACTGCGCAC
This sequence comes from Candidatus Competibacteraceae bacterium, assembly GCA_003989065.1. GTDB lineage: Bacteria > Pseudomonadota > Gammaproteobacteria > Competibacterales > Competibacteraceae > RXIW01. The sequence continues at coordinate 54,041 of RXIW01000002.1, forward strand.
CCGAAGGTCCATTCCACTTTACGCCAACCTCAGCCTGTTGACTCAACCAAGTTGAAATCGAGCGCGCGGTCCAAGGCTTGCCGCTTCGCGATACCTTCGTAATACTATTGTTAATTTACGCAATTGAGCACTAGTTTTCGGCCCTTCAGAAATCGCTGCTTATAGAACTGAACCTGATTTTTGGGTCGCGCGGCTTGAAGTCCTTGCGGCGTTTATGATTGTGTGGGTTTCTCCAGCTGCCGCCTGAAGGCGGCGTAATACAGCACCGGGATGAAGATCAGGGTCAGCAGGGTGGAGACCAGGATCCCGAAGATCAGCGAAATGGCCAGCCCGCGGAAGATCGGATCGTCCAGGATGAACAAGGCGCCCAGCATGGCCGCCAGCGCGGTGAGGATGATCGGTTTGGCCCGCACCGCGCTGGAGCGGATCACCGCCTCCTGGAACGGCACGCCATTGGCGACCTCCAGGTTGATGAAATCGACCAGCAGGATGGAATTGCGCACGATGATTCCAGCCAGCGCGATCATGCCGATCATCGAAGTGGCGGTGAACTGGGCGTGTAGCAGAGCGTGACCGGGCATCACCCCGATGATGGTCAGCGGGATCGGCGCCATGATGATCAGGGGAACCAGGTAGGAGCGGAACTGCGCCACTACCAGCAGATAGATCAGGATCATGCCCACCCCATAGGCAATGCCCATGTCGCGGAAGGTCTCGTAGGTGATCTGCCACTCGCCGTCCCATTTCAGGCTGTAGCCGTAGGGGCTGTCCGGCTGGCGAATGAAGAACTGCGCCAGCGGGCCACCGGCGATGGCGGTTTGCTGTAGCTGCGCGAAAATCTCGAACATGCCGTACAGCGGACTGTCGAGCGTGCCGGCCATGTCGCCGAACACGAACACCACCGGCAGCAGATCCTTGTGATAGATGGCGTTTTCGCGCTGGGTCTGCTCGATGTCGACGATTTCCGACAAGGGCACCAGCTGGCCGCTTTGGCCACGGGTTTTCAGCGCCAGCACCGCAGCGGCATCGGCCCGATCGGCGATCGGCAATTCCAGGCGCAGCGGGATCGGATATTTGGCGCTGGTGGAATGGAGATAGCTGACATCCTCGCCGCGCACGGCGGTATTGAGGTCGGCGGCGACGCCCTGCTGCGACACACCGAGCAGGGCGGCCTTGGCGCGGTCGACATGGGCGATCAGCCGCTCGGCCGGGGCTTCCACCGTATCGTCGATGTCGACGATGTCCGGCGTGGCCTGGAAGATGTCTTCCACCCGCTTGGCCACGGCGATCTGGCCGGGATAGTTGAGGCCATAGATCTCGGCCACCAGCGGCGACATCACCGGGGGACCAGGCGGCACCTCCACCACCTTGACGTTGGCGTGGTAGCGCTTGCCGATGTCCACCAGCGGCCCGCGCACCGCCAGGGCGATGTCGTGGCTTTTACGCTGACGGTGTTTCTTGTCGACCAGATTGACTTGGATGTCGCCGACATTGGCCCCGGAGCGCAGATAATACTGCCGCACCAGGCCGTTGAAATTGATCGGGGCAGCGGTGCCGGAATAGACCTGGTAGTCGGTCACTTCCGGGACGGTGGCCAGATAACGGCCCAGCTCGCCCAAAACCCGCGTGGTCTGCTCCAGCGAGGTGCCTTCCGGCATATCGACGATCACCTGAAACTCCGACTTGTTGTCGAAGGGCAGCATCTTCAAGACCACCAGCTGGAAGTAGGCCAGACTGACCGAACCGCCGATCAAGAGCAGGACGCCGAGACCCAGCACCCAGCGCAGTGGCCGTCCGCGCCGTCCGCGCAAGAACGGCCCGACCACTCGCCGGAACAGGCGATGGGCGAAATCTTCCTGGCCGGCCGTATGAGGCGCATGGGCGGGCGCATCCGCGGTGTCGGCCGCCGCCGCATGTTTTTCCACCACCCGGTGCAGGACCTTGTAAGTCAGCCACGGCGTGAACACGAAGGCCACCGCCAGCGAGATCAGCATGCCCATGCTGGAGTTGATCGGAATCGGGCTCATGTACGGCCCCATCAACCCGGACACGAAAGCCATCGGCAGCAGGGCGGCGATCACGGTGAAAGTGGCCAGGATGGTCGGACCGCCGACCTCGTCCACCGCCAGCGGAATCGCCTCGACCAGGCGATGCCCGCCCAGATGGATATGGCGGTGGATGTTCTCCACCACCACGATGGCGTCATCCACCAGGATGCCGATGGAGAAGATCAGGGCGAATAGCGACACCCGATTCAGGGTAAAACCCCAGGCCCAGGAGGCGAACAGGGTGATGGTCAGGGTCAGGATCACTGCCGCGCCGACGATGATCGCCTCGCGCCAGCCCAAAGCGAACAACACCAGCACGATCACCAGGCTGGTGGCGAAGATCAGCTTGTGGATCAGGGTCATCGCCTTGTCGTTGGCGGTGACGCCATAGTTGCGGGTCACGGTGACGTTGACGCCCTCGGGGATGAAAGCGCCCTTGAGCTGTTCGACCCGTTCCAGTAGCTGATCGGCGATCTGGACCGCGTTCTCGCCCGGTTTCTTGGCGACGGCCAGCGTCACCGCCGGAAATTCGCCACGGGTCTGGATGCCACTCTCCTGGGCCGCCGGGCCAGTGCCCAGCCAGACGTAATGTTCGGGCGTATCGGGGCCGAAGGTGACCGTGGCGACATCGGCCAGATAGACCGGCGTGCCTTGATGCAAGCCGACCACCAGCTGGCCGACCTCGTCCGGATCGACCAGGAAACTACCAGCCTGGACCAGGATTTCCCGATTGTCGCCGACCAGTGCGCCCGCGTCGGCCGAGGTGTTGGCGGCTTGCAGCGAGCGGCGCAGATCGGCCAGCGACAGTCCGTAACCGGCCAGCTTGACCGGATCGAACTGCACCCGCACCACTTGATCGGGCGCCCCGATGGTATAGATGTCGCGGGTGCCGGCGACCCGCTTCAGCTCGGTTTCCAGGGTATGGGCCACTCGGGCCAGGTCATCGGCACTGCGGTGGGGATCTTCGGTCCACAGGGTCAGGCCGATGATGGGTACGTCATCGATACCCTTGGGTTTGACGATGGGCTGGCCGACCCCGAGGTTGGTCGGCAGCCAGTCGGCGTTGGAGTAGAGCTTGTTGTAGAGCCGGACGATGGCGTCGGTGCGCGGTTGGCCGACCAGGAACTGTACGGTCAATACCGCCATGCCGGGCCGCGAGATGGAATAGATATGCTCGACTCCCTCGATCTCCGACAGCAGTTGTTCGGCCGGACTGCTGACCAGCCGCTCCACTTCCTGCGCGGTCGCGCCTGGAAAGGCGATGAATACGTTGGCGAAGGTGACGTTGATCTGCGGCTCTTCTTCGCGCGGGGTGACCAAGACCGCGAAGATCCCCATCAGCAACCCGACCAGGGCCAGCAGCGGGGTGATTTCACTCAGCAGGAATTTCTTGGCAATGGCCCCGGCCAGACCGAGGCGTGGTTCGCGGGTGTCGTCCATGTCACTGGCTCGCGTTGCGTTGTTGCTGATCCTTGAGGCGGACGCCAGCCTGGATCGGGTCCAATGCGACCTGCTCGCCCGGTTCCAACCCGGCTAGAATTTCCACGACCTCTCCCTCGATCCGACCGGGCCGCACTTGCCGCAGGCTGATCCGGCCGTCTTTGACCACATAGACCGCGCTCACTTCGCCGCGCTGGGCCAGGGCCTGGCGGGGGATGGTCAACTGACGATCGTCGCCGACCCGGAAGGCGGTCTTGACGAACATGCCGGGGTAGAGTCCCCCGGTCTTGGGGGGTAGATAAACGCGGACCTTGAAGACGTTGCTCTGCGGATCGGCGTAGGGAAAGAAAGTCAACCGGGTGGCTGCGATGCCGTTGCCGCCATTCGGCTGCAGCACCTTGGCGTGCTGATGTTGCCGCACCGGCACGATCAGGCGTTGCGGCACGTTCGCCACCACGCGCAATTCATCCAGCGAAAAGCCGGTCATCAGTGGCTTGCCGGGCTGGACCGTTTCACCCAGCTGGACATGGCGTTCCAGCACGATGCCGCTGTAGGGCGCGTTGATGGTGGTGTAGCCGAGCGACTCCTTGGCCTGGGCGACCCCGGCTTGAGCGGCTTCGAGCCGGGCCTTGGCAGCGTCGAGGGTGGCGGTGGCGGCGTCCATCTGGGCCTTGGCGACCAGCTGTTTCTCGAAAACGCCGCGAATGCGGTTGTATTCGGCTTGCGCCTCCAGGAAACGGGCCTGCGCTTCGCGCAGATTGGCCTGGGCCTGGTCGAGACTGGCGCGCTGCTCGATATTGCGCAGGCGCATGATCGGAGCGCCCTGGGCCACGAAGTCGTTGACGTCGACCATGATGTTCTCGACCCGCCCGGCGGTCTGGGCCGATACGGTGCTCTGGTTGACCGCTTCGATCACGCCATCGAGGATGACCTCGTTGGGCAAGGTTTGCCACCGCGCTTCGGCGACTGGCAAGACGGGTTCGGCGGCGACCGGCAGTCCCGGCAGCGCGACCAGTAGACAGAAGAACGACAGGAGACGGGTCGGTATGGCCATGGCGATTGTCCTGAAGCCCGGCAAAATAGGATGGTTTACATATTAGTAAATTCTAATATATTGGAGAGCACCCGAGCAAGGATGAAAATCGAAGTTTTGGCGCGCCTCAGTCGATCAGCAGGGCCGGGACCAGCAGGGCCATGGTTTCGGCCAACTCGCAGGCGGCGCCGAGGGTGTCGCCGGTCAGTCCGCCCAGGCGGGTCATCAACCAGTGGCGCAAGACGATGAACAGCGCGGCCAGCGCGGCCAGCATCACAGCGCCGTGCCATTCCAGCAGGGCGACGGTGGCCGCCGCGACCAGCAGGCTCAGCAGGCCGCAACTCAGGCGCGGCAAGTAGCGGGCGTAAGGCGTGCCCAGGCCATCGGTGCGCACATAGGGGGTGGTCGCCAACAACAGGACGATGAAGGTGCGGCCCAGCACTGGGGTCAGCAGCAGGATGACGCGCGCATCGCCGGCCAGCAGCATTTGCAGCGCGGCGAATTTGTTGAGCAACACCAGGACGATGGCGATGATAGCCAGCGGACCGCTGCGCGGGTCCTTCATGATGGTCAAAGTGCGGTCGCGGTCGCCCTGGCCGCCGATCCAGGCATCGGCGGTGTCGGCCAGCCCATCCAGATGCAAGCCGCCGGTCAGCAGTACCCAAACCGACAAGACCAGCGCCGCCAGCACGCCGGGATCGATCACCCACAGCGCGGTATGCAGCCCGGCCAGCAGGGCGCCGATGAGCAGGCCCACCAGCGGGAAGCACAGCACCGACAGGCCCAGTTCTTCGGGCCGCGGCGGCTGGCTGGCCGCCGAGACCGGCAATCGGGTCAGCAGCTGCAGGGCTAGCGCGAGCGCGCGGATCATGCCAGGCGACCGTTGTGGAACACCAGATGGGGCTCGGCATCCGGATCGCGATGCACGCGCATCCGGCTGACGGCGGCGAAGGGCACCTCCATCCGCCAGATGCGGTGGATCGGCATGTCGAGCAGTCGCCGCAGAATCATCCGGATCACACCGCCGTGGGCCACCAGCAGGACATGTCGGCCGCGATAGCGTTCCAGCAAGGCGTCCCAGGCCACGCCGATGCGTTGATCGAACGCCCCAACCGGCTCGCCGTCCGGAATGGGATGGGCGACCGGGTCGCGCCAGAACCGGCCCAGCGCCGCCGGGTCTTCGTCATGCACTTCGGCCACGCTGCGTCCTTCCCACACTCCGAAGCGGATTTCGCTGAAGCCATGGGCGATCTCCAACGGCCGGTCCAGCCGCTGCGCCAAGGTTTGGGCGAAGGCGGCACAGCGGATCAGTGGCGAACTGATGATGGCCTCCCAGTCCTGGTAAGTTCCGACAGCCGTTTGCATCTGTTCCCAACCGCGCGGACTGAGCGGATCGTCCACCGCTCCGCGGAATTTCTGGCCTCCATCCGGCTCGCCATGCCGCAACAGATCTACGATGGTGAAGTCGTTCATTGTTGAGAAACTCCCGCTTCGGCGAAGGTGGCCATGCGGGCGTGCAGGGCGGCCGCCGCGCGTAGCAGCGGCATGGTGACCGCCGCACCGCTGCCTTCGCCCAGGCGCATGTCCAGTTGCACCAGGGGCTTGGCGTCCAGGGCTTCCAGCAGGCGACGGTGACCCGGCTCGGCCGAACAATGGGAATAGATCAGCCAGGCGGCGGCTTCCGGCCGCAGCCGCACCGCCGTCAGCGCGGCGGCGGTGGTGATGAAGCCATCCACCAGCGCCGGCATGCCCAACTGGCCGCAGCGCAGATAAGCCCCAACCAGCGCGGCGATTTCGAACCCGCCCAGCTGCTGCAACACGGCCAGCGGCTGATTGCCGCGATGGAAGGCCAGCGCCTGATCGATGACCTGGGTCTTGTGGCTGACGCCGGCGGCGTCCAGTCCGGTGCCGGGTCCGGCCAGTGCCACAGCGGGCAGTCCGAGCAGGGCGCAGGCCATGGCGGTGGCGCTGGTGGTGTTGCCGATGCCCATCTCGCCGCCGATGAACAGCTGCGCGCCGCCGATGGCGGCCCGCTCGGCAGCATCGTGGCCGACCAGTAGCGCTTCCTGCAGTTGTTCGGACGTCATGGCCGGCTCGCAGGCGAAATTGGCGGTGCCGGGACCGACCCGCTCATCCAGCACGCCGGGCAGCTCTTCCAGCGGTTGCACCGTGCCGACGTTGATCACTTCCAGGCGGGCGTTCCATTCCTGGGCCAGGACGCTGATCGCCGCGCCGCCCCGGGCAAAGTTGCGGACCATCTCGGCGGTAACCACCTGGGGAAAGGCCGATACCCCTTCGGCCACCACCCCGTGGTCGCCAGCGAACACCGTGATCCAGACCTTATCGAGTTGCGGCTGTTGGGTGCCCTGCATGGCCGCCAGGGTGATGCCGAGCTCTTCCAGGCGGCCGAGCGAGCCGGGCGGTTTGGTCAATTGCATCTGGCGCTGGCGGGCGTCCGCCAGCACGGCGGCATCGGGAGCGGGAATCGGATCATCAAACCAGCGATGGCTCATGCGGGGCAATCCTTGAGAGTGAGAGGAAGACCGGCGATCACGAAACTGACCCGGTCGCAGCGTTGGGCGATGGCCTGGTGCAGGCGACCGGCTTCGTCGCGAAAACGGCGGGCCAGCGGATGGGCCGGGACGATGCCCTGGCCCACTTCGTTGCTGACCAGCAGGATGCGACCGGGCAGGGCGGGCAGCAGGCTCAGCAGCGCCTGCGTTTCGGCGGCCAGGGTTTCGTCGCCGGCCGCCAGCAGATTGCTGAGCCACAAGGTCAGGCAATCCACCAGCAGGCAGCGGTCGGCGGCGGCGTGGGTGTGGAGGGCGGTGGCCAGTGCCAGCGGCTCTTCGATCAGGCCCCAGTCGGAGGGGCGCTCGGCGCGATGGCGGGTGATGCGCTCGGCCATTTCGGCGTCGCCGGCCTGGGCGGTAGCGAGATAGGTGACCGGCAGGCCGCTGGCCAGCGCCTGGCTTTGGGCGAAGGCGCTCTTGCCAGAGCGAGCACCGCCGAGAATGAATTCTTTCATATCAATAGATTGTGGTTTTAGTCTGACCGCCGAAGCTGAGCGGTGAGACTTATTATCCTTGATTCCATGCGGGATACATACCCCACGACGGTCGGGGCGGACGTTCGCGGTCCGGCTCGATCCAGGTCGATAAATATGTTTTTTTCATATTAAAATTATTAAATATTCTTTTTTAGAATAAATCGACTGGCCTATGATGCTCATCGACAGGTCATCAGTGGCTCAGCTTGCCGGAGCTTCGGCTCCGGTCCTTTTTTCGATGGGCAAGCCGTACTGGTGCCAGCGAGGTTCGTGTCCGTACGGGGGGTGCGGCGCTTGGGCGGGGCGATTGTCCGCCCTTTTTTCCGGTAACGGCACTGATCGAGGAGATCCATCATGGCGCTCGCACAACTCGTGGCCCACTACAATCACTGGTTTCGCCGCACGGCGCAGCCGTCGGCGCGCGCGCCGTTCGCGCTGGAGGAAGACGCCGTCGTCGCCAGCTTCTACGGCCTGCGGCTGGAGAGCGCCTTCGAGGCGCTGCGCGATCCGAAAGGTCGGGTGCTGGGACATCGGGCCGAACTCAGATCCTTCAGTCCGCTGGGTCGGCGGGTGGCGTCCCGCGCCCCCTATGCCGTCGCGCTCGACGAGGATTCCATCGTCCATCTCGATCGGCTGATCCGCACCCTGCATGTGCTCAACGCCATCGCCCAGGGTTTGACCGGACTGCTCGTGCTGGAGGTGCATCCCTGGCATATCGCGCGGGTGGCCGACGATCATGGCGCGGTGTTCGAAGCCATCCTGCGGGATTGCGGTCTGACGCCCCGCGATGTGGTGCTGGAAATCACCGAAGCGGGCGCGCAGGACGATCGCCACCTGGCGCGGGCGATCGCCTGCTTTCAGGCGCGCGGTTTCGGCATCGCCCTGCAGCAGCGCAGCGTCGATCAGCAGGAGCTGGCGCGGTTGTTGGCGCTGCAACCGGACATCATTCAGCTGGGTTCGGCTCATCTGCAGGCGGCGGAGGCCAGCGCCGATGCCGGGCGCGAACTGGCCAACCGAATCCAGACCATCCAGCAACGCCAGCTGCGGGTGTTCCTGCATGGCGTGACCACCGACCATCAGGTGCAGATCGCCTGCTGGGTCGGGGCCGACGGTTATCAGGATGGCGTGCGCCATCCCGTCGAGGACACCACCGTGATCATCGTGCCGGGGTTGGGCGATTCCGGACCGGAACATTGGCAAACCCTCTGGGGTCGGGATCATCCGGCTTTTCGGCGGGTGCGCCAGCGAGACTGGCAGCGGCCGGATGTCGATGAATGGGTCGAAGCGCTGGATCGGGAAATCCATCAAGCCCCCAGCCCGGTGGTTTTGGTAGGGCACAGTCTGGGATGCATCAACATCGTCGAATGGGCCTCGCGCCGCTGGGCCGACATCCGCGGGGCTTTGCTGGTCGCGCCGGCTGATGCCGATCGCCATCGTCTGTTCAGCCGGGTGTCGTTGCGACCGTTGCCGTTCCCGAGCATTCTGGTCGCCAGCCAGAACGATCCCTATCTGGAGCCGGAACGGGCCAGGCTGTTCGCGCGTCAGTGGGGCAGCCGCCTGGTCGATATCGGTCGGGCCGGGCATATCAATGTCGAGGCGGGATTCGGACCCTGGCCGCAGGGGGAATCCCTGCTGGCCGAACTGCGCATCGGCGTCGGTGCGCCGCCGGTCGAGCCGGTATTGCCGACCACGCTCGGGGCGGCGCTGTCCATCACGGCCAACGCGCTGGGGTGAATCCGGCCGGTCGGGTTTCGGCGCGCGGCCGCTAGCGGCCGTGCCGGAAGCGGCCGGCGCTAGATCCCGGCTCCGCCCTCGAACATTTCGATGCTCCCCGGCACGAAGGGGGGGCTGCCCGCTGCAGCGCTGGTGTTACGCACCAGCGTTTCGTTCAATTCCGCATTGCATAATTCGATGAAGCGGTAGGCGAAATTGCGCAGATAGTGTCCCCGGCGCACGGCGATCCAGGTGATGTTGGACTCGAACAGTCGGTTGCTGTCGAGCAGGCGCAGGCCGACATCCTTGGCCGGATCGAAGGCCACCGAGGCGATGATGCCGACGCCGAGACCCAGTTCGACATAGGTCTTGATCACATCGGCGTCCAACGCGGAAATGGCGATGTCCGGCATCAGTCCGGCCCGAGCGAAGACCGCATCCAGCTTGGCCCGGCCGGTAAAGCCTTCGTGATAAGTGATGAGCGGATATTCGGCGATGGCGTCGAGGGTGAGCGGCTGGAGCGTGGCCAGTGGATGGCCGACCGGGACGGTCACGGCATGATGCCACTGGTAAAAGGCGAAGGCAGCCAGTTCATCGGTGGTCGCCAGCGCTTCGGTGGCGATGCCGATATCGGTTTCCCCGGCCAGCAGCATGGCGGCGATTTCGGCCGGATTGACCTGGTGCAGTGCCAGCTGAACCTTGGGGAAGGCCACCCGGAATTGTTCGACCACCGGCGGCAGGGCGTAACGCGCCTGGGTGTGGGTGGTCGCAACCCGTAGCTTGCCGTGGTCGCTGTTGGAAAACTGCTCCGCCAGCTGGCGGATGTTGCGGGCATCCAGCAGGATGCGGCGCACGATCATGACCAGTTCCTGGCCCGGCTCGGTCAGCCCCAGCAGGCGCTTGCCGCGGCGCACGAACAATTCGATGCCAAGCTCGTCCTCCAGATCCTTGATGTGCTTGCTGACCCCCGACTGCGAGGTGAACAGCGCGTTGGCGACTTCCGTCAGATTGAAATGGCAGCGCACCGCCTCCTGGATGATGCGTAGTTGCTGAAAATTCAAATGCCCTCTCCATCGACGCCGATCAGGTGCGCGACCTGGGATGGCCGTCCCGCTGCACGGGATTCGGGCGGGAACAACTGGATCCGGGTCGGTTTCAGCCGCACCCGCTGTCCATTGGCCAGATTCAAGGCCGCCGCCCGCTCGCGCGACAACTCCGCCTCGTAGTAGCGGCCATCCTCGTGTTCGGTGCTCACCAGCTCGACCCGGGCCGTGGAGCCGAAGGCCAGCACCCGTTCGACCCGAGCCGAGATCCCCACGGTTGCCGCCGGATTGGTGTCGATGTCGAGTTCGTGGGGGCGGACGAAGCCCAGCGCCTCGGCCCCCGATTGGAAGCTGTTCTGCCCCAGGGACAACTGTCCTGCGCCGACCTGCAGATGATGGTCGCGGACCCGGCCATGGAACAGATTGACCGAACCGAGGAAGCTGTAGACGAACGGGGTGGCGGGGTGTTCGTAGACCTCCTGCGGCGTGCCGACCTGTTCGATCCGCCCCTGGTTCATCAGGACGACCCGGTCCGACACCTCTAGCGCTTCTTCTTGATCGTGGGTGACGAAGATGCTGGTGATATGCAGGGCGTCGTGCAACTGGCGCAACCAGCGGCGCAGTTCCTTACGCACCTTGGCGTCCAGCGCGCCGAAGGGTTCGTCGAGCAGCAGGACCCGCGGCTCGACCGCCAGCGCCCGGGCCAGGGCGATCCGTTGCCGCTGTCCGCCGGACAGTTGCGTGGGATAGCGTTTGGCCAGCGCCGACAATTGCACCAGCTCCAGCAGTTCGTCGACGCGCGCCCGAATCGCGTTTTCGCTGGGGCGCTGCTTGCGCGGCCTGACCCGCAGGCCGAAGGCCACATTGTCGAACACGGTCATGTGGCGAAACAGGGCGTAATGCTGAAACACGAAACCGACCTGGCGTTCGCGCACATGGGCGCTGGAAGCGTCCTCACCGTTGAGAAAGACTTGGCCGCTGTCGGCGAACTCCAGGCCGGCGATGATGCGCAGCAGGGTGGTCTTGCCGCAACCGGATGGCCCCAACAGCCCGATCAATTGGCCGGTCGGGAAATCGAGGGTGACATGGTCGAGCGCGACGAACGAGCCAAACCGCTTGGCGATGTCTTGGACACGAATGCTCATGGGGATAACGACTCCATCAGGTGGCCTGGTCGGCGCGCAATGGCTGGCGACCCCGCCATTCCACCAGGGTCTTGAGAACCAGCGTCAGCAGGGCGAGCAGGGCCAATAGCGAGGCCACCGCAAAGGCGGCGGCGAAACTGTATTCGTTGTAGAGAATTTCCACGTACAAGGGCATGGTGTTGGTGCGGCCGCGAATGTGGCCGGACACCACCGACACCGCGCCGAATTCGCCCATGGCGCGGGCGTTGCACAGGATCACGCCGTAGAGCAGGCCCCATTTGACGTTCGGCAGCGTAACGCGCCAGAAGGTTTGCCAACCGGATGCGCCCAGCACCGTCGCCGCTTCTTCCTCATCGCGGCCCTGCGCTTCCATCAGCGGAATCAACTCGCGGGCGACGAACGGAAAGGTGACGAACACCGTGGCCAGCACCAGGCCGGGCACGGCGAAGATGATTTTCAGATCGTGATCGATCAGCCAGGCGCCGAACCAGCCCTGCAGGCCGAACAGCAACACGAACATCAGGCCGGCGACCACCGGCGACACCGAGAACGGCAAATCGATCAAGGTGGTCAGCAATTGCTTACCGCGAAAATCGAATTTGGCGATCGTCCAGGCCGCTGCGATGCCGAACGCCAGATTGAGCGGCACGGCGATGGCTGTGACCAACAGGGTCAGGACGACGGCGGACAGGGCATCGGGCTCCACCAGCGCGGCCAGATAGACCTGCCAGCCCTTGCGGAAGGCTTCCGCGAACACGGTCACTAGCGGCAGCAGCAGGAATAGAGTGAAGAACGCCAACGCGATCGTGATCAGGACGGCCCGGATCCAGAGCGGTTCGCGGGTGGCGGTGTGGGCCTTGAAGCGCTGCGTCTGGGCGGTCCAACGGGTGGCGACGACGGCGCTCATGTCCGGGCCCTCGCCCGACTGCGGTTGGCCCAGTATTGCAGGCTGTTGATCAGCAGGAGCAGGATGAACGAAGCGATCAACATGACTACGGCAATGGCCGTCGCTCCGGTGTAATCGTACTGCTCCAGTTTGGTGATGATCAGCAGCGGCGTGATTTCCGACACCAGCGGCACGTTGCCGGCGATGAAGATCACCGAGCCGTATTCCCCGACCGCGCGGGCAAAGGCCAGAGCAAAGCCGGTGATGAGCGCCGGCGCCAGGGCGGGAAACAGCACTCGCTGAAAGGTCTGCCAGCGATCGGCCCCCAGGCTGGCGGCGGCTTCTTCCAGCTCGGTGTCGACATCTTCGAGTACCGGCTGCACCGTGCGCACCACGAAAGGCAGGCCGATGAACACCAGAGCCACCAGGATGCCCAGCGGGGTGAAGGCGACCTTGACCCCCAGCGGTTCCAGCCAGTGTCCCAGCCAGCCGTTGCCGGCGTAGATGGCGGTCAGCGCGATGCCGGCCACCGCAGTCGGCAAGGCGAAGGGCAAATCCACCAGTGCATCTACGATGCGCTTGCCCGGAAAGCTGTAGCGCACCAGCACCCAGGCGAAGATCAGCCCGAACACGGCGTTGATGGCGGCGGCGGCCAGCGAAATGCCGAAGCTGACCCGATAGGAGGCCAGGACGCGTGGGGCGGTGATGGTCAGCCAGAATTGCTCCCAGCTCAGGGCAGCGGTCTTGATGAACACCGCGCCCAACGGGATCAGTACGATCAATCCCAGATAGACCAGGGTATAGCCCAACGCCAATGGAAAGCCGGGCAGGACGCGATGAGCTTTACCCCCGTTCATCAGCGTCGTTCCGCGATCTGGTCGTAGGTTCCGCCATCGGCGAAATGGGTCTGCTGCGCCTTCGCCCAGCCGCCGAACAGCTCATCCACCGTGAACAGCTGGATCGGCTTGAACTGATCGGCGTATTGTTGTAGCACCTGCTGCAGTCGTGGCCGGAAGAAATGCCGGGCGATGATGTCCTGGCCGGCGGGGGAATAGAGAAACTCCAGATAGGCTTGGGCCTGGGTCCGCGTGCCTTTCTTGTCCACCACCCGATCCACGACCGCGACCGGCGCTTCGGCCTCGATGCTGATCGAAGGGTAGACGATGTCGAACTTGTCCTTGCCCAGCTCCTGGCCGATCAGCGCCGCTTCGTTCTCGAAGGTGACCAGCACGTCGCCCAGATCGCGCTGGGTAAAGGTGGTGGTGGCGCCGCGACCGCCACCGTCCAGCACCGGCACGTTGTGGAACAGGCGGGTCACGAAATCGCGCGCCTTGGCGTCGTCGCCGCCGGGTTGCTTCAGGGCATAGCCCCAGGCGGCTAGATAGGTGTAGCGGCCATTGCCCGAGGTCTTGGGGTTGGGCGCGATCACCACGATGCCGGGTTTGACCAGGTCGTCCCAGTCGCGGATGTTCTTGGGATTACCCTTGCGGACCAGGAATACGCTGGTCGAAGTATAGGGTGCGCTGTCGAAGGGCAGGCGTTGCCGCCAGTCGGTCGGCAGCAGGCCATTGCGCGCCAGCAGGTCGATGTCGGTGTCCTGGTTCATGGTGACTACGTCGGCTTCCAGACCGTTGGCGACCGACATGGCCTGTTTGCTCGACCCGCCGTGGGACTGTTCGATCGTCACCTTCTCACCCTTGGTTTGCGCCCAGTGCTGGGTGAAAGCGGGGTTGATGTCCTTGTACAGCTCGCGGGTCACGTCGTAGGACGCATTGAGGAGCGTGACATCGGCGTGCGCGGTGCCGAACAGGAGAGCGGCGGTACCCGCCAGGAGGACGCGAACGAGGCCGGGCGAATATTTCATCGATAGACTCCAAATGGGTTATAAGTCACTTAAAGTCTAAAAACGAATGGTAATAATTGAAAATAATCAATTGCGAAATCCTTATGCGATTTTCTGCAATGATCGGGTGAAGAGATGAACGCTACATGGGAAGACGCCATTGCTGGCATCCAGGCTGTTCTGCACCGCTGCTGGCCCGTTTGGGTCGCGTGCAGCGGCGGAGTCGACAGCCTGTTGCTGGCGACGCTGGCCCATCGCTGGGCGGCGACGCAAACGACCGTGGTTCATGCCATTGGGCCGGCGGTTCCCACTGCCGCAACGGCGCGGGTGCGGGATTGGGCCGACCGCGAAGGCTGGAATCTCCATCTGCTCGACGCCGGCGAATACGCCGATCCCCGCTATCGCGCCAATCCCATCGACCGCTGCTATTACTGCAAGTCGCATCTGTACGAGGCGCTGACCGCGTTACGGCAAGCGCTGGGCCGGATAGAGGGCACCATCCTGAGCGGGGCCAATCGCGACGATCTGAGCGATGATCGGCCCGGTCTCAAGGCGGCGGCGGAGGCGGACGTGGTGCATCCTTTCATCGAAGCCGGGATCGGCAAGCGCGAAATCCGGGGCATCGCCCATGCCCTTGATCTGCCGTTCGCCGATTTGCCCGCGTCCCCTTGTCTGGCCAGCCGCTTCTACACCGGAACGCCGGTAGCGGTAGAGGTGTTGAGCGCCGTGGACCAGGCCGAGCAGACCATTCGTCGCTTGACCGGCATCGGGGTGGTGCGCTGCCGCATTCGGGTCGATGCGATGCTGATCGAGACCGAAGCTGTGGACCAGGCGGCGATCGATTCGCAGGTATTGGCGGCAGTCGAGCAGGTCGTGCGCGCCGTCGCCCCGCAGATTCGCGCCGTCATGCTCGATCCCAAACCCTACGCGATGGGGCGGGCGCATCGGGCGTGACCGCCGCCGCTGCGACGATTTGTCGCACTCGGGGCGGGTATTTCCGAGCTTTTGATCGGTGGATTGAGGGGTTAACCGATGTTGGCGTATTCCAGGAGGTCCATCTCGATGGCCGGGGCGGCGGTGGTCGGGGGCGGTGCGGGTTACGATGGCCCACCCATAACCGATAACTCTAATCTGGAGATTCAAGCAGCTATGACCGCTTCCATTCAGGCCGACCGTCGCCAGGTTCTCCGTCTGCTCGCCACCGCCGGCGTTGCGGCTGGAACCGCCGTATTGACCGCCCCGGCGCTGGCCGCAAAGTGCGAGACCGACGGCACGCCGCTGCAATTCGTCCCCAAGACCGCGCCCGATCCGAATCCGCAGCTCGACGATATCGCCAAATATCCCAAGTGCCCGTATTGCGGCATGGATCGCGGCAAGTTCCAGAGCAGCCGCCACCTAGTGCATTACCAGGATGATCTGGCGGATGGAACCTGCTCACTGCATTGCGCTGCGCTGAGTCTGGCGCTGAACATGGATCGCGGTCCCAAGGCCATCTACGCGGCCGATTTCGGCGCGGCCAGCGATCTCAAGCCGCTGGTGAACGTCGATATGGCGACCTATCTGATCGGCTCCACGATTCCGGGGGTGATGACCCAGAAGAGCAAGGTCGCTTTTAGCACTCAGGAAGCTGCCGCAGCCGTTCAGAAAGAGAAGGGTGGCGCATTGGGCAATTTCGATGCGGCGCTGCAGGCCGCTTTTCAAAGCATGGCCAGCGACACCAGCATGATTCGTCGCAAGCGCGCGGAGATGAAGCAACACGCGGCGCATCACGGTTGAGCGGTTGTCCCGCGGCCGTCCCGCTGCGGTGGCCGTGAGGTGAAAAGACCGGCTGGCGGAAACGATCGCCAGCCGAGTAAGGTCTTGCAGATATGGCGGACCCAGCATAACCGCTTTCTCAGCGGCGATAATGCACTGCGACATTCGGTCGCAGTCTGGGGGAATCTCGGGAGTGGACCTGGAAGCATCGCGTCTCCGTCAGGCTGTCAGGGTTGATGATCCTCGTTCCAGTCGCGAACGTACTCTGTCTGTTCCAGGGTCTCCGGCGAGTTCCGGAAAGCCGACTTGGGGCATTGTTGCCAAAGCGCGTTCAAGCGGTTGAGGGCCGCTTCTCCACGGGAACCGTGCCGCGCCAACCAACAGCCGACGATAACGCCGGTTCGCCCCACGCCGCCCCAGCAATGCACGTAAACCCGTTCGCCTCGTGAGATGCAGTCGTCGATTGCGTCGAGAATGGCGAGGGTGACTGCCCGAGAGGCGGGGATCGACCGATCCCGAATGGGAAAGCGCAGGTGCTGAGCGGCAGCGCCGATCAAGGACGAATAGGGGAGCAAGCCGTCGTCGTCGCTGGTCAAGTCGATGAAAACGGTGATGCCTGCGCCCAGCAAGGCGCTGATCTTTGCTTGAGATAGATGCTCACTGTCCCTCTCCCTCGGATACTCTCCAGCCAGCAGGCAGCCGGGTTTAACCCAGTAGCAATGTTGGATCGGTTGCGTCGGTTGCTCCATGGATTTCTCTCCGGGCTGAATACGGGTTCGTTGTCACGAGGCGTAACGGCACGCACAAAATCGTGCTGTGCCAACGACCAGCATAGCCATTCTCCCACCGCTGTGCGCAGGATGCGACGATGCGACATGGCCGCAATCGACGGAGGGCGTCAGGACCGGACCGGGCGCTTGGCCAGTTTGCGTTGCAGGGTGCGGCGGTGCATGTTCAGTTGCCGGGCGGTGGCCGAGATATTGCCGTCGTTGTCGCGCAGCACCCGTTGAATGTGCTCCCATTCCAGCCGATTGACGCTCAGGGGCCGCGGATTGAGCGGCACGGCGGGATCGTCGGTGGTTGCGACGAGGGCGGCTACGACTTGGTCGGCGTTGGCCGGCTTGGGCAGGTAATTGATTGCGCCGAGCTTGATGGCGGTGACCGCCGTGGCGATGCTGGCGTAGCCGGTCAGCACCAGGATCCGGGTGGCCGGCTCCAGCGCCAGCAGCTCCGGAATCAGCAGCAACCCGGAATCGCCCGCCAGATTGAGATCGATCACAGCGTATTCCGGCGGATCCGCCGTCGCCAGCCGCCGCGCCGTGGCGTTGTCGCGGGCCGTGACGACCGCGAAGCCGCGCCGACCCAGCGCTAGCCCCAACACCCGGCAAAAGGTGGCATCGTCATCCACCAGCAGCAGGCTGGAACGATCGCTGAGATCCGGGGCATCCATCAGGCGGGGCTCGCGTGGGCGGGCAGATCGATGCGGGTGCAGGTTTCGCCGTGTGGATCGCGCCGCAGGCTGACCCGCCCGCCCAGCCGCTCCAAGGCGGCGTTGGCCAGCAACAACCCGATGCCGGCGCCGTTTTCCTTGGTGGAGAAGAATGCTTCCCCCGCATGGCGCAGGGCTTCCGGGGTCAGGCCCGCGCCCTGATCGCGAATTTCGATCATGACCCGATCCCGATCCCAGCGCCCCTCCAGATTCACGCACTGCGGGCTGGCGTCGGCGGCGTTGTTGAGCAGAGTGATCAGGGTCTGACTGACCGTGCGGGGCGCGGTCACGGTCGGTGGCGGCGAGTCGCTGGCGCAGCGCACCGCCAACGGCACTCCCGGCCGCAGCAATTGCCAGCGGACGCGGATATCTTCCAGCAACGCATCCAGGGACTGCGCGCGCTCCCGGTCGGCCGCCAGATTGGCGCTGCGCAGCAGATCGCTCAGGATGCCTTTGCAGGCGTCCACCTGCTGGCGCAGGGTGTCCAGATCGGTGCGCAGCTCGACGTCATTCTCCCGATCGTATTCCATCTCCTGCGCCAGCACGGCGATGGTCGACAACGGCGTGCCCAGCTCATGCGCCGCCCCGGCTGCGAACAGGCCCAGGGTCAGGATCTGCTCGTCGCGCAGCGCCTGCTCCCGCAATTGCGCCACTTGGCGGTCCCGGTTGCGCAGCGCTGCGCTCAGTCGGGCCACGAAGCCGGCCACCAGCAGGGCGCTGATGGCGAACACCAGCCACATCCCCCACAGGTGGATCTCGAAGCCGGGACTGTAGCAGGCCAGCAGGCCAGGCAAGGGCCGGTAATGGAACATCAAGCCGGTATAGAGCCCCACGGTGATCGCCGTCATCACCCAGACCTGGCGCAACGGCAGCAGGGTGGCGGCGATGATCAGCGGCAGCAGCAGCAGCGATACGAACGGATTGCCCGCGCCACCGGTGAAATACAGCAGCAGCGCCAGCGCCAGACCATCGAGCTGCAGGTAGGTGAACAACTCCCAGGGCGTCACCGTTTTTCGCCGCCGGGCGAAGGGATGCAGGGTCACGAACGCCAGCGCCCCCCAGCCCAGGAACAGAGCGATCGCCAGCATCGGCAGCGGTTGCGGCGGAGTCAGGCCGAACCGCAGCCACAGCAGCATGGCGCACGGCCCCAGCACCACCAGCAGGCGGAGTAGTAACAGGCGTCGTAGATCTTCCATCGGTTCGAATCGGCTTGATCGCGGGCGGGTAACGGCAGCCCGCATTATAGCGGCTCCTGGAACGGCAGCGGCTGCGGCGATTTGCCGCGTTTGCCCCTGCTGGGCGGGCGATAGCGCGACCGAGACCGGCCTTTCCTGGCCGGCGCTCGCCGTCGATTTATTGGAATCCTATCCGTTAAATTGGAAATTTTTATTTTAAAAATAAATACTTATATAATCTCTGGCCGTGGTTGGAATACCCACTTCATCATTCATGCTATCGAGAGAATTTCATCCCATGTCCGAGACGAGCGAAATCCGTCAACCGCTGGGCGAACTGGCGGCCCGCCAGCTGGCGAACACGACCAAAACCGCGCCCCAGATGCGGGCGATCACCCCGCGCTGGCTGATTGCCTGTCTACCGTGGACGCCGGTCGAAGCCGGTGTCTATCGGGTCAATCGAGTGGTGGAGTCGCGCATGGGCGCTCCCGCCGACATCGAGTGCAGTCCACAGGACGAGAGCGATCTGCCCGAAGCCTATGTCGATTACGAGGAGCAGCCGCGTGAGTTCACCCTCAATGCGATGACCACGGTGCTCGACGTGCAGACTCGCGTTTCCGATTTGTACCGCAGCCCCTACGACCAGATCCGGGAGCAACTGCGCCTGACCATCGAGAAGGTCAAGGAAAAGCAGGAAGGCGAAATCATCAATAATCCCGACTATGGTCTGTTGAGCCAGGCGGCCGATTCGATGCGGGTCCAGCCGCGGGATGGCGCGCCGACCCCCGACGATCTGGACGAGCTGATCACGCGGGTCTGGAAAGAGCCGGCCTTCTTTCTAGCCCATCCGCGCGCTATCGCCGCCTTCGGCCGCGAATGCACCTACCGTGGGGTTCCGCCGGCGACGGTGAATCTGTTCGGCTCGCCGTTCATCACCTGGCGCGGCATTCCGCTCATCCCCAGCGACAAGCTCCGCATCAACGACAACAAGACCGACATCCTGCTGCTCCGCACCGGCGAGAAGCGGCAGGGGGTGGTCGGTCTGTTCCAGCCCGGTTTGCCGGGTGAAGTGTCGCCCAGCCTGTCGGTGCGCTTCATGGGCATCAACCGCAAGGCTGTGGCCTCCTACCTCATTTCGCTCTATTGCTCGGTGGCGGTGTTGACCGAGGATGCGTTGGGGGTATTGGAGGGGGTCGAAGTGGATCATTATCATGAGTATCAGTGACGGCATCGGCAGCACCGACGCCGGCGCGCCGCTCGATGCCGCGCTGATCGCCCGGTTGGCCAACGACTTCTTCGCCGCCTTGCCGGGGCATTCCGGACCCCCGGCGGGGAGTGGGGTGGCCGCCGCGCCGCCCGCTACTCCACCGGTCGAAATCGGGGCGCTGCCGGTGGCGGTCGCTGTGCCGCCGTCGTCGGCTGTCGGCAACCTGAATGGGTCGGAACTGCGCTCGGCTCCCGCCACGCTGTCGGGGGCGAAGCTGCCCTTGCCCCAGGCGGGACTCAGCCCTTCGGTGCTGTCCGGGCCTTATGAGTTTCGCCCGACCCTGCTTCCGGCCGAGGAAGCGCCGGCGGTCCCGGCTGCGCCGGTTGGGCCGCCGCTGGAGTCGGGGCTGGCGTCCACGGCGTCGCCGGCGATTCCGGCTGCGCCGGGTTCCGCGCCGACCGAGGCCGAGCTGCGCGCGTTGCCCGGCACTCTGGCCGAACACGACCCCGACCGGGCGTCGCCGACGGTGAGCGGCGCTCCTGCCGTGTCCTATTACTTCCTCGACCCAGCCCAAGCGCCGCGGCCATCCTCCGTTCCGGTCGTTTCCGCCGGTGATGATGGCTTCGATCCGGCCATGCTCCCCGAGCTGGCGTTGGTGGCGGGTCCGTACGACCCGCGCCTGGGCCGGGATTTTCCTCGCTGAGCGGACGCTTGGAATCGGTTGGCCGTGTTGGAGAACGATATGTTAGCAAGCGAGTATTTTTCCTTTCCCGGCGTTCCCGGATGGCAATCGCCGCCGAGCGTTCCGGCCTTGCCGGGGCTCGGGGCGCGGCCCTTCGATCCTCGCGCCGTGCGGCGTGATTTTCCGATCCTGGAGGAACGGGTGCATGGTCGGCCGTTGATTTGGCTCGACAACGCCGCCACCACCCAGAAGCCCAATGCGGTCATCGACCGCCTCTCGTATTTCTACCGGCACGAGAATTCCAACATTCACCGTGCCGCCCACGAGCTGGCGGCGCGAGCCACCGACGCCTACGAATCGGCGCGGGAGAAGGCGCGGCGTTTTCTCGGTGCCTCTTCCACCCGTGAGATCATCTTCGTGCGCGGCGCCACCGAGGGCATCAATCTGATTGCCCAGAGTTGGGGGCGGCGGCATGTTGGGCCGGACGACGAGATCGTCATTTCCTGGCTGGAGCATCACGCCAACATCGTGCCGTGGCAGCAGTTGTGCGCCGAGAAGGGCGCGCGGCTGCGGGTCGCGCCGGTGGACGATCGCGGCCAGATCCTCCTGGAGGAGTACGAAAAGCTGCTCGGGCCCCGGACGCGGCTGGTGGCGTTCAGCCAGGTTTCGAATGCGCTCGGCACCGTCACGCCGGTGCAGGAGATGGCGGCGATTGCCCATCGCTACGGCGCGCGGGTTCTGGTCGATGGCGCGCAGGCCGTTTCCCATATGCGGGTGGACGTGCAGGCGCTGGATTGCGACTGGTATGTGTTTTCCGGCCATAAGGTGTTCGGTCCCACCGGCATCGGCGTGGTTTTCGGCAAGGAGGATCTGCTGAACGCCACACCACCCTGGCAGGGCGGCGGCAACATGATCGTGGACGTCACCTTCGAGAAGACCGTCTACCAGCCGGCTCCGGCCCGTTTCGAAGCGGGCACCGGCAACATCGCCGATGCGGTGGGGCTGGGCGCGGCGCTGGATTATCTCGAGGAGATCGGTTTGGAGAACGTGAGCCGCTACGAGCACGAGCTATTGGTCTACGGCACGGAGGGTTTGCTGAGCGTGCCCGGCCTGCGGCTGATCGGCACGGCGGCGGACAAGGCCGGAGTGCTGTCCTTCGTGCTCGACGGATTTCGCACCGAGGACGTCGGCAAAGCGCTGGATCAGGAAGGCATCGCGGTGCGGGCCGGCCATCATTGCGCCCAGCCGATCCTGCGCCGCTTTGGTCTGGAGAGCACCGTGCGTCCATCCCTGGCGGTGTACAACCTGCGCGAAGATCTCGATGCGCTGGTCGCCGCGTTGTTGCGTTTGCAGGCCCGGCGCGGCCATTGAATCCCTATTGAATCCCGACTGGGCCCGTTTCTCTCCATCGTCGATGGCAGAGGGACGGGCCGAATGCGCTTAGCTCTGCTTCCAGGGCAGACCGCTGGCGCGCCAACCACTGGCGCCGCGATGACCGTCGGTGTCGATCGGTCCCTCGAAGCCATCGGTGACGTTGTAGGCGTGATAGCCGCGCTCGGCCAGGAACTGGGCGGCGGCCTGCGACCGGATGCCGCTGCGGCAAATCAGGTAGATCGGCCGCCCCGGCAGCGCCCCTTGGGCCTGCAGTTCTCGCAGGAAGCGCGGATTGCGTTCCAGGTTGGGGAAGGTCTGCCATTCGACCTGGATGATCTTCCTGTCCAGGTTGGTCAGATCGGGACCGCCGACATAGGTCCACTCGGCGCGGGTGCGGATGTCGATCAACAGCGCTTCCGGTTGCTGTTGCAACGCCTCCCAGACCTGAGCGGGGCTGGCGCTGCCCAGAAATCGGCCGGCGGTCGGGCCGCCCGCCCGGTTGGCGTGCGGGTGGGATTCCACTTGAACCAGGTGCGCTCTCTGCGCGGCAAAACCTCTCGGCATCGTATGATCCTCGGTGGTGATGGGAGGATGGCCTAACGCTGGGCGTAGGTCATCACCAGATACATGACGGCTTCCATCGGGCCGACGTTGCGATAGGCGTGCGCGACGTCGGCCTTGAATTGAATGGCATCCCCCGTGGCCAGGGTGTAGGGTGTGCCCGCAACGACGATTTCGACTTCGCCGTGGCCAACCACCAGATTCTTCAAGGTGCCGGGGGAGTGCGGATCGGCGGCTTCCTCGCCACGGCTTTGGATCCGCAGTTCATAGAATTCCACCGGTCGGGACGGATGGGCCGGAAACAGGGAGCGGGCGCAGAAGCGGCCATCCTGGGAGAAGAACGACCGCGCGCTGTGGGTAGGGAGCAGGCAGACATTGTCTTCACGATGCTCGTGCAGCAACGCCGAGATGGGCGTTTCCAGGGCATGGGCGATTTTCCACAGCACCCCGATGGTCGGCGTGCTGCGGCCCCGCTCGATCTGGCTCAGCATGGCCCGGCTGACCTGCGAACGCTGGGCCAGCGCTTCCAGCGACAGCCCCAGCCGTTTGCGGCGCAGGTGGATGTGCCGGCCGATCACGGCAGTGAGATTCGGCACATCGTCGCCTGCGGCGGTCGCCTCGGGCTCCAGCGCCAGTGGGGCGAGATCGGCGCGAAGCGGTGGCGGCTGCCGGCCGGCATGGCTGGCGAAAATCCCTGATTCATCGTTCATCGATCGCTGTCCCGACCCATGCCGCCCAGACCCGTTCAAATCCCGGCGCCGCCGTCGAATGCCTCGCTGCGCACCTGCGCCTGCGAGATGTTGCTGCCGGGCGGCACGCTGCGGGTTAACCAGACGTTGCCGCCGATGGTCGAGCCGTGGCCAATGGTGATCCGACCCAGGATGGTCGCGCCGGCGTAAATCACCACGTCATCCTCGACGATGGGATGGCGGGCATTGCCCTTGATCAGACTGCCGTTTTCGTGGGCTGGGAAGCGCTTGGCTCCCAGCGTCACCGCCTGATACAAGCGCACGCGCTGGCCGATGATCGTGGTCTCGCCGATCACGACGCCGGTGCCGTGATCGATGAAGAAGCTGCCACCGATCTCGGCGCCCGGATGAATGTCGATGCCGGTGGCCGAGTGGGCGATTTCCGCGATGATGCGGGCGATCAGCGGCGCGCCCAGCCGGTGCAGGGCATGGGCGAGGCGATGGTGGATGATGGCGGTGATGCCGGGATAGCACACCAGCACCTCATCCAGGCTGCCCGCCGCCGGATCGCCTTCGTAGGCGGCGCGGATGTCGCTGTCGAGTACGGCGCGGATGTCCGGCAGGCGGGCGGCGAAAGCGCCGATGATGTCCGCCGCTCGCTGGCGTTCCGCCGCGCGGCCGCTGCCGCCCTGCTGTTCGGAGAGATAGCGCAACTCCCGGTAGAGCTGGCTGTGCAGCTGCCGCAGGGTCACATCGAGGGTATGGCCGACGAAATAGTCGATCCCGTCATCGGCCAGCTCGGGTGGCCCCAGGCGATGGGGAAACAGGGCTGCGCTCAGGCCGTCGACGATGCCGACCAGGGCCTTGCGCGATGGCAGACGGGGTGGCTGGTCGGCGTTGCGCTGCCGGTCGGCCAGCGACCGCAGCCGCGCGGCGCGCAATTCGGTCACGATCGAGTCCAGCGCCCACGGCGAACCTGCGCCGACCGGTGTCGCGACCGGCTGGAGTCTGGCGTTCATGCCACCAACCCCAACCCGGAGGCGTCGAATACCCCCTCGAACAGCACCGAGCTGAGATAGCGTTCGCCGGAATCGGGCAGCAGGACGACCAGGGTCTTGCCAGCGTTTTCGGGCCGCTGGGCGATACGAACGGCCGCTACTACCGCCGCGCCGCCGGAAATGCCCGACAGGATGCCTTCCTCGTGCGCCAGGCGGCGGGCGAAATGGATGGCTTCTTCGTTGCTGACGGGCGCGATTTCGTCGATCAGGGACAGATCGAGCACGTCTGGCACGAAGCCGGCCCCAATCCCCTGGATCTTGTGGGGAGCGGGTTTCAGCGGCTGGCCGGCCCGCTTCTGGCTGAGCACCGGACTGGCGGCGGGTTCGACTGCTACCGACAGGATGGGCTTGCCCTGGGTGTGCTTGAGATAGCGGGTGACGCCGGTGATGGTACCGCCGGTGCCTACCCCGGCTACGAAGATGTCGACCGCGCCGTCGGTGTCGTTCCAGATTTCCGGGCCGGTGGTCTGCTCATGGATGGCTGGATTGGCCGGATTCTTGAACTGCTGGAGCAGGACATACCGCTCCGGGTCGGACGCGGCGATTTCCTCGGCTTTGGCCACTGCGCCGCTCATGCCCTTGGCGCCTTCGGTCAGCACCAGCTTCGCGCCATAGGCGATCAGCAGCTTGCGCCGTTCCAGACTCATGGTTTCCGGCATGGTCAGGGTGAGCGGAATGCCGCGGGCGGCGGCGACGAAGGCCAGGGCGATGCCGGTGTTGCCGCTGGTCGGTTCGACCAGATGCTTGCCGGGACCGAGCAGTCCGCGACGTTCGGCGTCCCAGATCATCGCCGCGCCGATCCGGCACTTGACCGAATAGGCCGGATTGCGGCCCTCGATCTTGGCCAGCACCGTGACCGGCGCGCCGTCGGTGATGCGATTGAGCCGCACCAGCGGGGTATGCCCGATCGACAGCGAGTTGTCTTCGTACCACTGTGACATTGACGATTCTCCAAATGATTATTGGGCGGCGGGCTGGTAGATTTGATCGAAGACGCCGCCGTCGGCGAAATGGATCTTCTGCGCTTTTTGCCAGCCACCGAACAGCTCGTCGATGGTGAACAGATCGACCTTGGCGAATTGCCCGGCGTACTGGGCGGCGATGGCGGGATCGCGCGGACGGTAGAAGTTCTGGCCGGCGATCTTCTGCCCTTCGGGGCTGTAGAGATAGTCCAGATAGGCTTCGGCGACCTTGCGCGTGCCTTTTCTGTCCACCACCTTATCGACCACCGACACCGGCGGTTCGGCCAGGATCGACCATGATGGGGTTACGATCTCCAACTGGTTAGAACCGAATTCTCTCCGCGCCAGATAAGCTTCGTTCTCCCAGGTGACGAGGACATCACCGATACCACGCCCGGCGAAGGTCGTGGTCGAACCTCGCGCTCCGGAGTCGAGCACCGGCACGTTCTTATACAACTGGGCCACGAACTGACGGGCCTGGGTCTCGTCGCCGCCGAATTTCTTCAGCGCGTAGCCCCAGGCGGCCAGATAGTTCCAGCGCGCGCCACCCGAAGTCTTGGGATTGGGGGTGATGACCGACACGCCCGGTTTGACCAGATCGTCCCAGTCCTTGATGCCTTTGGGGTTATCCTTGCGCACCAGGAACACGATGGTCGAGGTATAGGGCGCGCTGTTGTTCGGCAGGCGTTTTTGCCAGTCGGGCGGAACCAACTGGCCCTTCTCGGCCAGGGCGTCGATGTCATAGGCCAGGGCCAGGGTGACCACATCGGCTTCCAGCCCGTCGATCACCGCCCGGGCCTGCTTGCCGGAGCCGCCATGCGACTGCTGGACCTTGACCGTTTCGCCGTTCAGCTTTTTCCAGTGCTGGGTGAAGGCGCTGTTGAATTGCTGATAAAGCTCGCGGGTCGGATCATAGGAGACGTTCAACAGGGTGGTGTCGGCCAGCGCGGGCGCGCCCAGACCCACGGCCAGGCCCAGGGCGAGCAGCGTGCGAGGGAGTCGAATTTTGTTCATCATTTGAATGCTCCAGATACGAGATGGGAAATAATGTAAGGCAGCTGATTAAGATACTTAAAGAATATAAAGAGCAATGCTTATCGTGGTTTCATATATGATGCGAAGGATGGGTTTTCAGGCGGTTGGCGGGATGTCGCGCATGACTCCCCTTGTTTTGGAGGACGAGCGCCCATGACTCGCGCTTTCACCGATCACTTTGCGTCGGTCGCTGCCGATTACGCGCGGTTCCGGCCGGTTTATCCGGCGGCCCTGTTCGCATGGCTGGCCGATCTCGCTCCCGCGCGGACCATGGCCTGGGATTGCGCGGCGGGCAGCGGTCAGGCTTCCCGCGATCTGGCCGATCATTTCGACCAGGTCATCGCGACCGACGCCAGCGCCGCCCAGATTGCCGCCGCCCATCCCCATCACCGGGTGGAGTACCGGGTCGCGCCGGCTGAAGCCTCCGGGCTGTCGGCCGGAACGGTCGATCTGGTCACGGTCGCCCAGGCCCTGCACTGGTTCGACCTCGATCGCTTCTACGCCGAAGTCCGGCGGGTCCTGAAGCCTGGCGGTGTGCTGGTGGTGTGGAGTTATGGCGTGCTGGCGGTGGCCGGTACAGCGGTGGACGAGCGGGTACAGACGTTCTATCGCGACACCGTGGGACCCTACTGGCCACCGGAACGCCAGCTGGTGGAAAGCGGCTATCGGACGCTGCCGTTTCCCTTCGCCGAGCTGGAAGCGCCCGCTTTCCACATGGAAACGTCCTGGAGCCTGTCGGAATTGCTCGGTTACGTGCGCAGTTGGTCGGCGACCGGGCGGTTCGGCGTCGAGCGGGGCTATGATCCGGTGACGGCGCTGGCGGATGAATTGGCCCCGCTGTGGGGTGCTCCACTCGAACCCCGGATCGTGACCTGGCCCCTGGCGCTGCGCGTCGGCAGGGTATGAGCGGCAGGGTCGCGATCATCGCCGCAGCGATCCGTTGAAAAACCACTTGGGCGGGCCGACCGGCCGCCGCCATTGGAGCCTGCATGATTTCAGCTTGGGAACTGCCCTTCGACGGGGGTCATGCCGATTTCCCCATCGCCCTGATCGGCTTGGGTCGGCGAGGATGCGAAGCGATTCAGCGCCTGCGCCAGGCGGGTTTGGCGGAGGTCCACGCGATCCTGATCGATCACGATCCCGACTCGCGCCAGACCGACAGCGACGCCCATCACTGCGATTGGATCGGCAATGCGGCGACCGTGCCGGACTTTTCGACCGGCGCGGCGCTGGGGCTGGTGATCGTCGGGGCTGAGCACCACGACAAGACCGAGCAGCTCAGCTTCAAGCTGGGTCTGTTGCGGGAGCGGCCGACGCTGCTGCTGGGCATTATCCTGCCGCCGCCGCCCGGCGAGCGCATCCGCCTGAGCGCCGAGCTGCTCGGCAATCTGGATGGCCTGATGTGCTGGCCGCGCGATCCGAGCCAGGACGATGCCTGGGTCTTGCTGCAGGCGACGGTGACCGACTGGATCGCCGCGCTCGCCACGCCCGGTCCGGTCGAGGCCGATTTCGCTGGGCTGATCACCACCTTCAACGGTGCGCGGCCCATGCTGGTCGCCAGCGCGACGGAGGAGTATCCGGCCCGCCCGGAGCGGGTGCAGGCGGTGGCCTATGCAGCGCTGGCCGCCTGGTATGACCAGGGATTCAAGCCCGCTCAGGCGGCGGGCATGCTGGCAGTCGTGCGCGGTGTGGACGATGCGATGGTCGAAACCTGCGATGCCGTGAGTCGGCTGTTCCGCGATATCCTGCCGGAGGCGGCGCCGGTGATGGTGGCTGCGCCTGCCGGGGCTGGCTGGCAACAGCGGACTCGGGTCAGCCTGTTCGCGGTGGGCGCGTTTGGCGGGAGCGAGACCGACTGGTGGTCGCCGATCACCCGCTGGAAAAGCTGACCGCCGTCGTCGTCGCTATCACTGCGGCGTGACGAGCGGGACGGACGATCGGCGTTGCGCCTCCCGCCCTTTCCCCCTAGAATACCCTCCCTTTGCGACCCGTCCGGGTCGTGACTCCTTGCCTCACCGCCCTGCGGGAGGCTATTTCTTCATCCGTAAGGAGCCCTTATGCGACATTACGAAATCGTGTTCATGGTTCATCCTGACCAGAGCGATCAGGTGCCGGCCATGGTCGAGCGCTATCGCGCCCTGATCGAGGAAGATGGCGGCCGCATCCACCGCCTGGAAGATTGGGGCCGGCGTCAGCTGGCATATCCGATCAACAAGATCCACAAGGCGCACTATGTTCTGATGAACATCGAATGCAGCCAGCCGGTGCTGGACGAAATCCAGAGTGCGTTCCGTTTCAACGATGCGGTCATCCGCAACCTCATCATCCAGCGGGACGGCCCCGAGACCGAACCCTCGCCGCTGATCAAGGCCCGTGACGAACGTCCCGAGCGCGAGGAGCGCGGCGGTCGCGGCGATCGCGACGAGATCGACGACGAAGTCGAAGTCGAGGCCGACGACGAGGCGGCCTGAGCCTGCAGCGTTCCGGGGCCGCCATGCCTGCGCCAGCCGCCGATAATTGCCTGATCATCGCCGGTCGGGTCGCGGGCGCCGGCGAGCTGCGCGCCTCGCCAGCCGGCGTCGCGATTGGCCGCTTTCTGCTGGAGCATCAGTCCGAGCAGATCGAGGCCACTGTTTCGCGCCAGGTGCGTTGCCGAATCCCAGTCATGGCCTGCGGTGCGTCGCTGGCCGAGCGGGCCGGGCGATTGCCGGTTGGAGCCTGGGTCCGCGTGCAAGGCTTCGTCGGTCGCGCCAACTACCGCGAAGGCGAATATCGGCTGGTGTTGCACGCCGCCCGCATTGACATTCTCGCTACCGAATCATCTGAGGATTAATTTCATGTCGCGTTTTTTCCGTCGTAAGAAGTTCTGCCGTTTCACCGCCGAAGGCGTCAAAGAAATCGATTACAAGGACATCGCCGTCCTGAAGAACTACGTCACCGAGACCGGCAAGATCGTGCCGAGCCGCATTACCGGAACCAAGGCCCGCTACCAGCGGCAGCTGTCGGTGGCGATCAAGCGCGCCCGGTTCCTGGCGCTGCTGCCGTACTGCGACCGCCACTGAGCCGCCGTTCGGGGCGAGTCCGGGTCCGCCATAGGAACGGTCCGAGATGAGAGCGCTCGCTGGCTTCATCATGCGCGGCCGTTCGGCGGCGGCGCTGGTTGCGGCTGCCGCTGCGGCGCTGTTCTGGCTGTTCCCACCGTTTCTGGTGGCCTCCGGTGCGGTGGTGGCGTTGGCGACCCTGCGCCGGGGCGCGGCCGAAGGTGGACTGCTCATGCTGCTGGCCGGTCTTGGGGCAGTGGCTCTGAGCGGGTTGGCGCTGGGGACGCCGTGGCCGATGCTGAAGGTGTTGCTGGCCTGCTGGCTGCCCCTGTGGTTGCTGGCGCTCATCCTGCGGGCGACAGTATCCCTGACGCGAACGGTGCAAGTCGCCGCCGTCATGGCCCTGCTGGGGGTGGTCGGCTTTTACCTGCTGCTGGGCGATCCGGCGGTCTGGTGGAGCGCGATACTGGCCAACTGGCGGCAGGAGCTGACCACGCTGGCGCTGCAGCAGGGGACCGATCCGGCCACCCTGGGCCAGTTGCTGGGCCTGCTCGAAGGTTGGGCGCCGTACCTGCCCGGCCAGACAGTCAGCGCAGCGCTGCTGTTCGTGCTGCTGGCCCTGTTCCTGGGCCGCTGGTGGCAGGCGTTGCTGTTCAATCCCGGCGGTTTCGGGGGCGAGGCGCGCGAGCTGCGTCTGGGCCAGCCGTTGGCCCTGCTGGCGCTGAGCCTGTTCGCCGGTGCGTTGCTGTCCGATTGGCCGCCGCTGATCAACCTGGCGCTGGTTCTAGGCACGCTGTACACCGTGCAGGGGGTCGCCCTGGTTCACGCCCTGGTGGCCAAGCTGCACCTGTCGCCGGCCTGGCTGCTGCTGTTCTATCTGTTGCTGCTGCCGTTCCTGTCGCAACTGGTGATGGCGTTGGGTCTGGTGGACGCCTGGGCCGATTTCCGGACCCGCATCCGCCCGCGGCCGCGCTCGTCCTGAGTTCTCCCAAACGCTTTGCATTGCTTATTTTTTGGAGTTTGACGATGGAAATCATTCTGCTGGAAAAAGTCGCCAATCTGGGTGCCCTGGGCGACCAGGTCAAGGTCAAGCCGGGCTATGCCCGCAATTTTCTGATTCCCAAGGGTAAGGCCACCGAGGCGACCTCCGCCAACCGGGCCCGCTTCGAAGCGCGCCGCGCCGAACTGGAGCGGATCGCCGCCGATGCCTTGGACAAGGCCAGCGCGCGTGCCGAACAGCTGGCGGAGTTGATCGTCACGCTGTCGGTGAAGACCGGTAACGAAGGTCGGCTGTTCGGCTCGGTGGGTTCGGCCGATATCGCCAGCGCGGTCGCCGCCGCCGGCATCGAATTGGAGAAGCACGAGGTGCGTCTGGCCGGCGGTCCGATTCGCCAAATCGGCGAATACGATGTCGATCTGTATCTGCATCCCGAGGTGAAGACGCAGATTCGCGTCAACGTCATCGCCGAAGGGTAAGTCTAGGTTGACACATCCGTGCTGGGGTTTTGATCTACACTTAAAAATCATTCCCCGCGCGGGGCGCCCCTCTCGATGCCCGACGCCTGTCGGGCGATTTGCTCCATAGCGCCTGGGAGTTTCGTGGCCGTACCGTCGGATCATCGCGGCGGGCGGCGGATCGCCGGTTCATTTCCGAGAATTCCGTCATGCAGCCCGTTGCTCCGTTTCCCAACCGTAAGGATATTGCCGCCGAAGCCCTGCGAATACCGCCGCATTCGCTCGAAGCCGAGCAAGCGGTGCTGGGCGGCCTGATGCTGGATAACGCCACCTGGGATCAGGTGGCCGACCGGTTGAGCGAAAGCGATTTCTACCGGGCCGACCACCGGCTGATCTTTCGGGCTGTCCGTCGCTTGGCCGAGCAGGGCAAGCCGTTCGATCTGTTGACCCTGGCGGAATGGCTGGAAGGCCAGCATCAGTTGGACGAAGCGGGCGGCTTCGCCTATCTGGGGGTGCTGGCGCGCGATACGCCGAGCGCTGCCAACGTCCGCGCCTACGCCGACATCATCCGCGAGCGTTCGGTGCGCCGCGAGCTGATCCGCACCGCGACCGAAATCGCCGACAGCGCCTACGATCCTCGAGGCCGCGACAGCAAGGCATTGTTGGACGACGCCGAAAAGCGGGTGTTTGCTATCGCTGAGCGCGGTTTTCGCAGCCAGGAAGGCTTCACCGACATCAAGGATCTACTGGCGCGCACGGTGGAGCGGATCGACGTGCTGTTCCAGCGCGATAATCCGATTACCGGTATCCCCACCGGCTGGCCCGATTTCGACGAGATGACCGCTGGTTTGCAACGCGGTGATTTGATCGTGATCGCTGGGCGGCCGTCGATGGGCAAGACCAGTCTGGCCATGAATATCGTCGAATTCGCGGCTATTCAGGTGAAATGCCCGGTGGCGGTGTTCAGCATGGAAATGCCGGGCGAGAGCCTGATCATGCGGTTGATGTCGTCGCTGGGGCGGATCGACCAGCATCGGGTGCGGACCGGGCGGCTCGAGGAAGAGGACTGGCCACGGCTGACCTCGGCGGTGACCATGCTGTCGGAAGCGCGGCTGTTCATCGACGACAGCTCCAATCTCAGTCCGAACGAGCTGCGGGCGCGGGCGCGCCGCCTGCATCGGCAGGAGGGGCAGCTGGGCCTGATCGTGGTGGACTATCTACAGTTGATGCAGGTGCCAGGCACCAACGAGAATCGGGCTACCGAGGTTTCGGAGATTTCCCGTTCGCTCAAGGCGTTGGCCAAGGAACTATCGGTGCCGGTGCTGGCCCTGTCGCAGCTCAACCGGACCCTGGAACAGCGCGGCGACAAGCGGCCGATCATGTCGGACTTGCGCGAATCGGGTGCCATCGAGCAGGACGCCGATCTGATCTGCTTCATTTACCGCGACGAGGTCTACAATCCCGACAGTCCCGACAAGGGCATCGCCGAGATCATCGTCGCCAAACAACGCAACGGCCCCATCGGGGTCACCCGTCTCACTTTTCTGGGGCAGTACACGCGTTTCGAGAGTTATGCCCCGGAGCCCTATTCGTCAGGTTTCGTCTATGAGTCGAGCAACCCGGGTGCGCCTCGATCTGGGGGCGCTGGTCCACAATCTGCAGCGGGTAAGAACGGCCGCGCCGGGCCGGCGGGTAGCATCCGCCGTTAAGGCCGAAGGTTACGGCCATGGTTTGGTGCGGGCCGCCCGCGCTCTGGCCAGCGATGTTTTTGCGGTGGCCTGTGTCGAAGAAGCGCTGATCCTGCGCGAGGCCGGCATCGAACAGCCCATCTTGTTGCTGGAAGGGGTGTTCGAGGCGGCGGAATTGCCGCTGTGCGCTCGCTATGGACTGGAGATCGCCGTCCATCATCCCGACCAGGCGCGCATGCTGGAAGTTGCCCGCTTGGAAACGCCGGTGCGGGCCTGGTTGAAGATCGACACCGGTATGCATCGCCTCGGTTTGGATCCGGATACGGTGGCGGCCATGGCGCAGCGGTTGCGCGACTGTCCATCGGTGCGGCCCGAACTGGGGATGATGAGCCATCTGGCGCGGGCCGACGAGCGGGACAGCGACTACACCCGGCAACAATTGCAAACCTTCGAGATCGCCACCTCCGGCCTGAACGGTCCGCGCTCGCTGGCCAATTCCGCCGGAGTGCTCGGCTGGCCACAGACCCATTTCGATCTGGTGCGGCCTGGCATCATGCTGTACGGCGCTTCCCCATTCGTCGACAGTCTGGCGCCGGACGAGGCGTTGCGGCCGGTCATGACCCTGCACACCCGGCTGATTACCATCAAGCGCCTGCACAAGGGCGATCCGGTCGGCTACGGCGGAACCTGGAGCTGTCCGGAAGATATGGATGTGGGGGTGGCGGCGATCGGCTACGGCGACGGTTATCCGCGTCACGCGCCGTCCGGGACGCCGGTGCTGCTCAATGGTCGCGAGGCGGCGCTGATCGGCCGGGTATCGATGGATATGATCAGCCTGGATTTGCGCCGTCATCCCGAGGCGCGGATCGGCGATCCGGTGGTGCTGTGGGGCGAGGGGCTACCGGTGGAGCGGGTTGCCCAGGCCGCTGGCACCATCTCCTATACCTTGCTGTGCGGAGTGACGGCCCGAGTGCCGCGCGACGTGATCGAGCCGCCTACCGTGGTTGGTTAGGACGAGTGAGCAAGGGCCGCACGGTTTACGTTTGCACCGAATGCGGGGCGCAGGCCAG
Organism: Candidatus Competibacteraceae bacterium; assembly: GCA_003989065.1. GTDB lineage: Bacteria > Pseudomonadota > Gammaproteobacteria > Competibacterales > Competibacteraceae > RXIW01. The sequence continues at coordinate 87,482 of RXIW01000002.1, forward strand.
TAAATGGTCGGGGCAGTGCGGTGACTGCGGGGCCTGGAATACCTTGCAGGAGACTTTGGCCGTGCCGCCCGCCAGCAAGGGCGGGATTAAGCCGGCCGGTTATACCGGGGCCGTGGCCGGGACCGAGGTGCGCAGCCTGGCCGAGGTGGACGCCACGGTCGAAGTCCGGCAATCCTGCGGCAACGGCGAACTGGATCGGGTATTGGGCGGCGGCCTGGTCAACGGCTCGGTGACTCTGATCGGCGGCGATCCGGGCATCGGCAAGTCTACCCTGCTGTTGCAGGTCCTGGCGGCCTTGGCGGCGCGCAGCCGCACCCTGTACGTCAGCGGCGAAGAATCGCCGCAGCAGATCAGCCTGCGCGCCCAGCGCTTGCGGCTGGCGCGCGAGCCGCTGCGGCTGATGCCGGAGATCTGCATCGAGCGAATCTTGGCGGGAGCCGAACTCGAGCAGCCGCAGGTCATGGTGATCGACTCGATCCAGACCGTGTTCACCGAACGGCTGCAGTCGGCGCCGGGTTCGGTGGCACAGGTGCGCGAGAGCGCGGCGCAGCTGGTGCGTTTCGCCAAGGCCACCGGCACGGCCCTGTTCCTGGTCGGGCATGTCACCAAGGAAGGCGCGATCGCCGGTCCGCGGGTGCTGGAGCACATGGTCGATACCGTGCTGTATTTCGAAGGCGATCCCAGCGGACGGTTGCGGGTGCTGCGGGCGGTCAAGAATCGCTACGGTGCGGTCAACGAACTGGGCGTGTTCGCCATGACCGAGCAGGGGTTGAAGGAGGTGAACAACCCCTCGGCCATCTTCCTGTCCCGTCACGATACTCCGGTGGCTGGCAGCGTGATCATGGTGACCCGCGAAGGAACCCGGCCGTTGCTGGTGGAGATCCAGGCGCTGGTGGACGAATGCCACGGCGGCAATCCGCGCCGGGTGACGCTGGGGTTGGAGCAGAACCGCTTGGCCATGTTGCTGGCGGTGTTGCATCGCCACGGCGGGGTAGCGATGTACGACCAGGACGTCTACGTCAATGCCGTCGGCGGGGTGCGCATCAACGAAACGGCGGTCGATCTGGCGGTGTTGCTGGCGGCTTTGTCGAGTTTTCGCGATCGGCCTTTGCCGACCGATCTGGTGGTGTTCGGGGAAGTGGGGCTGGCGGGAGAGATCCGGCCGGTGCCGAATGGCGAGGAACGCTTGCGGGAAGCGGCCAAGCACGGTTTCAAGCAGGCGATCGTGCCGCGCGCCAACCTGCCGCGACGCGGTAGCCGGATGGATGGCCTGGAACTGCGCGGCGTCACCCGTCTGAGCGAGGTGATGAGCGGGTTCTGAGGGCGGAGTCCGCCAGGGTGGATGCGTTGTCTCCGCCTAGGCGAGCAGCCAATAGGCGACGGCTGACAGACTCACCAGCCCTTCGGTCACGGCGGCGCCGAACAGCAGCCAGCGCGGGCGGCGGATGGGCGCGAACAGCGCGGCCATGGCGAAGACCAGCGCCAACCCCGGCGCTACCAACAGTCGCAAGATGCCGATGAGTTCTCCAACGCCCCAAAGCGGGTTGGGCAGATTGGACGCCCACACGACCGTCAATCCGGCCCATATAGCCGTGGTGGCCAGCACGACCGCAACGAGCGAAGCCACGGTCCAGAACGGCTCGAACGGTCGGAGGAAATACAGCGCCAGTCCTGTCGGGATGAGCGCCAGAAAGCCGAACAGGCCGATGAAGAGCAGAAGATCGCCGAAAGCGCTCATGCCGGACGAAGCCTGGTCGGTGGCGTCCAGGGACAGCTGGCGCAGGTAAAACGCGGCGCCGGCGAACAGCAAAGCCGCTGCGTAGCCACCACCCACCACGCCCACTTGGGTAAGTTTGTTCATGCCGACCTCGCGTGAATCCTGCACTATCCGTATCCCAATACCAGTTATAGCGTCCCCGATAGGTGTTTCCCAGGGTCGGCGATTCGTGCGGTTTTGGGGACGGATTCCACTGGTTGCTCCAGCAGCGCCTGCAATTGCGTCGCGCGTTCCGCTGGTGGCTGCTGTCCAAGCGCCGCTGCCGCTCGGTGGAAGGCTGCAAAGTCTTGTCCTTCCCGTTGGTACAGGGCCAGAAACGCCGGGACCAACCGGTAATAGGTGCTGTGGCCGGCCAGCTTGGCGTTGTTGAGATCCTGCTCGAACCAGCGGTCGTAGCCGGCATAGCCGCCCCAATCTGGTTTCATGTGGCGATAGCGATTGCGCAGCTCGGCGAAGATCCGCGCCTTTGCAGTGCGTTTGGCGGCGTCATCCGCTGGCGAGCCGTACAGCGCAGCCAGTTGCGCGCGCGTCGCTGTCAGCAGTTGCAAAAAATCCTGTCGGCGGCGGTAATCGTTGCGGTAGTCCTCTTGCTCGCGCGTCGTCCCGTATTGCGCTAGCCAGCGTTCCGTGCCCAGCCGACCGACGGCGGTGGCGTAGGCTTCGTTGAAAGCGGCATCGTCGGCGATGAACAGCTTCTGGTGCGCCAGTTCGTGGAACAGCAATTCCGCCACCCGCGCCCTGGGCCACCGGATGAAGGTGTTGAGCAGCGGGTCGTCGAACCAGCCCAGGGTCGAATAGGCTGGAATGTCGGCGACGTAGACATCGTCGCCGCTGGCGCGCAGTTGCTCGGCCAACTGTTGGGCGGCGTCGGCGTCGAAATAGCCGCGATAACTCAGGCAGCCGACCAACCAAAAGCACCACTGGTGCGGTTCCAGGCTCAGCTCCGGCGCGGCGAACACATTTTTCACCACGAAAGGGCGGTGCAGGTCGGCGTAGCTGCGATAGCTACCGTTGTCGGGCAGATCCAGTTCGGCGCTGGCAAAGGCGCGCAACGCCTGCGCGGTGGCCAGCCGCTGGCGCAGATCGGCGGGGGTGGTCGGATCGCTCAGCAATTCGACTACGGGTTGGCGGGCCTGCAACAGTGCCCATTGCCCGGCCGCCGCTTGCTGGTAATAGCCCAGATCGGCGCAGCCGGTCAGGCCGATTTCGACTCCGAGCAAAAGGAGCCACAGAATTTGCCGCATCAAGCGAAAAACCCGTCTAAGGTTTAACAATTGGCCTGGATTGTACGCTGGCGAGCGGGCGCCGGAAGGTCGATCATGATCACCGCGAAACAGCAGCGAGGGAGATAGAGCGGATGGAAGTTTATTTGGTCGGTGGCGCGGTGCGCGACGACTTGCTGGGCTTGCCGGTCAAGGAACGCGATTGGGTGGTGGTCGGGGCGACGCCGGATGCCATGCTGGCGGGCGGTTTCCGGTCGGTCGGGCAGGATTTCCCCGTGTTCCTGCATCCCGAGACCCATGAGGAATATGCCTTGGCCCGCACCGAGCGCAAAACCGCGCCGGGCTATCACGGCTTCAGCGTCCACGCTGCGCCGGAGGTGACGCTGGAAGAGGATTTGCTGCGCCGCGATTTGACGGTCAACGCCATGGCGCGCGATGGCGGTGGACGACTGATCGATCCCTATGGCGGCGCTCGCGATCTGGAACAGCGCATCCTGCGCCATGTGTCGCCGGCCTTCGCCGAAGATCCGGTGCGTATCCTGCGGCTGGCCCGGTTTAGCGCCCGTTACGCGCCGCTGGGCTTTCGGATCGCCCCGGAAACGCTGGATCTGGTGCAGACCATGGTCGCTGCCGGCGAAGTGGACAGTCTGGTACCCGAGCGGGTCTGGGCCGAGACCGTGCGCGCTCTGGGCGAAGCGCAGCCGGAGCGGTTTTTCGAGGCCCTGCGGGCCGGTGGGGCGTTGGCCCGGATCTTTCCGGAACTGGATCGACTGTTCGGAGTGCCGCAGCCGGCCCAGCATCATCCCGAAATCGACACCGGCGTCCATACCTTGATGGCCTTGACCCAGGCGGTGCGGCTGGGGGCGGATGTGGTGACCCGTTTTGCGGTGCTGGTCCATGATCTCGGCAAGGGCAGCACCCCGGTCGAGGAGTGGCCGCGCCATTTGTGCCACGAACAGCGTGGGGCCGATCTGGTGCGCGGTCTCTGCCAGCGCCTGCGGGTTCCCAACATGTTTCGGGAAATGGGCGTGCTGACCGCGCGGTTCCATACCCATTGCCATCGGGCGCTGGAGATGCGGCCGAAAACGCTGTTGAGCGCCTTGCAAGGGCTGGACGCGCTGCGCAAGCCGCAGCGTTTCGAGCAGTTTCTGCTAGCCTGCGAGGCCGACGCGCGTGGCCGCCTGGGCCTGGAAAACCGCGACTATCCGCAGGCGGCGTATTTTCACAAGGTCCATCAGGCCGCCGTTGCCGTGCGGGCGCAGCCTCTGGTTGAACAGGGCTTGTCCGGTCTGGCACTGGCGGAAGGGTTGCAGCGCGAGCGGCTGACGGCCATTACCGGGGTGCGGCACGGCTGGCGCGACCCAATGGCGTATCCGGCCGGGTAAGCACCGGACGCGGCTAGTCCCAGTCCCCCCACAGGGCTTGCAACGCGGCCAGCGCCGCCAGTCCGGCGGTTTCGGTGCGCAGAATGCGCGGTCCCAGACGGACCCCGGTGAAACCTTGGCGCTGCGCCTGGGCGATCTCTGCCGGACTCAGGCCGCCTTCCGGCCCGATCAGCAGCGTGACCGCACCGGTCGGCGGTTGAAGGCCGCGCAAGCCGCATGCGGCCTGTGGATCGAGCAGCAGCCGCAGACTCGTGGTCGTATCCACGGCCGGTTGCGCCAGCCAGGCCGCCAGCGCTGCCGGTTGGTGCAGCGCTGGCAGACGGTTGCGACCGCATTGCTGACAGGCGCCGATGACGATGCCTTGCCAGTGTTGGTATTTCCGCTCCAGCCGCTCCCCGCTCAGACCGACTCCGCCGCGTTCGGTAAACACCGGCTGGATGGCGGCGACGCCCAATTCGACCGCTTTCTGCAAGGTGTAATCCATCTTTTCGCCGCGTGAGACGCCCTGGACCAGCACCACCGGCAAGGGGGATTCCACCTCGCCCGGCAAGGTCGCCGTCACCTGTGCCCAGGCCCCGCGTTTGCCGATGTCGGTCAGCGTGGCCGCGAACGCGCCGCCCGCGCCGTTGAACAACACCAGCGCCGCACCGGTCTCAAGCCGCAATACCCGCACCGCGTGATGGAAGGCGTTGTCGTCCAGCGGCACGGTCGCGCCGACGGTCAACGCAGTCGAGAGATGGAGCCGGGGAATACGCATGCGATTCTGCCTTCTGTGGGGTGGTGCGACTGTGTTTCATGCGGTCGAAATGAGCGGCAACGCCGCCGCCCATGATGGCGGCGTATGGCGGCTGGGCGGTTCCAATCTTGGCGCTTCTGTGCTCATATGCCCGAATGGTCTGCGCCCGCTGCATCTGCCAACGATGGCTTAGTCAGAGTAAGCTGCATAATATTCATATACTATTCAAATGGTTGTCGATGTTTGGATGCGATGATGTCCCGTCGACCCCCGATTCAGGAGTTTCTCATGCCCGATAACGACAGATTCGCCGCCAACCGGGAGTGGCCGCATGTCGCATAGTCTTCCTCTCATCACCACCATTGCCACGGCGCTGGGCCTGGCGCTGGTGCTGGGCTTCATCGCCGTCCGTATCCGGTTGCCGGCGCTGGTCGGCTATCTGGTGGCGGGCGTTCTCATCGGGCCGTATACCCCCGGCTACGTCGCCGATACCGAAATCGCCGGCGAACTGGCTGAAATTGGGGTCATGCTGCTGATGTTCGGCGTGGGCCTGCATTTTTCCCTGGATGATCTGCTGCGGGTGCGCAAGATTGCACTGCCGGGGGCCATCCTGCAAATCGTTGTTGCTACCGCGCTCGGGGCCGGTGTCGCCACGTTGTGGGGCTGGGGACTGGGCGGCGCGCTGGTGTTCGGGTTGGCGCTGTCCGTGGCCAGTACCGTGGTGCTGCTCAAGGCCCTGGAGGCCCGTGGCGTGCTGGACTCGATGAATGGCCGCATCGCCGTCGGTTGGCTGATCGTCGAGGATCTGGCCATGGTGTTGGTGCTGGTGCTGCTGCCGCCGCTGGCCGGTTGGCTGGGCGGTCATACGCCAACGGAGCAGATGGGCAATCCCTGGCAGGCCCTGGGGCTGACCCTGCTCAAGGTGGCGGCTTTCATCGTCCTGATGCTGGTGGTGGGTCGCCGGCTGTTTCCACAGCTGCTGTGGCAGGTGGCCCGCACCAGCTCGCGCGAGCTGTTCACTCTGTGCGTGGTGACTGCTGCGGTCAGCATCGCCTATGGCGCGGCGACTTGGTTCGACGTGTCCTTTGCCCTGGGCGCGTTCTTCGCCGGCATGGTGCTGCGCGATTCGGAATTCAGCCATCGCGCGGCGGAAGAATCGCTGCCGCTGCGGGAAGCCTTCGCCGTGCTGTTCTTCGTGTCGGTGGGGATGTTGTTCGATCCGGCCATTCTAGTCGACCGACCGTTGCAGGTCCTGGCCGTGGTCGGGATCATCATCGTCGGCAAATCGATCGCCGCCGCCGTTCTGGTTCTGGCCTTGCGCTATCCCTTGAATACCGCGCTGACGGTATCGGCCAGTCTGGCCCAAATCGGCGAATTCTCGTTCATCCTGGCCGGACTGGGGAAGAGTCTGGGTTTGTTGCCGGCGGAAGGGCAGAGCCTGATTCTGGCGGGTGCGCTGCTTTCGATGGCCATCAATCCGTTGGTGTTCGCGGCGGTGGAGCCTTTTCAGGTCTGGATCCGGTCCCGTTCCCGCTTGGCCCGCAAGCTGGAACGACCGGTCAATCCCCTGGCGGAGTTGCCGATGGCGACCGACGCCAGATATCTGTCCGGACAGGTCGTGCTGGTGGGATACGGCCGGGTGGGACGGCGCATCGGCGAGACGCTGAGAGGACACGAGATCCCCTTCGTCGTGGCCGAACAGAACCGCGAGCGCGTCGAGCAGCTGCGCGCCGATGGCATTGCCGCGGTCTATGGCGACGCCTCCGATCCGGCGGTCCTGATCCAGGCCCATATCGTCAATGCCAGCCTGCTGGTCGTCGCCATTCCGGACACCTTCAAGGTGCGGCGCATGATCGAGATCGCCCACACCCTCAATCCGCGGATCGAAACGATCATCCGCACCCATAACGAGGAAGAAGCCACCTTGCTGGAGCAGGAAGGCGCGGCCAAGGTTTTCCTCGGTGCCGGCGAACTGGCCAGGAACATGAGTCACCATGTGTTGGAGCGGTTCGGCAAGGCGTGATGGAGTGCTTGACGGCGAGATCGTGGTCGCTCGATGCAACTTCAGGGCGTCGTCGCGCCTGGCCTGGCGAGACAGCGTTCCAGGCCATCGGCCACCGCGGTGGCGATGCGGGTTTGGGTGGCTGGCTGTCGCAGGCTTTGTTCGTCGGCCCGGTTGACGATGATGCCGGCTTCGAGCAAGGCAGCGGGTTGACTGGCCATGCGCAGCACTACCAGCTGGTCGAAGTCGTAGACGCCGTTTGCCCGGTCGGCGTAGCTGCGGTTCTCACCGGGAATCGGCTCGGCGTGGTGATCCGAGGGCTGGAAGCCAGCGGCACGCAGCCGCGCCCCCAGTAGCGAGGCGCAGGCCAGACTTTGGGCGAAATAGGGGTTCTGATGCGATACGAACAGGGAAAAGCCCGAGAAGCGGTCCGAGTAGCGGCGATGCGCGCCATCCACCGTCCACGGTTGCAAATACTGCGGTTGCACGGAGTCGTGGTGGATGGAGAGGAAAAAATCCGCGCCCGCCGCCCGCGAAGGGCGGGCGTACAGATCGTTCATGTCGCCATCGACGCCGATGAGCGTCACCTGCACCCCGCGCTGGCGTAAGACGTCGGCGAGGGTCTGCGCCAATGCCCGATTGAACTCGAATTCATTCACCCCCCGTGCGCTCACCGCGCCCGGTTTCTGGCGAGAATGACCAACATCCAGTGCGACCGACAGGGCAGCGGTCGGACCGGCGGCCACCGCCGACAGGGCGACCGCCATGCCGCTGAGGACCAGAGCGCATTTGGCGGCGAAGCCCATGGCGGTGTTCATGCGCGAAGCGGCTGGGCGCTCAGCGCATCGGCGTTTCCAGGAAAGCGTTGACGACGGCCACCCAAGCCTTGCCGACGTTGCGCAGATCGTAGCCGCCGCCGCCGACTCCGACGATGCGGCCATCGGCGAACTCTTCGGCGATCTGGCACAAGCTGCTGGCGGCTCTGGTGTGGGCGCGGGACGAGTAGTGCAGGTGGGCCAGCGGATCGCCGTTCAGACCGTCGGCCCCGCAATTCATGAAGATGAACTGCGGTTCCCAGTTACGGATGAATTGATCGACCTTGTCCCACATCATCAGGAAATCGTCGTCGGCCGACAGCGGCAGCAGCGGGATATTGAGCTTGCGGCCCTTGGCCGGGCCTTTGCCGATCTCGTGAGGGAAGCCGCTCTGGGGAAAGTTGTAGCGACCGTCCTCGTGGATATCGGCGAAGATGACGGTGGGGTCGTGTTCGAACGGATAGAACACGCCATCGCCGTGGTGGGCGTCGATGTCGATGTAGGCGATGCGCTCCAGGCCGTATTCCTGCTGGAGAATCTTGATGGCGACGCCGACGTCGTTGAACACGCAAAAGCCGGAGGCGGTGTCGGGCATGCTGTGATGCAGGCCGGCGATGGGGACGAAGACCCGCCGCGCTTCGTTGTTCATGATCTTGCGGGTGGCGTCGATCACGGTGCCGACCACGACTGCCGCATCGTCGAACACGCCCTTGTAGGCAGGGGTGTCGCCGTAATCCAGCAAGCCCTCGCCCGCAGCGGAATACGTCTTGACCTTCTCGACATACTCGGCCGTATGGAACAGTTTGAGTTGCTCCTCGGTGGCCGTGGCGGGGTGAAAGACCCGTACCTGATAATCCAGGTGGCGAATGTGCATCTCGTCCCAGAAAGCATGGATGCGGTCCTCACCGAAGGGGTGATCGTCGAATCCGTAGCGGCCCAGCTCTTCGCCGGCGTAGACAGCCACCGTTCTACTTCGTGCCATTACTCTCAATCCTCGCTTTGGGTGGGGTTTGGCGATTTTTATTAAACTATCATAGTCGAGTTTGCTGCGGGTTGGACGCCATGCTAGGGCAAGATCGTCGCGATCGACGGTTTCGCCGGCTGGCCGCGCCCGCCGTGAGCTTGAGGTTATTGCATTTTTCAAAAGTTTCAGGAGTGCATTATTTATGTCTGCGAACGAACAAGAGGGCGCGGAAGAGCTGTTCCCGCGCGACCGTCAACCGACCGTGCGCATTCTGGCCATGCCGGCTTACGCCAACCCCAACGGCAACATCTTCGGGGGTTGGATCATGGCGCAGATGGACATCGCCGGCAGCGTGGTCGCGGTGGAATACTCCGGCGGCCGGGTATCGACCGTGGCGGCGACCTCGATGGAATTTCATAAACCAGTCTTTGTCGGCGATCTGGTGAGTTGTTTCGCCCAGATTCAAAAGGTGGGCTCGACCTCGATCACAGTGAAGGTCGAAGTATTCGTCCAGCGCGCGCACGATGGACGGTTGCTGGCGGACAAGGTCACCGAAGCGGTGATCGTGTACGTTGCCATCGGGGAGGATGGCAAGCCGAGCAAATTGCCGGAGCGCGGGCCGGACTTTGGACGATATTGGTAAGGGATCCAGCGTTGAACGACATCCTGCTGGTAGCCGCCGCCTTGTTGCTGGTGGCCTTGAATGGCTTTTTCGTCGCTGTCGAGTTCGGCCTGGTCAAACTGCGGCAGACCCGGATCCGGGCCATCGCCAAGATCTATGGTTGGCAGGGGCGCATTCTGGCCAAGGTGCATGCCCAGCTCGATGTCTATCTGTCGGCGTGCCAGTTGGGCATCACCCTGGCCTCGCTCGGTTTGGGCTGGATCGGCGAACCAGCCTTCGCCCATCTGCTGGAGCCCCTGTTCGAATGGCTGGGGGTTTCGTCGCCGGAACTGGTGCATGGTATTTCCTTTCTGCTGGCGTTTTCGACCATCACCTTCCTGCATATCGTGGTGGGTGAACAGGCCCCCAAGTCCCTGGCCATTCGTCGGCCGGAGCGAGTGGCCATCTGGGCGGCCGGCCCGCTCTATGCCTTCTACTGGCTGATGTACCCGGCGATCTGGGCGCTCAACGCCAGCGCCAACGGCATCCTGCGAGCGATCGGCCTCGAAGGGACAGGCCACGAGACCCACTACTCAGCCGAGGAAATCAAGCTGATCCTGCGCGACAGCCATCCGTCAGGCTTTGCCCGGGACGAATTGCGGATCATGGCCCACATGCTGGATTTCAGCGATCTGGAAGTGTCCGAATTGATGCGTCCGATCGGCGAGGTCACCGCTCTATACCAGAGCCGCAGCGCGCAGCAGAACCTGGAAACGATCCATCGCACCCGCTACAGCCGCTATCCGTACTTCGGTCTGGATGGCGAGACGGTGTTGGGCATCGTGTACCTCAAGGATCTGTTCCTGGCCCGGCAAGAGGGCAAGGCTCTGGATGATCTGCTGGATTATCTGCGTCCGGTGCAATACGTCGCCCCCGATTCTTTGGCGCTGAACCTGTTTCGGCGCTTCCGTGAAGGCGTTACCCATTTCGCCATCGTCGGGCGCAAGGGCAGCAAGGCAGACGGTTTTCTGACCCTGGACGATATGCTGGGCGCACTGGTCGGTGGCATCCGCGACGAATTCCGCCAGAGCCACAACGAGTGGACCGAGCTGGATGACGGCACCTTGATCGGCAAGGGCAGCCTGCCGATCTTTACCCTGGAACGGGCGCTGGATATCGAAATCGACAATGACGATGTCGATTCGGTGGGCGGTTTGGTCATGTGGAAGTTGGGCGATGTGCCGCACGAAGGGCAGAAGGTCGAATTCGGCCAGTTCGATATCGTGGTGAAGAAGATGAACGGCCCACGCATCCTGCTGGTGCGGGTCTACCGCAAGGATCTGCCGCTCGGCGGGTCCGGGGCGAGCTGAGTCCAGCGGGTTCAGGGTTGCTGCGGTCGGACTTCTCCCAGCCGGATGGAATGCACCCGATAGTATTGCTGCAGGCACAGATTCTTGAAATCGTCGGGGTCGGTGGCGATATCGGTGGCGAACAGGGTCCGAGGTGGCCGGGACAGGCTGGCGACGGCGATGTCCTGTTCGCCGCGTTGCAGGGCTACTGCGATGGCGGCGTTGCGGGCCTGCATTTCCTGGGCGTAGCGATAGCCGCGATAGACATCCTTGTAACCCTCGAACACGTTTGGCGTGCCCAGCAGACTGACGAGAAGCAGCGCGGCAGCTGGCGCCCGCCAGCGTCGGTCGGCCAGCCCGCCAGCAGCACCGGTCCAACGGTGGGCCAGGATGATGAAGGTCGGATACCCGCCGAGCAGGAACAGCAGGTAGATGACGCTTTCCGCCCGCTCGGGCAGGGGATAGCGGTTGATCAGGAAACCGATGGCGCTAAGCAGGAAGATCAGCGCGATCCATAACACCGGCAGCAGCAGGAACGAGCGCCGAAAGCGACCCTCGGCATCGTACAGCAGCGCCCCGACCGGTTGGGCACTCAAGCTGAATACCAGCAGTGCCGAAGCCCACAGCCCCAGATTGGACAGCCAGTAGAACAGGCGCAGCGCGACCCAGGGCAGATAGAGCAGCGCCGCCAGCCAGGGCGTCGGGCGCAGCATGTGGTCGGTGTGGCCGAGGCCGGCGTAGCGCTGATAATTGCCCGGCGCCAGCACGCTGCTAGCGGTCGCCAGCACAGCGATGAGTGTCAGCGCCAGCCAGAAGACGCGGGAGTTGCGCCGGCGCCATAGCGTGTAGCCGAGCCCGCCGCTGAGGATCGCCAGTACCAGCAGCATGGAAATCTCGTTGGCGCCGATGGTGACGATGACTAGCCAGGCGGCGGTCCAGAAGATCACTGTCCGCAGTAGCCCCGTCCTGGCGGTCGTCTCACGCCAGATCAGCAGGCCGAGCAGAAATAGTAGAGTGACGTTGGCGAGTTGGTAGGTGATGCTGCCGCCCAGCCAGTAGAAGGTCTGGGCGATGTCGGGCGCGCCGGCGATGAACAGCACGGTCCACAGTCCGCCCAGCAGCAACGCCAGCGGGATCGACAGCGCGCCCTGTGCGATTCTAGCGGTCAGGAACGCGAAACCCAGCCCCGTGCCCAGCAGCAGCGCGATCGGTGGGAAACGGTAGATCTGGAAGATATCGCCCGCCATCAGCGCGGTCCACACCGCATTCAACGTGTAGCGGCCAGCCCAGTGCTGATACCAATACACTTGGGCGTCGAGGAATCCCAGTTCGCGGGCTTTGGCGGCGAAGCAGAAATCGTCCGCCGCCGGGACATTGAAGAACGACAGGGCGATGAACAGGGCGATGATTGCGGTGACGGTGATGGCCAGAGCACTCAGCAGGACTTGTTCGGCGCGGGACAGGTTGAGGTTTGGCATCGTTTTGGGATGGGTTGTTTCCGGTAGCAGGCGAATGGATGGCATCCGCTCTGAGAGGCTGTCTAAAAACTAACTAACTGATCTATATGACAGCGGAACCGGCTTCTAGGCGGTTGTTAGCCGGCCAAATTGGTTGGAAGCAGGTCCGACAGAAAATATTTCTTGAAAATCAATGTTGAGTTTTTCGACAGTCTCTGAAAGAACCCCAGGTAGAGCGTTGGTCACGTTGTCCCTTCAATCACTCCCACTCGATGGTTGCCGGCGGTTTGCCGGAGACATCGTAGACCACCCGGGAGATGCCGCGCACTTCGTTGATGATGCGCCGCGACACCTGGTCCAGGAATTCGTAGGGCAAGTGAGCCCAGCGCGCGGTCATGAAATCGATGGTCTCCACCGCCCGCAACGCAACCACGTGATCGTAGCGACGGCCATCGCCCATCACCCCCACCGACTTGACCGGCAGGAACACCGCAAAGGCCTGGCTGGTGCGATCGTACAAATCGGCCCGGCGCAATTCTTCGATGAAGATATGATCGGCCTGGCGCAACACATCGGCGTATTCCTTCTTCACCTCACCCAGGATGCGCACACCCAACCCCGGACCTGGGAAGGGATGACGGTAGACCATCTCCGAAGGTAGGCCGAGTTCGACCCCCAAACGCCGGACCTCATCCTTGAACAATTCCCGTAACGGCTCAACCAGCTTCAGCCGCATCGTCGCCGGCAGCCCCCCGACATTATGGTGGGACTTGATGACATGGGCCTTGCCGGTCTTGGCCCCGGCCGATTCGATCACATCGGGGTAGATGGTGCCCTGGGCCAGCCATTTGACCTCCTGCAGCTTGGCCGCTTCCTCCTCGAAGATCTCGACGAACAACCCACCGATGATCTTGCGCTTCTGTTCGGGATCGGTCACGCCGGCCAGCGCAGTCAGGAAGCGCGTCTCGGCATCGACCCGAATCACCCGCACTCCCAGATGCTGACCGAAGGTGGTCATGACCTGGTCACCCTCGTGCAGGCGCAACAGGCCGGTATCCACGAACACGCAGGTCAACTGCTCGCCGATGGCCCGGTGTAGCAGGGCCGCCACCACGGAGGAATCCACCCCGCCGGACAAACCCAGCACCACCCGATCTTTGCCGACCTGGGCACGGACGGCGGCCATGCTGTCCTCAATGATATGGCCCGTGGTCCACAGGGGCTCGCAACCGCAAATGCCGAGCACGAACCGGGACAGGATCCGCTGACCCTGGCGGGTATGGGTCACTTCGGGATGGAACTGCAGGCCGTACCAACATTTCTCTTCGTTGGCCATACCGGCGATCGGACAGGTCGGGGTGCTGGCGATGCGCACGAAACCGGGCGGCAGCACCGTCACTTGATCGCCATGGCTCATCCACACATCCAGCAGGCCATAACCTTCCGGACTGGCGTGGTCCTCGATGGCGCGCAGCAGCTCGGAATGGGCGTGGGCGCGCACCTGCGCATAGCCGAATTCCTGGTGATCCGACGACTCCACCCGCCCGCCCAGCTGCAAGGCCAGGGTCTGCATGCCGTAGCAAATGCCGAGCAGGGGCACTTCCAGATCCAGGACCTGTTGCGGCGCGCGCGGACCATCGGCCAGCGTGGTCGATTCCGGGCTGCCGGACAGGATGATCCCGCGCGGATGGAACGCCCGAATCACTGCTGGGTCGGCATCCCAGGGATGGATTTCGCAATAGACTCCGATTTCGCGCACCCGGCGGGCGATCAGCTGGGTGTACTGGGAACCGAAATCGAGAATGAGAATACGGTCGAGATGAATGTCGCGGACGGTCATGGCTGCACTCCCCTCCCTTCGACAGGGAGGGTCACGGTGGGAGAGAAGTGTTGACGAACAGGCGGCGATCAATCCACCCGGTAGTTCGGCGCTTCCTTGGTGATGGTCACGTCATGGACATGGCTTTCGCGCATTCCGGCGCTGGTGACGCGGGTAAACGCCGGCTTGGTTCGCATTTCGAGCACATTCTGGCAACCGACATAGCCCATGCTGGAGCGCAGACCGCCCATCAGCTGATTGATGATCGCCGACACGCTGCCCTTGTAGGGCACCCGGCCTTCGATGCCTTCCGGCACCAGCTTCTCCACCGCGCTGCCTTCCTGAAAATAGCGATCGCTGGAGCCGTGCTGCTGGGTCATTGCGCCGATGGAGCCCATTCCGCGATAGGATTTGTAGGAGCGGCCCTGATACAGCTCCACCTCGCCGGGCGCTTCCTCGGTGCCGGCGAACAGACTACCGATCATGACGGTATGCGCGCCGGCGGCGATGGCCTTGGCCAGATCGCCGGAATAGCGCACGCCACCGTCGGCAATGAGCGGCACGTCGCTGTCGCGCAGCGCGTCGGCTACGTTGGCGACCGCGCTGATCTGCGGCACGCCAACCCCGGCGATGATGCGGGTAGTGCAGATCGAACCCGGTCCGATGCCCACCTTCACCGCGTCCACCCCCGCTTCGACCAGATCGCGGGCGGCGGCGGCGGTGGCGATGTTGCCGCCGACCACCTGCACGTTCGGAAAGCGCTCCTTGATCCAGCGCACCCGCTCCAGTACGTTGTGAGAATGGCCATGGGCGGTATCGACCACCAGCACGTCCACCCCCGCGCCCACCAGCGCCGTGACCCGTTCGTCGGTGTCGCCGCCGGTGCTGACTGCGGCCCCGGCCCGCAACCGACCTAGCGCATCCTTGCAGGCCAGCGGAAAATCGCTGGATTTTTGGATATCCTTGACGGTGATCAGCCCGCGTAATTCGAAGCGATCGTTGACCACCAGCACCTTTTCGATGCGGTGCCGGTGCAACAGGGTGACGATTTCCTCGCGGCTGGCCCCTTCCCGGACCGTGATCAGCCGTTCCTTGGGCGTCATCACCGTGCTGACCGGAGCACCCATGTTCGATTCGAAGCGCAGGTCGCGGTTGGTGACGATGCCGACCAGCTCCTCGCCGTCGACCACCGGCACCCCGGAGATATGATGGGCGCGGGTCAGATCCACCACCTCGCGAATGGTGGCGCGAGGATGGATGACGATGGGATCGTGGATGACGCCGCTTTCGAATTTCTTGACCCGCCGGACCTCATGGGCATGGCGTTCGATCGACATGTTCTTGTGGATGATGCCGATGCCGCCTTCCTGGGCCAGTGCAATGGCCAGGCCGGATTCGGTGACGGTGTCCATGGCCGCCGACACCAACGGAATATTGAGCGCGATGCCACGGGTCAGCTGGGTCTTGAGACTGACATCCTTGGGCAATATCGTAGAGTAGGCCGGAAGGAGTAGAACATCATCGAAAGTCAGGGCTTCTTGAACGATACGCATGGCATGGCCTCAAGACTTAAACTAGAATTAAACCTGATATAATAAACTTATTTTACTATAAAATCAAGAAACCATTCATGGCCGTCATCCAGTGGACAGCATCGCCGTCACGACCCGAATCGTCTACACCGTTTCTCGACTGAACCAGGAGGCCCGCGACCTGCTGGAGGATGTCTTTCCCCTGCTGTGGGTCCAAGGCGAGGTGTCCAACCTGTCCCGTCCCGGCTCTGGACACCTCTACTTTTCGCTGAAAGATCCCGGCGCGCAAATCCGCTGCGCCCTGTTCCTGAACCGCGCTGTCCTGTTCCGCGACCGCCTGCGCAACGGCCAGCAGCTGCTGGTGCGCGGTCGGGTCAGCCTGTACCAGCCGCGCGGCGATTTCCAGCTCATCGTCGAGTACGTCGAAGACGCCGGAGCTGGGGCGTTGCGCCGCGCTTTCGATGAATTGCGGCTACGGCTGGAGCAGGAAGGGTTGTTCGCCCCAGACCGCAAACAGGCCCTGCCCCGTTTCCCAGGCCGGATCGGCGTCATCACCTCGCCCAGCGGAGCAGCGATCCGCGACGTGCTGACCACCTTGCGCCGCCGCTGTCCCAGCCTGCCGGCGCGGATCTATCCGGTTCCCGTGCAGGGCGATGGCGCGGCGGAACGCATCGCCGCCGCCATCCGCCTGGCCTCCCAGCGCCAGGACTGCGACGTGCTGCTGCTAGTGCGCGGCGGTGGCTCACTGGAAGATCTGGACGCCTTCAACCAGGAAATCGTGGCGCGGGCGATCTTCGCCTGTCCCCTGCCGCTGGTGACCGGCATCGGCCACGAAACCGACGTCACCATCGCCGACTTCGCCGCCGATCTGCGCGCGGCCACCCCCACGGCGGCGGCGGAGCTGGCCAGCCCCGACCGGCTGGAATGGCTGAACCAGGTCGCGCTGCTCAACGATCGGCTGGAACGAGCGCTGCGGCGCGCGTTGCTGGACCGTCGCCAGCGGGTCGACGAGCTGACTCGACGCCTGGCCCGACAACAGCCGCGACGCCAGCTGCAGGATAACGCCCAACGACTCGACGAGCTGTCGCAGCGGCTGCGCCAAGCCCTGCACAACCGCCTGCAGACCGCCGGGCTGCGACTGCGCCACTTGAGCGGCCAGCTGCACGCCCTGAGTCCGCTCGGCACGCTGAACCGGGGTTACGCTATCCTACGCCAGCCGGATGGCCACATCCTGCGCCGGGCCGACCAAGCCCGATTGGGCGATACGGTGGAAGCCCTGCTGAGCCAAGGCCGTCTGCGCTGCCAAATCACCGCGATCGATCCCACGGCGGAAGGATGGCCGGATTCCGGGTCACCGCCCGAGCGCGAGCGCGGCTAGCCGATGCGTCGTCTATCGCTGCTGGTGCTGGCGATCTGCCTGGTAGGCGCCTACCTTTCCTGGAAAGAGCGGCCGATTCCACATCCGCCCGGCGTGCTGGCGCCGGACGATCCGGTACAACGGCTGCTCGGCGCCGACGCGCCGGTCTTCCGGCAGGATCGCTACCAGATCCAGGCCCTGGCGGAATTCGCGCTCGAAGCCCGCGTTCTGGCGCGGGAGAACTACCGTTTCGACGCCGGAGCCGAACTGGCACCAATGGACTTGGCGTTGGGCTGGGGAGCGATGTCGAACAGCGCGGTGCTGGACCAGATCGATATCCAGCAGGGCAATCGTTTCTATTACTGGAGCACCGCGAGCTTTCCCATCCCGCTCCGCGAGATCGAAACCCACAGCGCCAACATGCACCTGATCCCCGCCTCCCGCAGCGTGGCCAAGCAACTGCGCGCCATTCGTCCCGGTCATATCGTGCGCTTGAGCGGCTATCTGGTCGAAGCCCGCCGCGACGACGGCTGGCGCTGGCGCAGCTCCCTCAGCCGCGAAGACACCGGCGACGGAGCCTGCGAGCTGGTCTGGGTCGAGACCGCGGCGCTATATTGAGGCGCTATAGTGAATTGAATCGGGTGCGGCGCGTTTTCCCGCTGCGAGCGTTGGCCGTCCCGATCCGGCTACAGCAACTCTTCCCGACAAGCGCCGACCGTCCTGAACGACTATCGTATCGCTTTATCGATCACTGACCCGCAAAGGAACCACTGTCATGAAACTGGAGATCATCAGCCGCTATCCGGAACAAACCACCAAACCAACGCCCCTGTTGTTCGTCCACGGCTCGTTCGCGGACGCCCGCTGCTGGGATCAACACTTCCTGCCCTACCTCACCCAGAGCGGCTACGAGGTCCACGCCGTCAGCCTGCGCGGCCACGGCCAGAGCGAAGGGCGCGAGTGGCTGCCGCTGTGGCGGATGACCGACTATGTCACCGACCTCGGCCATACGGTTCGCGCCCTGTCCAGACCGCCAGTGCTGATCGGCCATTCGATGGGCGGCATGGTGGTGCAGAAATATCTGGAAACGCAGCCCAAAGTTGCCGGCGTCGTGCTGATGGCCTCGGTTCCGCCGCAAGGGCTGATCCCTAGCAACCTGCACATGGCGCTGCGTCACCCCTTCCTGTTCCAGCAGATGGCCCTGTTCGCTCTGATGGGACCGAGCGTCGGCTCGCTCGACATGATGCGAAGCCTGCTGTTCTCCAAGGACATGCCGCTGGAGCAGTTGCGACAATATTTCGACCTGGTGCAGGCGGAATCGCAAGTCGTGTCGCTGGACATGATGTGGTTCGACCCGCTGCGGCTCAAGCCCGAGCAGGTCCGCGTCCCGATCCTGGTGCAGGGCGCGCAGGACGATGTCTTCGTGTCGCCGGCGATGGTGCGGGCCACCGCCCAGTTCTATCGGACCCAGCCGCACATCTTCCCCCGCATGGCGCACGCCATGATGCTGGAAATGAATTGGCGCGACGTGGCCGATGGGCTGCGGGACTGGCTGGCGCGTGCCATCGAAGTCCAGTCCGCCGCCGCCTGAACGGCTCCGCTACCGCAACAAGCGCCGCAGGATCTTGCCGACATTGCTCTTGGGCAGCTCGGCGCGGAATTCGACGTGGCGGGGCACCTTGTAGGCCGTCAGATTCTGGCGGCAATACTCGATCACCGCCTCGGCGGTCAGATTGGGGTCTTTCCTGACCAGCACGATCTTGACCGCCTCGCCGGATTTCTCGTCCGGCACCCCAACCGCCGCGACTTCCAGCACGCCGGGGTGGTGGGCGACCACGTCTTCGATCTCGTTGGGATAGACGTTGAAGCCGGACACCAGGATCATGTCCTTCTTGCGGTCGACGATCCGGGTATAGCCCTGCTCATCGACATAGCCGATGTCGCCGGTGCGTAGAAAACCATCGGCGGTCATGACCTTGGCGGTCTCGTCGGGTCGGTTCCAGTAACCGCGCATCACCTGCGGACCGCGCACGCAGATCTCCCCCACATCGCCGACGCCCAGCTCCCGGTCGGCCTCGTCGCGGATCGACAACTCGGTCGAGGGCAGCGGTAAGCCGATGCTGCCATTGTACTCGGGCAAGGTCAGCGGATTGACGCAAACCGCCGGTGAGGTCTCGGTCAGACCATAAGCCTCGATCAGCGGGGTACCGGTCACCTGCTTCCAGCGCTCGGCCACCGCCCGCTGCACCGCCATGCCGCCGCCGAGGGCCAGCTTGCAGCGACTGAAATCCAGGCGATCGAAACCGGGGGTATGCAACAAGCCGTTGAACAGGGTGTTGACCCCGGTGATGACGCTAAACCGCGTCTTGCTCAGGAGCTTGACGAAGCCGGGCATGTCGCGGGGATTGGTGATCAACAGGTTGTGCGCGCCGACCTTCATGAAGGTCAGGCAGTTGGCGGTCAGCGAGAAGATGTGATACAGCGGCAGGGCGGTGATGACGATCTCCTCGGCCGGTTTGGAGATCGGACTCAGCCAGGCCGAAGCCTGCTGCAGGTTCGCCACCATATTGCCGTGGGTCAGCATCGCGCCCTTGGCGACGCCGGTGGTGCCGCCGGTGTATTGCAGAAACGCCAGATCGTGGTGATCCAGCGGCACATCGTCCAGAGTCCAGGCCGCGCCCGCCGCCAATGCCCGCCGAAACGGGATCGCGCCGGGAATGGCCCAAGCCGGAACCAGCTTCTTGATCCGCTTGACCACGAAATTGATCAGCGTTCGCTTGGGAAAGGGCAGCAGATCGCCCACCTGGGTGACGACGACGTTCTTGACCGGGGTCTTGCCCAGCACCGCCTGCAAAGTGTGGGCGAAATTCTCGACGATGACGACGGCGCTGGCCCCGGAGTCGATCAGCTGATGTTCCAGCTCGCGCGCGGTGTAGAGCGGATTGACGTTCACCACAGTCAGTCCGGCCCGCAAGGCGCCGAACAGGGCCACCGGATACTGCAGGACGTTGGGCATCATGATGGCGACTCGTTCGCCCTTGCTCAAACCCAGCATCTTCTGCAGAAAAGCGCCGAACTGGCGGCTGAGCCGGTCGATGTCGCGATAGCGCAGGGTCATGCCCATGTTGGAATAGGCCGGATAATCGGCGAACTGCCGACAACTCTTCTCCAGGATATCCCGCAGAGAGACGAATTCGTTCAAATCGACTTCAGCCGGTACCCCCGGCGGATATTCCCGCAACCAGATCTTTTCCACCTTCCTCTCCTCACATCGTCGATTATCGTCAATATTATGTTTGTTTCGGCGCGCCGGTTCGCCGATTGGAAAACCGCCCAAATTCACCCACAATGAAAGGTGAAAAACCGAGTGACGCCTCAAAACGACTAGGCTTCGAACTCCGTCCCTTCGATGTCCGCTCCGGACGCGCACCGCCCCCATGAAAACCCGCGATCGCATCTTGCAGGCCAGCCTGCAACTGTTCAACGAGTGTGGCGAACCTCGCATCACCACCAATCATATCGCCGACGAACTGGATATCAGTCCGGGCAATTTGTATTACCACTTCCGCAACAAGGACGAAATCATCGCGTTGTTGTTCCAGCAGTTCGAGAAGCGGATGGAAACCGCCTTACAGGCCCCGCAGCGCCGCGTCCCGAACATGGAAGACATGTGGCTCTATCTGCATCTGGTGTTCGAGAACATCTGGGAATACCGCTTCCTCTACCACGACCTCGACAACATTCTCGGCCGCAACAGAAAGCTGCGCACCCACTTCCGCCGCATTCTGGAACGCAAGGTCGCCACCGCCGCCACCATCTGCCAGGGTCTGGCCGACGCCGGCATCATGACCGCCACAGCCGAGGAAATCGCCGCGCTGGCCCAGAACATCGCGGTGGTCGCGACCTATTGGTTGAATTTTCAGGGTATCCGCGCCAGCGGCTCCACGCAGGACAGCGACAGCGCCCATCTGGCGCTGGGCGTCTATCAGGTGCTATCGCTGGTGGCTCCGTTTCTCAACGGCGAGGCGCAGGAATTGTTGCGACAACTCAGCCGCGAGTACCTGTCCTGATCGTCGCATCGGCCGGCTCGACGCCGGATTCGAGCGGCGCCGAGACCAGCTCCTGCAACTGATCCAGCGCCGCGTGCAGATCCTGCGACAGGCGGCTGCGCGGTTTGGTCGAGGGAGCCAGATCGCGTGGATTGGACAAGCCGCTGGAGTAGTGACGATCGCGATCTTCCAGCACGTCCAGCCGCATGCGGATACCGTGTCGGGCCAGGATCGGCTCCAGTTCTTCGCGCCGGCTCAGCAGATCGCGCCGGGTGGTCTGATAGGCGTGTTCGCACACCCAGTCCCGGCCAGAGAAACTGAACACGTTGGTGAAGAACATCTTGGCGTCGTCCCGGTTGGGTTCGAACAGGACGACATCCGAATGCTCGTATTCGCTGTCGTATTTCTGCATGCCGACTCGCAGGCGGGAATGGATCAGCGCCCGGAAGGTCTGGGACAGCACCACCGGCAAGCCGCCCTCCACCAGGCGATCGACCTGGCCTAGCCGGCGCGACTCGGGCGCCAGACGGGCATCGAACGGCACCAGCGGATTGAGGCACAGCAGCAAATCCAGCCCCTCCTGCAAGGCCACCGAGGCATGCATGGTCTTCTGCAGCGCGCCATCGACAAAATAGCGTCCGCCGATCTCCACCGGCGGATACAAACCCGGCAGCGCGCTGCTGGCCTGCACCGCACGGGAAATCGGCACCGCGTCGTAGCCGGGCGCGCCGAATTTCACCGATTCGCCGGTATCCAGATCCACCGCCACCACGTACAGGCGTTTGGCCAATTGCCGGAAATCGTTGGTGCAACCCGACGCGCTCCACAAGCGCGCCAAGTATTCGTGGATCGGTTCGTTGTCGAAGAAACCGACCGGCAACGCCCGCCCTAGCCGGGTCAGCGACTGCAGCAGGCTGAGATCGAAGGGATTCTGCAAATAGCGCCAGCAGGATTCCCACAGCAACCGCGGCACCGACGCCAAGCGCCGCCAATACTCGCCAAAAGCGGGCGTCAGGAAAATCTGCGGATCGAGCGGATGCTCCCTGGACTCGTTGCTGATGAAGATATGGCAGATCTGCTCGGTCTTGATCTGATTGGCCAGCAGCGACGCCGTCACCGCGCCGGCGCTGACCCCGACATAAACGTCGAGCTGATTGAAATCGATCCCTTCGAGCGCCTCGTCGAGCGCCCGCAACGCACCGATCTCGTACACCAGCCCGACCGGTCCGCCGCCTGCGATCGCCAGACCGATGCGGGAACCGCTGGCTTGTCGTTGGATGCTTTCGGGCTGAGTCACCAGCATATGACCTCCATCGATCTTGCTGAAAAAACCACGGGCGAACGAATCGCCAGGCGGCGCGGCCAGACCCGGCGCATGGATTGCGCAGCTCCGGGATCAGTGCTCCCCGGTCTGGCGCAGCGTCTCGATATGGGCCTGCAGGGCCTCCACCCGCCGGGTCAGCTCCAGCAGGTCATCCCGGCTCGGCGCCCCCAAACTGCCCAGCACCCGCGCCAAGCGCTCTTCGAAGATCTGTTCGACCTTGTCCCAGGTGTCGGCCACCTTGTCGGTCACCTTGTCGCGAGTCTCGTCGGCCTTCTCCCGCACGACTTCCAGCTTGTCGCTGGCCGCCGACCGAGTCCGTTCCTCGACCTTCTCGCCTTCCTTGACTAGGGCATCGAACAGCTTGCCGCCTTCTTCGCCCACCTTGGCGAACGCACCCAATCCGGCCAACCAGATCAGATGGGCGGATTCGCGCACAGCCTGGGATAGCTGCGGATCGGCGTTACCTTTGATTTTCTTGACCACGACGACGCTCCTCTGGCAAGCGATATGCCTGATTATTATGATATTTGATCCCGTTTCGGGAAAAACCGACTTTGATTCTAGTGGCGAAAATTAGAACAAACACCCTAATGGCCGGGGCGCTGTTCAGGACTTCGGGTCATGCTCCGGTCCGTCCAGCGCTTTGAGCGTATGTTCGATCCGGCGCGAATCCGGCTCCTGCCCCCAAGGGCTCATCAGGACGGTGAGCAACAGCTTTTCGAACTCGCCGGCGAAACGGCCGATGACCGCCTGCGGATCGGCCACCAGTTTCTGATCGACCATCAGGCCGAAGTGGACGCGGTTGTTGTAGCTGAGGATGCTGACCCCCATGCCGATCTGGCCCGACTGCGGAACCCAGAACATCATCTCGGACAAACGCGAGCCGCCCAGATACAGCGCCTGCGCCGGACCCGGCACGTTGGTCATCACCGCCGAAGCCTTCCGGCTCAGTATGTTCAGCACCGGTTGCTGCAACATGTTCGGCCCCATGCCGACGGTGCCGAGCAGGCCCAGCGCCAGGATCGGCTGGTAGGATTCCTTCAGCTCGTTCATCCGCTGCCGGATCTCGTAGACCCGTTCCAGCGGATTGGCGATGCCGACCGGCAAGCTCAGGAACACCAGCCCGAAGAAGTTGCCCAGCCGGGCGGCTTTCTCCTGCGAACGCAGGTTCACCGGGACGATGGCCCGCAGCTGCAGATTCTCGGGAATCGGGTCGCCCTGCTCGACCAGATAGGCCCGCAAGGCCCCCGCCACGGCGGCCAGCAACACGTCGTTGACCGACCCGCCCAGAACCTTGGCGATGGTCTTGACCTCGCGCAGATCCAGCGGCTCGGCCCAGGCCACCCGCTTGGACACGCCCAGCTCGCCCTTGAACCGGGTCCTGGAATCGTCGCTCATCAGGGCGATGCGGGCGATTTCCTTGGCCAACCGTGCGCCATTGCGAGCGTAATCGAAGGCATGGGCCGGATGCATGACGATGTCGGCGCCTTCCTCGACCAGCTCCCGGCCCAGCTTGAGGGTGGTGTGGACCACCTTGTCCACCGGTTCGAAGAAGCGTCGGAACAGACCGGCATCCTCGGCGTGCTCCTCGTCCTGTTCCACAATCTGGGCCGGCAGGGCGTCGGAGGCCGTGTCGGTCAGGGACAGCAACACTCGGATCAAGGCGATGCCATCGGCGTAACAATGATGGATGCGCAGGATCACGGCGCTGCCGCCCTGATAATCCTCGATCAGATGGAACTGCCACATCGGCTTGGAGAAATCCAGCGGCGTGCTCATCAGATCGCTGGCCAGCCGTTCCAATTCGCTCTTGTCGGCCTGGCCCGGCAAGCCGATGCGCAACACATGCCGGCCGATGTCGAAATGCGGGTCCTTTTCCCAAAAAGCGCCGGCGGCCTTCTGCACGGCCCGTTGGGCAAAGCGTGGGTAATGCCGGAGAAAGCGGGTTTCGATGACCTCCCGCAGGCGCTGGTAGGGCAAGCGCTCGGACAGGATCATGACTCCCGTGATCATCATCAAATTGGTGGGCCGCTCCATGCGCAACCAGGCAGTATCGATCCCCGATATCCGCTCGCTTTCTTTTTTATGGGGCATAAGGAAATCCAGAATCATATGGCGTCGCGGTTTGCAATCCGGTTCCGAACAATCAACGACGATCCCTGAATCGCGCTTCGGTCGAGTCATTCTAGGGAGATGGATTCAGAGGGAGCTTTGACGAATTGGCCGCTGCCGATGCGGCCTTGGGCATGCGTCGGACATCGCCGCGCCCGCGTCTTTTCGCCATAACCACTACATGCAATGCATCTTTGCAGGGGGCCGGTTATAGTGAGCGTGGACGAATTCACCTCACTGACCGCTCACGGAGAGCACCTGCCATGGCTGATCTAGCGACCCGCTTTCAGACCGCTGCCGACGACAGCAAAAAACTGACCAAACGACCCGACAACGATACCTTGCTGAAGTTGTACGCCTTTTTCAAGCAGGGCGCCAACGGCGATGTGGAAGGCAAGCGCCCCGGCTTCACCGATCTGGTGGGCCGCGCCAAGTACGACGCCTGGGCCAAGATCAAAGGCATGACCCAAGAAGACGCCATGCAGCAGTATATCGACCTGGTCGAGTCGCTGAAGAACACCTAGCGCCGCGTGTTTGAGACGACCATCCAACCGCTAGCCGGCTTTCCGCCGGCTTCTTCGTTTCACGGCTGGACGCTCATGAGACGACGGGCAGCCCCGTAACCCCTTTCAGAATGCTTGCCAGACCGGGACGGGTCGGGGCAAAACCGGCGCGAAAGCAAGCCAGCGGGTCAAACTTTACGCGACCTTGCTCAACAGGCTCTCGTAAGGAATGCGAAGACCGTCGTGCAGGCGTTTCACCATGTGCAGGCTCAAGGGCCGCTTGCGGTTGAGCACCTCGGACACCCGCCCGCTGGAACCGATATAGGCTTCAAGATCGCGTGGGGTGAGTCCCTGCTGTTCCATGCGGAATTTGATCGCTTCCACCGGGTCCGCCGGGCCAATAGGGTAATGCCGGTTCTCGTAGGTTTCGATCAACGCTACCAGTATCTCTCGCTCATCGGCTGCGGGTGTACCTTCTTCCGCTTGGAAGACCGTTTCAAGTTGACAGAAGGCCGCCCGCAGGTCGTCGTCGTTGCGAATGGGCTTAATAGTCATGCACGGTCTCCACGTTGATTTGGTCGTACTGTGTGTGTGTGAGTGCCGATGAATTTCACCCACGCAATGCCGGCTCGATACTGCATTTCGACAACCAAGCGGTACTTGTTCCCGCCGATATTGAACACGACGCGATTATTCCCACAGATGCTCGCAGTACCGTCATCCCGCAACGCCGGTAGACTATCCGTCGCCGCCTCGCGACCACCACCCGCAAAGAGGTCAAAACCAGCGTGCAGTGGTTTTCGATGCAGAATTGACAGTCGAGTGCAATCCCAGCAAACTGACCAGACTGACTAGTTTCTGATGTCAGTCACAGAGGACTCAATTATGCACACCTGGCAGTTACAGGAAGCCAAAAGCCGATTCAGCGAACTCGTGGATCGCACTCTGACCGAGGGTCCACAACTGGTCACCCGGCGCGGCGCCGAGGCCGTGGTCGTCATCGCCGCGCCCGAATTCCGCCGCCTGTGCTCGGGGCTGTCACTGCGAGAGGTGCTGCGGAACGCCCCGCGCGGCGAACCGCTGGACCTAGAACGCTCAACCGAGCCGGTGCGAGAGATCGAGTTGTGAAATATCTGCTCGACACCTGCGTGTTGTCGGAATTCGTGAGACCGGCCCCCAATAGCGCCGTATTGGCCTGGGTCGATGCGCGGGCGGAGAACGAATTGTTTGTCGCGGCGATGACGCTGGCAGAATTGCGCTGCGGCGTTGCCAAATCGGCGGTATCCCGCCGCAAAAGCGAGTTGTTGGTCTGGCTGGATCAGCTTCAGGCAAGCCTGGACGAACGGGTTCTGCCCTTTACCGGCGATACGGCCGGGTACTGGGGCGAGCTGTGCGCCCAAGTGGAGGCAATGGGCAAGCCGATGGCGGCCTTCGATTCGATCATCGCGGCAACGGCGGTCGAGCACGGCCTGGCTCTGGTCACGCGCAACGTTCGAGACTTTGCGGCGGCTCCGTTAATGTTGATCAATCCCTGGGATCAGCCGCCGTGATCGATGCTCCGCCCATGTCCAGTCCAACCGACCGACTGTTCACTCTGAAGTTGAGTGCGCTCCGTAGCTTTCGGGACGAAGCAACTCTCGACGTTCGGCCCCTGACGCTGCTCTATGGCTTCAATCAGGCCGGTAAGAGCAGCTTGCTGCGCGTCCTGGCGCTGCTGGCGGACTCATTGCAGGTAGGAGCGGGTCCGCTCGATCTGCAAAGCCCGGCTCTGCGCGACGCCACGTTCAAGGAACTCTGCTGGTTAGGCCAGGCGCCCAACCTTTCGCCCTGGCTCACGCTGATGGCGCCGGGACAACCCAACGACTCTGTATTCAAGATCCAATTTGCAGATGCGAACGGACTGGTCGTCAACCGCTTGCACGTAACGCCGGGGATCGAAGGCGACAAGTTCAAAGTCGATCTGGACGGTACCGTCACGCGCGAGGGCAATAAAGTCAGCGCCAGCTATGCTGGCAGCTATCGGGGACAGGATTGGACCGGCGCGCTGCAATTCGACAGCCTCTTTCCCAGCGGTCTGCCCGACCAGGCCGAAGCGCTGGCCCAGCGCGTTCGCGAGGCGCTCGCACCCCTGCAAAGGCTGCAATGGCTGTACGCCAATCGCCCGACCGATAGCGATGGCAGCCGCCAGACCCGCTGCTGCAGCCCGGACGGTTCCGATCTGCCGGCCCGGCTCAGAGCGGCATCGAATCAGTCGATACTCGACTCCGCATCCCGTTGGCTGGCCCAGCAGGAAGGACTCGGCAACGAAATCGCATTGCGCGTCAATGCTTCCGGCCAGCCGGAACTGATCCATAGCGCGCAAGGCCGGGAGGGCTTGCCCCTGCATCTGGCCGGCGAAGGTCTCCGCTCTCTGCTTCCAATCCTTATCTGTGCACTGTGGGCCGAGACCAAACTATCGGCCGCGCCGTCCATGCTCGCCGTGGAGGAACCCGAAGCGCACTTGCATCCAACGCTCCAAGTGGCCCTGTTTGATCGACTGCTGGAGACTATCCACCAGGGCATTCCCGTGCTCCTGGAAACGCATTCCGTCTATCTGTTGCGAGCGATGCAAGTGGCGGTGCTGGAAAAGAGATTAAAGCCCTCTCAGGTGGGCTTGCACTGGGTCGAACAAGGTTCTGATGGGGCGTCTACCGTGACGACGATTGGGATTGCAGCGGATGCTACCCTGTCGGGGTGGCGACCTGATGTGTTCGAGAAGGAACAGGAACTCGCCCACCGGGTCCTCGACTTGCGTTGGCAACAGGCCACATCCCAATGATCGTGTGGATGGACGACGCGCTGTTCGCGGGGGGCACTGCCCGCGATCTGGACCGGCTGGCGCTGCTGCGCAATCTGGCGCTGCGTCGGCACACCCTGATCGTTTCCACGAGTCCCGATGCGCCTTGGGGTGCTCGCCGGTCCCCTGACTTCGACATCTGGCTGGCTGCGCTACCGGACCGTTTGCGGGCAGAGGTCGCGATGCTACGGGAGCGATCCGACCGCGTATCGGTCAATGCGGTCGTGCGTGGCGCCGCGCGGGTGCTAGTTAGCGCGAGGGACCCCAGCGCCGAGCATTCGGGTTGCTGGCTGTCCCTTGAGGATGCGGTGCGGGCTGTGGCGCAACCACTTCATATCATTGTGGAGCACCAGATTCACGATGCCGCCTTCCTCCGCCGCGTAATGCCACCGGTGTGGCGTAAAAAACTCGAAGATTGGGAGCGACGTGGCGAACTGCGTTACGAGCATGGCGGCGGATTGCCCGTCATGACGGCCATGGTCGAGTTTTTCTGCCAGGACGACAAGGCGCGTCTCGCCTTTGGGCTACCTGCCGAGTTGTGGCGGCTGGTTCATTTCCTGGTGTATGACCATGATGGGGATTGTGCGGATGCGCCCAGCCAAGGTTCCAGGCAACTGGAGGGAGCTTGTGACAGAGCCGGCATGACAAACCATCATCACCGACTGAAGCGGCGGAATCAAGAAAGCTACCTGCCCATCAAAGCCATGCGACAGATTGTTGACACAGAAATCTCCGATCCCGCTAATCACAAGCAACTGATTGAAAAAATTAATGTTTACGCAGCGATGGGCGCAGAGAAGCATTTCGAGAAGTTGGAAGACTATCCCAAAGCCTTCAAGAACGCCTTCGCAACCGCAGCCTCATCCGCCTCAAGCTGGCCGGAAGACTGGTTTGAGGAAGATGGCGCTTGGCCCGAAATGACGAATTTGGCCGAACGGATCGCATCCGCGATGTAAACCGAGGTGCAGTATGCCGTTTTACGAGCGACAACCCTACATCCAGCCCTTGTACCAAATCGTCGGCGAGGTGTTGAACGGCGACATCCGAATACCCCGATTTCAGCGGCCAGGCACCGAGACAACCTGGACGGCGGAGAAACGTGGCGACCTGCTCGATAGCCTCTACCGTGGCTTTCCGATTGGAACCATCCTGCTCTGGTCTACTCGGATGCCGATCAAGACTCTGGACGTCGTTGGCGGATTTCGAGTGCAAAAAACCGTTTCCAGCGAAGGTCAGCGGTTGTTGCTCGATGGCCATCAGCGACTGTCGACCCTGGTGCAGATTCTCGGGCCAGGGCTGATCTCGGACCTGCAACGCCGGGAAATCGAGCGCAAGCCCAGAGACTCTACGGGACCCGCCGGTGAGGAGGCTTGGGTCTTCGACTTGCAACCGATTAAGGAAAATGCCAAGAGCCGCGACCGGTTCATCCTGCTCAAGAAGGATCAGCAACCAACGTCGAGCCAGCTTCCCCTGAGTACGGCCCTGGATCGCAAGGCGCTGAACCGATGGCTCCGGGAACAAAAGCCGCCTTTGAGCGATACCCAAATCACCGAGGCTGACGCACTCCGGGATCGGCTGCGCGAATACAGCATTCCAGTCGCGGTGCTGGTTGCGGATTCGCTTGAAGACGCGACAGAAAGTTTCAAACGGATCAACTCCAGCGGCGTTCCGATGAGCGACTTCAACATGGTCGCCGCACTGGCTTACCAGGACGGATTCGATCCCCAGGAACTCTTCGAAAAATATAACAGCGAGTTATTAGAACCCTTGGGGTGGCGGGATGTGCCCGACTCCCACATCCTTCGGGTGTGCGCCGCCCTGGCCGGACAGCATCCGGCCAAGTTTGAGGTGGACAAGCTGGCCGATCAATTACGTGAAAATAACCACCTGATACACCAAGCATTCAATGCTGTAGCCAGGGCGGCCGAAGCGATCCGCCAAGCTTGTGGCATCCACGGACCCGAAGCCCTGCCTTACTCCTGGCAGCTCATCATCTTGGCGATCAGAGTTGGTTCTGACGACAGCAACCTGTCCGAACCAAAGACGTTGGAGGCGATATGGCGCTGGTTATGGCTAACCACCTATGGAGAGGTTTTCGCCGGCGTCAATTCAACGATTTATGACCGCAGCAGCGCCGCCCTGACCAACATGATCCAGGGTGGAGACTGGCTCGCGATGGAGCGGGATGTGACCAGGAAAGTCCGTGCACTCACTCGGTTTGATTTCCGGGCCGCCCGCGCCAAGGCATTGGCCTTGCTGATGGCACGCCACCAAGACCAGAATGATCTTCAGGGACCCGCGCACCGAGCCCTGGCCGCCGGCGGGTCGTCGCTGGGTTTGCTACAAGCCAGTGGGAGGCGTTCGATCTGGTGGCATTTAGCCGTCATTGATGATCAAGCATCCATCGCTGGCTATCGGAATGCCCTCCAGCGCAGAGCCTCAGGAAATTCTTCTGACTCGGAGAATCAGTTGCTGACCCGGATCGGCGTGCCGAGCGACGCCCAGGGTTCGATCCCGAATCTTCTCGCTGCGCGACGCGAGCTGTTGAAGGCTGATGAGCAGCGATTTATCAGCGACTTGGGACTGGAGTGGGCGGATGCAGACGCGGATGCAGGTGTTGACGAACAAGCTGAGTAGACCAAGCCAGATCCATGATTAATGGAATGGTCGCCCCTTCCTCAGAACGTATTCACGATTATTGAAGCAGGCCAGGCGCAAGACCAAACCCAGCACGGTAGACCTGTACCTGGCGCTGCGGCTTACTCGTCGCGTTCGCTCGGCCGGGTCGCCCGCAATAGGTTCAAGCCGCTTTCCACCAACGATGAACCAGTGCGGACCACCTTCTTCGCCGTCCGATCCAACAACTCGCTGGCGCTCAAAGCGTCGATAAAACCCTTGCGGACCTCATCCCGCAACGCCGGTAGACTATCCGTCGCTGCCTCTCGAAACCCTGCCGTCAGTTCGGCCTTGAACTGCGGCAACAGACCCGCAGCGGCATCCTCCACCCCGCCGCGCACCTGCGCGCGCAACGGCTCCAACAACTCCTGCCCGGCGGCGCCCGCTCCCGCCTTGACCCGCGCCTCCAGCAATTCGGCCAACGCCGCCCAGCGCCGTTCCAGCTGCGGCCGCAGCCAGCGCTCGAACAGCAGCCATCCCAAAGCCAGCGTCGCCAGACTCGACACCAAAGCCGTAGCGACGATCAGACCCAACAATTGCACACCGTTCATGTTCGTTCCTCACCGGCCCACTGCTTACGCGCCAAGCCGCTTGCAGCTGGTACCTTCAAAGTTTTTCCAAACATCCACCCTATAATGGCTTTCTCAAAATAACCCCCGTAACATCAAAGTTCAGGAGCTTAAAAATGAATTATTTCGTGACCGGAGCGTCCGGCTTCATCGGCCGACGCCTCGTCGAGAAACTACTGCAACGCCCGGACGCCCAGATCTACTACCTGATCCTGGAGCGTGAGTTGCCGATGGTCGAGACCCTGCACCAGCGTTGGGGCAGCGCCGCCCAGCGCACCACGCCGATCGTCGGCGACCTGACCCAGCCACGCCTGGGCATATCCGATAGCGATACCGCCATGCTCAAGGGCACGGTGAACCACTTTTTCCATTTAGCGGCGATCTACGATCTCAAGGCCAGCGCCGAACTCCAGGAAAAGGTCAACATCCAGGGCACCCGCAACGCCATCGCCTGCGCCGAAGCCATCGAGGCGGGTTGCTTCCACCTGACCAGCTCCATCGCCGCCGCCGGTCTGTACGAGGGCGTGTTCCGCGAGGACATGTTCGAAGAGGCCGAGGAACTCGACAATCCGTACTACCGCACCAAGCATGAATCGGAAGGCGTCGTTCGTCGCGAATATTCCCGGCCCTGGCGCGTCTACCGCCCCGGCATCGTGGTCGGCGATTCGCGCACCGGCGAAATGGACAAGATCGATGGCCCCTACTACTTCTTCAAACTGATCCAGAAGCTACGCCGCACGCTGCCGCCGTGGATGCCGATGGTCGGGATCGAAGGCGGTCGGCTCAATCTGGTGCCGGTCAATTTCATCGTCGATGCCATAGACCATATCGCCCATCAGGATGGGCTGGATGGGCAGTGCTTCCATCTGGTGGACCCCAACCCAAATCGGGTCGGCGACATCCTGAACCTGTTCGCCCACGCCGCCCATGCGCCGGAAATGAGCTTGCGAGTCAATGCGCTCATGTTCGCCTTCATTCCGCGCAGCATCAAAACCGCTCTGGCGCACTTCAAACCGGCCCGCCGCATCCGAGACCAGATCCTCAAGGATCTCGGCATGCCAGCGGACATCATGCGCTTCGTCAACTACCCCACCCGCTTCGACTGCCGCGAAACGCTCAAGGCGCTCAAAGGCACCGATATCGCCGTGCCGCCGCTGGAAAGCTATGCTTGGCGGCTGTGGGATTACTGGGAACGTCATCTCGATCCCGAGCTATTCATCGATCGTAGCCTGACCGGCGCGGTCAAGGACAAGATCGTGCTCATCACCGGTGCTTCGGCCGGTATCGGCAAGGCCGCTGCCTGCAAGATCGCCGAGGCCGGCGCCAAGGTCCTCATCGTTGCCCGCACCGAAGAGAAGTTGCTGGAAACCCAGCAGGAAATCACTGCGCGCGGCGGCACGGCGTTCATCTACACGGCCGATGTCTCCGATACCGCCTCTTGCGACCGGTTGATCCAGCAGGTGCTGGCCGATCATGGCGGCGTCGATATCCTGATCAACAACGCCGGCCGCTCCATCCGCCGGGCGATCGAAAATTCGCTCGATCGCTTCCACGACTACGAACGCACCATGCAGCTCAACTACTTCGGCGCGTTGCGGCTGATCATGGGCTTCATTCCCGGCATGCTGCAAAAGAAGCGCGGCCATGTCATCAACATCTCCTCGATCGGGGTGCTCAGCAACGCACCGCGCTTCTCGGCCTATGTTGCTTCCAAGGCGGCGCTGGACGCCTTCTCGCGCTGCGCGGTGGCCGAGTTCTCCGATAGCGGCATCGACTTCACCACCATCAACATGCCATTGGTGCGCACCGAGATGATCGCGCCCACCAAGATCTACCAGCACGTGCCCACGCTCAGCCCGGAAGAGGCCGCCGACCTCATCGTGCAGGCCATCATCTACAAGCCCGAGCGCATCGCCACCCGGGTCGGCGTCTTCGCCCAGGTACTGCACGCCGTAGCGCCCAAGGTGTACGCCGTCATCATGAACACCGCCTTCCGGCTGTTCCCCGAATCGTCCGCTGCCAAGGGGCAACACGCCGAGCAGGAGCCCTCGCTGGAACAGATTTCCTTCGCCCAATTCACCCGCGGCATATACTGGTAAGAAAAATGTAAACGGACCGGCTCGTGTGGTGTCATAGCGCCTTGGAATCTCCGCGCCCTGCTTCCAGGACGCTGCCCATGAACCGGTTCCAAACCCTTTTTCAACCTTGAATAGCCGCGAGATTAGCGCAATGAAACTGAAAATCGGCGACCCCGCTCCCGTCTTCACCGCCACCACCACCGATGGCAATACCGTCAAGCTGTCCGACTATTTCGGCACCAAACTGGTGTTGTACTTCTATCCGATGGACGATACCCCTGGCTGCACCAAGCAGGCTTGCTCCCTGCGCAATCATCTCCAGGAAATCCAGGACAAGGGCGCAGCCGTCCTGGGCGTATCCACCCAGGATGTGGCGTCCCATCAGCATTTCACCGAAAAACACCAACTCAATTTTCCGCTGGTAGCCGATACCGATGGGAGTATCTCTCATGCCTATGGCGCCATGGGCGGCGGTGGACTGCTCAAGACCGCGCAGAGCCTGCTGGGGGTCGCCAGCCGCATCACCTTCATCATCGATGAGAGCGGCCATATCGCCCATATCATCGAAAAACCCGACTGCGACCACCATGCCGAGGAAGTCCTCACGCTTCTGTAATGGCCAGATAAGCGTCCTCCTCTCCTCGACATCCGCTGCCAAACGCCGATCGCGCCGGAATTTCGCCTTGTTTATCCCCGATCGGCGCTAAAATTAGCGTTATCGTTCCCTGGCATGACTAAAGTGACTTGATCTTGAAACAGTAGTGACATATCGTCTCCACTCATTCGAAGTCCAGGAGCACTCCACGCCATGCCATGTTACCCTTCCCAGAGCGTTGCCGAGGAGACCCAGCTGCATGCCCAGGCGCCATGCTTGTAACGTTTGTCGCTCTGCCGGCCGAGCGATCGACTGCCTGTTTCCGCCCTCCATCGTCTGCCCGCCATACGCCATCGGCAGGACACCCACCCAGACGATGGAGAACGGGAAGTGACTCCGCCACGGCCGAACATCTCCCCCATCCAGTGGGAGCAGGGCGCCGCCAGCCAGTTGGGTGGCCGCCAGGAGCAACAGGACCGCTGTGGGATCTTCCCGGCGCCCGCTCAACATGGACTGCTGGTCATTCTGGCCGATGGCATGGGCGGTCATCTCGATGGCGCTCTGGGTGCGCAAATCGTCATCGACGTTGCCGACGAATTTATCCAGAATTCGTCGGCAACGTTGCACACCGATCCCGCCGCAGCCCTCGACCAGCTGTGCCGTCAGATCCACGACACCATCAACGACCGCTCGGAAACCGCTCGCAGCACAGCCGTGCTGGCCTGGCTCCATCAAAATCGGGTCCACTGGCTGAACATCGGCGACAGCCGGCTATACCACTTTCGCCGTGGCCGGCGGCTGATGCGCACCCGTGATCATTCCGCCGTGCAACTGCTAATGGACCTGGGTGAGATCGACGAAACCCAAATGGCCACCCATCCAGCGCAAAACCGGCTCTATCGCTGTCTCGGCGGCGAGGATTCGCCCAAACCCGACATGGGCCATTTCGCGATCCAGAACGGAGACCTGCTGGCGCTGTGCTCGGACGGGATCTGGGAGCACATCACCGAAACCGAGTTCTGGACCGCCACGCTGGATCACGGTCCGGCCACCGCCGCCCGGCTGTTGACCGAGCAGGCCGTACAACGAGGCGGCTCGACCGCCGACAACGCCACTCTGGTTCTCCTTCGCGCAGGCGCGGACACCGCTGGCGATCCACCTGGCTGGTTCCAGCGGTTCATGGGGGGACTGACGTCCCTGTTCAGCCGCTGACGCCGCCAGAGACCTCTCTTCGCCCTCCCGACCCTCCGCGCCCTCGCCCTCCGACGAAGAATAAGGAAGCTCGATGTCCGAAGAAACCAATGCGCTACCCACGGGATACAACCTGCATCGTTACCAGATCAGGGGGGTACTGGGCGCCGGTGGTTTCGGCATCACCTATCGGGCGCTGCACGAAGCGCTGGAGAACGAGGTCGCAATCAAGGAATATTTCCCGGCCGAATGGGCCTATCGCGACCATAACGGCACGGCGGTACGCGCCAATGCCCAGGGCCAGGTGCCCGCCAGGGCCGGCGAACCCCCCTGTTACGAATGGGGCCTGCAACGGTTCCTTGACGAAGCCAAGATTCTGGTCCAGATCAATCATCCCGGCGTGGTGCGGGTACGGGACTACTTCACCGCCAACGGCAGCGCCTACATCGTCATGGAGTACGAAGAAGGCATGTCCCTGAGCGCCGCGCTGCAACAGGGCGGCATCCTGCCCGAGCAGGAGCTGCACCGCCTGTTGAACGATGTGCTGCCGGCCCTGGAAACCGTCCACAGCCAGGGTTATCTGCATCGCGACATCAAACCCAGCAATCTTTATCTCCGCAGCCGCGACAGCCACACCATGCTGATCGACTTCGGCGCCGCCCGTCAGGCTCTGGGGCGCCGCACTCGCAGCGTCACCAGCGTGGTGACACCGGGCTATTCGCCCATCGAACAATATGTCACGGTCGGTGAGGACTACGGTCCGTGGACCGACATCTACGCCCTGGGAGCGGTGCTGTACCGCTGCATCACCGGCGCGCCACCGGTGGAGGCCCCGGGTCGAGTGCTCAAGGATCCGGTACAGCCTGCGGTCGAAGCCGGCGCCGGCCTGTATTCGCGCGGACTGCTGGAAGTCGTCGATCAGGCGCTGGCCGTTCGTCCCGAAGAGCGCTACAAGACCATCGCCGCCATGCGCGATGCGCTGTCGGCGGTCGCCGCCGCGAACAAGGCCGCGGATTTCTCCCAGGTGCCAGTCATCAAACCCGAGTTGCTGGAGCTACCGACCTCGAATCCGGTCCGGCGACTGGAGCTGGCGCCGGCTGGCACGGAATTGTCGGCGCCGTCCATCCAGATCGATCGGGCCTACAATGACGCCAAGCCACCGGATCGCTCTTCCCAGCAAACCGTCGATCCCTTCCAGCGTGGAGCGCATGCTCCCCCGGCCAAAGCGCCTGTATCTCCCGCCGACGATCATCGGGCCGGCATCATCACCCTCGACGCGCTCACCCCGAAATCGCCCGCAACCCCTACTTCGTCCCAGCCTTCCACGGATTCCGATCTCTCTCTGCCGATGCTGGAAAACATCTGGGAGAATCTGGACGCCGATGCGCTGAAGACCACCCCTCCTTCGTCCGAAACCACCGCCAAACCGAAAACACCGCAGGACTCGTCGCCCACGCTGCTCAAGCGGTCGGCAGGGTCGGCGGTCGAGCATCTGAAAAAGGCGGCCACGGTCCGGCGGGAAAGTAATTCCGTCCTCCTCGGGGCAGCGGAAGCGACGCCTGCCGCTTCGCTCCCGATCAATCGGGGCGAATTCAGCACTCCGCAGCAACGGGACGCCTCCTCCCGATCGCTGGCGATCCTGCCCAACCCCGGGCCTCGCGTCATCAACTGGACCCGAATCCTGCTGGCCGTTTTCATCATTACCGGTCTATCCGGGGCCAGTCTGCTCGGCTACGAGTATTACCAAAGCCTGGACGAGGAGCGGCAACGCGAGGCGGCTGCCGCGCAACACCGGCGCGCGGAAGAAGCGGCCCGCCGGGCTCAGGAAGAATCGCAACAGCGCGAAGAAACCCTCAACGATTATATCGCCCAGACCCGCAAGGCCATGACCAACAAGGAATTGGAGCTGGCCCAGTTGTATCTGGACCGGGCCGCCGCCATCAATCCCAACCATCCGACGGTGACTGCCGCCCGCGCCGATCTACTGGCGATGCAACACCCGGAATCGGTCACCAAAACCCGTACCGACAACACCACCGGCATGGAGCTCAATTGGGTCGAGGGCAGCTGCTTCAACATGGGCAGCCCGGTCAGCGAACGGGATCATGGCAACGACGAATCATCCCATCAGGTCTGCGTCAAGGGATTCTGGATCGGCAAGACCGAGGTCACCAACGGCCAGTATCGCCGCTTCAAACCCAACCACGACAGCGGCAACCTGCAGGGACGCCCGCTCAACGGAGACACCCAGCCAGCGGTCAATCTCAACTGGGGCGACGCCAACGCCTTCGCCGAATGGCTGTCGTTCGAAGCCAACAAACGCTTCCGTCTACCCACCGAAGCCGAGTGGGAATACGCCGCTCGCGCCGGCACGTCCACCCGCTACTACTGGGGCAACGACATCGATCCCCGCTACGCCAACTTCTCCGACCGTAACGATCCAACCGGCGCCGCCATCAGCAATCTGGACGACGGCCAGGCCATCACCGCCCCGGTTGGTCACTATCTACCCAATACCCTGGGCTTGCACGACATGGCCGGCAACGTCTGGGAATGGACCTGTTCGGAATACAACCCGAATTACGGCCGCTCGGAACAGCAATGTTCGACCCGGCGATCCAACGAGAGCCAGCGGGTCGTGCGCGGCGGGGCCTGGAACAGCGGTCCCGGCGATTTGCGCTCGGCCAAACGGCTTCCCCAGAAACCCGATCAACGCAACCCCACGACCGGGTTCCGAGTGATCATGGAAGAATAGGGGCAGCCGTCCGGCGACGGCGCGCATCGCCGGAGCGCAGCTCAAGCCTGGGCCGGCGCGGGGCGACGACTCACCATGAAGGTGGCGCTGCCCTCGACCACGACCGTTTCTCCCACCGTGCAGATGGTCTGCATGATGACCCGGCGGCGATCGGGAATGATTTCCTTGATGGTACAGACCGCGGTGACGGTATCGCCGATGCGCACCGGGGCCGTGAAGCGCAGTTGCTGATCGACATACACTGCGCCCGGTCCGGGCAGGCGGGTGCCCGCCACGCAGGAAATCAGCCCGGCGCAGAACATGCCATGGGCGATGCGGCCCTTGAACCGCGTCTGCGCGGCAAAGACCTCGTTGCAATGGATCGGATTGTTATCGCCGGTCAAGCCCGCGAACATCACCACATCGGTTTCGGTCACGGTCTTGGCATGGGAAGCGGACATGCCCACCGAGAGGTCTTCGAGGAAATAGCCGTGCAGGGTATCGTTATATCCTTCGTGCGTAGGGTACATGAGTCTCTCCAATCGGTTTTATAGATATTCGGGGTCGTGTTGCGAACAGCCTGCAACGCGGCGGCATAGCCTACACGAATTTCACGTTCAGTGGCCGGCGTGGCCGGCATTCGGATCGATCACCACCCGCCCGCGCACCTGACCGGCCAGAATCGCTTCCGCTAGGCGCGGCGTCTCAGCCAACGGCACGACTTGCGTCATCCGCTCCAGCTGTGCAGCCGGCAAATCCTGCGCCAGTCGGCTCCAGGCAATCCGGCGCTGCTCCAGCGGGCACGCTACCGAATCCACCCCCAACAGTTTCACGCCCCGCAGGATGAAGGGCATGACGGTGGTCGGCAGGTCGACGCCGCCGGCCAAGCCGCAGGCCGCCACCGCACCGCTGTAATCGGTTTCCGCCAGAGCCCGCGCCAACACCCGGCCGCCCACCGTGTCCACCACGCCCGACCAGAGTTGGGTTTCCAACGGTCGGCAGGGCTGATTCATGACCTCGCGGGCGATGAACGCCGTCGCCCCCAGTTCGCGCAGATACGCCTCGTTCTCCGGCCGACCGGTCACGGCGGTGACTTGATAGCCGAGATGAGCCAGCAACGCCACCGCCACGCTGCCAACCCCGCCGCTGGCGCCGGTCACCAGCACCGGCTTATCGGCGTTCGGCGTGACCGCGGCCTGTTCCAGCGCCAGCACGCACAGCATGGCGGTGAAACCGGCAGTCCCGATGGCCATGGCCCGGCGGCTGTCGAGCGTGTCCGGCAACGGCGTCAGCCAGCCGGCCTTGACCCGCGCCCGCTGGGTATAACCGCCCCAATAGCGCTCGCCGACTCCCCAGCCGGTCAACACCACCCGGTCACCGGGCCGGTAGGCTGGCGCAGCCGACTCCAACACCGTTCCGGCTAGATCAATACCCGGCACCATCGGAAATTGCCGCACGATCTTGCCCTTGCCGGTCACGGCCAGACCGTCCTTGTAGTTGAGCGAGGAATATTCCACCGCCACCAACACCTCACCGGCCGGGAGATCGGCCTCGGTCAGGGTCTGCATTTCGGCGACGGTCCGGCCGTCGCGCTGGTTCAATACCAAAGCCTGGAAAGTCGTCGTGGAGTCGCTCATATCGCCTGCACCTTTCGATTGAATCATGGTGATCGTAGTTGCAAAATTGCAGCATCGAACCTGTCCTCAGCCAGGTCGAAACTCTAGCCAATAAGGCATTGCATCGTCGAGAGGGACTAAATACCATAACTTAACAAGGTTTAAAGCAGTCGTTTCGCGACCTGGAACTTCCTCGAACTTGCTAGCTATCAGCCGGCCATCTCTGCCGAACCGAACGATTCGAACAGCGTGATCTCCCCAAAGCCGGGTTCGACTTTCGTCTGGTCGCGCGTCTCCCATCAAAAATCACGACAAAACACTATCCATCTCAACGAAGGTGAACGATGAAAATTCTAGTCGCCGTAAAGCGGGTCGTTGACTACAACGTCAAAGTTCGGGCGAAAGCAGACGGGACTGGCGTGGAAACCGCCAACGTCAAGATGTCGATGAATCCATTCGACGAAATCGCCGTGGAAGAAGCGGTGCGCCTGCAAGAGGCGGGCAAGGCCAAGGAAATCGTAGCGGTATCGCTGGGTGTCGCCGCCTGCCAGGACACCATCCGCACCGCTCTGGCGATGGGCGCCGACCGCGGCGTTCTGGTGGAAACCGACGCCGAGCTGCAACCGCTGGCCGTCGCCAAGCTGCTCAAGGCCGTGGCCGACCAGGAAAAGCCCGATCTGATCATCCTGGGCAAACAGGCGATCGATGACGACGCCAACCAGACCGGGCAGATGCTGGCCGCGTTGTTGGGTTGGGCGCAGGGCACTTTCGCCTCCAAGCTCGAATTCGTGGCCGACGCGCTCAACGTCACCCGCGAGGTCGACGGCGGCCTGGAAACCGTGGCGCTGAAACTGCCTGCCGTGATCACTGCGGACCTGCGTCTGAACGAGCCGCGTTTCGTCAAGCTGCCCAACATCATGAAGGCCAAGAAGAAACCGCTGGCAGTGCTGAAGCCGACCGATCTGGGCGTGGACGTGACCCCGCGACTGGTCACCCTCAAGGTGCAGGAGCCGCCCAAGCGCCAGGCTGGCGTCAAGGTCGACTCCGTCACCACTCTGGTCGACAAGCTCCACAACGAAGCCCACGTCATCTAACGCTTGCGGGAACCGAACATGAGCATCCTGGTTATCGCCGAACACGACAACGCCGTCCTCAAGGCGGCAACTCTCAATACCGTCACCGCTGCCACGCAGATCGGTGGCGACATCACCGTGCTGGTGGCCGGTCATGGCTGCGGCGCGGTCGCCCAAGCCGCCGCCCAGATCGTCGGCGTCAAGCTGGTGCTGGTCGCCGACGCCCCGCACTATGCCCACCAACTGGCCGAGAACGTCGCCGCCCTGGTGGTCACGCTGGCCGGCGGCTACAGCCATATCCTGGCCCCCGCCACCGCCACCGGCAAGAACACCTTGCCTCGCGTTGCCGCGCTGCTAGATGTCGCCCAGCTGTCCGACGTCATCAAGGTCGAAAGCCCCGATACTTTCGTGCGGCCGATCTACGCCGGCAACGTGCTGGCCACCATCCAGTCCAGCGACAAGATCAAGGTCATGACCGTGCGCGGCACCGCTTTCCCCGCCGCCGCCACCACCGGCGGTTCCGCCAGCGTCGAAACCGTTCCTGCCGTGGCGGACGCGGGACTCTCCAGCTTCGTCGGCCAGCAGCTGACCAAGTCCGACCGGCCCGAGCTGACCGCGGCCCGCATCATCGTGTCCGGCGGACGTGGCATGGGTGACGGCGCGAATTTCAAACTGCTGGAAGACGTGGCCGACAAGCTGGGCGCGGCGGTCGGCGCTTCCCGCGCCGCTGTGGACGCCGGCTACGTGCCCAACGACTACCAGGTCGGCCAGACCGGCAAGGTGGTGGCCCCCGAGCTGTACGTCGCCGTCGGCATCTCCGGCGCGATCCAGCATCTGGCTGGCATGAAGGACAGCAAAGTCATCGTCGCCATCAACAAGGACGAGGAGGCCCCAATCTTCCAGGTCGCCGACTACGGCCTGGTTGCTGACCTGTTCGTGGCAGTGCCGGAGCTGTCCAAGGAATTGGATCGCCTGAAAGCAGCCGGCTAAGCCTCCCCATCGTCTGAATGCGAGCGCCGCTGTCCAGGCGGCGCTCGCATTTCCCGACTCTGCATCACTCTATTCAAATTCAAATAGATCGATACCACCTCAAAGGACATACCTTCATGGCCGCTTATACCGCTCCAACCCGCGACATGCAGTTCGTCATCAACGAATTGGCCGGACTCGACGAAGTCGCGGCTCTCTCCCACTATGCCGAACAGGAAGTCAATGCGGAGCTGGTGGAAGCTGTTCTGGAAGAGGCCGCCAAACTGGCAGCCGAAGTGCTGGATCCGATCAACTATTCCGGCGATGTGCAGGGCGCGAAGATCGGCCCGGACGGCGTGATTCCCGCCGACGGTTTCCACGAAGCCTATCAGCAATTCATCGAGGGGGGCTGGAACAGCATCAGCGGTGAAGTCGACTACGGCGGCCAAGGCTTGCCGGAGCTGCTCAACACCGCCACCCAAGAGATGTGGAACTCCGCCAACATGTCGTTCGCGCTATGCCCGATGCTCAACGGCGGCGCGATCGAAGCCATCAGCAGCGCCGGATCGGAGCAGCAGCGCGATACCTACCTGCCGAAGATGATCAGCGGCGAATGGACCGGCACCATGAACCTGACCGAACCGCAGGCGGGTTCCGACCTGTCGGCGGTGCGCGCGCGCGCCGTGCCGGAAGGCGACCACTATCGCGTCTTTGGCCAGAAAATCTTCATCACCTGGGGCGAGCACAACATGACGCCGAACACCATTCACCTGGTGCTCGCCCGCACCCCGGACGCTCCGGAAGGGGTCAAGGGCATTTCGCTGTTCATCGTGCCCAAGTTCCTGGTCAACGAGGACGGCTCGCTGGGTGAACGCAACGACGTTCGCGCCGTATCCATCGAACACAAACTGGGCATTCATGCCAGCCCCACCTGCGTCATGGCCTTCGGCGACCAGGAAGGCGCCATCGGTTACCTGGTCGGTGAAGAAAACCGGGGTCTGGCCTACATGTTCATCATGATGAACGAGGCCCGTTTCAAGGTCGGCCTGCAAGGTCTGGCGATCGGCGAACGCGCCTATCAGGCGGCCAGCCAATACGCCAAGGAGCGGGTGCAGGGCCGGCCGATCGGAGTCAAAAGCGGCGATCGCGTCTCCATCATCCACCATCCCGATGTCCGGCGGATGCTGATGACCATGAAGTCCCAGAACGAAGCGATGCGGGCATTGGCCTATGTAGTGGCCAAACATCTGGATCTGGCGCGCTATCATGCCGATCCTGCCCTGCGCAAGCGCCATCAGGCGCGGGCCGACCTGTTGATTCCGGTGGTCAAGGGCTGGTCCACTGAACTCGGCATCGAGGTGGCTTCGCTGGGCGTCCAAGTCCATGGCGGCATGGGCTTCATCGAAGAAACCGGCGCCAGCCAGTACTTGCGCGATGCGCGTATCGCCACCATCTACGAAGGCACTACCGGCATCCAGGCCGCCGACTTGGCCGGCCGTAAGCTGAGCATGGACAAGGGTGCGGCCATGCGGGCGCTGATCGCCGATATCGAAGGAACCATCGCCGAGCTGGGCGATGCCGCCGGCGATGACATGGCTGCGATCCGCGCCGGTCTGCGCGAGGGCGCTACGGCGCTGGCCGAAGCCACCGACTGGATCCTGGCCCACCAGGACCCCGACACGGTGATGGCCATCTCGGTCGACTACATGATGATGACCGGCTATGTGTGCGGCGCTTGGCAGATGGGCCGCGCGGCGCTGGCGGCGCAAAGCAAGCTGGCGGCCGGCGAAGATCCCAGCTTCTACGAAGCCAAGCTGATCACCGCCCGCTTCTACGCCGAGCACATCCTGCCCAAAGCCGATGCTCTGCTGCGCTCGATCAAGAACGGCGGCGCTTCGATCCTGGCCCTGACCGAGGATCAGTTCTAAACTTCGGCAGATTACGTCGATACAGCCCATCGTCCCGGTCAATCGGGACGGTGGGATTTCTCCCCGGTCTTGCGGAGTCCAGGATTTGACGGTAGATCACAGCCTCATCCTGCCCATCCTGTTGCCATTCGTCGTCGGCATCGCCCTGCTGTCGATCGATGGCGACCGTCATCTGGCCTGGCAACGCCGTCTGAGCCTGCTGGCGACGGCGGCGGCTATCCCGCTGGCCATCCTCCTGCTGGTCACGACAGTCGACAGCGGTTATCGGACCTATGTCCTGGGCCATTGGCCGGCCCCCTTCGGCATCGTACTGGTGTTGGACC
The DNA here is from genome assembly GCA_003989065.1 of Candidatus Competibacteraceae bacterium. Lineage (GTDB taxonomy): Bacteria > Pseudomonadota > Gammaproteobacteria > Competibacterales > Competibacteraceae > RXIW01. The sequence goes on from RXIW01000002.1 coordinate 131,075, forward strand.
GGCTGAGCGCCCTGATGGTACTGCTTGCGGCCGTGGTCGCGCTGCCGGCCCTGTGGTCGGCCATCGGTGCGGATACCGACCGTCAGGGCCGTTATTTTCACCCTCTATTCCAATTCCAGCTGATGGGTTTGAACGGCGCGTTTCTGACCGGCGACCTGTTCAATCTGTTCGTGTTCTTCGAAATCCTGCTGATCGCGTCCTACAGCCTGCTACTGCATGGCGGCGGCCGCGAGCGTATCCGCGCCGGTCTGCATTACGTGATCCTGAACCTGACCGGCTCCGCGTTGTTCCTGATCGCCATCGGCGTTCTGTACGGCCTGACCGGCACCTTGAACTTGGCCGAGCTGGCGGTGCGCGTCGCCCACGCATCGGCCGCCGACGCCGGCCTGATCCGCGCTGGTGCATTGTTGCTGCTGGTGGTGTTTGGCCTGAAAGCCGCCCTGCTACCGCTGCATGCCTGGCTGCCAGCCGCCTACGCCAACACCGGCGCGCCGATCGCGGCGCTATTCGCCCTGCTCACCAAGGTCGGCGTCTATTCGATCATCCGCGTCTTCACCCTGGCGTTCGGTTCGACGGCTGGGCCGGCGGCCGACATTGCTGCGCCCTGGCTGCTGCCGCTGGGACTGGCGACCCTGCTGGTCGGCGCGATCGGGCTGCTCGCCAGCTGGAACCTGCGTCGGCTGATCGCCTACAGCGTGATCGTCTCCACCGGCATGCTGCTGACTGCAATCGGTTTGAGCACTGCCGCCAGTCTGAGCGCAGCTCTGGTCTATTTGATCCACACCACCCTGATCACCGCTGGCATGTTCCTGCTGGCCGACCTGATCGCTGAGCAGCGTGGTCATGCCGACAGCCAGCCAGCCCCGCCGGTCGCGCAGCCGGCGTTGCTCGGCGGCTTGTTTTTCGTGGGCGTGGTAGCGATGGCGGGACTGCCGCCCTTGAGCGGCTTCCTCGGCAAGGTGTTGTTGCTGCAGGCCGCGCAGGACAGCCCCGCCCTGCCATGGGTCTGGGGCATCGTGCTCAGCTCCGGTCTGTTGATCATCGTGGCGCTAAGCCGGATGGGCAGCCAGCTGTTCTGGCGCACGCTGGATTCGGCAGCGCTGCCGGTCCATGCCACTGTTCGTCGGCTGTTCCCCGCCGTCGCGCTGCTGGCGGCCGGCCCTCTGCTGGTGATCCTGGGACAGCCCCTCATCGGCTACGCCAGCGCCACCGCGCAACAATTACGGCAACCGGCCGCCTATATCGAGGCATCGCTGGCCAATCGCCATCTTGCCCCTGCTCCCGCCCATGCCGCTCCAGTGCCGGGAACGACGCCATGAGTTCGATCGCCGCCAAGCTGTTCCCCCATCCCTGGCTCAGCCTCATCCTGCTGGTCACCTGGTTGCTGCTGCAGAACAGTCTGGCGCCGGGCCAGTGGCTGCTGGGCGGCGCGCTGGCGGTTGCGATTCCCTGGCTGGTGACGCGGGTCTGGCCCACACCGGTCCGCCTGCGTCACCTGTGGTTACTACCACGCTATCTCGGCTGGCTGCTGTGGGATATCGTGATGGCCAACCTGAAGGTCGCCTGGCTGATCCTCACCCGGCCAGCGGCGAAATTGCGACCGGGCTTCATCTGCATGCCGCTGGACTTGCAGGACGACCACGCTATCGCCGTGCTGGCGGCCACCATCAGCCTGACGCCCGGCACCCTCAGCGTGGATGTCGCGCCGGACCGGAGTCAGCTGCTGATTCACTGCCTGGACTTGCACGACGAGACGGCAATGATCGCCACCCTGAAACAGCGCTACGAAGCCCCGCTCAAGGAGATTTTCGTCCCATGCTGACCACCGCCATCTCGCTGGCCTTCACGCTGCTGGGCGCGGCATTGTTGCTGACCGGTGGGCGCTTGCTGTACGGCCCGACCCTGCCGGATCGCATCATGGCCCTCGATGCCCTGTACATCAATGCGGTCGCCCTGCTGGTGCTGGCCGGCATCCATTTCGACAGCGCGCTATATTTCGAAGTAGCGCTGTTCATCGCCCTGCTCGGCTTCATCGGTACGGCGGCGCTGTGCCGCTTCGCCAGCCGCGGCCGGCTGTTCGAGTAGCGAGGCGCTGTCATGCTGAGCGAAATTCTGGTTTCCCTGTTGATCGTCGCCGGAGCGTCGTTCGTGCTGATCGGGGCGATCGGGCTGGTGCGGCTGCCCGATTTCCTCACCCGCCTGCATGCCCCAACCAAAGCCACCACACTCGGGGCCGGCTGCCTGCTGCTTGCCTCCATGATCTACTTCAGCAGCCGCGCCGCAGGGCCGAGCCTGCACGAAGGTCTGATTACCGCCTTCCTGTTCCTCACCGCGCCGATCAGCGCCCAGTTGCTGGCCCAAACCGCACCGACGCAGACGACGGACAAATCCTGAAAACCCTATTGATGCCAAGGTAACCTATACTTGAGATGACCAAGATCGCCACGGCGACCACTGCCCATAGAGACTCCTGCCATGACCGAACTCGCAACCCGTGAGCCTGAAATTTCCCGCGCCAGCCTGCTGAATCGGACCATGCAAAACATCCGTGAGGCTTGGCGTGAGGTAGCCGACTGGCGGGGCGGTCTGCTGTCCACCGCTCCCAGCCCCAATCTGCCCGAAAAGGACGTGGAGGCCATGCAGGCGCAGATGCGCGATTGCCTGGAAGGACGCGGCGGCGAAGTGTCGGCCCGCGCCCGCGCCGCCAATCTGGGACGGATCTATCTGTCACTGAACGCCCAGGGCCGCAAGCGTTTCCTGCAAATCCTCGCCACCGAATTCGACATCGATCGCAAGGCGGTCGACAAAGCGGCAGCCAAACTCCAGCAAGCTGGCGAAAACGCGGAGGATCGCGCCAAAGCCGAACGAGCGCTGCGGCAGGCCCTGCAACCGCCCCGGCTGCGACTGTTGACCCAATTCAACGCCTTGCCCGAGGGCTTCCACTTCCTGGTCGATCTACGCGCGGAATTGCTGAGCTGGCGCAAGGAAGATCCTGCGCTGGCCGCGCTGGAGCGGGATCTGCTGTCGCTGCTGGTCTCCTGGTTCGATGTCGGTTTTCTGGAGCTGCGGCGCATCACCTGGGATTCGCCAGCGTCGTTGCTGGAGAAAATGTTCGTCTACGAAAAAGTCCACCAGATCAAGAGCTGGGGTGACTTGAAAAACCGGCTCAGTTCCGACCGACGCTGTTTTGCCTTCTTCCATCCGCGCATGCCCAACGAACCGCTGATCATCGTGCAGGTCGCCCTGGTCAACGGCATCGCCGACAACATCCAGACCTTGCTGGACGAAACCGCGCCGGTGCTCGATCCGCAGGAAGCCGACACCGCGATTTTCTACTCGATCTCGAACGCCCACGAGGGTCTGTCGAGCATCAGTTTCGGCAATTTCCTAATCAAGCGGGTGGTGGACGAACTGGCGACCGAATTCAAGAATCTCAAGACCTTCGCCACCTTGTCGCCAATACCCGGCTTCCGCCACTGGCTGGACAACAAGATGAAGGAGCTCGATTCGAAAGCCGAGGCGGAACTGCTGACGGCGACGGACCGCAAGGCGCTGGCTCTCGCCGCCGGCACTGGCAACGAACCGGCTTCTCTACAGACCTTGCTACAAACGCCGGACTGGTATCAAAAACCGGATCTGGCCAAGGCCCTGAAAAATCCGCTGCGGCGCTTGTGCGCCCGCTATCTGGCCAAGGAAAAGCGCGACAGCGGCTCCGCCTACGACCGGGTGGCCAACTTCCATCTGACCAACGGTTCACGTATCGAGCGGCTGAACTGGCTAGCCGACACCTCGGCCAACGGGCTGAAGCAATCGGCCGGCATGATGGTGAATTATCTCTACAAGCTCGACGACATCGAGACCAACCACGAAGTCTATCGCGGCGAGGGCAAGGTCATTACCTCCTCGTCCATCAAGACCTTGCTGAAGGGTTGACGCCACTACCCCCGCATGGGGCCGCACGGCCCACGCGGGGGATTTCCATAGCCAATCCCGTCAAGGCAAGGCGATTGGCGTGGGTTATATTCAAGGCAGCTGCTCAACCACCATGCCTGGAGCCAAGCCATGCCCATTCCAACAAAAACAGTCCGCTTAGCGCCCCTGTGTCTGTTCCTGAGTCTGGCCGCTTTCGCCAGCGCTCAAGCGGCGACCCGCCCGGATTTCTACGCAGTCTTCAACCCGGCTGCAGGCCAGCTGCCCTTCCCCGACAACCTGCTGTTCGCCGGCTCGACCGACGGCGCTCTGAACATTCCGGTCGCCGACCCAACCAATCTGGCCGACCCCAAGGTAGCCATGAATGGCCTGGACGGTTTTTCCACCGTAGCCCCTCTGACCGCCAACTTTTCCGCCACGCTGAACGCCACGACGGTCAAGGCCGGCAGCACAGTGCGGGTATTCGAAGTGGCGCTGACCAATCCTTTCCTGGACCCGAGCAACCCCTTTTTCGCGATCGCGTCGGTCACGGGCGAACTGCAGGCGGGGACCGATTACAGTGCCAATCTGCTACCGCAGGATAGCCACCAGGCCACTCTGAACATTCATCCCCTGCTCCCGCTCAAGCCCAAGACCGGTTATCTGGTGGTGCTGACCGACGGCATTCAGGACAGCGCCGGCTACGACGCCCTGCCGTCGCAGACCTATGCCCTGACCAAATTGACCACACCACTGATCGACGCCAACGGCAATAGCGTGATTCCCGGTCTGAGCAACGCCCAGGCCCAGGCGCTGGAACCCATCCGGCGACTCACCAATAACCAGGAAGCCGCCGCCACCAGCCAAGGTATCGCCAAGAGCAGTATCGTACTGAGCTGGACTTTCATGACCCAGTCCATCGACGACGCCTTCGTCGCTCTGGGTCAGAATCTCAAGCCGCTGGGGATAGCGGTCAAGCCAACCGGCGCGACCACCGCCGCACTTTCCTACAATCTTCCCGGCTTCTCCGATATCTACGCCGGCGCGCTGGCGATCCCCTACTACCTCAGCAAAGAGCAGCCCCTGAGCGGCTACTGGCAAACCGCTGCCGGCGGCGCCGTCACCCGCTACCAACCGCTGCCGGCGGCGACCGCGACCCTGCAGATCCCGGTGCTGATGACCGTGCCCAACGCCAAGAGCGGCCACAGCAAGCCAACCGACGGCTGGCCGGTGGTGGTTTTCCAGCACGGCATCACCAGCAATCGCACCAGTCTCCTCGCGCTCGCCGACGCGCTGGCGTTCGAGGGTTACGCCGCCATAGCCATCGATCTGCCTTTACATGGCGTCACCGACCCTACCAATCCGTTCTACCTGAAGGGCCTGGAACGGACCTTCGATCTGGATCTGGTCAATAACCAGACCGGCCTGCCGCCAGCCGATGGCGTCATCGACAACTCCGGCAGTTATTTCATCAATCTGCAAAGCCTGCTGACCAGCCGCGACAATGTGCGCGAGGGGGCCGAGGATCTTCGACAACTGGTCGCCAGTCTGCCGCTGATCGATCTGAACGGCGACGGCCAGCCCGACCTGAACACCCATCACATTCGCTTCATTGGCCATTCCCTCGGCGGCATCGTCGGTGGCACCTTCCTGGGTATCGACGATCAGGTCACCAGCGCCACGCTAGGCATGGCCGGCGGCGGCATCGCCAAACTGCTCGACGGCTCGGCCTCCTTCGGCCCACGAATCGCGGCGGGTCTGGCGAGCGCGGGCATCGAGAAAGGCACGCCCGACTATGAAAACTACCTGATGGCGGCGCAAACCGTGGTCGATTCCGGCGATCCGATTAACTACGGTCCCGCCGCGGCCAGCTTGCATCCTATTTATCTGATCGAAGTGGTCGGCAGCGACAACTCCCTACCCGATCAAGTGATACCGAACTCGGTCGAAAACGCGCCGCTGGCCGGCACCGAACCGCTGGCCAAGGTGCTGGGACTGCAATCGGTCAGTCGCTCGACCTGGAACAGTCAAGGTTTGCGCGCCATCGTCCGCTTCACCCAAGGCGATCACAGTTCGCTGCTCAAGCCTGCCTCTCTGACGACCGCCGCAGCGACCGCCGAGATGCAGGGCCAGATGCTCAGCTTTTTCGACAGTGAAGGCACGGTGCTGGATATCCTCTATCACCCCGTCGTGAAACAATAAGGTTAGGTCTTATCCCACCAGCCCCATTCCCCTGGGAATGGGGCTTTTGTCCGCCATCTTGCCGGCCCCCTTTACGGCACGTCGGGCAATGGTTAGATTGACCCCCTCAAGCCAACCACCCGATCGAATCGCATGGCCCAATACATCTACACCATGAATCGCGTGGGCAAAGTCGTACCGCCCAAGCGAGAAATTCTGAAAGACATTTCGCTGTCGTTCTTCCCCGGCGCCAAGATCGGCGTACTGGGCCTGAACGGCTCCGGCAAATCCACCCTGTTGCGCATCATGGCCGGGGTGGACAAGGACATCATCGGCGAAGCCCGTCCTCAGGCCGGCATCAAAATCGGCTTTCTGCCGCAGGAACCGCAGCTCGATCCCGCCAAGGACGTGCGCGGCAATGTCGAGGAGGCGGTCACTCCGATCAAGGATGCGCTAGCGCGGCTGGATGAAGTGTATGCCGCCTACGCCGACCCCGATGCCGATTTCGATAAGCTGGCTGCTGAACAAGCTGAACTTGAAGCTTGGCTGCAAGCCACCGACGGCCATGATCTGGACCGGACTCTGGATATCGCCGCCGACGCGCTGCGGCTACCGCCGTGGGACGCCGAGGTGTCCACACTGTCCGGTGGTGAAAGACGGCGGGTGGCGCTGTGTCGGCTGTTGCTGTCGAAGCCCGACATGCTGTTGCTGGACGAACCGACCAACCATCTCGACGCCGAATCGGTGGCCTGGCTGGAGCGCTTCCTCCAGGATTATCCGGGCACCGTGGTCGCCGTCACCCATGACCGCTACTTCCTCGACAACGTGGCCGGCTGGATTCTGGAACTGGATCGCGGTCGCGGCATCCCGTGGGAGGGCAACTATTCCTCCTGGTTGGAGCAAAAGGAAAAGCGGCTGGAAATCGAGGAAAAACAGGAAACCGCCCACACCAAGGCCATGAAGGAAGAACTGGCCTGGGTCCGCGCCAATCCCAAGGGCCGGCACGCCAAGAGCAAAGCCCGTCTGGCCCGCTTCGAGGAACTGGAATCGCAGGAATTCCAAAAGCGCAACGAAACCCAGGAACTCTATATCCCACCGGGTCCCCGGCTGGGCGATCTGGTAGTCGAGGCAACGGACCTGTGCAAAGGTTTCGGCGGTCGCTTGCTGATCGACAATCTCAGCTTCAACCTGCCCAAGGGCGGCATCGTCGGCGTGATCGGCCCCAATGGTGCGGGCAAGACCACCCTGTTCCGCATGCTGGTCGGACAGGAGCAGCCCGATGGCGGCGCGCTGCGGGTCGGCGACACCGTCAAACTGGCCTACGTTGACCAGTCGCGTGACGCGCTGGCGCCGGACAAGACCGTCTGGCAGGAAATCTCCGACGGACTGGATCTGATCGCCATCGGCAGCTACCAGATCAACTCGCGGGCGTATGTCGGGCGGTTCAACTTCAAGGGACCGGATCAGCAGAAGTTCATCAAGGATCTATCGGGCGGCGAGCGCAACCGGGTTCACTTGGCCAAGCTGCTGCGCAGTGGCGGCAATGTGTTGCTGCTGGACGAACCGACCAACGATCTCGATGTGGAAACCCTGCGGGCGCTGGAAGAAGCCTTGCTGACCTTCGCCGGCTGCGCCGTGGTCATCTCCCACGACCGCTGGTTTCTCGACCGCATCGCCACCCATATCCTGGCCTTCGAGGGCGATTCCCAGGTGGTCTGGTTCGAAGGCAACTACGCCGATTACGAAATCGATCGCAAGCGGCGACTGGGTGTGGCGGCGGATCAGCCGCACCGGATCAAGTACCGCAAGTTGGCATGACGTCACGCGCGCTCTCGCCGTTCACCGGCGAGAGCGGAGAGATGAACATCCGTCCATCAATCAGGGTAGAGGGTGGAAACCGCCATGTTGCAACCGCTCATTCCCGAAGGCGAGTCCTTACGCCGCGCGCTACGCTGGATCGCTGACCAGGGCGGGCATTGCACCCTGTCCATCGTCGAACAGGCCAGCCTGTTGTTCGACCTGAACCCGCGCGACGAAGAGTTTCTGTTGCGGCAATTGGTCCATCACCACGGCGCGGCCAGTGATACGCCCGCCGCTCAGGACCCCGGCAACTGATCGCACAGCCGTCGGGCGAAGTTGACCAGCATGGCCGCCGTCGCTCCCCAGATGAAGCGGTCCTGATAGGGAATGACGTAGTAACGCCGGTTCTGCCCCTTATAGACCATGCTGTGGTATTCGTGATGGTCGGGGTCGAGAATGAAGTCCAGCGGCACTTCGAACGCCTCGGCCACCTCGAAGGCGTCCAGGGTCAGTTCGAAGGGCGGGGTCACGAAACCGACCACCGGCGTGATCAGAAAACCGGTCACGGTCTGATAAAGATCCAGAAAACCGGCAATCTCGACCACATGGCGCCGGTCCAGACCGATTTCTTCCTCCGCTTCGCGCAAGGCGGTTTCCACCGGCCCGATATCTTCCGCCTCGGCCCGACCACCAGGAAAGCTGATTTGTCCAGCGTGGTGCTCCAGATGGGCGGTGCGCTGGGTCAGCAACACCGTATAGCCTTCCGGCCGCTCGACCAGCGGCACCAGCACCGCCGCCGGAATCAACTCCCGCTGCTCGGCCGGCAACCCCGCCACCGCATGATCGCCGGTGATCGTCTCCAGTTGATGGCTGGGATGTAGGCAGCGGCGAACCTGATGCCGCAGAGCCGAGTGATGGTTCATGCGCGCGCCTGCCTATCCGGCTGGTCCAGCGCACCAGGACGGAACAAGCGGTGAAAATTGGCCGAAGTCGTCGCCGCCAGCTGCTCCAGCGACTCGCCGCGCAGTTCGGCCACGAACGCCGCCACCTGGCGCACCCAGGCCGGCTGGTTGGATTTGCCCCGATAGGGCGTCGGCGCCAGATAGGGCGAATCGGTTTCCACCAGCAGGCGCTCGGCGGGCAGGCGACGGGCCGCGTCCTGAATGGCCTTGGCGTTCTTGAAGGTCACGATGCCGGAAAACGAGACATAAAAATTCAGCTCCAGCGCCTGTTGCGCCATGTCCCAGTCTTCGGTGAAACAGTGCAATACCCCGCCGACCTCGGCTGCACCCTCTTCGGCCAGGATCCGCAGGGTATCGGCGCGGGCCTGGCGAGTATGGACGATCAGCGGTTTGCCCAGCTCGCGGGCGGCGGCGATATGGATTCGGAACCAGTCCTGCTGCCGAGCCGCGCTATCCGCGCCATAGTGGTAATCCAGCCCGGTTTCGCCGATGGCGACCACTCGCGTGGCCTGCCCCAGCGCGACCAGCTCCGCCCGGGTCGGCGGACGGCCACCCTCCTCGCTGGGATGCACTCCCACCGATAAGGCGACCTGCGGATAGGGGTCGGTCATGCGGGCCAGCGCCGGCCAGCCTTCCAGATCGGTGGCCACGCTCAGCACCTGCGTCACCCCGGCTGCCGCCGCCAGCTCCAACGCCCCCCCGATGCTGCCCCCCAAAGGAGCCAGATCGAGGCGATCCAGATGGCAATGAGAATCGACCAGCATCGTCCGGATCGCTGCTACATGGTATTGGTCGGCTGATCGGCGCGGGTATAGCCGGCCAGCAAGGCTTCGATCTTTTTCTGCAACCGGCTACCGTCCGCGCCGCCGAACTGGATGCCGACACCCATCTGCCGACCGGCTGGCGTCGTCCGGTGATTGATCCAGATCACCTTGCCGGTGATAGCGAAACGTTCCGGATCATCCAGCAGCGTCAACAGTAGAAAGACCTCGTCACTCAGCTCAAAGGTCTTTTCGGTCGGAATGAAGATCCCACCCCCTTTGATGAAAGGCATATAGTTGGAATGCAGCATCGCTTTATCCCGGATCGCGAGGGAAATGACACCTTGTCGTGGAGCTGCCATGGATTCGAGCTTCCTCAATAGCGCGTCAGCAGGATGCTGGATTCACCACCTCGGCCGCATCGCTCAGGAACGCTTCTAACAGCAATGCGACATTGGTTTGGGTCGTCGTACACAGCGTGTGCAGTTGAACCGCCGCATCCCAGCGTTCGAACAAGCGCCGTGGCGCTTGCCGGTCGGCCCAGCGCCACAGGATCGCGCGCAGGTCGGGATTGCTCAGGCGGAAAGGTTCATTAGGACTCATCTTAAGCCGAATCAGGTCAGTATGCCAACCGATCAGCCAGCGCAGATTTTCGGCCAGCTCGCCTTCGGTCCAAATTTCCGCCGCCCGAATCGGATCGAGCCGGCCGGTCTGCACTTGGTCGTAACATTCAACCAGTTCACGCCGCCGCCGCCAACGCTCCCCACTGGCCTGTTGCAAAGCGGCCAGTGGCGCGCCGCCGGCGACCGCGAGCAGCGCCTTGATATCGAGCGGCTCGGTGATCCGCGCCTGCAACCAGGGCAAAGCCACCGTCGGCGGGGGAGGTTCGAACCGCAGCAACTGACAACGACTGCGGAGGGTCGCAGGCAGGCGGGCCGGATGCGCCGTCACCAGCAAGAGCAGACTGGCGCCGGGTGGCTCTTCCAGAGTTTTCAACAGACTGTTGGCGGCATGGACATTGAGGCGATCAGCCGGCTCCAGCAGGACGACCTTATAGCCGCCATACTGCGCGGTATGGTCGAGAAAGGCGCTGATCTCGCGGATCTGATCGATCTTGATGACCTTGCCATCCTCGGCCGGCTGCACCATCCGATGATCGGGATGGCTACCGGCCCGGAGCAGACGGCAAGCTCGACACTGGCCGCAGGCATCGCCCTCGGCGGCAGGCGTTTCGCACAGCAATGCGTTCGCCAGGCGATGGGCAAACGCCCGCTTGCCCAATCCGGCGGGACCCGCCAGCAACAGCGCATGCGGCAAGCGTCCACTGGCCAGACGCTGCTGGCACTGCTGCCACATCGACAGATGCCAGGGCAGCCGCTCGTCCATCACCGCTCTGGCAGCCAGTCGGCCAGGATTCGTTCGATATTGGCGCGTACGACTTCGACCGGATGGCTGGCGTCCACCACTCGGTAACGCATCGGATTCCGCTTGGCCCGTTCCAGGTAGATCATTCGCACCCGCTCGAAGAAATCCGCTTGCTCCTGCTCGAAACGATCGGCCGGCCCGCGTCGACCGGCCCGCGCCAAACCGAGCGCAACCGGCAAATCCAGCACCAGGGTCAGATCGGGACGCAGATCGTCCTGCACCCAGTTTTCCAATGCCGCAATCCGCGCCATCGGCAGGCCGCGGCCACCACCCTGATAGGCATAGCTGGCGTCGGTAAACCGGTCGCACAATACCCAGCGGCCAGCAGCCAGCGCCGGCCGGATCACCTGTTCGATGTGCTCGGCGCGGGCGGCGAACATCAACAAGGCTTCGGCCGCCGCCGTCATGCCCGTCTGGCGATTTTGCAGCACCAGGGCGCGAATTTCTTCGCCCAGGGCCGTGCCGCCCGGCTCGCGGGTCAGCACCACCGAATAACCAGCCCGTTCCAGGCAGGCGGCGATGAAAGGCAGTTGGGTGGTTTTGCCGGCGCCTTCGCCGCCCTCGACTGCGATGAATCGACCGGCCATGTCATTGTCTCTTCGTCTGTAAATATTGCTGAACGGCGCGATTGTGGGCTTCGAGAGTCGCGGAGAAGATATGACCACCCTGACCGGAGGCTACGAAATACAAAGCATCGCCGGGCGCGGGCTGGACAGCGGCATTCAGGGCGCTGGTGCTGGGCAAGGCGATCGGTGTCGGCGGTAAACCCTTGCGGGTATAGGTATTGTAGGGGGTGTCGGTGGTCAGATCCTGGCGGCGCAGGTCACCATCGAACGTGGATCCCAACCCATAGATCACGGTCGGATCGGCCTGCAATGGCATGCCCTTGCGCAAGCGCCGAATGAAGACTCCCGCGATTTCCGGCCGTTCCGCCGCCAAACCGGTCTCCTTTTCCAGGATCGAGGCCAGAACCAGCGCCTGTTCCGGATCGCGCAAGGGTAGATCTGGCGCACGACGACTCCAGGCATCCGCCAGCTGCCGGTCCATCGTCGTCAACGCCCGCTTCAGAAAAGCTTCGTCGGTGGTGCCGGCCGGGAAATGATAGGTTTCCGGAAAGAACTTCCCTTCCGGATGCTTGCCGGACCGACCCAGCCGCGTCATGACCTCGGCATCGCTGGTCTCGCTCAGGGTGTGGGCAATCTTGGGATGCGCCGCCAGCGCTTGCCGCAGTTGGCGGAAGGTCCAGCCTTCCACCACGGTCAACGAATACTGGATGACTCGGCCGGCCGCGATCTGATCGATCAAGCCGCGCGGGGTAAGGCCAGGGCTTATGGCGTATTCGCCGACCTTCAGCCGGGAGGCCAGCCCACTCAGTCGGGCATAGGCTTCCAGATAGAGCGCCGAGCGCAGTACGCCGGGCTGCCGCCGTAGCTCACGGGCGACGCCTCCGCTGCCCATGCCCGGCTTCACGTCCAGCACCCAGCCAGCGGCTGGCGGTCCGAGCGGCGTATCGAGGAAAGCGCGATAATCGGCGTAGACCATGTACAGCGCGGGTCCCAGCGTCAGCGCTAACGCCGCCAGCATCAGCGGCAGGCGACGAAACCACATGGTGGAACCGCCGCGCTCAGGTCAACTCGCGGAAGATGATCGTGCCGTTGGTGCCGCCGAATCCGAAGGAATTGGACAGCGCGATCCCAATGTGCCGCTCCTGTGCGGTGTGAGGCACGTAATTCAGATCGCAACCCGGTTCCGGCTGATCCAGGTTGATGGTCGGCGGCGCGACACGATCACGAATCGCCAGCACCGAGAAGATCGCTTCGACCCCGCCGGCCGCGCCCAACAGGTGTCCGGTCATCGATTTGGTCGAACTCATGGCCAACCGGTAGGCGTGCTCGCCGAACACGGCCTTGACCGCATCGCTTTCGATCTTGTCACCAGCCGGCGTGGAGGTGCCATGGGCGTTGATGTAATCGACCGCATCAACGGTAATCCCGGCATCGCGCAGCGCATTTACCATCGCTCGCCGTGCTCCATCGCCGTCCGGCGTGGGCAAGGTCATGTGATAGGCGTCGCCGCTCATGCCGAAACCGATCAGTTCGGCATAGATTCGCGCGCCGCGCTGGCGGGCGTATTCGTATTCTTCCAGCACCAGCACCCCGGCTCCGTCGCTCAGCACGAAACCGTCCCGACCCTGATCCCAGGGCCGGCTGGCCTTCTCCGGCTCGTCGTTGCGCGTGGACAAAGCCCGCGCCGCAGCAAAGCCACACAGCCCGGTCGGCGTCGTCGCCATTTCCGCACCGCCGGCGATCATCACGTCGGCGTCACCGTAGGCGATCAGCCGACCCGCCAGGCCGATGCTGTGGGTTCCGGTGGTGCAGGCGGTCACGACCGCCAGATTCGGCCCCTTGATCCCATACAGGATCGAGAGATTGCCCGACACCATGTTGATGATGCTGCGGGGCACGAAGAACGGCGTCAACCGCCGCGGTCCGCCGTTCAGAAAAGCCGAATGGCCTTCCTCGATCCCCGGCAGGCCGCCGATGCCGGCTCCGATGGAAACGCCAACCCGTTCGGCGTTGGCCTCGTTGATCTCCAGACCCGCATCCTGGATCGCCTGCACCGCCGCGCCAATGCCATAATGGATGAAGGTATCCATCTTCTTGGCTTCTTTGGGGTTCAGGTACTGCTCGACCTGAAAGTCCTTGACCGATCCGCCGAAGCGGACCGGAAACTTGCTGACGTCGAAAGCGGTGACCGGTCCGATCCCGCTGTGACCGGCCAGAATATGGGTCCAGGCTGTCTCCAAAGTGCTACCGACTGGCGACACAATACCCATGCCGGTCACTACCACTCGCCGCTTGGCCACAGGACTACCCTCAAAGTTTACCGACAAAACAAGGCCGCGACCCCCAGGCGGTGGCCGCGGCGGATGATCCCCATCCAGGTGGGACCGACGCCCTCAACCAAGATGCGATGCGATATAGCCGATCGCCTGTTGCACTGTGGTGATCTTCTCGGCGTCCTCATCGGGGATTTCGAGCTCGAATTCCTCCTCCAGGGCCATGACCAGTTCCACGGTATCCAGCGAATCGGCTCCAAGATCCTCGACGAAGGAGGCTTCGTTGGTCACCTGCTCCTCCTTCACCCCCAACTGTTCGATAATGATTTTTTTGACGCGAGCTTCGATGTTGCTGATGTCAGTCATGATGAGTTTTATCCTCGTTGTGAACCCTAGACAACCGCAGTACTACCGCGGAGGCGCTACCGCGGGGTATTGTATGGAAAACAGCGGCGTGGATGCCATCAATTCCATTCATTCTAGCTGGTGACGGCCGTCAGGCCATATGCATCCCGCCATTGACGTGCAAGGTCTCGCCGGTCACGTAGGCTGCAGCAGGCGACGCCAGGAACGCCACGACATTGGCTACATCCTGCGGATCGCCTGCCCGCTGCAACGGAATGGCCTCGAGCAAGGCCCGGCGCTGCGCTTCCGGCAACGCCCGCGTCATGTCGGTCTCGATCAGACCCGGCGCTACGGCATTGACCGTGATGTTGCGGGAACCGACTTCGCGGGCCAGCGATTTGGTGAAACCGATCAGGCCAGCCTTGGCCGCCGCATAATTGGCTTGTCCGGCGCTGCCGGTCACCCCCACCACCGACGTGATGTTGATGATACACCCCCGCTGCGCCTTCATCATGCCCCGCAACACCGCCTTGCTCAGCCGATAGACCGCAGTCAGGTCGGTATCGAGGACTGTCGTCCATTCCTCTTCTTTCATTCGCAGCAACAGATTGTCGCGCGTAACGCCCGCGTTGTTGACCAGGATGCCGGGCGCGCCGAATTCCTGGGTCACCGTCTTGACCACCGCGTCCACCGCAGCGGGATCGGTCACGTCCAGGCGCAGACCGCAGCCCTTGAGCGCGCGTGCGCGTAGATCCTCGGTGATCGCCTCCGCCCCGGCAGCCGTCGTTGCGGTGCCGATCACGGTCGCGCCTTGCCGCCCCAACTCGCGGACGATCGCCTGACCAATGCCACGACTGGCGCCGGTGACCAGGGCGACTGCGCCCTCCAACATCGTCATTGTCTGTTCTCCTCACCCATTTAGTATTTCAGCAGCGCCGCGCCCCAGGTGAAACCGCCGCCGAAACCTTCCAACAGCAGCGTGTCGCCGCGCTGGATGCGCCCATCGCGCACCGCCACATCCAACGCCAGCGGCACCGACGCCGCCGAGGTATTGGCATGGGTCCGCACGCAGTCGATCATCCGCTCCATCGGCAGCCCCAGGCGCTTGGCGGTCGCGGTGAGAATACGGCGGTTGGCCTGATGCGGAATCATCCAGTCCACATCGGCCACGGTCATCTGATTGGCGGACAGGATCTGCTCGGCGATGTCCTTCAGGGTGGTGACCGCTACCTTGAACACCTCGCTGCCGCGCATCTCCACGAACGCCGCGTTCTCGCGGGTCCGATCGTAGCCGCTGGACACGCCGGCAGGCACCCACAGCAGTTCCTTGTAGCGGCCATCGGCTCCCAATCGGCTGTCGATGATGCCCGGCTGATCGGTTTGCTCCAGAATCACCGCGCCGGCCCCATCGCCGAATAGGATACAGGTCCCACGGTCGGTCCAGTCGATGATGCGGGTAAAGGTGTCGGCCCCGACCACCAGCACCCGCCGCGCCGCGCCGGTGCGGATAAAGCGGTTGGCGATATCCAGCGCGTAGACGAAACCGGTGCAGACCGCCTGTACGTCGAAGGCGGGACCACCATAACAGCCCAGGCGGTGCTGTAAGACGGTGGCAACGCTGGGAAACACATGATCGGGCGTGGTAGTGCCCAGTACGATCATGTCGATATCGCCCGGTTCGAGCCCGGCGGCTTCCAGCGCACGGCGCGCGGCCTGCTCGGCCATGTCGGCGGTGGTCTCCCCCGGCGCAGCGACGTGGCGCTCCTCGACGCCCGTTCGCTCAATGATCCAGTCCGCCGTGGTCTCGATCATCTGCTCGAGATCGGCGTTGCTGACCACCTTCTCCGGCAAATAGCTTCCGGTTCCGACAATTCTGGCGTAATTCAAAGCGCTTGCCTCGCGGCGTGAAGGGCGGACAGATGAGCATCGATGCGGCGCGGCACTGCTTGCGCCGCCTCCAGTATCGCCACCTGGATGGCGTTGGCGAACGCCAAGGCGTCAGCGCTGCCGTGACTCTTGACCACGGTGCCCTGCAGGCCCAACAGGCTGGCGCCGTTATAGCGGCGAGGATCGATCTTGCGCCCAAACGCGCGCAGCACCGGCAGCGCGATCAAACCGGCCAGCCGAGTCAACGGATTGCGCTTGAATTCCTGGCTCATGTAATGGCGGACCAGTTTCGCCACGCCTTCGCTGCTCTTGAGCGCAATGTTGCCGACGAAGCCATCGCAGACCACCACATCCACCTCGTCCAGGTAAATGCCGTCGCCCTCGACGAAGCCGATGTAGTGAAGATTGCTGGCCACCAGCAAGCGGGCTGCTTCCTTGACCTGCTCGTTGCCCTTGATGTCCTCTTCGCCGATATTCAGCAAACCCACGCGCGGCCGCTGAATACCGTTGACTTCGGCCAGCACCGATCCCATCACGGCGAATTGCAAGAGATGCTCGGCCTTGCTGTCGACATTGGCGCCCAGATCCAGGACCCGGGTATAGCCCCGCACAGTCGGCAAGGTCGTGCAGATCGCGGGACGATCGATGCCTGGCAGGGTCTTGAGCACGAAGCGGGCGGTCGCCATCAGCGCGCCAGTGTTGCCGGCGCTGACACAGGCATCGGCGTCGCCCTGCTTGACCAGGTTGATCGCCACCCGCATCGAAGAATCTTTCTTGACCCGCAGGGCCTGCGCTGGCGGTTCGTCCATGCTGACCAGTTGCGAAGCGTGGCGGATGACGATGCCGGGATGGCCTTTCGCCTTCAGCTTGGCAAGCTGGGCCGACAGCACGTCTTCCTGACCGACCAGGATCAGCCGCACTGCGCCATCGGTCGCTTTCAGCGCCTGCAGGGCAGCGGGCACGACTACATCAGGACCGACATCGCCACCCATGCCGTCCAGGGCGATGGTGATCTGGGTCATAAGACGGAAAAACCAATCATGGCCAAAGCGATGCAGCGCTTATTCGTCGTCGGATTCGGTCGTCGCCGCTTCGCTGATGACCTTGCGACCGCGATAGAAGCCGTTTGGGGTCATGTGGTGGCGACGATGCAGTTCACCGGAGGTGCGATCCGTCGACAGGGTGGACGCGGTCAGGGCGTCGTGCGCGCGGCGCATGCCACGCTTGGAGGGACTCTTACGACTTTTTTGAACAGCCATTTGACTTAATTGCTCCTTTTGGAATCTCGCAACAGGGTCGCCAATACCGCGAACGGCTGGCGATTCTCCGCATCCAGCGCCGCCGGACCTGGCGTCCCATAATCGTTGGCCTCGCACTCCTGTGGATCGGCGTGACTGGGGATCTGGGGCAAGGCCAGCAACAATTCATCTTCCACCAAATCGGTGACGGACGCACTATTTTCCGGAACCAGCAGCGGCTCGTATTCATCGGGCAGCCGGTCGAACTCTGCTTCGCTGTGCACCAGCCCCAGGCGGACCGGCACGTCCAGCGCCAACCGCAACGGCCCCAGACAACGCTGGCAGATCAGCTCGATCTCGGTTCGCAACGCGCCTCCGATGAAGGGCAGGCCCTGGCCGTCGGTTCCCGCCGCCAGCGCCACCCGAACCACCCCCCCCGCATCGTTGAGCAGGGCAGCCAGCCGCGGCAAGGCCGTCAGCGGCAACTCACCGTCCAAACGACCGTTTTCGGCGGCCAGTTGCCAAGGATTGATCCTGTCGGGGAGCAGAGGGGTTTGCATAAGGCGCGGAATGATATAGGCACGTCGGATTTCTGTCAAAATAAAGCCAGATTTCGCACAATTAGCGCGATCGCCATTCCAGCCCTGCGAGCGAGTTCCATGACCGCAACCCTACCCGACGGCCGCCATCTGATTTTAGCTTCCACCTCGCCATTTCGCCGCGAATTGTTGGCGCGGCTGGATCTACCGTTCACGGTCCAGGCGCCAGACGTCGACGAAACCCGCCACCCTGATGAAGACGCACCGACGCTGGTTGCGCGGCTGGCCGAACGGAAAGCCTTGGCCGTGGCGCCGCATCGACTCCCGGCGCTGGTGATCGGTTCGGATCAGGCCGCAGTCCTGGACGGCGAGATCATCGGCAAACCCGGCGACCACGAACGGGCTATGGCTCAACTGCAACGAGCCTCGGGACAGGCCGTCCTCTTTCACACCGGCCTCTGTCTGCTGGATACAGCCAGCGGGCAACGACAAATCGCGGTGGAAACCTTCCGAGTGGTGTTTCGCTCGTTGACATCGACGATGATCGACCGCTATCTCCAGCGCGAGCGGCCCTACCATTGCGCCGGTAGCTTCAAATCCGAGGGTTTGGGCATTGCCTTGTTCGAGCGCCTGGAAGGCGACGACCCGACCGGCCTGATCGGTTTGCCGCTGATCCGACTGACCCGGATGTTGGAAGCAGCGGGCGTGGCAGTTCTGTAACAGGCATCATCGCATCCATGCCGCACATCCAGGGTGGGCCGTCCACAATGAGCCAGCGGACCGGCGAAACGGCCTTCATTCCCAGCCGGACCGTCCTCAAACCCAGGCATCCCCCGCGATTTCTCTATCCATCGCATCCCTCCTGATGCTTGCCCGATGATCGGCATAGATTGTGCTATCCCTACCCAAAGATTCTTCCGAATCCAGGTAATGAAGATTTTTCTTCATTCATGTCAACAGATTATGGTTCGATCAGCTTTCTTTCGAGGTGAATGGGCATGGGTACGGCAGTCATTTCAGTCAAGGACGGGATGGCCGATGTATGGGGCAATCAATTCGTTTCGGTATTCACCAAACGATCGCACAAGGTGGCCATGGGCGGGACTATCACGCCCGTGATGCCCCGGTCTCAAATCATCATGCCGCCGTCTCCGTCTCCGGACACGGTAATCGCGACGATCAAGAATGCCGTGGGCCAGGCGGGCGGCGGCGGCACCGTGATCTTCAACGTCGGGCACGGCTCGGCCGTCAACAACTCGACGGTCGATGGCACGGTCGAACTGGCGCCGAACGGCAAATTCAAGCTGGGCGGCCTCAATGCCGATCTGGATTCGGTGTTTCTGTCAGTGTTCTACGACTTCGACCCGGACGGAACAGGTCCTCGCAAGTCGCAGCTGGAAAACGACCGACTGTTCAACCAGGGGACGAGCCGCCTGACCCGTTGGTCGCAGTACAAGAAGCTGGCCGACATCATCAAGGCTGGTAAATTGCGCAAGGTGGTGTTTCTCACCTGCCGGGTCGGCAATTCCACCGATTTTCTGAAGAAAATCGCACTCGACTGGAACGTCGTCATCGAGGCTTATCGACGCCGCGTGGTGCTGGCGCCCCAGCCCAGCGGCAGAGTGCGCATTCATCTGCAGGGAGACGGCCCCGGTACGCTCACCAACGTGCCCGACAGCGAAGAGCATCTGTTCAGCGATGTGGTACGGGTCAGCGACACGGTTCTGGTCGGCCCCCCGCGCTGATCCAACGGAGGGCCGGTTTACCGCATCGGACTGGCGGGATTACAGCCGCCGAATGATTTCATCCGCCATCTGGGTCGTCGACAGTTTGCCCCCCAGATCAGCGGTGCGTGCCCCGGCGGTGATGGTGTCGTCCACGGCCCGTTCGATGGCGACCGCTTCGGCTTCCAGTTCCAGGGAGTGGCGCAGCAACATGGCGGTCGACAGGATCATCCCGATCGGATTGGCGATGCCCTTGCCGGCGATGTCCGGCGCCGAGCCATGAATCGGTTCGTACAATCCGACCCGACCTGCCCCCAGACTGGCCGACGGTAGCATCCCCATCGAACCGGCCAGCACCGAGGCTTCGTCGGTGAGCACGTCGCCGAACATGTTCTCGGTGACCACTACATCCATCCAGGCCGGTCCGGTGATCAGCCGCATGGCGGCGGTATCCACCAGAACATGCTCCAAGGCGATGTCCGGGTTAGCCTTGCCGACTTGCACGGCAATCTGCCGCCACAGCCGCGAGGATTCCAGCACATTGGCCTTGTCCACCGAAGTCACCCGCCGTTTGCGGCCCCTGGCCAGCTTGAACGCCAGCTCCATCACTCGGCGGATCTCGTAATCGTAATATTCCAGGGTGTCGACGGCGCGCTCGCGGCCATCCTTGACGTCACGCCCTTTCGGCCAGCCGAAATACAGGCCACCGGTCAGCTCGCGGATGACCAGGATATCGACGCCCTGCAACTTTTCCGGCTTGAGCGGCGAAGAATCGACCAGCGCCGGATGGACCTTGACCGGGCGCAGGTTGGCGAATACGCCCAAGCCTTTGCGCAAGGCCAGCAGACCGCGCTCGGGGCGATCCTTGGCATTCGGATCGTCCCACTTCGGTCCGCCCACCGCGCCCAGCAGCACCGCATCGGCCGCCTGGCAGTCCGCCAGCGTCTCATCGGTCAGCGACGACCCGAAACGATCGATGGAACAACCGCCCATCAGGCGCTCCTGGTAGTTCCACTGGTGGTCGAATTTGCTGGCAATGGCATCCAGCACGCGCACAGCGCCGCCAACGACTTCCGGGCCAATACCGTCACCGGGCAACAACACAATGTTCGCTTTCATGATTTTTCCATTTCGTCATCGTCGAGGCAGCCGGTCGCTACCCGACTCGATTCATCGATTCGTCAGTGCGCCACCGTCAAGCCATATTCCACCGCATCGACCAGCGCCTGCCAAGATGCTTCGATGATGTTGGCGCTGGCGCCGACGGTGCTCCACATCCGGGTGGTGTTGCGGGTATCGATCAACACGCGGGTGATGGCTTCGGTGCCGTCCTGACCATCCAGGATACGGACCTTGTAATCCGCCAATTGGAAAGACTCGATCTTCGGATAATGCGTCATCAGCGCCTTACGCAGAGCCAGATCGAGCGCATTGACCGGACCGTTGCCTTCGGCGGCAGTGTGCATCAACTCATCGCCAACCTTCAGCTTGACCATGGCCTCGGCGAAGATGCCACGCCCTTGCCGATGCTCGACGGTGACCAGGAAATCCACCAACTCGAACAACGGCTGATAATCGGGCTGCTGGCGCTTGAGCATCATGGCGACCGAAGCTTCGGCCGCTTCGAAGGAAAAACCGCGCGCCTCCAGCTCCTTGACATCGTTGAGTACGCCCACCACATCAGCCACATTGCTGACATCGACACCGTGTTCCTCGGCCTTGCTGAGGATGTTCGCCCGCCCCGACAAGGCGGACACCACCACGCGCATCCGGTTGCCCACCCGTTCCGGCACGACATGCTGATAGGATTGCTCCGAACGGCGCATGGCTGCCACATGCACGCCGCCCTTGTGGGCGAAGGCGCTCTTGCCGACGAACGGCAGGTGGTCGTTAGGAATGATATTGGCGACTTCGTCGATCACATGCGACAGCTCGGACAGCTGGCGCAGGCGACCTTTCGGCAGGCACTGGTAACCCATCTTGAGCTCCAGATTGGCCATGATGGAGCATAGATTGGCGTTGCCGCAGCGCTCGCCGACTCCGTTGATGGTCCCTTGTATCTGGGTAGCGCCTTCGCGCACCGCCAGCAGCGCGTTGATGACCGCACAATCACCATCGTTGTGGGTGTGGATACCGAATGGGTGCTGGATGGTCGCTTTCAGTTCGCGGATGATGCGCTCCAGCTCCCACGGCAGGGTTCCGCCATTGGTGTCGCACAGCACAACCGTCTCGGCGCCACCGCGAATGGCGGCCTTGAGGGTTTCGAGCGCGTATGCGGCATCGGCCCGGTAGCCGTCGAAGAAGTGTTCGGCATCGTAAACGACCCGGCGACCCGCCGCGTGCAAGAAAGCCACCGACTGCTCGATGATCCGCAGATTATCGTCCAGCGTGGTAAGCAACACATCGGTGACGTGCAGATTCCAGGTCTTGCCGAAGATCGTGCACACCGGCGTTTGCGCGTCGATCAGCGCCTGGAGATTGGCGTCATCCTCCGGGCCGCCCTTGACGCGACAGGTCGAACCGAAAGCGGCGATCTGCGCCGTCTTCCATTCCATGTCGCGGGCGCGCTCGAAGAATTCGACGTCTTCCGGATTGGAGCCTGGCCAGCCGCCTTCGATGAAGGCCACGCCCAGATCGTCCAGACGGCGGGCGACGCGGATCTTGTCGTAACCCGACAAGGAGAAACCCTCGCTTTGCGTACCGTCGCGCAGGGTGGTGTCGTAGATTTGAATGACAGACATCGGGTTATCTTCAGTGCCTCAAATGCCGCGCTTTCCCGTCGAAACTCGGGACATCACTCCATTCATCCCTGCCGTTGGGCAGGCAGGCCATGCCAGGAATGGGTATTGACGGCGGCGTTCATCGATTCATGAGAGGGGCGGATGATTCCACAAAAAGCGGTGGAGATTCAACCCGCTTCGCCACGACCCCGCCGGGCGGCGGCGATGACGGCCTCATCCTCGCTCAGCGCCACTGTACCGCGCCGTCCAGTCCCAGCGTTTTCAGTAGCGCCGCGCTCATGCTGGTCTCGGTTTCGTCGAACAACCGATCCAGCCAGCGGGTGCGTTTAGTGTAATCCTGGATGGTCGTCTCGCCGATGACCTCATCGGCCACTTGCTGGACGCTGCTCAGCGCATCCACCAGCCCCAGTTCGACGCCCTGCTCGCCGGTCCACATCAATCCGCTGAACACCTCGGGTCGATCCTTGAGCCGTTCGCCCCGACCCTGTTGGACCGCGGTGATGAATTGGTGGTGGATCTCATCCAGCATGCCTTGCAGGTGCTGAACCTCCTCGGGATTGACCGGCTTGAACGGATCGAGGAAATCCTTGTTGCTGCCTGCGGTGTAGGCCCGCCGTTCGATGCCAAGCTTGGCGATGGCGTCGGTAAAACCGAAGCTGTCCATCCGCACCCCGATCGAGCCGACGATGCTGGCCCGGTTGGCGTAGATCTTCTGCGCCGCCGCCGCGATGTAATACCCGCCCGAAGCGCAGACATCGCTCGCCACCGCATAGACCGGAATCTTGGGATACTGCTGACGCAGTCGCTGAATCTCGTCGTAGATCTCGCCAGCCTGCACCGGACTGCCGCCGGGACTGTTGATGGCCACGATCACGCCGGCGGTCTTGTCGTCCTTGAACGCCTTGCGCAAGGCTTCGACGATGTTCTTGGAACTCGCCTCGGTGCTACTGGCGATCAGGCCGTCCACCCGCACCAGAGCGGTGTGGCGCTTGGCGCTACCGGCGGTGGAATCGATGCTGTCCGGCCAAGCCAGCACCAACAGCGTGACCAGATAGGCGAAAAACAGCAGCTTGAAGAAAATCCCCCAACGCCGTGCCCGCCGCTGTTCGGTCACGGCCGCGAAGGCCAGGCGGGTCAGGGTGTCGCGCGCCCAGCGCTCGTCGCCGGGCGGGAGGGAATTGGGATTCGGTTCGCTCATGGTAACGTCCTCCGTCATGCTCTACGTCGGTTAGCCGGCGTGAGGCAGTCCAGCACCGCCTTGAGTCCGGCATCCAGCGGCGCGCTGACCGCGATCTCCCGACCACCCAACGGCAGATTGAGGCTGTGGGCGTGCAGGAACAGCCGGCGCAGGCCACATTCCGTCGTCATCGTCCGGTTGAAATCGGCGTCGCCATATTTGTCGTCGCCGGCCAGCGGATGACCGACATGGGCGGCATGCACCCGAATCTGGTGGGTGCGACCGGTCGCGATGCGCGCCTCCAGCAGCGAAGCCAACGGGTGCAGGCTGACCGGCCGAAAATGGGTCTGTGCCGGTTTGCCGTCGTCCAGCACTTCGACCATCCGCTCGCCGCCGCGCAGCACGTTGCGCCGCAACGGCTGATTGACCTCGCGCGGGCCGTGGTTCCAATAACCGCGCACCAGGGCCAGATAGCGCTTCTCCACCCGGCCGGTCTTAAAAGCCTCCTGAATGCTGCGCAAAGCGGTCGGCGTCCTGGCCAACGCCAGGCAACCGCTGGTTTCCCGGTCGAGCCGATGCGCCAGCTCCAGAAACGGCTCCTCCGGCCGCAGCGCCCGCAAGGCTTCGATCACGCCGTAATCCAGCCCGCTACCCTTGTGCACCGCCAACCCGGCTGGCTTGTCCAGGATCAGGATTTCGCGGTCCTGGTACAGCACCGCGTCCTGCAGCTGTTCCGCCAAACCTGGCGGAACCCGCAGCGGCCGCTCCTCCGGCTCGGCCAGCCGCACCGGCGGAATGCGCAGCACATCCCCGGTCGCCAGACGGTGGTTCGGCTGGACCCGCCCACCGTTTAGTCGCACCTCGCCCTTGCGCAGAATGCGATAAATCAAGCTCTTGGGCGCACCCTTGAGTTCGCGCAACAGAAAGTTGTCAAGGCGCTGGCCCGCATACTCCGGAGCGATCTCCAGGTGGCGAACCCCGCCGGAAAGCGTGGAAGCAGGCATTGTTTGAAGCCTATTCATCGGACTGATATAGTTACAGACGTTGTCGCCCATTGGCCTGAAACGGCCGGCGAAACTGGAAACACACCATATCGGTTTTCGCACCCGCACGCCAGTTGAGCGGGCAGGTTTGATTACAGGGGTTCATCCGCCGCTCGCCCCCTTCATCGGAGCGGCTCTTGACCGCGCTCCCAGCCAGCTGTCACGACCTCGCAGCGTATTTGGGGCTGGCCCGACGCATAGGACCTTGATCCCCCGGGCCATTCTCCGCCCCAGTCCTGCCTCGGCGACAACCGTGTCACCGCCGGTGATGGTCGAGCGCAAGGAATTCTGCATGAAACGAATGTTGATCAACGCCACTCAACAGGAAGAGTTGCGCGTGGCCATGGTGGACGGCCAGAAACTATACGATCTCGATATCGAAACCCCCTCGCGGGAGCAAAAAAAATCCAATATTTATAAAGGCCGCGTCACCCGCATCGAACCGGGACTGGAAGCGGCCTTCGTCGATTACGGCGCTGAGCGGCACGGTTTCCTGCCCTTCAAGGAAATCACCCGCAGCTACTTCGATCCCCAGACCGAGAGCAGCCGCCCCAGCATTCGGGAGGCCATCCGGGAAGGCCAGGAAGTCATGGTCCAGGTGGAGAAGGAGGAGCGCGGCAACAAAGGCGCGGCGCTGACCACCTTCATCAGTCTGGCCGGCCGCTATCTGGTTCTGATGCCCAACAACCCCCGCGCCGGTGGTGTATCGCGGCGGATCGAGGGCGAAGACCGCCAGGAGCTGCGCGAGGTCATGAGCAGCCTGGACATCCCCGATGGCATGGGTCTGATCGTGCGCACCGCCGGGGTCGGCCGCTCCCAGGAAGAGCTGCAGTGGGACCTGGACTACCTGCTCAACCTGTGGCGGGCGATCGAAACCGCCTCCAGCCATAAGAAAGCCCCCTTCCTGATCTATCAGGAAAGCAACATCATCATCCGCGCTCTGCGCGACTATCTGCGCGCCGACATCGGCGAAATCCTGGTGGACAATCCCGCCGTTCATCGCCAGGCGCAGGATTTCATGCAGCAGGTGATGCCGCACAACCTGGGCAAGCTCAAGCAGTACCAGGACAATATTCCGCTGTTTACCCGGTTCCAGATCGAATCCCAGATCGAAACCGCCTATCAGCGCGAAGTCAGCCTGCCTTCCGGCGGCGGCATCGTGATCGACTATACCGAGGCGCTGGTCTCGATCGACATCAACTCGGCCCGCGCCACCAAGGGCGCCGACATCGAAGACACCGCGCTGACCACCAATCTGGAGGCGGCGGAGGAAATCGCCCGGCAGCTGCGCCTGCGCGATCTGGGCGGTCTGATCGTCATCGACTTCATCGACATGAATGTGGCCCGCAACCAGCGCGAGGTGGAAACCCGGCTGCGCGAGGCACTGAAAATGGATCGCGCCCGGGTTCAGGTCGGCCGCATCTCGCGCTTCGGCCTACTGGAAATGTCGCGGCAGCGGTTGCGCCCCTCGCTGGACGAAGCCAGCCACGTGCTCTGCCCACGCTGCAACGGCCAGGGCACGATTCGCAACATCGAGTCACTGGCCCTGAGCGTGCTGCGCCTGATCCAGGAAGAGGCGATGAAGGACAAGACCGGTCGGGTGGTCGTGCAATTGCCGGTCAAGGTCGCCACCTTCCTGCTCAACGAAAAACGCGAGGTGATCCGCGCCATCGAACAGCGCCACCGGATCGGGGTCATGCTGATTCCCAACGAGTCGCTGGAAACGCCACACTTCAAGCTGAACCGGCTACGGATGGACGAGCTGCCGGAAGCCCAGCAGGTCTCGTACGCCCTGGCCGAGGATTACGAGGAACAATACGAGGCGCGCGTCAGCGCGACACCCACCGAACCGAACGAGGAACCGGCGGTCAAGGGCGTCGCGCCAGCCACACCGGCACCACAACCGCCCGTGCCGGTCAACAAGCCCGAGGCCAATCCCAGCTTCTTCCGTTGGCTGTGGGGCAACCTGTTCGGACAACCCGCCCCCGCACCCCGCGACGAGCGCCTCACCAAAACCGGCGGGAGACCGGCCAGACCGGAACGGCCGCGGCGTGATCGGTCCGGACGGCGCAGCGAGGCGGAATTTGCCGCCGAATCGCCCAGCACCAAGACCGTCGCCAGCATCGCCGCGCCCGAGCAAGCGGTTCCCGCTGCCACTGCCGTCACGCCTCCTCCGCCGGCTGCCGAGGATGTGCAACCCGAGGCCATGGTGGCCGACGAGCTGGTGATTTCGCTGACAGGGACCGAAGAACTGAGCGCCACGACGGAAACCGAGGAAGAAGCGCCCAATACACGCAATCGACGTGGTCGGCGTGGCGGTCGGCGGCGGCGGCGCGGTGATGCACCCGCTTCGAACGAGACAGCGCTGGCCGTCGAATTCGAACCAGGCGAGGAACCCGTCGGGAGCGTCGAGGCTGCTGCCCCCGATCAAGCGGCCCACGAACCGGCCGATCCGGCGGTGTCCACGGATCTTCCGCCCTCCTCCCAGCCGCAGCGGCGTATCCGCAGTGGTCGCCCGCGCCTGCCGCGCGAGGCATTCGCTGCGGCCAAGGCCACTACCGCCGATCAGTTGCCGCTCGACGCGCTGGACGAACCGCCAGCGCCGCCACCGATGCCTCGGCTGGAATATCCCGTCACCGAAGAAGGCTTGGAGCCGACCAGGCGTTTCAGTGGCGCATCGTCGGTCGAAAAATCGAAGCCGGTCGTTTCGCCGACAACCGAACCGACGTCGAGTGAACCGACCGCACCAAGCGTGGCGATCGACACCCTTGAGACGCCTACCGAACCGGTGACAGCCACCCTGCCGAACGCCGACCAGGCGACATCGGAACCTGACACGGCGATGACGTCCGAACGCGAAACCGCTGCTGAAACCGATCAGCCGGTCTTGGTTTCGGCTGAACCGGCTTCGACGGCAACAGCCCTGGACGCTGCGCCAGAAGCCGTGCCGGAAATCGCATCGGACGCTGCACCGGAGACCATGGCAGAGGAAGTCGGATCGGACACCACGATAAAAGAAGTGGCGTCGGACGCTGCACCGGAGACCGCGACCGAAGTCGCGCCGGAGATCACGCTAGAGGGTGCGACAGCAGTCGCGGTGGACGCTACACCGGAAACCGCAACCGAAGTCGCGCCGGAGATCACAGCCGAAACCGAGCTGGAAGTCGCGTCGGAAGCCGTTGCGCCAACGCCCATCGAACCGGTCTCGGCGCCATCCGATTCAGGCGCGGGCGAGCAGGAGGAAAGCGCTGCAGCCGTTGTTGCCGAAGGAATCGCACAGCAACCGATCCCGGTGGCCGAACCGGCCCCTGAAACCGTGACCGAAAAACCGGAAGCGATGATCGAAGAATGGATCGTGATCGTGCCGCCGGCATCAGCCCCGGACGCCGATCCCAAACCGACGGACTGAGAATCTGCTTCCCATGAAAAGGGGCTGGAATTCCAGCCCCTTTTTTCATGCTCGGCGATCGGTCCGGCACCCGTCCGCGCAAGCCTTGCGGACACTTCACCTCAATCGGTAGCGCTCGCGCAGGTGCATCAACAACCCCTGCGACGCTTCCTCGATCAGATCCATCACCCGTTCGAAGCCGTTCGGACCGCCATAATACGGGTCCGGCACCTCCCGCTCCGGCAGGTCCGGCGCAAAATCCATGAACAGCTGAATCCGTCGCCGCAGCTGGTCATCTTGGCACAAGGCCAGCAAATGCTCGAAATTCTCCCGATCCATCGCCAGCACATGATCGAATTCGACGAAATCATCCACCGTGACCTGCCGAGCGCGAAGAGCGCTCAGATCCACGCCGCGCCGTCGCGCCGTCGTCTGGCCGCGGCTATCGGGCGCAGCGCCGATGTGATAAGAATGGGTGCCGGCGGAATCGACGCTGACCTGCCCGGTCAGTCCGGCGCTATCCAGCATCCGTCGGAACACGCCTTCCGCCATGGGGGAACGACAGATATTGCCCATGCATACGAATAGAATTTTGACCATCGCTTTTGTCCTTACCTCATTCGGCTGCGGCGGGGGAGCCAGCGCCGCGCGAATCGCTCACCTGCCGCTGGATCCGCTCAACCGGGCTGCCACCACTCATGTCGCCTATCGATCTCGATAAACTCAAAAAGCTATTGGGTCAATTCCTCAACTATCAAGGGATTCCCTGCCAGGTCATCGAAATCCTGGCCGACGGACCGGCGCTGGTGCTGCGCGACACCAGCACCCGCAAGGTCATCCAAGCCAACCAGTACGGCGATGCCGGCGAGTGGGTGACCGAAACTTTCACCGTCGCCGTGTTCGACGCTCAGCATGGCGGCCTCAACCCCGACCTGCCGGAGTTGGCTACCCTCGATCTACTGGACTGAACGCGCCCATTCGGCCTCCACCCGCGCCAGGTCGGCCTCGGTATCCACACCGGGCGGCGGGGACTCGGCCGCTTCGGCGACATGGATGCGGATGCCATGCCACAAGGCCCGCAACTGCTCCAACGACTCGGCCTGTTCGATCATGGCGGGCGGCAGCTGAGGATAACGGCGCAACACCGCCACCCGATAGGCATACAGGCCGATGTGCCGGAACCAGGGCGTCTCCGCTGGGAGCGCCATCGTCGCCTCCTGGCCAGGGCCGAACGCTTCGCGATGCCAGGGAATCGGCGCACGACTGAAATACAAGGCGAAACCGGCCGCATCCCGCACCACCTTGACGGCATTCGGGTCGAACAATTCGGCCGCTTCGTGAATCCGCGCACAAGCCGTGGCAATGCCCGCTTCGGGATGCGTCTCCAACCCCATCGCCACCTGACGAATCAACGCTGGTGGCAAGCGCGGCTCGTCGCCTTGCACGTTCACCACGATGGCGTCATCGGGCCAATGCCGTTGGCTCGCCACCTCGGCCAGACGGTCGGTGCCGGAGCGGTGTTCAGACGAAGTCATGCACACGACCGCGCCAAAGCCTTGCGCCGCCGCCTGGATACGCACATCGTCGGTGGCGATCACGACCTCCAGCGCCCCGCTGGCCAGCGCCTGTCGATAGACGTGTTCGAGCAGCGGCCGACCGGCCAGCAACCGTAAAGGCTTGCCGGGCAGGCGGGTCGAGGCGTAACGAGCCGGGATCGCGACCCGGAAGCGGGGGCCGGACTCACTCACTCGCGCTCACCTCCTCGTCCGTCAGCCGCCGCGCCTCGGCTTCCAGCATCACCGGAATGCCATCCCGAACCGGGTAGGCCAATCGGCTCTCCTGGCAGATCAATTCCTGCCTGGTCTTGTCGTACGTCAGCGGGGCCTTGCTGACCGGGCATACCAGAATCTCCAGCAGTTTCTTGTCCATTGGCGTTCACCTCGTCGTGGGTGGGTAGGCGGCTCGGCGCGCGGTGACGGCGGCCGGTATCGGTCTGTTCGCGCCGGATGCCCTTGGCCATGGCGACCATCGCCAGCCGTTTGAGCAGGGCCTCGTCGAATTCCGGATCGCACTGCGCGCTGACCGGAACATACCAGCAATTGTCCGA
Source organism: Candidatus Competibacteraceae bacterium (assembly GCA_003989065.1). Taxonomy (GTDB): domain Bacteria; phylum Pseudomonadota; class Gammaproteobacteria; order Competibacterales; family Competibacteraceae; genus RXIW01. Next base: position 161,141 of record RXIW01000002.1, read on the forward strand.
AGCGAAACTTCGGCATTTTATCGCATCCTTTTCGGTCATCAGCACCGGCAAATCCTCGCGAAAGCGCAGATCCGCCGGCTGGAAGGGATGATGATCGGGAAACGGATGCTCGATGAAACGCAGGCGGGCGTGGCGCAGATGATCGAAAAACCGTCCCGGATCGCCGATGCCCGCCATGGCGTGGACCATGGTTTGCCGGAAGTTGGACAAGGCGGAGCTGACATAGGAGTCGGCCAGGTTGACCGCGACATCGCCGTGCAGGGTCATCAGGTATTCCCGCCCGCGCGCCGCGCCGTTGCCAACCACGAAATCCACGCTTTTCAGACGCGAAGGCGGCTCCCGCAACGGTCCAGCCGGCAGACAGGCGGCATTGCCGAAGCGCCGGAAGCCGTCCACCACGGCAATTTCGATATCGCGCTGCAACCGGTAGTGCTGCAAGCCATCGTCGCTGATGATGACATTACAGCGATGGGTGGCCAACAGCGCCCACGCTGCCGCCACCCGATCGGGATCGACCACGACCGGGCACCGGCAACGCTGGGCCAGCAACACCGGTTCATCGCCGACCTGCCCCGGATCGCTGTCGGCGGTGACCGTGCGCGGCCACTGGACCGACTGGCCGCCGTAGCCGCGACTGACTACACCTGGCCGGTAGCCCACTTGGCGCAACAGCTCCACCAGACGCGCTACCAGCGGGGTCTTGCCGGCGCCTCCGACATTGATGTTGCCTACCACGATCACCGGCACACTGAACGCTTCACTGCGCAACAACCCCTGCAGATATAGGAAGCGCCGCACTCGCACAGCCAGGCCGAACAGCAGGCTGAGCGGCCACAGCAACACGGCGACCAGATTGAGGGAATAGCCATGACGATCCAGCCAGTTATGCACGGTCAAGGCTCCGGCGTCGGCGCGACATCGGGTGCAGGCGAGGGCTTCGGTGCGCTCTGGGGTCGGTTGACGGTGGCGATGTTCAATTGATTCAGCCCCAGCTGACCCGCCACATCCATCGCCGTCACCACGGCCTGATAAGACGCCCGAGCGTCGGCGCTGATGGTCAGCGGCAGCTTGCGGCCATCGGTTGCCTGCAACAGCGCCGCTTTCAGGGTCGCCGGATCGGCCGTCTCCAACATACGGCCATTGACGGCGTAACGGCCGGCGGCATCGATATCCACCACGTTCAGATCAGCCACGCGACTCGGCACCGACCGATCCGAAGCTTCGGGCAAGCGGATTTCCAGTTCGGACTGACGCCGCAGGCTGGTGGCGATCATGAAGAAGATCAGTAGGACCAGCACCACGTCGATCATTGGCACCAGATTGATTTCCGGCTCCTCGCGCCGGCGGGGACGCAGATTCATCGAACCGGCTCCTGTTCGTTCACGCTGCTGTCCAGCAGGTCGATCAGTTGCAGGGTTTCCTGCTCCATTTGCACCACCAAGCGGTCCACCCGGGCGTGGAAATAGCGGTAGAACAGTAGACTGGGAATCGCAACCGCCAAGCCAGCAGCGGTGGTCACCAGCGCCTCGGCGATGCCGACCGACAACAGGCTGAAATTGCTGTTGCCCTCGACCGCGACGATCTGGAAGATCTTGATCATGCCAGCCACGGTGCCCAGCAGACCCAGCAGCGGGCTGATGGCGGCGATGGTGCCCAGGGCGTTGAGAAACCGCTCCAATTCATGCACCACATGGCGGCCGGTATCCTCGACCTGCTCCCGGACGATTTCCCGGCGGCGACCGCGACAGGCCAGGCCCGCCGCCACGATACGGCCCAGCGGCGAATCCAGCGCCAGCGCGGCCACCTCCTGCGGGTCGATGGCACCCTGTTCGGTCCAGCGGCGCAGGATCACCACCAGCTGTCCCGGCAATACCCGCGCCCGCCGCAGAGCCAGCAGGCGCTCGATGATGATGGTCGCCGCCGCCAGTGAACAGGCCAGAATCGGCAGTGTCAGCCAACCGCCGGCCTTGAGCAGATCAATCAAGTCCCGTCTCCCTATTGCGTGGTTTCGTCGCGATGCCCAGAATTCGATCGTTCGAACGCTCTTGGTCCGACGCTTCCGTCACTGGTTCATTTTCCCACGAGTCGCCCGGCCTGCATAACGATCTTGGCGCCACTTCAACATCTGCGCATGACGATCTATGGCGCGGTCCAGTAATGGCGTCGATCGCGCCGGTAGCGCTCCAGTTCCAGCGCCCGGCCCGGTTCCAACCGGAAGGTAATCGCACCCTCATCGGCGGTATTCAACAGCAGAGCGCCTGTCATCCGATAGCGCGCTACGGTCTCGGGGCGCGGATAACCGAAGCGATTGCCATAGCCGGTCGAGAACAGCACGTAACGCGGTCGCACAGCCTCCAGAAAGGCGACTGTGACCCCGCTGCGATGACCGTGATGGGGCGCGACCAGGATATCAGCGGCCAGATCTGCGCCATCATTCGCTACCAGTATCGTTTCCGCTGGCGCCGCGATATCGCCCGGCAACAACACCCGCCCCGCCTCGCTGACCACCTGGAGCACGCAGGAGGCGTCGTCGCCGCTGAATCCGCTGTCCGGGGGATGCAGGATTCGGAACCGCACCCCGTCCCACTGCCAGCTTTGTCCGGCCCGACACGGTTCGGCCCCATCGATCGGCGTCTGATCCAACGCGCTGGTCAGAATACGGGACACCGGCATCAGTTCCCGCAGCGAGCGCACCCCGCCGGTATGCTGACCGTCGGGGTGGCTGACGATCAGGGCATCCACCCGGTCCACACCCTGCCAGCGCAGAAAGGGCGCCAGCGCCGCCCGTCCGGCGTCGAGCGTCGCGCCCAATCTCGGGCCGGTATCGTAAACCAGGACATGGCGTTCGGTCCGCACCACCACCGCCAGCCCCTGGCCCACATCCAGCAGGGTGAACCAGAACCCACCCGGCTCCGGTGCGCGGATCGCCGGCCACAGCAAGGGTAGACACAAGGGCAGTCCCAACCAGCGGCCCGGCAGACCGCGCGGGGCCAGCGCCAATGCCAGCCCTGGCAGGGCGAACGCCAGGGTCCACAACGGCGGCGCAGGCCGATACAGGACGATCCCCGGCAGGCGGTCCAAACCGCTCATCACCTGCCACAGGCCATCCAGGGTCAATGCCGCCAGCTCCAGCAAGGCCGTCTGCAACGCGATGCTGATCGAGCCCGCCAGCGCCGCCAACAGACTCAGCGGCAACACCGTGCACTCCACCCAGGGAATGGCGATCAGATTGGCCAGCGGCGACAATAGCGGGAACTGCTGAAAGAAAATCAGGCTGGCCGGGACCAGCGCCAGGGTGATCCTGAGCTGCAGGCCGAGCGTCTGGCCCAGCAGTCGATGCTCGCGCCAGCGACCGCTGACGCTGTAGAGAATCACCGCCACTGCCCCGAACGACAACCAGAATCCCGTCAGCAGCGGCGCGGCGGGATCGACGATCAACACGATCAACAGCGCCAGGGCCAGGATACGACTCGGCGCAACCGGTCGGGCTGCCAGCAGCGCCATCATCGCCACCGTCGCCATCAGGAACGAGCGTTGGGCCGGCACCGATAAACCGGACAGCAGGGTATAAGCGCCTGTGCCCAACACAGTCGTCAGCGCCGCCGCCCGACTGGCCGGCCAGCGCAACGCCAAACGCGGAAACCGGCTCCACCCCAGCCACGTCAGCCCGAACACTAGGCCGGCGACCAAACCGATGTGCGAGCCGGAAATCGACATCAGATGGCCGATGCCCAGGCGATTGAAGGTATCCCACTGCCATGGCCGAATCCCGCTCTCGTCCCCCACCGCCAGCGCCACCAGAATGCCGACATCGGGGTTACCAGGCAGCAGCTGGTGGAAGCGTTCGGCAACCCGCTGACGATAGCGATCCAGGGGATAGCGTTCGGCGGCAGCCAGCCACTGCGGCGGCGGTTGGGCGCGAATCGTGCCGGTGGCGACGATGCCCTGGGCATAGAGCCAGCGCTCGTAATCGAAACCACCAGGATTGAGCAGACCGTGTGGTCGCTTCAAGCGGACCGTAAAGCGCCAGCGATCGCCGACCTGCCAGCGGGGAGACGCTTCCGGGGCTTCTGCGCTGCTGTCGGCGTTATCCCACCACGACAGGAGCAAGCGCCCGCTCAGGGGAATGGCCTCGTCGCCCTGTCGTGCCTGCGCTACGGTGAAGACAAAGCGGACCTGACGCGCTTCCTGATCGGGGATCGTGGCGATCCAACCTTCGATGGCGCAATCGAGCCCTTCCCATGACGCTGGCCGCTCGGACGGCGGGGCGGCCAGCAACAACGCCCACCAGAATCCCGCCACCCCCCAAGCTACCCACCGCAGCGGCGGAAGCCAGACCAGCGCCAACCCTACGGCGGGCAAGACCAGAATCCAGCCGCGCCCCGGCAGTTCCGGCCAGGACTGCAGCAGGAGAATTCCGATCAGAAAGACAATCGCGCCCAGCCGCATGGCAAACGACCACCCAATGGTTCCACCACCGGGAGCGGATGACTACGACCCCAGCAACGCGCCCACGACCATCACGTTGCCATGGCGGATCAACGCGCGCGGGCCAGCACGCCGTCGGTCAGTCGCCACAGCGCATCCATGCGAGCTGCCAGCTCCAAATCGTGGGTGACCACGACGAAACTGGTCCCAAGATCGTGATTCAGCTCCAGCATCAGATCGAAAACCTGCTCGGCGCTCTGGCGGTCGAGATTGCCGGTCGGCTCGTCGGCCAATACGCAGGCCGGTTCGGTGATCAGGGCTCGCGCCACCGCCGCTCGTTGCCGTTCGCCACCGGACAGCTCGCCCGGTTTATGCTTCAGCCGCTGCGCCAACCCGACCCGCCCCAACAATTCCGCCGCCCGGGTGGTGGCCCGGGTCGGCGTCTCGCCGCGAATCAGCAGCGGCATCGCCACGTTCTCCAGTGCGGTGAACTCGGGCAACAGGTGATGGAACTGGTAGATAAAACCCAGCCAACGGTTACGCAAGCGCCCTCTTCCGGCTTCGCCCAGGCGACTCAACTCCTGCCCGGCCACCCACACCGAACCGGCCGATGGCGTGTCCAGGCCGCCCAACAAGTGCAATAAAGTGCTCTTGCCCGAGCCGGAACTGCCGACCACGGCCAAGCGCTCGCCGCGCCGAACCTGGAAATCGACCTCCCGCAACACCTCCAAACGTTCGTTGCCCTGACGGAAAGCCTTGGCCAGGTGGCGGCACTCCAACACCACATCCGAGCCATCATTCATAGCGTAACGCCTCCGCCGGTTGAGTCCGCGCCGCTCGCCAGGCGGGATACAGCGTAGCCAGCGTCGCCAGTCCGAACGCCACCAGTCCAATGGTGGCGACGTCGCCCCATTGCACTTGGGACGGCAGATCGCTGATCAAGTAGACGTCCGGGGCCAGGAATTTGATCCCGAAGACCCGTTCGATGAACGGCACCACCACATCCACGTGGGTCGCCAGCGAAACCCCGCCCAGCAGCCCCAGCAAGGTGCCGACCAGGCCGATGGTGATGCCTTGCACGATGAAGATCCCCATGACGCTGAGCGGCGTCGCCCCCAGCGTACGCAGAATGGCGATATCGGCCCGCTTGTCGGTCACCACCATGACCAGCGCCGAAACGATGTTGAAGGCTGCCACCGCTACGATCAGGGTCAAAATCACGAACATCGCGGTTTTCTCGATCTGCACCGCCCGGAAAAAGCTGGCGTGATCCTGAGTCCAGTCGCGAGCGCTATAACCGTCCGGCAGCTGATTGGTCAGCTCGCGGGCCAGCCGCGGCGCCTGGAACAGATCGCGCAGCTTCAGGCGCAGTCCGTTGACCACTCCGTCCGGATACTGGAACAGCTTGCCGGCGTCTGCGATGTTTATCAGCGCCAAACCTCGGTCGTACTCGTACATGCCAGCCTCGAAGAGGCCCACCACGTCGAAACGTTTCAGGCGCGGCAACACCCCGGCTGGCGTCACGTTGGCCTGCGGCGTGATGACGGTCACCTTGTCCCCGACCGTCACGCCCAAGGCATTGGCCAGCGCCTTACCGAGGATGATGCCGAATTGGCCGGGACGCAGATCATCCAGGGAACCACGGATCATCTTGCCGCCGATATCGGAAACCTGTCGCTCCTCCTGCGGGAGAATGCCCTGGATTAGAGCGCCGCTGACCAGAGAAGCATGATTGAGCATCGCCTCGCCCCGGATGTAAGGCGCTCCGCCCACCACCTCGGGATGGTGTGCGATCTGGTCCTGGACGGCCTGCCAGTCGTCCATCAGCCCGCTCCAGCGACTGATGGTGGCATGGGCGGTCATCGATAGGATGCGTCCGCGCAACTCCTGTTGAAAACCGTTCATCACCGACAGCACGGTGATCAGCGCGGTGATACCCAGAGCAATTCCCAGCATCGATGTCAGCGATATGAATGAAATGAAGTGGTTACGACGTTTGGCGCGGGTATAGCGCAAACCGATGAACAACTCCAGGGGACGAAACATGGGCACGATTCCGATCAGAGGTAGCGGCGGTTGCCGGAAGGCGTGCCATTATAAAGGCGCTGGCCGCTTCGTGAAGCGACCAGCGTTGCGCATCCTCGCAGCGGGCAAACGCAATGGGCCGCGCGTTAGGGCTTGGATGTCGAAGTCGCAGACGGCGCCGTCGGCACGCTTGGGGTCGCGGGCGTTGCCGGCACGCTCGGCATGGCGGGAGCCGTCGGTACGCTTGGGACTGCGGGAGCCGTCGGCATCGCGGGCGTTGCCGGCACGCTCGGCATGGCGGGAGCCGTCGGTACGCTTGGGGTCGCGGGCGTCGTCGGCAGCGCGGGCGCGCCACCCACCATCACCAAAGGCTTGATCTTCTCAAGCGTTTTTCCTTTGATCCCTGGCACCTTGGTCAAGTCGTCCACGGATTTGAAGGGGCCATTGGCTTCCCGATACTTGACGATATCGGCAGCCTTCTTGGGTCCGATACCCTGCAGGGCTTTTTCCAGCTGTTCCGCACTGGCCGTGTTGAGATCGATGGCCTGAGCCAGCGCCACAGCTGAGCAGAGCGCCAGGATCAAACCGAAAACGAGTCGCATGATTTTCATTGGTAAGCCTCTCTTCGTTTGACGGGGACTGCCGACAGATCCAACGCCGACATTACCTCATCAATATAGAACAAAAAAGTGCAAGTGCAACATTAAATTGGCTTAGCAATGCGACATCGATTCAATGGCATGCGACATCGATTCAGCCGCTGGTTTTCATGACCAGATCGGACATCGGTTTGATGGTGTTCCATTGCAAGCAACTGGGGCAACACCAGTGGAGGGATTTGACGACGAAACCGCAATTGCTGCAGCGATAACGTGCCGCGCTGTTGAGCATCTGCACGCTGATACACTGCAGGGTGCGCAGGTCAGCGTATTTTGCGCCCTCGCCACGCGCCAGCTTGGTGTCGACCAGACGCCGCAGACCGAGTAGGGTTGGGTATTCTCGCAATTCGCGTTCGAGAAACTGCAGAGCGGCTTCCTCGCCTTCCAGCCGCAATAGCCATTCGGCCAGAGTGTCGGTGATCCGTCCACTGTGATCCCGTTCATGCACTTCCCGCAGATAGGCCAGCCATTCGTCGGGACATCCCAGCGCGCTGTAGCACTGACTGAGAGGCACGACCGCCTCCGGAAAATAGCCGCGGTCCTGCCGTTCGACCGCCTGAAAAGCCTCGATGGCCTTGCGATGGTCGCCCATCCGCATCGCCAGCCGTCCCAGCAACAGGTTGGCGCGGGCACAACCGGCATCGCGCGCCAGCGCATCGAGCAACCAGCTACTGGTCTCGGCGTCATCGTTGCGGGCATTGGCCGCTTCGGCCAACTCGCAGCAAAAATGCGCGGTTTGGCGGCGCTTGGAGTCACCGCTGATCTGTTCCAGACGGTCGCTGTAGGCAATCGCCTGTCGCCAATCCTTTTCCTGCTGAAAAATGTGAATCAGACGCGACAGCGCCACCTCCATGTGAGCGGGTTGCTCCACCAACTCCTGAAACAACGCCTCGGCCCGGTCGAACAAGCCCGCCCGCAAATAATCTTCGCCGAGTTCCAGTATAGAGCGATGGCGTTGATCGGTCGTCAGGTTGGAGCGGGCAATCAGGCTGCCGTGGATATGAATGGCCCGGTCCACCTCGCCGCGGCGGCGAAACAGGTTGCCCAAGGTCAAATGCATCTCGGCCGTATCCCGATCCACATCGGCCATGCGGGTGAAAACTTCGATGGCCTGATCGGGCTTGTCATCGATCAGATAGTTCAATCCCTTGAAATAATCGGCGCTGCGGACCGTCGCGCCGCGACGGTCCAGATACTCGCGCCGGGCCACCCACCAGCCGGAGGCGGCAGCAACCGGCAGCAGCAGCCATAACAATTCCATCATGATTTAACGGTACATCCCTGGCGCGTCAACGCCCATCCCGGCCAGTTTTCTTGGATAGCATATTGATTTCATGATCTTTGTTAGTCACCAACTGTCGAAACCGGGCCACCTGCCAGCGCAATGGCAATACCACGAATGCGCCCACCATCGCCGTGACCGCAACCCCCAGAGCGAAGGCGCACACCACGACCAGCGACAGCGGCAAGGAAGTCGTCCCCAACAGATAGTTGACCGTCACGGGATCGGCGTGCAGCGTGGAAAACTCCAATCCCAGCAACAGCACCGCCAACAAGATTGCAGCAATCAGAATCGATTTGATCCAGAACATCTGATTTCCCCTGGCAGAACAGCTTGAACATCGGCGCGTTCGAACGGCCTCCGCCCATTATGTCGATTTTGCCCCATCCCTACAGCCCTTCATAAAAAAACCCACTCTATACCGTGGGCTTTTGAACGATGCATGACAATCGACAGCCTGTGGGAGCGGCTGGTTGATCTTTAGTATCCATCATCGCTGTCGCGATAGTGATCATTGACCCGCTCGCGCAATTCCTTGCCAGGCTTGAAGTGCGGGACATATTTGCCGGACAGATCCACGGCATCGCCGGTCTTAGGATTGCGACCGACCCGGGGAGGGCGAAAGTGCAACGAAAAACTGCCAAACCCCCGGATCTCGATCCGCTCGCCACCGGCCAACGATTCGCTCATCTGCTCCAACATCGTCTTGACGGCCTGCTCGACATCCTTGTACGGAATGTCGCTGCGTTTGCGCGCGAGGATCTCGATTAGTTCCGATTTCGTCATGAAATTTCCCCCTGACGAGCGAGCGTGGCGGGAAATCCCACACCGCACCGCCGCCTGAATCTACCGCGGCGCCGATCACACGCCGCGGATCGTCATGGAGGGGGATCTCGCATCCCCCTCTCGCAACTTGATACCCTACTCGTCCTGCGCGCTCATCTGTTCCTTGAAGATGTCGCCCAAGGTCGCGCCGGAGCCGGACTTGCGGCTGTAATCCTGCAGGACCTCGGCTTCCTCCGCCAGATCCTTGGCCTTGATCGACAGCGTGATGGTGCGGTTCTTGCGATCGACGCCGATGAACTTGGCTTCGATCTCATCACCTTCCTTCAACACCGTCCGGGCGTCCTCGATCCGCTCCCGCGACAGCTCGGACGCGCGCAAGGTCCCCTCGACACCGTGGCCCAGATCGATCACGGCGCCCTTGGCGTCCACCGACATGATCTGGCCCTTGACGATGCTGCCCTTGGGATGGTCGGCCACGAAGTTGGAGAAGGGATCCTTGTCCAGCTGCTTGATGCCCAGGGAGATGCGCTCGCGCTCGGGATCCACCGCCAGCACCACCGCCTCGACTTCCTGGCCCTTCTTGTATTGCCGCACCGCTTCTTCGCCCGGCACGTTCCAGGAGATATCGGACAGATGCACCAGGCCGTCGATACCGCCGTCCAGCCCGATGAAGATGCCGAAGTCGGTGATGGACTTGATCTTGCCGGCGACCCGGTCGCCCTTGGCGTGGTTCTGGTCGAACTCTTCCCAAGGGTTCTGCTGGCACTGCTTCATGCCCAGCGAAATGCGGCGGCGGTCCTCGTCGATATCGAGCACCATAACCTCGACCTCGTCGCCCAGGGCCACCACCTTGTTCGGATTGACGTTCTTGTTGGTCCAATCCATTTCGGACACATGCACCAGACCTTCGACCCCTTCTTCGATTTCCACGAAGCAGCCGTAGTCGGCGATGTTGGTGACCTTGCCGAACACCCGGGTGCCGACCGGATAGCGGCGGGCCAAGGCGATCCACGGATCGTCGCCCAGCTGCTTCAGGCCCAGCGAAACCCGATTGCGCTCGCGATCGAACTTGAGCACCTTGACCCGGATGGTGTCGCCGACCGCGACCACTTCCGAGGGGTGCTTGACCCGCCGCCAAGCCATGTCGGTGATGTGCAACAGGCCGTCGATCCCGCCCAGATCCAGGAATGCACCGTAATCGGTGAGATTCTTGACCACGCCGTCGACGATCTGGCCTTCCTGCAGGTTCTGCAGCAGAGCCTCGCGCTCGGCGCTGTATTCCTGTTCCACCACGGCGCGGCGAGACACCACCACGTTATTGCGCCGACGATCCAGCTTGATGACCTTGAATTCCTGTTCTTTGCCTTCCAGATAGGCGGCGTCGCGCACGGGACGCACATCGACCAGGGAGCCAGGCAGGAAGGCGCGAATTTCGCCGATATCGACGGTGAAACCACCCTTGACCTTGCCACTGATCAGGCCCTTGACGATTTCCTCTTTTTCGAAGGCTTTTTCCAACGCGCTCCAGATCCGGGCGCGCTTGGCTTTTTCGCGGGACAGCCGGGTCTCTCCGAAACCGTCTTCCAGCGCGTCCAGGGCGACCTCGACCTGATCGCCCACCTTCACATCGAGAACGCCATCCTCGTTGTAAAACTGTTCGATCGGAATCAGTCCTTCCGATTTCAGGCCGGCATTGACGATCACGGCATCCGCCCGGATTTCCACCACCAGTCCCTGGACGATGGAGCCAGGCTGCATCTGCTTGTCGGCCAGGCTCTGTTCAAACAGTTCGGCAAAACTTTCAGTCATGGGTTATAGCTCAAAAAAAATCGGCAGCACAGGCCGCCACGGGTTGATTTAGACAAGATGTCCGGAAATCTCCGAACCGGCTTCGGGCGACTGTGCTCCCGTTGCCACGGCAGCTTTCGGGGCTCGCGCCCGCAGCGCCCAGTCCAGGCGCTTGGTCAATCCGTTAAGCGTATAAGCGTAGTCAAGGCCGGCACTGGCGTAAAGATGGCAAGCCTAGGGGTTTTCCATGAGTCCCAGCCGCCGGATGGCCCATTTCAGCGCCCAATCGCATACCTCGGGGATATCGAGCTGGGTGGTGTCGAGAATCTGCGCATCGACCGCCGGCTTGAGCGGAGCCACGGCGCGCTCGGCATCGCGCGCATCGCGCGCGGCGATTTCATTTGCCAGACTTTCAAGATTAGCATCGATACCTTTTTCACTCAACTGCTTATATCGTCGGCGAGCCCTCTCCGCTGCGCTGGCGGTCAAAAACAGCTTGAGTTCGGCGGCTGGAAACACCACCGTGCCCATGTCACGGCCATCGGCAACCAATCCAGGCGACCGGCGAAAATCGCGTTGCCGCTGCAGCAAGGCGGCGCGGACCGCCGGCAGAGCGGCCACACGCGAAGCCGCAGCGCCGCAATCCTCGCCGCGAATCCGGTCGCCGACCTCCTCGTCCGCCAGCAGGATGCCCGGACTGCAGTCGGCACGGGCCACGAACCGCACATCCAGGCTGGCAGCCACCGCCGCGACCGCGTTTTCATCCTCCAGCGCCAGCCCTTGACGCAATGCCGCCAGCGCCGTCAAGCGGTACAGCGCACCGCTGTCGAGCAGGTGAAAACCCAGCCGGGTCGCCAGCCATTGACACAGCGTGCCCTTGCCGACCCCACTCGGACCATCCACGGTGATGACGGGCGGCTGGCCGCTCATACGGTCGACTCCGCCACCGCCAGGCCGCCGCTCCGGGCCAGGGCCACGAAACCGGGGAAAGAGGTGTTGACGTTGGCACAGTCCTGGATACGAATGGGACCGCCGGCCCGCAAGGCGGCCATGGCAAAACTCATGGCGATCCTGTGATCGCCGTGACTGTCGATCGTTCCACCCGCCAGCGCGCCACCTTGAATGACAATGCCGTCCGGAGTAGGTTGCGCAGCGATGCCCAAAACGCTCAAGCCATCGGCCATGACCTGGATGCGGTCGCTTTCCTTGACCCGCAATTCCGCCGCACCGGTCAGCACCGTTTCACCCTCGGCGCAGGCGGCGGCGATGAACAGCGCGGGAAACTCATCGATCGCCAGCGGTACCAGATGTTCAGGAATCCGAATGCCGCGCAACGGGGCGGAACGCACCCGCAGATCGGCCACCGGCTCGCCACCGGCCAAGCGCGGATTGAGGATATCGATATCGGCGCCCATCAGCTGCAAGATGTCGATAACGCCAGTACGGGTCGGATTGACCCCCACATGTTCCAACAGCAGATCGGAGCCGGGCGCGATACTGGCTCCGACCAGGAAGAACGCCGCCGATGAGATATCGGCCGGTACATCGATTGCGGTCCCTGTCAGGCATCCGCCACCCATCACGGCAACGCTGCGATCACCCTCGCGTCGCAATGGATAGCCGAACCCTTCCAACATGCGTTCGGTGTGATCGCGGGTCGGTGCCGGCTCGGTGACGCGGGTCATGCCTTCCGCGTAAAGACCCGCCAGCAACAGGCAGGATTTGACCTGGGCGCTGGCGACTGGCAACGCATAGTCGATGCCGCGCAGGTGCTGGCCGCCATGAATCCGCAGTGGCGCAGTACCCCGCTCACTGGCATCGATCTGCGCACCCATCAGCGCCAACGGTTCGGTCACCCGCCGCATCGGCCGCCGGGTCAGCGAGGCATCGCCGGTCAACACGGTATGGAAGGATTGTCCGGCCAACAGGCCGCTCATCAGCCGCATCGAGGTACCGGAATTGCCCATATCCAAGGGCTCAGCCGAAGCGTGTAGACCATGTAACCCGACGCCCTGCACGATCACCCGTCCGTGATCCGGCCCATCGATCCGCACGCCCATGGCACGAAAGGCCCGCAACGTCGCCAGGCAATCTTCGCCTTCCAGAAAGCCGGTGATGGTGGTCGTGCCTTCCGCCAGCGCACCGAACATGATGGCCCGGTGGGAAATGGATTTATCGCCCGGTACACGCAAGTGCCCGCATAAGGCACCACCCGGTTTGACGATGAAAACGAGATCGGTCATAAGGTTGGCGTTAATCAAGATACAGGTTGTCGCGGGCGCGTTTGGCCCGCTGGAAAATGGCGAGAATCGCCTCGCGGTCATCGTTGCGGATGGCCTCGGCCAAACGGGATAGATCGGCGCTGAACAAGGCGATCATCTCCAACAATTGCTCGCGGTTGGCGACACAGATGTCATGCCACATGCGCGGATCGCTGGAGGCGATGCGAGTAAAGTCGCGAAACCCCCCGGCGGCGTAGCGGAAGATCTCGGCCCGATCATCCAGCCGCGCCAAGGTATCGACCAGGGTATAGGCCAACATGTGCGGCAAGTGGCTAGTCGCAGCCAAGACAGCGTCATGATGGCGCACCCCCATGTCCACCACTTCGGCTCCGGTCAACTCCCACATGCGCCGAATCAGCCGATGGGCGTCGGCGGCAGTTTCCGCCAGCGGCGTCAGAATCACCCGTCGATGTTGGAACAGGGTGGCGAACGACGCTTCCACTCCACTGCGCTCGGTGCCGGCGATGGGATGGCCAGGCACGAAATTCGGCGGGATCACGCCGTAAACCCGCTTGACATCCGCCACTACGCTGCCCTTGGCACTGCCGGCGTCGGTCAGCACCGCATCGGGCGACAAATAAGGCGCGATATCGCGCAGCACCGTGGCCATAGCGCCTAGCGGCACCGCCAGCATCACCACATCGGCATCGACGACCGCGCGGGTCGCATCGATATCATAGCGATCCACTACCCCCAGACGCACGGCAGCCTGCAGGTTGTCTTCGTTGCGTCCGGATCCGACCACCTCCCCCACCTCGCCCGCCTGTTTGAGCGCGCGGGCCAGGGAGCCGCCGATCAAGCCAACGCCGATCACGCACAGCCGGCGAATCAAGGGTTGCGTCATCATTCACTCCTGCAATACGGCAGTTAGGGCTTCGATCAACCGGGTATTTTCCGCTTCGGTACCGATACTAATCCGCAAAAAGCGCGGCAGACCGTAGTTATCCACCGGTCGAGCGATCACCCCACGCTTGAGCAAGGCCAAAAACACCTCGCGACCGGATCGACCCACATCCACGCACAGAAAATTGCCGACCGACGGCAACCAGCTCAAACCCAGTCGGCGGCAGGCTTCCTGCAGTTGCTGCATACCGGCGCGATTGAGCGCCTGAATCCGCTGCAGATGGTCGACATCGTCCAGCGCCGCCGTCGCCGCCACCAGGGCCAGGCTGTTGACATTGAACGGTTGCCGCACCCGATTCAGCAAATCAGCCACCACCGGATGGGAGATGGCATAGCCAACCCGCAGACCCGCCAGGCCGTAAGCCTTGGAAAAGGTGCGGGTCACGATCAGGTTGGGGAAACGGTCGAGCCAGCGCAGCGTATCGGCACAGTCCGCCGCAGGATCCACATATTCGCCATAGGCTTCGTCCACCACCACGATGACCGACTCGGGAATGTCGCTCAATAAACCTTGCAACTCCGCCGTCTTCAACCAAGTACCGGTAGGGTTGTTGGGATTGGCGATGAACATCAGCCGGGTGCGGTCGTTGATCGACGCCAGCAGCGCTGCTGGATCGTGACCGTAGGGCATGGCGTGATCGGGCGGATTGGCCTTAGCGACGCGCGCCGTGGCCCCGACGGCCTGGGTGGCGATGGGATAGACCGCAAAGGCGTGTTCGGAGAACACCGCTTCGTATTCCGGCGTCAGGAAGGCCCGGGCCGCCAGCTCCAGCACATCATTGGAGCCGTTGCCCAAGGTCAACATCGCCGTCGATACGCCTAATTTGGCCGCCAGCGCGGTCTTGAGCTCGAAACCGTTGCCATCGGGATAGCGGGCCATGTCGCTCAACGCCTCCCGCACAGCGACCAAGGCCCGTGGGCTGGGACCCAACGGATTTTCGTTCGAGGCCAGTTTGACGATATCGCTCAGGCCATATTCCCGCCGCAGCTCGCTTTCCGGTTTGCCGGGCTGATAAGGCTGTAGGCTGCGCACGCCGGGAGCGGCGAGCGCGAAATAATCACAAGTCATGGGAAAAGGGGCTCCATCGGGATGATCGCGTCAACTCGCGAAGTCGTTATCAAAAATAGTCATGAATAAATTGTACTGGTCCGGCAGCGGTTTGCGAAAACAGGCCGCGACACTTTCCATAACAACAGCACTCAGGGACTCATCCCGTTACTCGGCAGACTGTCCGGCAGGGACTGCGCCGCCACGCCGATCCGCGCCAGCCATGTCGGCTCATCTGGACAGTCGAACAAGGCTTCGCTGAGATCTTCAAGGACCAGCAGTTGCTGAATCTGCTCCAAGACAGGGGCGGTGCGCTCGGCGACAGCTTCACCGAAATGGCGGCGAACCAGCCGCAGCAGCATGCGCCGTTCCGACTGCAAAGCCTGCTGCAACCCCATCGCCAGACCTTTCTCCATGCCTTTCTCCAAGCCCTTCTCCATGCCCTTCTCCATGCCCTTCTCCATGCCCTTCTCCATGCCTCTTTGCATACCAATCCGTTCCAGGCTCGTTACGTAGCGCATCTTGGTTGCCTCCTCGTGATCTTGCACTTCCACCCAGAGTTGATTTTCCAGCGCAGCGGGTAGTTGCAACAACCAGTCGATGACTCGGAACAGCTCCAGGATATCCTGCCGCGCCCAGCCACGCCGATACAGGCTTTTGACCAATTGCAACTTGCCTTGATAACGGCGGTCGGGATCGTCGGCAGTCGCCTGGGCCTGCAGGTGAGCCTGGACGACGACTGCAAAAGGATTGGCCGATTGCATCATTTCCGCCTGCCGGTCACGGTAGTCATGCAGACAGACGACCGGAAAGGTGAAGCGCGTTTCGCTGCCCCAACGACCGTAACCAAACTGCCCAGCGGTTTCGCTCCGACCCTCGCCTAATACAGCCAGACTCACGACCGGGCGAGCGTAGCGGTCGAACAGACGATAGTTATAACTGAACATCCGCTGGGCGAAATCGGCTTCCCGCTGTCCCTGCACCTCGATATGCACCAACAGCCAGTCCTCGCCGCCTTCCCGAGTCGTGACCTGCACCAGCTTATCAGCCCAGCGTCGCCCCAACCGGGCGTCGCGCACCACCTTCTGCAATTCCTTGTCGAGAAACCGATAACCGTGTTCCCAGGCAATATCGGCGTGGGCGGCGGGAAAGAACCAAGCGAGAAAAGCGGGGAAATAGCGTTCCAACACCTCTTTCCACGGCGAGTCGTAGTCGTCCCTCACAACACGCCCTTGGGATACGACCCCAGGACCCGGAACAGGCTGGCCTGTTCGCGCAACTCGCTCAGGGCCTTGGCCACCGCCGGATCCTGGGCATGGCCATCAAGGTCGATGAAAAACACGTAATCCCACATACCGCGCCGCGATGGCCGCGATTCGATGCGATTCAAGCTGACATTGTTGTGAGCCAGGGGCTCCAGCAAGCGAAACAGCGAGCCGGGCTGGTTGAGTGACGACACCAGCAGCGCAGTCTTGTCGTCGCCGGAAGGTGCAATCGGCTGGGTGCCGATGATCAGAAAGCGCGTAGTGTTGTTCGGTTCGTCCTCGATATTGCGCACCAGGGTCGGCAATCCATAGATGTCGGCCGCGCACTGGCCGGCGATCGCCGCCGCGTCCAGCTCGTCCCGGACCTGCAGTGCTGCTTCGGCGTTGCTGCTGAGTTCGATCTGCTCGACCCGGGGCAAATTGGCATCCAGCCATTCCCGGCACTGCGCCAGCGATTGCCGATGGGAATAGATGCGACGGATATCCTGGAGCGCGGCGGCGTGGGTGATGAGATGATGATTGATGCGCATCTGCACCTCGCCGCAGATCCGCAACGGCGATTGCAAAAACATATCCAGGGTATGGTTGACCACCCCTTCGGTGGAATTCTCCACCGGCACGATCCCGTAATCGGCGGAACCGGCCTCGACCTCGCGGAACACCTCGTCGATGGCCCGCAGTGGAATGCTGTGGATCGACTGACCGAAATGCTTGAGCGCCGCGGCCTGGGTAAAAGTCCCTTCCGGGCCGAGAAAGGCGATTCTCAGCGGCTCCTCCAGCGCTAGGCAGGCCGACATGATTTCGCGAAACAGCCGCGCCATCTCCTCACTGCTCAGCGGTCCCTGGTTGGTTTCGATCACCCGCCGCAACACCTGGGCCTCGCGCTCCGGGCGATAAAAATTGCCCGTGGCACCCGCCGCCTGCTTGAGCGCACCCACCTGTTGGGCGCAGCGCGCCCGTGCGGAAATCAACGCCTGAATCTGCCGGTCCAGCGCATCGATCTGCTCGCGCAACGCCTGCAGACTTTCCGCCTCGCTCATGTCGCCTCCTCATCGTCGGCGCCATCAGCGGACGCCGCGCCATCGTCGTCTACCGGCAGATCATCGCCGGCGTCCACCTCACCGATGCTCTCGATCTTCTCGACCCCGACCAGCTTCTCCGTGCCCTGCAGGCTGATCAGTTTGACGCCCTGGGTGTTGCGTCCCACCGCCGAGATTTCCTCGACCCGGGTGCGCACCAGGGTGCCGCCGTCGGTGATCAGCATGATCTCGTGGTCGTTTTCCACCTGCACCGCGCCGATCACCCGACCGTTGCGCTCGGAAGTCTGTATCGAGATGACGCCCTGGCCGCCGCGACCATGGCGCGGATATTCATCGACTTCGGTCCGTTTACCGTAGCCGTTCTCGGTCACCGCCAACACCATGCCTTCGCCCACCACGATCAGGGCGATGACCTTCTGCCCCTCGCCCAAGCGAATGCCACGCACCCCGCAGGCGGAACGGCCCATGTCCCGCACCTCGGATTCGACGAAGCGCAGGGCCTTGCCGGCATCGGTCAACAACATGATGTCGCACTGATCGTGGGTCAGGGCCACATTCACCAGCTGATCGCCGTCGCGCAGATCGATGGCGATGATGCCGCTGGGCCGCGGCCGGGAGTATTCCGACAACCGGGTTTTCTTGACCGTGCCACTGGCTGTGGCGAAGAACAGATAGTGATCGTCGCTGAATTCGCGCACCGGCAACACCGCGTTGATGCGCTCGCTCTCTTCCAGCGGTAGCAAGTTGACGATGGGTCGACCGCGGGCGGTGCGTCCGGCCTGCGGCAATTCGTAGACCTTCTTCCAGTACACCCGCCCCCGGTTGGAAAAACACAGGATGGTGTCGTGGGTGCTGGCGATGAACAGCTTGTCGATGAAGTCCTCTTCCTTGACCGTCGCGGCGGCCCGGCCACGTCCGCCGCGCCGCTGCGCCCGATACAGCGACAGTGGCTGCGACTTGACATAGCCGGCGTGCGACAGGGTCACCACCATCGTTTCCTCGTTGATCAGGTCTTCCAGATTCAGATTCTGCTCATCGACCGTGATCCTGGTGCGGCGGGCATCGCCATACTGGGCGCGCAGTTCGGCCAACTCGGCGCGCACCACCGCAGTCAACCGTTCCGGCAGGGTGAGAATCTCCAGATAATCCTGGATGCGCGCCAACAACTCGCGATACTCGTCCAACAGCTTCTGCTGCTCCAGACCGGTGAGCCGATGCAGGCGCAAATCCAGGATCGCCTGGGCCTGGGTTGGCGACAACCGATAGCTGGCCCCGTTCAGACCGAATTCCGCACCCAGATCCTCGGGCCTGGAATAATCCGCGCCGGCATGCGCCAGCAGATCCATCACCAAGCCCGGCATCCACACTTGCGCCAACAAAGCGGCCTTGGCGGCGGCAGGATCGGCAGCGGCCCGGATCAGCGCGATCAGGGCATCGAGATTAGCCAGCGCCACCGCCAACCCTTCGACGATGTGGGCGCGCTCGCGGGCTTTGCGCAGATCGAACACGGTCCGCCGCACCACCACTTCGCGGCGATGGGCCAGGAAGGCTTCCAGCATCTGCTTGAGATTGAGCAGGCGCGGCTGCCCTTCAACCAGCGCTACCATGTTGACGCCGAACACGCTCTGCAACGGAGTGTGCAGGAACAGGTTGTTCAGCACTACCTCGGCGGATTCACCCCGCCGCAGCTCGATGTAGATGCGCAAGCCATCCTTGTCGGATTCGTCGCGCAGCTCGGTGATGCCCTCGATCTTCTTGTCCTTGACCAGCTCAGCGATTTTTTCGATCAGCCGAGCCTTGTTCACCTGATAGGGCAATTCGGTGACGATGATGGCTTGACGGTTGCGGGCCTCGTCGGTCTCGACTTCGGTGCGGGCGCGGACCTGGATGCGCCCCCGCCCAGTCTGATACGCCTCGCGGATGCCGCGCGTGCCGTTGATCAGGGCTGCGGTTGGAAAATCCGGGCCGGGCACGTAACGCATCAGACCTTCGATGCTGAGCGTCGGGTCGTCGATCAGCGCCATGCAGGCGTCGACCACCTCGCCGAGATTGTGCGGCGGGATGTTGGTGGCCATGCCCACGGCAATGCCGGAAGAGCCGTTGATCAGCAAGTTGGGCAGGCGGGTGGGAAAAACGGTAGGCTCGCGTTCCGATTCGTCGTAGTTGGGGACGAAATCCACCGTTTCCTTGTCGATGTCGGCCAGCAGCTCGTGGGCGATTCGGGCCATGCGGACTTCGGTGTAACGCATGGCAGCCGGGGCGTCGCCATCGACGCTGCCGAAGTTGCCCTGTCCGTCCACCAGCATATAGCGCAGCGAGAACGGCTGGGCCATGCGCACGATGGTGTCATAGACGGCGGTATCGCCATGCGGATGGTACTTACCGATCACGTCGCCGACCACGCGGGCGGATTTCTTGTAGGGCCGGTTCCAGTCGTTGCCCAGTTCGCTCATGGCGAACAGCACCCGCCGATGGACCGGCTTGAGGCCATCGCGCACGTCCGGCAACGCCCGACCGACGATCACGCTCATGGCGTAATCGAGGTAGGACTGCCGCATCTCGTCTTCCAGATTGACGGGTAAGATTTCTTTAGCGATTTTAGTCATGTAAAACCTTCATCAACGCCAAGTCCACCGCTTTTAAGGCGTTAGATTGTAGCACAGCCCACCCTGGGACGCCGGGCGGCGGCACGATCACGGCCATCGGGTGTTCTTGCCGCGCTTAAAATATGGCGCAGATGATGATCTCTTGCGACATCTCGATGTAGCTCCGACAATGTGCGGACGTGAATCGCAAGCTATTCTCGTATCATCCTGCTTAGCCTCGACCTGCCTATGAGAGACCCGAATCATGCCTTTGCTTGTTTTCATGGCGATTCTTCTGGCGCTGTTCGTCATCGAGTTGATGGAGCCCGTGCAGGTTTGGGTGATCCAGCCCTTCACCGCGGCAGTGGCCAAGGTCAGCGCCGTCATCCTGCAGACTTTCGACAGCACGGTACAGGCTCAGGGTATTGTCCTGAGCAACATCAAAACCGGCGCGGCAGTGAGCATTCAGCCCGGATGCAATGGGGTTGAAGCCATGATCGTGGTGATCGCCGCCATCGCCGCCACCTCGGCGCCGTGGAAATACAAGCTGATTGGGTTTGCAGTGAGTTTCCTGGCTATCCAGGCTCTGAACACGCTGCGGATCATCAGCCTGTTCTATCTGCTGCAATGGAACCCGGTCTGGTTCGAGTGGGCGCACCTGTATCTGTGGCAGGCGCTGATCATGCTGGATGGGTTGATCGTCTATCTGTTGTGGCTACGATTATTGCCCGCGCCGACGGATGAACCTCCATCTGCGCCAGCTGGGGGAGCAACGCCATGACGCCGCGCCGTCCGATCGATCGTTTTCTGCTGCGCACGCTGTTGTGGCTGGGGCCGATGTTCGTCCTCTGGTACGTGTTGGCACCCTTGATCTTGATGCCGATCGCCGGCTGGAGCCACTTTGTCCTCAGCCACGCTTTCCCGCAGGCCATTGCCGGGGTCGAACAACAGGGCACGGCCGTCGATATCGTCACCCGATTCATTGCCCCGGCCAACCCGGCGGATAGCTCGGCCCCGCCTGGTGCACAGGGACAATTGGTGTTTACCATCAACGCGCTGAAGTACGCCTACGGGCTGCCGATGCTGCTGGCGCTGATCCTGGCAGCTCCGACCGGCTGGGGCGAGAAGCTGTATCGGGCGGTCATCGGCGGGTTGCTGCTGTTGCCGGTGCCGGTATGGGGGATTAGCTGCGATGCGCTTAAGACGCTGGTCTTCGACATGAATCCCGTTATCGCCACCCAGATGGGAGTGACACCGTTGATGCGGGAACTGCTGGCGCTGGCCTATCAGTTGGGCTATCTGATCCTGCCAGCGGTGACGCCGATTCTGATCTGGGCAGGGCTCCACCGCGATTTTCTGGGCGAGCTGTTGCCGCACACGCGGTTGGCAACCCTAACAGCGCCCAAATCGGATTGATCT
This sequence comes from Candidatus Competibacteraceae bacterium, assembly GCA_003989065.1. Classification (GTDB taxonomy): domain Bacteria; phylum Pseudomonadota; class Gammaproteobacteria; order Competibacterales; family Competibacteraceae; genus RXIW01. The sequence continues at coordinate 182,651 of RXIW01000002.1, forward strand.
GAATCGCCCTTCGATAGCAACGAAAAGGCCCGCAATCAGCGGGCCTCTTGTCATACACTCATTCCTCTCATCAATGAGGAGGATGGTGCGCATGAGAAAGAAAAGCTTACGCAGCCATATTGCCCTTGCGCTGTGACCGATACCAGACCAAACCGCCCAGCAACAACCCCATCAGCATCAGCGCCCATTCCTGCAGAGTGGGTATAGCTTGCTGCTGCAGAACCGGATCCGCCCAAGTGATGGTCACCCGGCCAGCGAAACCGACGCCGCTGGTGCCGCCAGTCACACTCGACCCTTTACCACCGCCACCGCCGCCAGGCAGTATACCGGGATTACCATCAGAAGTAGCAAGACTCTGATTACCCCCGTTGCCACCGGAGCCCTGACCAGAACCGTTAGAACCGCCAGCACCGCCAACACCGAGAACTAGAGTTGGAGGAATGCCAGACAACGTTGGAGGAGTGCCAGGCAACCCATTCGCACCAACTCCTGAAGGCGTTGCCGAACTGCCGCCGCCGCCGCCGCCGCCGCTGCCCGTGGTCCCGCCCGCGACTGTAACCACACCGCGCGCACCGCCGTTGCCTCCAGCGAAGGAGGTAGCCCCACCAGCAGTACACCCACCCGTGGTCCCGCCCCAGGGCTGTTCAACGCTAGAGTCCTTGGTAGGCCAGCAGTTGGTCGAAGTTAAGGGCATTATCGTAGAGGCCCAGAC
>RXIW01000003.1 GCA_003989065.1 Candidatus Competibacteraceae bacterium
AGCCATACCGCCGACCTTGGGGACGGCGATGATCGGGTATCGCGGCGAGAAAGGTCGGCAAGAGCATCAGTGCATCCCATGATCTGAAAAATCCGTAGAATGCATCAGTTGAGAAGCATTGAACAGCCCTGATTGAAGCATTAACTGTTGCAGATTCCAAGATCACTATTCCTGTTATTGGTGGGATTATTACTATCATCGTTGGTCTAATAGCAAACCTATATACACAAAAACAAATCAAGTTACGTGAGATTGATGAAGCACATCGCTCCAAAAAAGTTGAAATATACAGCAATTTTTTAGAAATCGTGCGCAGGATAATCTCCGGAAACAACAAAAACATTCCTATAAAACCTTTAAAAGAAGGTGAATTAATTTTACAAATGACAAAATTTAGGACAGAGATTATTTTATGGAGTAGTCCTAGTGTAATCAACGCATTCCGAAATTTTGAAAGTATAGCTGAAGAAAACACAGGTATAAAAATGCTATTACCAGCAGTTGATCGCTTATATCGTGAGATGAGAAAAGATATTGGTCTTAGCAATAAAGGACTTCCACAAAATCAATTAGTTAAAATATACCTTAAAGATCCTTCTGAACTTGATAGGGCACTTACAAATGTAGATCCCTAACAAAGCCATCAACGCAGACCGCGTTAAGTGGTAAAAAGGAGGAAGCTTCGACAATATGCGGAGAAACATCGTCCTAATCGACTTCGAGAGTGTTCAGCCGGACTCGATTGAAGCGCTGAACTACGAGCACTTCCACGTCTTGCTGTTCTGCGGCGCCAATCAATCGAAAATTCCGTTCGAAATCGCAGCGACACTGCAAAAGCTCGGCCCGAGAGCTGAATATATAAAGATTACTGGTGTCGGACCGAATGCGCTCGACTTCCATATCGCGTATTACATTGGGCGCCTAGCCGCGGAAGACCCAAGCACATTCTTCCACGTTGTATCACGGGACAAGGGTTTCGATCCTCTAATTCAGCACCTCAAGTCAAAGAAGGTCTTCGCTGTCCGCTCTGAATCGATTGCGGATATCCCCATAGTAAAAAATGGCGAAAAAAAGCCACCCACCGAAAGGGCGGAGGCGTTCATCGTTAAGCTCAAAGAACCGAAAGTCACTAGGCCCAGAACAGAAAAGACCATGGCTAGCGCGATAAAGACACACTTCCAGCCGAACGTGGACAAAGCCGAGGCGGCTCAAATTCTGAAGGCCATGATTGCAACAGGGTTCATTTCCGTCCAGGCCGGCAAGATCGTTTATGCCCAATCTGCCACCTAACCAGCTGTTGGAGCGGACGCCTCCGCACCGCACGCTCGTTTGGTAGGCATCCGGATCGTCCCGCAGCAGGCCCTGCTTTAAAGCCGTCATATCCAGCTTGCACCGTCGAACACCCGATGATAGCCACGAAAAAAAGGCCGTCGCAACCACGACGGCCTTTCTCGATCCTGCAGCGACCGGCGGTCGGAACGACCATCCGGTCTCATCGGCATCACGCCGAGTGGATCACTTCACCAGACGGGCCTTCACATAGGAACCCGGCGCGTCTTCGATCACCGGCAGCTTGCCGGTTCCCGGCACGCGGGCCGGCACCTTCTCGCCGGAGTTCTTGCTCAGCCACTTGTACCAATCCGGCCACCACGAACCCTCGGTCTGCTTGGCATCCTTCAGCCACTCATCCGGATCGGCGACCTGCTTGGTGTTGGTCCAGAAGAAATACTTGTTGGCGGCCGGCGGGTTGATCGGGCCGGCGATGTGACCGGAACCGCTCAGCACGAACCGCACCGGGCCACTGAACAACCGGCTACCGGCATAATTGGACTTCCACGGGGCGATGTGATCTTCGATCGCCGACAGGAAATAGGTCGGCACCTTGACCTGGCTCAGATCGATCGGCGTACCCAGCAGGGAAATGCCGCCCGGATCCTTCAGCCGGTTGTGCTGGTAGAAGTTGCGCAGGTAGAAGCTGTGCATCTTGGCCGGCATCCGGGTGGAATCCGAATTCCAGTACAGCAGGTCGAAGGGGAACGGGTCCTTGCCCAGCAGGTAGTTGCTGATGAAGAACGACCACATCAGATCGTTGGCGCGCAACATGCTGAAGGTCGTCGCCATCTCGCTGCCGTCGAGGAAGCCCTTGGCAGCCATGCGCTTTTCCAGCGAGGCGATCTGCTCTTCCTCGATGAACACTTCCAACTCGCCCGGCTGGGCGAAATCCAGCATGGTGGTCAGATGGGTGCCGGAGGTGATGCGCGGCGTGCCCTTGGCAGCCAGATAGGCGTTGGTGATGGCAAGCAACGTGCCGCCCAAGCAGTAACCCAGCGCGTTGACTTCCGGTTCGCCGGTCGCCTGTTCGATCGCATCCAGCGCCGCCAGCGGACCATCCTTCAGGTAATCTTCGAAGCCCTTCTCCGACATCTTCTCGTCGGGATTGATCCAGGACATCAGGAACACCGTGAAGCCCTGGTCGACCGCCCACTTGATCAGCGAGTTCTTGGGGCGCAGATCCATGATGTAGTACTTGTTGATCCACGGCGGGAAGATCAACAACGGCTTCTTGAACACCTCCGGGGTACTGGGATCGAACTGGAGGAGCTGCATCATCTCCGTCTGGAACACCACCTTGCCCGGAGTGGTGGCAACGTTCTTGCCCATCTCGAAGGCGCTGGGGTCGGTCATGCGAATGCTGAGCTTGCCTTTGCCACGCTCGAGATCATCGAGCATGTTCTTCAGGCCGTTGATCAGATTCTCGCCGCCGGATTCGATGGTGGCCCGCACCACTTCGGGATTGGTCAGCGCGAAGTTGCTAGGCGACAGCGCATCGACGAACTGGCGGGTATAGAACTGGAGTTTCTTCTTGGTCTTGTCGTCGAAACCTTCGACGTTGGCAACCATGTCCTGTAGCCAGCCGGACGTCAGCAGATAGGACTGCTTGATCAGCGAGAACAGGGCGTTGTCCTTCCAGTCGTCGTGCTTGAAGCGCTTGTCGCTCTTCGGCTCGCGCACCACCGCTTCCAGCGGCTGACCGCTGAACAACGCCGGCAGGGATTTCTGCCACAATTCCAGATAGTTCTGCCACAGGGCCATCTGCGCCTGCGCCAGTTTGGTCGGATCGCTCATGATCTTCTGGGACAAATCCATGAAGGCTTTGCCCAGCACCATGGTGTCCTGCAGATCGTACATGCCGTCGTTTTTCTGGCGATTCAGGAATTCCTTGACGATCACCTGACTCTTTTCGGCGACATGGCTGAACAGCTGAGCCATTTGTACCGGATCGGGCATCTTCACGTCAGGCAGTTTGGCTTCGGTACTGGTTTTTTCGGCCATGCATTCATTCCTCGTTATGGTGGTTCGTTGGACTTATCGCCGTTATTTTAACTGATGTTGCATCTTTGGCGGCAGAGTATGCCCCAAAAATGACAGGACAGGTCAGCACGGAAACTCCGCGTTGACCTGTCCGTTCAATCATAGAGTGCTGTGAAGCGAGCGTCGCCTTACTTGGCGACCAGGGACTTGAGTTCCTGCAGGCTCTCGGTCACGCGCTTGTTGATGATGGCGAACGCTTCGGTGTTGGACTTGCTGACCATCTCAGCCAGTTCGCGCATGTTGGCCAGCGCCTGCTCGAACGCCTTGCGGACCAGTTCGGCCTGCTTGGTGGTCATGTCCTTCGGGTTGCCCGCGCTGGACAGCTCTTGGGCGACCGACGACACTTCGCTCATGGCCTGACTCAGAATCTCGGCTTGGCGCTGCGCCACCGCCTGCATCCCCTGTACCGCGGCCTGGTTGGCGGCAGTCAGCGCTTCGATATTCTTACGCTGCGCGGTCACGACGGCTTCCATGTCGAAACCGGGGATCTTGACGTCGCCCAGCATCTTGGTCATGTCGAACTTGGTCAGATCGAATTTGCTGAAGTCGAAGTTGGCGAACGGGTTGAAGGGGTTTGGGGTAGACATCAGATATTCTCCACGTTTGGGAATTGATAGAGTCACTATTTATTGTGCGATGCAGCATCAGTAAGGATATTTTGCATCGTGGAAAGCAAGGTGTCAACCAAAATTTTGCAGCGCAGCAATTTCTTTTTTCACTCCTCACGGCCCAAACTTTTGGCGGCGATCTCATAGACATCCGGCGACAAGGCCAGCGCCGCCAGAATGCGCTCAAGTTGATTCCGCATCCCCTGCTGGCGAGCGGAATCGTACTGGCGCCACCGGGTAAAGGCCGCCATCAACCGCGCAGCAATCTGGGGATTGAACGCATCCAACTCCAGAATTCGGTCGGCCAGGAAAGTATAACCGCTGCCGTCGGCCGCATGAAAATACCGTGGGTTGGCTTGTGAGAATACCCCGATCAACGCCCGCACCTTGTTGGGATTGCGGAGCGTGAAGGATTCGTGCGTCATCAGCTGGCGCACCACCTCCAGGACACCGGGCAGGCGGGAAGCGGCCTGCAGACTCAACCACTTGTCCACCACCAACGCTTCATGCCGCCAGTGCTCGTAAAAAGCCGCCAAGGCAGCAACGCGTTCCGGTCCCTCGCAGTTGGCCAGTGGCGCCAGTGCACCGAGCTGGTCGGTCATGTTGCTGGCGCCATGAAACTGCTCCAGGCACAGGGTGCGCGCTTCGGCGTCGTCGAGCTGCATCAGATAATCCAGACAGACGTTCTTGAGCGCGCGGCGCCCAATGGCAGCCGCGTCGATGCAATAGCCGTCGCGCTCTCGCTCATGCAAGGTCCGGTAGGTCGCCAGTAGCGAGGGCCGCAGCCGCTCCGCCAGAGTCCGCTGTACGAAACGCCGCATGGCGTGAATACCATCCACATCGACGACCTGCATCTGTTCAGCCAGATAGCCCTCGCTCGGCAAGGTCAGCACCAAGGCCAACAATGCCGGATCGGCATCGGCGGAATCCAGCGCTTGGCCGAAGGCGGCGCTGAAGGCATCGGGCAAGTCTCCCTCGCCACCCTGTCGATGCTGTTCGATCAGAGCCAGGATGGCGCGGATCACCAGGGTTTGGCCGGCATCCCAGCGATTGAAGTCATCGCGATCGTGGGCCAGCCGAAACCGCAAGTCGGCGTCGCTCTCGGCGCTGTTCAACTTCACCGGCGCGGAAAAATCGCGCAATAGCGACGGAATCGGCCGAACCGGCACCTCGACGAACTGGAAGGTGTGGGTCGCTTCGCGCAACTCCAGCACCCGGGTCGTCGCTCCCGGCCCATGCTCCCCTTCCAGTTGCAGCGGCAGATCGCAACCCTCGCCATCCAGCAAACCCAGCGCCAGCGGAATATGGAACGGTTCCTTGCGCGGCTGACCCGGCGTCGGCGGGCAGGACTGCTGGATCGTCAGGGCATAGCGACGCGTTGCCGGATCGTACTGGTCGCTCACGGTCAGTTCCGGGGTGCCGGCCTGATGATACCAGCGCTTGAACTGGCCAAGATCCGCGCCATTGGCGTCGGCCATGGCCGCCACGAAATCGTCGCAGGTCACCGCCTGGCCATCATGGCGTCGGAAATAGAGATCCATGCCGCGGCGAAAGCCGTCCCGGCCCAGCAGGGTCTGGATCATCCGGATGACCTCGGCCCCCTTGTTGTAGACGGTAACAGTGTAGAAATTGTTGATTTCGATGTAGGAGTCCGGGCGCACCGGATGCGCCATCGGCCCGGCGTCCTGCGGAAACTGGCTACTGCGCAGAATGCGCACGTCTTCGATGCGCTTGACGCCGCGCGAGCCCAGATCCGAGGTGAACTCCTGGTCACGGAACACCGTCAGCCCTTCCTTGAGGCTGAGCTGGAACCAATCGCGGCAGGTGACCCGATTGCCGGTCCAGTTGTGGAAATATTCATGGCCGATCACGCCCAGGATGCCCTGATAGTCGGCGTCGGTGGCGGTTTCCGGCTTGGCCAGCACATACTTGGTGTTGAAGACGTTAAGGCCCTTGTTCTCCATGGCCCCCATATTGAAATCGCCGACCGCCACGATCTGGTACAGGTCGAGATCGTATTCCAGGCCAAAACGCTCCTCGTCCCAGGCCATCGCTTTCCTGAGCGAGTCCATGGCGTGCTCGCACTGGTCGATGTTGTCCGGCTCGACATAGATGCGCAGCGTGACCTTACGCCCGGAGCGGGTGATGAAGTGATCTTCGATGTGGAGCAGATGGCCAGCGACCAGGGCGAACAGATAGGACGGCTTGGGGAATGGATCGTGCCACGCCATCCAGTGGCGGCCATCGTCCCATTCGCCGCTGGCGACCGGATTGCCGTTGGACAGCAACACCGGATAGCGGCTCTTTTCCGCCACCAGCGTGGTGGAAAAGACCGCCATCACATCGGGGCGGTCGAGAAAATAGGTGATCCGGCGGAAGCCCTCGGCTTCGCACTGGGTGCAGAAGTTGCCGCTGGACTGGTACAGCCCCTGCAGAGCGGTATTGTGTTGCGGATAAATGCGGGTGACGATTTCCAGATTGAAGAATGCCGGCGGATCGAACAAGGTCAGCTGGGTCGGGTCGAGGCGATAGCGATCGGCGGCCAGCGGCACGCCATCCAGATCCAGCGCGATCAGCTCCAGGTGCTGGCCATCCAGCTCCAGCGACGTTCCGACCGGCGTAGTCCCGGCCCGGACCACCCGCAAGCGGGAATGAACCAGGGTGCAGTCGTCGCCCAGCTCAAACCGCAGATCGACCGTCGGAATGAGATAGGCAGGCGGCGTGTAGTCCTTCAGATAAATGGTCTTGGGCGTATGAGTCGACATGGCAGTGGCCTGTTCACCGGTGGATGCACTGCGCGCCGACGCAGCGGCGGTCATCCTGGCAACCGGTTGGTGGAAGGAATTGCGCCATCGTCAGGACATGACAAGGGTATCCCGATCGATTGCGGATCTCGCAAATGGCAATACCGGATTGGACCCGCGTCCTGGCGATATCGCTCAACCATGGACCCGGCCCCATCCGGCACATCAGGCATTGACTTCCTGCAGCACCGGTGCGGGACCGGCGGCGGCGCGACGCCGAGCGCGCGCATCGAGCAGATTCTTCAGCGCGATCAAACCACCCAGCCCCAGAAACGCGCCCGGCGGTAAGATCGCCAGCAGGAAACCGCGATAGTCGCTGACCAAATGCACGGTCAGCTGTTTACCGAACTCGCCGAACAGCAATTCCGCTTGGCCGAACAGGGTGCCCTGGCCGAGCAGTTCGCGCAGCGCGCCTAGCAACACCAGGGCTAGGGTGAAACCGAGCCCGGTCGCGAGACCATCCACTGCCGATTGGGCGACGCCGTGCTTGAAAGCGAAAGCCTCGGCCCGACCAATCACACAGCAATTGGTCACGATCAGGGGAATGAAGATCCCCAACACCGTGTACAGCGCCGGCAGAAAGGCGTGCATCGCCAGCTCGACGGCGGTCACCACACAGGCGATCACCATGACGAACACCGGGATTCGCACCTCCGGGCGCACCAGCTTGCGGATCAGCGAAACGGCCACGTTGGACAACAGCAACACCAAAGTCGTCGCCAGCCCCAACCCCAGCCCGTTGACCACCGAATTCGACACTGCCAGCAACGGACACAACCCCAGCAGGACCACAAAGCCGGTGTTCTGGGTCCACACGCCGTTCTTGAGAATCTGCCGATAGCCGATTTCGCTCATGACTGCCGCTCCTTAATTCCCCGTCCTGCTGGGGGCGAACAACTGCTCACGGTGCGTTTGTACATACTCCAAGAACTTATGGGTCGCCTTGACCACGGCGCGCGGGGTGATCGTCGCGCCGGTGAACTGGTCGAATGCGCCACCATCCTTCTTGACCTTCCAACCGTCCGGTCCGGGATCGCTCAAGGATTTGCCGGTGAAGGCCAGAATCCATGGCGAGCGCTTTTCGTCGATCCCGTCGCCCAGCCCTGGCGTTTCCTTGTGCGACAGCACCCGCACCCCGGCCAGCGCACCGTCGGCGCGAACTCCAATCAGCAACTGGATCGGACCGCTGTAGCCATCCGGCGCCACCGGCGTGGCGAACAGCGCCACCGGCTGGCCATGCTTGCGCGCCCGATACACCGTGACCGGCTCCTGGGTGCCCAACCACTCCGGAGCCACTACCTCGATTCGGTCTTCGGTCACGCGATTGTCGTACTGGTCGGCCGGCACCAGCTGGTTCAGGCTGGCCTCCAGCGCGGCCCGCTGCGCCTCGGCGATGATGTCTTTGGTATGGGTATAGGTCACGGCGACCAACGCCGTGCCCACCACGGCGAAGCCGGTCAGGATCAGGGCGGCGACCCCCATGCTGCGCACGAGCGGCTTCATCCCGAACGCGCTCCGAACACGCGCGGCTGGGTGTACAGGTCGATGGTCGGTGCGGCGATGTTCATCAGCAACACCGCGAACGCCACCCCATCGGGATAACCGCCAAAGCTGCGGATGATATAGACCAGCACGCCGATGCCTGCGCCATAGATCAGTCGGCCCCGGGCCGTGGTGCTGGCCGTGACCGGATCGGTGGCGATGAAGAAAGCGCCGTAGATCGCCGCGCCACTCCAGACCTGAAACCAGGGCGGCGCATAGCGTAGGGGATCGACCAGATGAAAGATGGTTGCGATCAACGCCAGCCCGCCCAACATACCGACCGGAATCTGCCAGGCTGCCGTGCGGGTGAAGACCAGCCACAGGCCGCCCGCCAGGAATCCCAGCGTGGCCCATTCCCAGCCATGGCCGGCGACGATGCCGAACACCGGGCTGTTGCGGATCTCGGTCACCGTCAGTCCCAAGCCCAGCTTGGTGCGCAGGACATCAAGCGGAGTAGCGCCGGTCAACCCGTCCAGGGTGATGCCCCCCGTCCCGCCCATGATGATCCGTAGGGTGTCCAGCAGACCCAGGGCATGCGGCTGGCCGACGCCGTACGGAATCAACCAGGCGCTCATCTCGCGCGGAAACGAGATCAACAGCACCACGTAACCGACCATGGCCGGATTGAAGGGGTTGTATCCCAAGCCGCCGTACAGATGCTTGGCAATCACGATGGCGGACACGACCCCGATGGTGGTCAACCACCATGGCGCCAACGGTGGCAGCGCCACGGCCAGCAACCAGGCGGTCGTCACGGCGCTATAATCGCCCAGATACAGCGCCAGCGGCTTACCGCGCACGGTCAGCACCGCCGCCTCGGCCACCAGCGCCACGACGGTCGCGAGCGCCAGATTGATCAGCACGCCCCAGCCGAAGAACCAGACCAGGGCCACAATACCGGGCGTCATCGCATAGAGCACCCGACGCATTACCTGACCGACGCTGCGATCGGCCAGGACATGGGGAGAAGTTACCGTCTTGAAGCGCATGGCCGCCTATTCCGACCGTTCAACATTGACAGCAATCGACGCCGGGGCAGCCAACGCTGGTTCAGCCGGGGACTGGCCCGCTGTGGCACCATCCAGCGGCGATGCGGTGCGCGGCGGCGCTTTCTGTCGCAACTTGGCTTCCCGCTCGCGCTGCTCGCGCTCCAGCCGCTCCATGCGTGCCTGATGACGCCGCCGGGCCAGTTCGGCGCGCTGCTTTTCCTTTTCCAGCGCCCAGATCTCGTTCTTGGCGTAGCGGTAATACTGCACCAGCGGGATGTGACTGGGGCAAACGTAGCTGCAACAGCCGCACTCGATGCAGCTAAACAGATGGTAATCCTGGATCTTGTCGAATTCCTTGGCCCGCGCATGCCAATACAGCTGTTGCGGCAACAGATTAGCGGGACAGACCTCCACGCAGTCGCCGCAGCGGATACACGGCATGACCGGCGGTTCCACCAGCGCGTCGGCGCCGACCGCCAGGATGCAGTTGGTGGCCTTGGTCACCGGAACCCCGTCGCTATGCATGGCAAAGCCCATCATCGGCCCACCCATGATCAGCCGTTCGACCCCTTCCCGATAGCCGCCGCAGCGGGCGATCAGATCGGCGAACGAGCTGCCCAGCAGAGCGTCGATGTTGCGCGGTTGGGCGATGTGGCCGGTGACCGTCACGATGCGGGAGATCACCGGTTCGCCATGAGCGACAGCGCGATGCAGGGTATAGGCGGTGGCGACATTGAAGCACTGCACACCGATGTCGGTCGAACGGCCGTTGACCGGCGCTTCCTTGTTGGTCAGCAGTTTGGTGAGCTGCTTGGCGCCGCCGCTGGGATAACGGGTCGGCACCGGCCGCACCTGATAGCCGGTCCCGCTACAGGCCGCATTCATGGCGGCGATGGCCTCCGGCTTGTCGTCCTCGATGCCGATCAGCACCTCGCGCGGCTGCAGCAGATGCGCCAGGATATGGATGCCGGCGACGATCTCGACCGCCCGCTCGCGCATGATCAGGTCATCGCAGGTCATCCACGGCTCGCATTCGGCCCCATTCAGGATCAGCTGTTCCAGCCGTTCGCAATGACCGCTGAGGTTCATCTTGACCGCGCTCGGAAACACCGCCCCACCCAAGCCAACCACACCGGCGTTGCGCACGAAATTGCGCAGATCGCTGGGATGCATCCGCTGATAATCGACCGGCGTCCGCTCGATCCAGCGATCCTGGCCATCGCTCTCGATGGTCACGCACCAGTCCGGCAATCCGGACGGATGCGGCACCGGCTGCTGATCGACGGCGACCACCCGACCGGAGGTGGGCGCATGCACGGCGGCGCTGACATAGCCATCCGGCTGCCCGATCATCTGTCCCTTCAATACCCGGTCGCCGGCCTGCACCAGCGGCTTGGCGATCGCGCCGACATGCTGGCGCAACGGCACCACCAGGCGCTCGGGCACCGAACCGGGCAAGATGGTTTCCCGGTTGGATTCAGTCTTGTGGCGAACGGTCTTCAGGCCACCATGGAACGGAAATGGCGGGGTCATGCAGCGGCCCTGGCCTCGGCGGCGGGATAGACCCATTTCCAGGTAGTGATGGTCGGCGAAATGGGCTGCATGTGGATGCAGTCGACCGGACAGGGCGCCAGGCACAGTTCGCAACCGGTGCATTCCCGAGCAATCACCGTGTGCATGTGCTTGGCCGCGCCGAGGATGGCGTCGACCGGGCAGGCTTGAATGCACAGGGTGCAGCCGATGCAGCTTTGTTCGTCGATCACCGCCACCATCTTCGGCTTCTCCGGGCCGAGCTCCGGATCGAGCGGCTTGGGATCGCGGCCCAGCAGATCGGCCAGAGCGGCAACGCCCCCTTGCCCACCCGGCGGACATTGATTGATATCGGCCTCGCCGGCGGCGATGGCCTCGGCGTAGGAGCGGCAGCCAACATAACCGCACTGACCGCACTGGGTCTGCGGCAGCAAGGCATCGATCCGTTCGACTACCGGATCGCCCTCGATCTTGAAGCGAATCGCCGCAAATCCCAGCAGCAGGCCCGAAGCCCCCGCCAATGCGCCCAACGCCACAATGGCCACGATCATCATCATCTTATCCTCGCACCAGTCCGGCGAAACCCATGAACGCCAGCGACATCAACCCCGCCGTCACCAAGGTGATAGCCGGCCCGCGAAAATGCGTCGGGACGTCCGCCACCACGATCCGCTCGCGCATGGCCGCGAACAGCACCATAACCAGCGAGAAGCCGATAGCCGCCCCGAATCCGTACAGCGCCGACGCGATGAAGCCGTGTTGGGCCTGCACGTTCAACAAAGCTGCCGCCAACACTGCGCAGTTGGTGGTGATCAGCGGCAGATAAATCCCCAGGGTCTGGTACAGCAGCGGGCTGGATTTGTGCACCACCATCTCGGTGAACTGCACCACCACGGCGATCACCAGGATGAAGGCGATGGTGCGCAGATACTCCAGCCCCAGAGGAACGAGCAGGTAATGGTCGGTCAGATAGGCGCAGATGGACGACAAGGTCAGCACGAAAGTGGTCGCTAGGCCCATGCCCATGGCGGTTTCCAGTTTACGGGAAACTCCCATGAAGGGGCACAGACCCAGGAACTTCACCAGGACATAGTTGTTGACCAGGATCGTGCTGATCAAGATCAGGACATATTCATTCATGACTCGCGGTGCTCCGCTGTCGGGCAACACGGTTCGGACATACCGGCATGGACCGGCGCTCGCGGACCGGATCTCCGCTATCTCGATTCCGTCCACTCGGAACGGCCTGGACCGACCCGATCGTCCGGAACATGGCTAATTTAGCAATTGCTAATGTAGCAAATTCCCCTACCCTTGTCGTCAGGGTCGGGCCGCCGGTCTGAGGCGCGGCCCGCCTCCATCGGGACCGACCCTCAAGCGGACTTGTCACCATCCAGCAGGAGAAATTCGATCAAGGCTTTCTGGGCGTGCAGGCGATTCTCGGCCTCGTCCCATACCCGGCTTTGCGGGCCATCGATCACCTCGGCGCTGACTTCCTCGCCGCGGTGGGCGGGCAGGCAGTGCAGGAAGATGGCGTCCGGTTTGGCCTGGGCCATCACCTCGGCATCGACCTGAAAATGGGCGAAGTCCTGCATCCGGCGCGATTGCTCCTCTTCGCGGCCCATGCTGGCCCATACATCGGTCGCCACCATGTCGGCGTCGCGGGCGGCGGCTCGCGGATCGCGCAGCAGCACGACCCGGCCCGCGGCCTGCTTCAGCAATTCCGCATCCGGCTCGTAGCCGGGCGGCACGGCGATCCGCAGCTGCAGATCGCACATGATGGCGGCGCTGATATAGCTGTTACACATGTTGTTACCGTCGCCGATCCAGGCCACGGTCTGCCCGCGAATATCGCTGCCGCGATGCTCGATCAGCGTCTGCAGATCGGCCAGCAGCTGGCAGGGGTGGTTAAAGTCGGTCAGGCCGTTGATGACCGGCGCTGTGGAGTAGGCGGCGAAACGCTCGACCTTGGCATGCTCGAAGGTGCGGATCATCACGACGTCCACCATACTCGACAACACCCGGGCGGTATCCTCGATGGGCTCTCCCCGGCCCAGCTGGGTATCGCGCGGCGACAGGAAAATGGCGCTGCCACCCAGTTGCGCCATGCCGGCTTCGAAGGAAATCCGGGTGCGGGTGGAGGCTTTTTCGAAGATCATGCCCAACACTTTCTGTGGAAACGGCGCGTATGACTCACCCCGCCGATGTTGGGCCTTCAATTCTTGGGCGCGGCGCAGCACCTGCTGCAACTCCGCGGGCGATAGGTCGAATAGACTGAGAAAATGGCGTGGTTTCATTGAATATTGATTTGTAAGCCGTTCTCGGAAACCAAAACGGCAGCGATTCAAGGCTGCCGTCGGTGTTGATCTATAGTAGGTTAGTTTCTTCAGTGAACGCGCACAAGCGCATACCAGCGAGATTCCGAACATGCAGGCAAATTTTTGTCCCCGTTGCGGCAATCCCCTGCGGACCGCCGACGTCAACGGCCAGATGCGACAGCGTTGCGACGTGGCGGACTGCGGTTACGTCCACTGGGACAACCCCGTGCCGGTGGTCGCCGGCATCGTCGAGCTGGATGGTATGGTCGTGCTGGTCCGCAATCAAGGCTGGCCGGACAAGATGTACGGCCTGGTCAGCGGGTTCCTGGAAAAAGGCGAAACCCCGGATGCGGCTATCCTGCGCGAAGTGCGCGAAGAACTGGGCTTGGATGCTCAAAATGCTCGTTTCATCGGCTATTACCCGTTTTTCGAAATGAATCAGTTGATCCTGGCCTTTCACGTCGCCGCCAGCGGCGACATCGTCCTGGGCGAAGAGCTGGCCGACATCCGACGGGTCGCCGTCGACCGGCTCAAACCCTGGGCCATCGGCACCGGTCCAGCCGTTCGCGACTGGCTGGCGGCTCGCAACGGTCAGGTCACGGAAACGATGGCCAGTCATGCCGCCCTGCGCGACTGGTTGGCCCGGCAAACCTCCAACCCCTGAGGGCTTTCGATCATGCTCGCCTTCCTGCCGGCGCCGGTTCGCGCCGCCTTGGCGTTCCTGCTGTTCATCCTGAACACCCTGTTCTGGTGTACGCCCCTCTACCTCGTGCTGCTGGTCAAGCTGATCGTGCCCAGTCGGGGCTGGCGCGAGTTCCACGCCCGCCTGCTGGTCAGCATCGCCGAGTCCTGGATCGGTTGCAATAACGCCATCATGGGCCTGACCCAGCGCATCGAATGGGATGTGCAGGGTCTGGACGGCCTGCGGCGCGACGACTGGTATCTGGTCAGCTCCAACCACCAGTCCTGGGTCGATATCGTGGTCCTGCAACGGGTTCTCAATCGCCGCGTTCCCTTCCTGAAATTCTTCATCAAGCAACCGCTGATCTGGGTGCCGGTGCTGGGCGGCGCCTGGTGGGCGCTGGATTTTCCCTTCATGCAACGTCATTCGGCCGCCTATCTGGCCCAACACCCCGAAGCGCGCGAGCAGGACTGGGAGACCACGCGCCAACGCTGCGAACGGTTCCGCAACACGCCGATCTCGATCCTGAATTTCCTGGAAGGAACGCGGTTCCGGCCGGACAAGCATGCCCGCCAGCAGTCGCCCTACCGCCATCTGCTACGCCCCAAGTCGGGCGGATTGGCCTTCGTACTGGAAGCCCTGCCCGACCGGGTTCGCCATCTGCTGGACGTCACCATCGTCTACCCAGATGGACGCTGCACCTTTCAGGATCTGTTCGGCGGCCATATCCGCCGGGTGATCGTCCGCGTCCGGCAGCTGACGATTCCGCCGGAGCTGCTGGGGCGGGACTATCGCCATGACGCCGAATTCCGCGCCGCCATCCAGCACTGGATCGGCCAGATCTGGACCCAGAAGGACACCCTGATCGACCAGTTGCTGCCGCCCGCCGACCGGACAGCGGCCTGATCAGTTCTGGGCGATGGCCTTGAGCGTCTCGGCGTACTTGTCGGCGTCGGTCGTCCGCAGCAGCCGCCGCACCACCCCGTTCAAAACGCCGACATCGCTGTCCTGGATCACGCGCTTGATCTCCAGCAGCGCGGTGGGGTGCATGCTGAACTCGGTCAGCCCCAGTCCTAGCAACAGGCGGGTGTAGCGCGGATCGCCCGCCATCTCCCCGCACAGGCTGACCGGAATACCCGCCTTGTGGCCGGCCTGGATGGTGTTGTGGATCAAGCTCAGCACCGCAGGGTGCAGCGGATCGTAGAGATAGTTGATCTCATCGTCCACCCGGTCGATGGCCAGCGTGTACTGGATCAGGTCGTTGGTGCCGATCGACAGGAAATCCAGATAGCGCGCGAACTGAGCGGCGCACACTGCCGCCGCCGGGATCTCGATCATCCCACCGATGGGCAATGCCTCGTTGAAGGCCAGACCCCGATCGCGCAGCTCCTGGCGCGTTTCCGCCACCAGCCGCAACACCTGGAACACCTCCTGGATGGTGGACAGCATCGGCACCATCATCCGCACCGGGCCATAGGCCGAGGCCCGCAGGATGGCGCGCAGCTGAGGACGAAACATGCCCAGATCCTTCAGGCACATGCGAATCGCCCGCAACCCCAGCGCCGGATTGGTGCTGACCGGTCCGCCACGCCCGCCGTCCACCTGCTTGTCCGCGCCGAGATCGGCGGTGCGGATAGTGATCGGGCTGCCTTCCAGCACCTTGATGACGTGCAGATAGGACGCCAGGTGTTCCTCTTCGTCCGGAACATCATTGCGATTCATGAACAAGAACTCGGTCCGGTACAGACCGATGCCGTCGGCCACGACATCTCGCACCGCCGCCGCGTCCTCCGGCAATTCGATGTTGGCGTAGAGCCCGATCGCAATGCCATCGCGGGTGACCGCCGGCTTGCCTTTAAGCTTGCTCAGCTCTCGCTGTTGCTGACGCTCTTCCTTCTGCTTGTGACGGTAATAGCGCAGGATACGCTCGTCCAAACCGACCAGCACCACCCCCTGGCGACCATCCACGATCACCGGCTCGTCGTGCCCTAGATAAGCCCGCGCGTTGCGCGCGCCCACCACGGCCGGAATGCCCAGGCTGCGCGCCAGGATGGCGGTGTGCGACAACGGTCCGCCATATTCGGTCACGAACGCCAGCACCCCCCGATGCTGCATCAGGATGGTGTCGGCCGGGGTCAGATCGTCGGCGACGATGATGCGGCCTTCCAGCCGGCTCGGCGCCAGATCGGCATAGTCGGGATCGCTCAGATAGGACGGATCCTCGGCCATCAGAATGTGCTGAACCCGCCGCACCACATGGTCGACGTCGTCCTTGCGGGTGCGCAGATAGGGATCGTCCATCTGCTCGAACACCTGGACCAGCGCATCGCGCTGCAATTGCAAAGCCCACTCGGCGTTGCACTTGCGTGTGCGGATGAAGCCGATCGGCGCTTCACTGAAGGTCGCATCCTGCAACATCAGCAGGTGGGTATCGATGAAGGCCGTGACATCGTTCGGCGTCGTGGCCGGAACGCGCGCCCGGATGTCCTGCAGTTGCTGGCGCGCCACCTCCAGGCCAGTCAGAAACCGCTGGACTTCATCCTCGACGATAGCGTCAGGAATCGTGTATTCGGTGATTTCCAACTGGTTGCGCTGCAACAGATACGTCCTGCCGATCGCGTAACCACGGGAAACACCGATGCCATGCAGCGAAAATGGCATGGGGCCAACCTCTTATTCGTCCTCGTCGAAACGGCGGAGAATCAAGCCTTCGAGATGCTCGAGCGCCTGCTCGGCCTCGGGACCGCTGGCGTGTAGTTCCAATCGAGCGCCACAGGCAGCCGCCAGCATCATGACGCCCATGATACTCTTGCCGTTGACCGCGCGCTCGCCGCGCCGCAGCCGGATCTCGGCGTCGAATCCGGATGCCAGCGTGACGAATTTGGCGGCGGCGCGGGCGTGCAAACCCAGCTTGTTGATGATGGTGACTTCCCGCTTCAGCACTTCGGATTCTCCATGTCCTGGCGCCGACCCGAACCAACCGGGCAGCTTTTGTTTCATTTTAGCTCCCGATGGCGGACCATGACATGTTGGCGAATATCGTTGAAAGAGCGCGCCAGCGCCTCAGCGATGAACACCGAGCGATGCTGGCCGCCGGTGCAACCGATGGCGACGGTCAGATAACTGCGATCGCTGAGCGCGAACTTCGGCAACCAGCTGGCCAGGAACTGGCGCAGATCGGCGATCATGGCGGCCACCTCCGGCTGGCGCTCGAGAAAATCGATCACCGGCTGATCGAGGCCGGTCAGCGGGCGCAATTGCGCCTCCCAATGCGGATTGGGCAAGCAACGGACATCGAAGACGAAATCGGCATCGACCGGCACGCCGTTCTTGAAGCCGAAGGATTCGAACAGCAGCGACATCGCCCCACCCGGCGTGTCGTGCACGCGGGCGCGAATCAACTCGCGCAACTGATACAGGTTAGTGTTGCTGGTGTCGATGATCAGATCGGCGCTGGCCACGATAGGCTCCAGCAGATGGCGCTCCTGGCGGATGGCTTCCCGCAAGGGCAGACTGCCCAGATCCAGGGGATGACGGCGGCGCGTCTCGCTGTAGCGCTTGAGCAGGATCTCGTCGGCAGCCTGCAGGAACAGAACCTCCACGGTCAGGCCACTGGCGCGCAGCTCGGTGAGCGCGGCCGGGAACCGGCTCAATTCGTCGAAGAAATTGCGGGCGTCCACCCCCACCGCCACTGTCGGTGGCAGCTTGGCGCTGGCGGCCAGAATCTCCTGGACCAGCGGACCGATCAGATTGAACGGCAGATTGTCGACACAGTAGCAATCCAGATCTTCCAAAGTTTGCAGGGCGATGGTTTTGCCGGACCCCGACAGGCCACTCACGATAATCATTCGCATGGCGTTGCCCTCGCCATGGCCTTCTCCAGCCGTTCCATCATGTCTTGCTCGGCCCGATAGCCGTTCAAGCGCAGGATGTGGTCGCGCACCGCGCACTCCACCAGCACCGACAGATTGCGCCCTGGAGCGATCGGCAGGGTGATCATCGGCACCCCGACCCCCAGGATGACCTGGGTATCGCGCAAACCATGCAGCCGGGACTCGGCCGGCGGGGTTATCTCTTCCAGCTTGACCAGGTGCAGGATGAGCCGCACCCGCTTGTTGCGCTTGATGGCACTGTCGCCGAACATGCGCCGGATGTTGAGAATGCCCAGGCCGCGCACCTCCAGCAGATCGCTGAGAGTCGGTGGACAGGTGCCCTCCAGCACATCGGGTGCGATTCGGGTGAGGTTGGGCGTATCGTCGGCGACCAGACGATGGCCGCGACTGATCAGTTCCAGGGCGAGCTCGCTCTTGCCGACGCCGCTGCCGCCGGTGATCAGAACCCCCAGCCCGAACACCTCCAGCAGTTCGCCGTGCACCACGGTGGACGCTTCCAGGCTATGGCGATAGTTGTACAGATGATCCAGCACCACCGCCGGGGGAAACGGCGTATACCACAGCGGCGTATCGGTCTCGTCGGCGCCAGCCCGCAGCGCCTCGGCCTGGCCCAGATCGCCACACACCAGCACCGCACCGCTCAGCGCGCTCAGCAAATCGCCGATCAGGCTGTCACGCGCTGCAGGCGCCAGGCGGCGCAGGAAGGCGGTTTCCTCCGCCCCCAGAATCTGCAGCCGGGGTGGATGCACCCAGTTCAGACGTCCGAAGAAGGGCGCATCGACCTCGGCTGGCAGCCATAGCGCGCGCGCTGCGCCATCTGCGCCTCCCACCCAGCGTAATTGCAGCCCGACTTCCATGTCGTGGAAGACGGTTTGGGCGTTGACCGCTTGATTCATGGCAAGGACAATGTGGCGGGTTTCCAGTCCCGCAGCCGCTCGAACAGCAGAAGATCGGAATCGGTCTCCCGCAGCTGCTGGCAGAACGCCCGGTCACTGAACATTTCGGCCATGTGGGCGAGAATCTTGAGATGTTCGTCGGTGTAATGGTCCGGCACCAGTAGACCGAAGACCAGATCTACCGGTTGCCGGTCGATGGCATCGAAGTCCACACCCTTCTTCAGCTTGATGAACGCCCCGATGGCGCGCTGGCTCTGGCTGAATCGGCCATGCGGCAAGGCGACGCCATGGCCCAGTCCCGTGCTGCCGAGACGCTCCCGGCCGATCAGGCTGTCGAAAATCGGCCGTGCCGACAGATCCGGCTGTCCGGTGGCCAACAATTCGCTCAAGACTTCGATGACCCGCTTCTTGCTGGCCACCTCGCTATCGCACACGATCCGCTCGGGAGCGATCAGGTCGGTGATATCCATGGTCACATCCGCATCTCACGGCTCGGGATAGCTGCGCGCCTTCTCACCACGATGCTTGTCCGTCAGTTTTTCCTTGTGCTTCTTGATCTGACGGTCGATCTTGTCGCTCAGGGCGTCGATCGCGGCATACATATCCTCGTCCTCGGCGTCGGCGAATAGCTCGTTGCCGGCCACATGGATGGTGATCTCGGCCTTCTGCACCAGTTTATCGACGCTGAGAATCACCTGGGCGCTGGTGACATTGTCGAAATGCCGTTCGATGCGCTCCAGCTTGTCGTTCACGTAGCCCTGCAAGGCTGGCGTGATTTCCACATGGTGTCCGCTCAGTTTGACCTGCATGACATGGACTCCTGCTTGACGGGTCCTGGTTGCGATGGGTAATGGAATCGCCCATCCTTGCGCGCCATCCGCGCCGGCCGGTCGAAGAGAATGCTTTCGAACCGTGACGGCGAGCGCGCCCCCGACTCCCGTTGATGCCCCCGAAGGGCGAAATCCCCGTCCATTCAGACGAGGCGCTTGCGATCCGAGGAGGATGGAATGGACATCGCTTCTCGGTATTTTGCCACCGTCCGCCGGGCGACCTGAATCCCCTCCGCGCTCAACAACTCCGCGATTCGGCTGTCGCTGAGCGGCTTGCCGGGATTCTCGGTCTGGATCAGCTTGCGAATCATGGCCCGGATGGCGGTGGAGGAACATTCTCCGCCGTCGCTGGTTCCGACATGGCTGGAGAAAAAGTACTTCAGTTCGTAGATGCCGCGCGGCGTGTGCATGTACTTTTGCGTGGTCACGCGCGAAATGGTCGATTCATGCATGCCCAGCTCTTCGGCGATGTCGCGCAGGATCAGCGGCTTCATGAATTCGTCGCCCCGCTCCAGGAAATCCCGCTGGCGCTCGACGATGCAGGTGGCCACCTTGAGCAGGGTTTCGTTGCGGTTCTGCAGGCTTTTCAGGAACCAGCGCGCTTCCTGCAGGTGGTTCTTGAGATAGGTGGCGTCGCCGTTTTGTCCGCCGCGCCGCGCCAGGGCAGCGTAGCGGGCGTTGATCCGCAGCTTGGGCGTGTTTTCGGCGTTGAGTTCGACCCGCCAGGCATGGCGCTGCCGATAGACCAACACGTCCGGCACCACATACTGCGGCGAGACGTTGGACAGGCGAGCGCCGGGATGGGGATCGAGCGACTGGATCAGGCTAACGATGCCCTGCAGCGCCTCGCGCGAAATCTTGAGCCGGCGCATCAAGCCGCTGAAATCATGCTCGGCCAGCATATCCAGATGCTGCTCGACCAAGCGGCGGGCTTCGGCCAGCCAGGGCGTCTCCTCCGGCAAAACCTCCAGTTGCAGCAACAGGCATTCGGCCGGACTGCGGGCGGCCACCCCCTGAGGATCGAAGTGCTGCACCCGCTTCAGCACTGCCTCGATCTCCGCCAGAGTCACGGCAAATTCATTCTGTAGCCCCTGGCAGATCTCTTCCAGCGCCAGGGTCAGATAACCCGAATCGTCGATTGCGTCGATGATCGCCGTTGCGATCGCCATCTCCCGTTCGTCGAACGGCGTCAACCGCATCTGCCAGTACAGGTAGTCGTGCAGGGACTCGCCCGCGCCGGCGTAGCGCTCGTAGGGGTCCCAGTCCTCATCCTCGCCCCGCGAAAAACTGGTCGCGCCATCGTAAGATTCGTAGACGTCCTCCCAGGCGCTGTCCACCGGCAATTCGTCGGGCAGGGTATCCCCCGCCGCACTGATCTCGGTCTCGGCACTGGATTCAGCGGCCACCTGCGCCGCCAGGGTTTCCGGCTGCACCGGCAACTCCTGGGGTTCGTCAGTCCGCTCCAACATCAGATTGGAGTCGAGGATCGCCTGTATCTCCACTTGCAGATCGAGACTGGACAGCTGCAACAGGCGGATGGCCTGCTGCAATTGGGGGGTCATGGTCAGTTGCTGACCCAAACGTAACTGCAATGACTGTCTCATAAGTGTTCGATCTTGCTTCGAGCCGTGTCGCTTCGCTAACCATAATCCTAGCGGGTTTCAGCCATTCGCAGGCGCAAAATCGCTTGGCCGCCATACCCAAGCTCTGCACCGGTTCACAGCTGGAAGGATTCGCCCAGGTAGACCTGCCGAACCTGCCGATTGGCGAGGATCGCGGCCGGGTCGCCTTCGGCGATGACGCGCCCCTCGTTGAGAATATAGGCGCGATGGCAAATCCCGAGAGTTTCCCGGACATTATGATCGGTGATCAGCACCCCAATACCTCGCTCGCACAAATGGTTGATGATGCGTTGGATATCCAGGACCGACAAAGGGTCGACGCCGGCGAACGGCTCGTCCAGCAGAATGAACGACGGATCGGCCGCCAACGCCCGAGCGATCTCCACCCGCCGCCGCTCGCCGCCCGACAGGCTGATCCCCAGGTTGTGGGTCAGATGGCCGACATGGAGTTCGTGCAGCAACTCCAGGGCGCGGGCGCGGCGATCGCTGCCAGTGAGATCGCGGCGAGTTTCCAAAATCGCCAGCACATTGTCCAGTACCGTCAACCGCCGGAACACCGATGCCTCCTGGGGCAGATAACCAACCCCCAGACGCGCCCGCACGTGCATCGGCAGATGGGTGAGATCGCGGTCGTCCAGCAACACCCGCCCTTCGTCGCAGTGGATCAGGCCGACCATCATGTAGAAGCTGGTGGTCTTGCCCGCGCCGTTTGGTCCCAGCAAGCCGACCACCTCGCCGCTGGCGACCTGCAGCGAGACGGCGTCCACCACCACCCGTCGGCGATAGCGTTTGACGACCTCCTTGGCGATCAGCTGGGCCATATCAGGGTTTTTTCTTGGCGGCGGCTGGCGCAGTTTCGGCGGCCCGCGGCTGGAGGATGAACTGGATGCGGCCGTTGTCTCCGGCGCCGCGCGCCCGCACCATGTCGTTCTTGAGATCGTACTCCACCCGGTCGCCGGTAAAGGTGTCTTGGCCCTGCACCAAGCGCGCACCGCCGCTCATGATGACCTTGGCGCCTTCCACATCGTATTCGACCCGTGGGCTGGTTCCCTGGATCTCCGGCTTGTCGACCGCCTGCTTGTAACGCAGATTGGCCGGATTGCCAGTCGCATCCATCCGCTGGAAATTATTGTCCTTGACATAGATGGTGACGGTATCGGCGGTCAGACGCATCGAGCCCTGGGTGATCACCACATTGCCTTCGTAGACGCTGATCCCGGTCTTCTGATCCAGCTGGCCGCGACTGGCCTCCAGATGGATGGGTTGGGTGCGGTCCTCCGGCAGGGCCATGGCCACCGGGGCCGCCAACGCCAGAGCGCTCGCCAGTCCGCATTTAACGCTTGGGCGGTTCATAGACACCTCTTACCTCGGAGAGCAGTTCCAGCCGTTCTTCGTTCAAAAAAGCCTGCAAGCCGACCGACTGCATTTCGCCGCCTGGGGTGACCGCCCGGGCCGGCGCGGCGGTCTCGGCATAGCGTTCGGCGGGCCGGATCAGGACATCGCGGGTGGTGATCGTCACCGGCGGTTTGCCGCTCTCGGCCAAGCGCGTCATCACCACCTTGCCTTCGAGCCGCACCACCTGATGGTCGGCCGCCACCCAACCGCGCTCGGACTGCACCCGCCACTCGCGGGTCCGACCGTCCGGCTGATACCAGTCCATCGTCGGCTGCTCGACGCGCGTTCCCTGCTGCCCAGGCAGTTGGGCCATGCCGGGCGCTTCGACCACATATTCGCGCTGGCCCGCCATGTTGAGGCGCACCGCCCGAACCTGCTCGGCAACCAGCACCGGCTCCCGGTCATCGACCGGGCTGGGCTGACGCAGCGAGGATTCTACCCAGCGCAATAATCCATAGCTCACGCCCACCGCCAGAACCAGTCCGGCCAGAACCAGACTGCCGCGCACCGTCACGCCCTGTAACACGGCTTACAGATAGCGCTCGCGCACGGCCGCCAATTGACCGCGTGCCTCCAACACCAGTTCGCAGACATCGCGCGCTGCACCGCGTCCGCCCTGGCTGGGGGTTCGCCAGTGGGCGTGCTGCTGGACGAAAGGATCGGCATCTTGCACAGCGATGGCCAGGCCCACCTGGGTCATCACCGGCAGATCGATCAGATCGTCGCCCACATACGCGACCTGCTGGGGCGTCAGGTTCAGCCGCGTCAACAGACTGTCGAACGCCGCCCGCTTGTCCTGGATGCCCAGATAGGCGTAGCGGATGCCAAGATCGATCATGCGCCGCTCCACCGAAACCGCGTTCCGGCCGGAGATGATGGCAACCTCCACCCCGCTATCGAGCAACATCCGGATACCATGGCCATCGCGAATATGGAACGCCTTGTATTCATTGCCATCGTTGCCCATGTACAGACGACCGTCGGTCAGGACGCCGTCCACATCGAAGATCACCAGCTGGACCTGGGCGGCCTTGCTCAATACGTCGTGCATCGTTCCTCTCTCGTCGATCGGCGACTACAGCACGCCAGCGCGCAATAGATCATGCATGTTCAGGACGCCAGCCAGATTGCCAGCAGAGTTTACCACCGGAAGCGCGTTTATTTTGTATTGTTGCATCATCTGCAGCGCCTCGGCGGCCAGGGTGCCGAGCGCGATGGTCTTACAGTTTCGGGTCATCACCGCATCGACCCGGGCGGTCAGCACGTCCACCTGCCGATCCAGCGCCCGCCGCAAATCGCCGTCGGTGAAGACCCCCAGCACCCGCTGGGCGTCATCGACCACCACGGTGGTTCCCAGCCCCTTGCGACTCATCTCTAGCAGAGCGTCCTTGAGCAGATCGTCCGGCGCGCTGCACGGCATCTGATCGCCCGTATGCATGACATCGTCGGTCAGCAACAACAGACGCCGGCCCAGCCGTCCGCCTGGATGAGAGCGGGCGAAATCCTCGGCAGTGAAGCCACGGACCTCCAGCAAGGCCACCGCCAGGGCATCGCCCATCGCCAGGGTCGCGGTGGTGCTAGCGGTCGGGGCCAGACCCAGGGGACAGGCTTCCTGGGCGACGCTGACGTCGATGTGCACGTCGGCGGTCTGGGCCAGGGTCGATTCGGGATTGCCGGTCAAGGCGATCAGCGGCACGGCCAGGCGCTTGATCAGCGGCAACAGAGTCAGGATCTCGTCGGTTTCGCCGGAATTGGATAGCGCCACCACCACATCCTGGGCAGTGATCATGCCCATATCGCCGTGGCTGGCTTCGGCGGGATGCACGAAAAAGGCCGGAGTACCGGTGCTGGCCAAGGTGGCGGCGATCTTGCCGCCGACATGGCCGGACTTGCCGATGCCCAGGACCACGATGCGGCCCTGGCAATGCAGCATCAGCTTGCAGGCACTGACGAACCGGTCGTCGACGCGATCCTGCAGTTGCGCCACCGCTTGCGCTTCGATGGCCAGGACCTGATGGCCCAGTCGTTTGATTTGGTCGGGATGCATAGGGATTCGACGGAGGGTCGCAGATGACCCGTAAACACCAGAGGGCGGCTAGCGCCGCCCTCTGCTACTGCTTCACCCGGCAGCGTGATCGCCCACGCGCCGGACCCTTCAACCGCTTACGGCTTGTAGTCGCCTTCCAGCAGCTTGGCGTGCGCCGCCGCCAGACGAGCGATCGGCACCCGCGGCGCCGAGCACGACACGTAGGTCAGGTTGGCATAGTGGCAGAACCGCATCGAGCGCGGATGACCGCCCTGCTCGCCGCAGATGCCGACCTTGATGCCCGCGCGGGTCTTGCGGCCGTTCTCGACCGCGAACGACATCAGCTGGCCAACGCCAGCGGTGTCCAGGGCTTCGAACGGGTTGTCCTTGAGGATGCCGGCCGAATTGTAGAACGGCAGGAACTTGTTCTCGGCGTCCTCGCGCGAGAACGAGAAGGTGGCCTGGGTCAGGTCGTTGGTACCGAAGGAGAAGAACTCGGCCACGCCGGCGATCTCCTCGGCCCGCAGACAGGCCCGCACCACTTCCATCATGGTGCCGAACTCGAAATGCACCTTGACCGCGTACTTGGCCTCGACCTCGGGCAGCACCTCGTCCACCAGGGCCTTGACCCGTTTCAATTCCTCCACGGTGCACACCTGCGGCACCATGATTTCGGGATGGACGTCGACCCGCTCCTGCACGCATTCCGCCGCCGCTTCCAGAATGGCGCGGATCTGCATCTTGTAGATTTCCGGATAGGTCAGGCCCAGCCGGACGCCGCGATGACCCAGCATCGGGTTGATTTCGTGCAGGGCGCGCGCCTTCTGCAGGATCTCTTCCTTGCGGGCCAGCACATCGGACACCAGATGGCTGTCGTTGAGGATGCCCAGCTGTTCGACCGCCTTGGGGTTGACCTGGGCGAGGATCTGGCTGATCGCCTCCAGACCTTGCGCAGTCTGGCGCAGATGACGCAGATGCTCGATATCGTCGATCAGAGTCTGCTCGGAGGGCAGGAACTCGTGGATCGGCGGATCGAGCAGGCGAACCGTCACCGACCGCGGCGCCATGACTCGGAAGATTTCCTTGAAGTCGCTGCGTTGCATCGGCAACAGCTTAGCCAAGGCAATCTCGCGGTCTTCGGTAGTCTCGGCCAGAATCATTTCCAGCACGATCGGCAGACGCTCCTTGGCGTTGAACATGCGCTCGGTGCGGCATAGACCGATGCCCATGGCGCCATAATTGGACGCGCGCTGGGCGGCTTCCGGGGTATCGGCGTTGGCCATGACCTTGAGCTTGGCGACTTCGTCGGCCCAACTCAGCAGCGTGCGCAATTCCGGGGTGAATTCCGGCTCGACGGTGGGAACCGCGCCGAGGAACACGCGACCGGTGCCGCCATCGATGGTCACGACATCGCCTTCATGCAACACCTTGTCGCCGATGATGGCCTGACGCTGATGGACGTTGACCAGGATGTCTTCGGCGCCGACCACGCAGGGCTTGCCCATGCCGCGCGCGACCACCGCCGCATGCGAGGTCTTGCCGCCGCGACTGGTCAGGATGCCGACCGAAGCGAAGAAGCCGTGGATATCTTCCGGCTTGGTTTCCTCGCGCACCAGGATGATCTTTTCTCCGCCTTCGCGACCGCGCTTCACGGCGGTATCGGCATCGAACACGATCTTACCGGCGGCTGCACCCGGCGAAGCGCCCATGCCCAGCGCGGCAGGCGCGATCTTCTGTTTCGGGTCCAGCTGCGGGAACATCATCTGTTCCAGCGATTCGGGATCGATCCGCAGCAGCGCCCGCTCGCGGTTGATCAAGCCTTCGTTGGCCATTTCCACCGAACTGCGGACCATGGCCTGGGCGTTCATCTTGCCGTTGCGGGTCTGCAGGCAGTACAGCACGCCCTTTTCGATGGTGTACTCGTAGTCCTGCACTTCGTGGTAGTGGCTTTCCAGCTTGTTGCGCAATTCGACCAGCTGCGCATACAGGGCTGGTATCTCGTCCTTCATCTCGCCCACCGGCTTGGGGGTGCGGATGCCGGCCACGACATCTTCGCCCTGGGCGTTGACCAGATATTCGCCATACATCACGTTTTCGCCGGTGCCCGGATCGCGGGTGAAGCCGACGCCGGTGGCGCAGTCGTTGCCCATGTTGCCGAAGACCATCGTCACCACGTTGACAGCGGTGCCGCTCGCCATATCGGAGGTGATCTTGAATTCGCGCCGATAGTCGACCGCACGCTGACCCATCCACGAGCCGAACACCGCCTTGATGGCCAGTTCCAGCTGCTCGTAGGGATCCTGCGGGAAGGGCCGGCCGGTCTGATCGTGCACGACCTGCAGGAACAGTTGGCCGATGTCGCGCAGATCCTCGGCGCTCAGGCCCACATCCACCTTCACCCCGGCGCGACGCTTGATCGCTTCGAAATGTTCGTCGAACAGTTCATCGGGAACGCCCAGCGCGATCTTGCCGAACAGCTGGATGAAACGGCGATAGGCATCGTAGCCAAAACGATCGTTGCCAGTCTGTTTGATCAACCCGGCCAGGGTGATCTGGTTCAGGCCCAGATTCAGGATGGTGTCCATCATGCCGGGCATGGACATGGCGGAACCGGAACGCACCGACACCAGCAGGGGATTGTCGGAACCGCCGAACTGCTTGCCGGTCGACTGCTCCAGCCAGGCCATGTTCTCACGGACATTGTCCATCAACCCCTCGGGCAGGCGGTTGTTGGCGATGTAGTCCAGACATGCCTCGGTGGTGATCACGAAGCCCGGCGGCACGCGCAGGCCGATCTGTGTCATCTCACACAGATTGGCGCCCTTGCCGCCAAGCAACATTTTGTTTTTGCCATCCCCTTCGGTGTACTTAAAGATGTACTGCTTCGCCATGACCCTACCTTTGCGTGATGGTGGTTGACCATTTCAGTCCACGCCCACCGCTGGTAACGGCCAAGCCAAATCCCGGCGGCGACGTATCGTTCATAAAAGATAGTCGTATGATTTGCGAATTGCCAAGCTTCGCCGACGCGAAAATCTACCGAGGATTTGACTTGCTGGCGACTTGACGGGAAACTGATAAACTTTATCAACCTATCAGTCTTTTAGACTTTATTAATATTCCGTTACGGATCCGTCATCCGTCGCCATGCCGATGCCCAATACTCCCTTTTCTCGCAGCGACCCGCCCGATCCGCCACCGCTGATCACCGTGCGCGGCCTGACGTTCTACCGCGGCGACCGGGCCATCTTCCGCGACGTGGATCTGGACATCCAGCGCGGCAAGGTCACCGCCATCATGGGACCGAGCGGCGCCGGCAAGACCACCCTGCTACGCCTGATCGGCGGCCAGATCCGCCCCCACGCCGGCCGGATCGAGGTCGACGGGGCCTGCGTCCACGAGCTGGGCCGCCGCGAACTGTATCAGTTGCGCAAGCGCATGAGCATGTTGTTCCAGAGCGGCGCGCTGTTCACCGATCTGAGCGTGTTCGACAACGTCGCCTTTCCCCTGCGCGAGCACACCCGCCTGTCCGAAGCGCTGATCCGCATCCTGGTGTTGATGAAACTGGAAGCGGTCGGTTTGCGCGGGGCGCGCGATCTGATGCCGAGCGAGCTGTCCGGCGGCATGGCCCGGCGGGCGGCGCTGGCGCGCTCCATCGCCCTGGACCCAATGATGATCATGTACGACGAGCCGTTCTCCGGCCAGGACCCCATCACCATGGGCGTGCTGATCAAGCTGATCCGCACTCTCAACGACGCCTTGGGACTGACCAGCATCATCGTCTCTCACGACGTCAAGGAAACCGCCTCCATCGCCGACTACATCTACCTGCTTTCCGAAGGGTCGATCGTCGATCACGGTTCCCCGCAGACGCTGGAACGCTCCCGTTCGGCCTGGGTCGAACAATTCCTGCACGCCCTGCCCGACGGCCCGATGTCCTTTCACTATCCGGCAGCCGCCTACGCCCAGGATCTGTCGCTGGCGCAGGAGCCATCCCCGTGATCGACGGTTTGCGACGGCTGGGACGGAGCACCCTGTTCTGGTTGAATCGGCTGGGGCGGGCGACGCTGTTCCTGTTGCGGCTGCTGAGCGCCCTGCCCACCTTGGCCAAGCGGCCCAGCCTGGCCATCAGACAACTGTATTCGGTGGGTGTGCTGTCCTTGCCGATCATTGCCATGTCCGGTCTGTTCGTAGGCATGGTGCTGGGCCTGCAAGGCTACGCTAACCTGGTCGATTTCGGCGCGACCTCCAGCCTGGGCCGGGTCGTGGCCCTGTCGCTGGCGCGCGAACTGGGACCGGTGCTGGCGGCGCTGTTGTACGCGGCACGGGCCGGCTCGGCGTTGACGGCCGAAATCGGCCTGATGAAAACCACCGAACAGCTCTCCGCCATGCAGATGATGGCGGTGGACCCCTTCGCCCGCGTCTACGCGCCGCGCTTCGTAGCCGGGATCATCGCCATGCCCCTGCTGGCCGGCATCTTCACTGCGGTCGGCATCCTGGGCGGCTATTTCGTCGCGGTTCAGCAGCTGGGCGTCGACAGCGGGGCGTTCTGGTCGCAGATGCAATCGACGGTCAAACTGTTCGACGACGTGATCAACGGCGTCGTCATCAAGAGCGTGGTCTTTGGCTGGGTTGCCAACTGGATCGCGGTATTCGAAGGTTACGATGCGATTCCCACCTCGGAAGGCATCAGCCTGGCGACGACTCGCACGGTGGTCAATACCTCCCTGGTGGTGTTGGCGGTGGATTTCGTGTTGACGGCCCTCTTTTTCGGAGTCTAGATCAATATGGGCGCCTTCAAAAAAATGGAGCTGGCTGTTGGGGTGTTCGTCGCCCTGGGGCTGGCCGCTTTCTTCATGCTGGCGATGAAGGTCAGCAATATCGCCGAACTGGGCGAGGATAAAGGCTACAAGGTCACCGCCCGATTCGAGAACATCGGCGGTCTCAAGGTCCGCGCGCCGGTCACCCTGGCCGGGGTACGCATCGGCCGAGTGGTCGGCATCGGCCTCGATACCCATACCTACGAAGCCGTGGTCACCCTGTCGATCGAGCCCCGGTACGACCGGTTGCCGACCGATTCCAGCGCCAGCATCCTGACCTCGGGCGTGCTGGGCGAACAGTACGTCGGGCTGGAACCGGGTGGCATGGATGAGTATCTGAAGAACGGCGGCGCTTTGAAGCTGACGCAATCAGCCCTGGTGCTGGAAAAACTGATCGGCCGCATGCTGACCAACGCCGTATCGGGCGACAACCCGCCCGCCAAGACGCCGTGAAACGCGGTTCCGGCACGCGCGTCCGGCGATAGTCGAGATAGGGTCGTTGTAAGGGAGTCATCGGATTCATATGAAGAAAGCAATTGCTTGTGGTTTGTTGCTGCTAACGCTGATCGGCAACGCGCTCTGGGCCGCCTTCGCGCCGCCGCAGCAGGTGGTGCAGGAGACGTCGACCCGCATGCTGAGCGCGCTGCGGCAGAACTATGCGGCGCTGAAACAGAATTCCAGCCAGATCTACGGGCTGGTCGATCAGATCGTACTGCCCAATTTCGATTTCGAATTGATGTCCCGCTGGGTGTTGGGCCGGGCCTGGCAACAGGCCACGCCGGACCAGCGCAGTCGTTTTACCCAGGAATTCCGCACTCTGCTGGTCCGCACCTACGCCAAGGCGCTGCTGGAGTACGCCAACGACGATGTGCGGATGTCACCACAATCGGGCGCGGTGGATGGCACTGAAGCGACGGTCAAGACCGAAGTCCGGGTGAAATCCGGCCAACCGATCCAGATCAACTACAGCATGCACCTCGCCAATGACGCCTGGAAAGTCTATGACGTAACCGTCGATGGCGTCAGTCTGGTGACCAGCTATCGCGGAACCTTCGCCACCCAGATCCGCGACAAGGGCATGGATGCGGTGATCGCCGATCTGCGGCAACGTAATAACAGCGCGGGAAATACCCGCTGATGGCTACGGCGACCACCGAACGCGAGGGCGATACCCTGCGGGTGCAGGGCGATCTGGATTTCGATTCGGTTGCCACGCTGTGGAACGAAACCGAGCCCTTGTTCGACAGCAACCCGCCGGCCCGGATCGACCTGCAGGGGGTTCGCCACGCCAACAGCGCTGGCGTGGCCCTGCTGGTCGCCTGGCTGGGCCAGGTCCAGCGCCACCGCAAGTCGGTGATCTTCGTCAATACGCCGGCCCAGATGCGGGCCATCATCGAAGTCGCCGACCTGGATACCGTACTGCCTCTTGCCTGATAGCCGGACGTTCCATCCCTTCCCCCGATTCCGGTCGTATCCGCCCCTATTTCCAGTCCGTTAGTGAGTTGAGTGGTATGCAATCCCAAGATATCGAGCGTCTGATCGAGGAACAACTGCCGGGTGCGCGGGCTATGGTCCGCGGCGACGATGGCGTCCATTTCGAAGCCATCGTGGTCAGCGCGGACTTCGC
Source organism: Candidatus Competibacteraceae bacterium (assembly GCA_003989065.1). GTDB lineage: Bacteria > Pseudomonadota > Gammaproteobacteria > Competibacterales > Competibacteraceae > RXIW01. The sequence continues at coordinate 30,955 of RXIW01000003.1, forward strand.
CGGCAAATCGCTGCTGCAACAGCATCGCCTGGTGTACGCGGCGCTGGGCGGGCGGATGGAGCGCGAGGAGATCCACGCCCTGGCGCTCAAGACCTACACGCCAGACGCCTGGCAACGACTGCCGGCCTGACGCCAGGACGACACTTTCATGAGCAAACTGATCATCAATGGCGGTGTCCCGCTGCAGGGTGAATTGCGGGCCTCCGGGGCCAAGAACGCCGTGCTGCCGATCCTGGCCGCTACCCTGCTGGCCGATGCGCCCGTGACCATCCGCAACGTCCCGCACCTGCAGGATGTCACGACCACCATGGAGCTGTTGGGGCGCATGGGCGTGGATCTGGTGGTGGACGAAAAGATGAATATCCAGGTCGATCCGCGCACTATCCAGAGCTTCCACGCCCCGTACGAGCTGGTGCGCGCCATGCGAGCCTCGATCCTGGTGTTGGGGCCGCTGCTGGCTCGCTTCGGCCAAGCCGAGGTTTCCCTGCCCGGCGGCTGCGCCATCGGTTCGCGGCCGGTCAACCTGCACATCAAGGGCCTGGAAGCGATGGGGGCCGACATCCGGGTCGAAAACGGCTATATCCGCGCCAGCGCCGGCCGTCTCAAGGGCGCGCGAATCGTGATGGACATGGTGACGGTGACCGGCACCGAAAACTTGCTGATGGCCGCTACGCTGGCCCAGGGCACTACCATCATCGAAAACGCCGCGCGCGAACCGGAAGTGGTCGATCTGGCCGAATGCCTGAACGCCATGGGGGCCAAGATCGATGGAGCCGGCAGCGATACCCTGGTGATCGAGGGCGTCGAGCGTCTCAACGGCGCCCACTATCAGGTGCTACCCGACCGGATCGAAACTGGCACCTATCTGCTGGCCGGCGCCATCACCGGTGGCCGGGTCAAGGTCAAGGATACCCGCCCCGATACCCTGGAAGCGGTGCTGCGCAAACTAGAAGAAGCCGGCGCCTGGGTCAACACCGGTCCCGACTGGATCGAAGTCGACATGGCGGGTCAACGCCCGAAGGCCGTGCGCATCCGAACCGCACCCTATCCCGCTTTTCCCACTGACATGCAGGCCCAGTTCATGGCGCTCAACGCCGTGGCCGAGGGCGTCGGTATGATCACCGAAACCATCTTCGAAAACCGCTTCATGCACGTCCACGAGCTGCACCGGATGGGGGCCCAGATCGAGCTGGAAGGCAACACCGCCATCAGCATCGGCATTCCCCACCTGACCGGCGCGCCGGTGATGGCCACCGATCTGCGCGCCTCGGCCAGTCTGATCCTGGCAGCGCTGGTCGCGGAAGGCGATACCATCGTCGATCGGATCTACCACATCGACCGGGGCTACGATTGCATCGAAGAGAAGCTGTCGCACCTGGGCGCGCGCATCCGCCGCACACCGAGTTGAACTCCCTATGTCCCTCACGCTGACGATCGCCCTGTCCAAGGGCCGCATCTTCAAGGAAACCCTGCCGCTGCTGGCTGCGGCCGGCATCGTACCCATCGACGATCCCGAAACCAGCCGCAAGCTGATCCTCGACACCCAGCAGCCGGATGTGAAACTGGTGATCATCCGCGCCACCGACGTGCCGACCTACGTGCAATACGGTGCGGCCGATCTGGGCGTAGCCGGCAAGGACGTGCTGCTGGAACATGGCGGCGAAGGACTGTACGAACCGCTGGACCTGAACATCGCCCGCTGCCGCTTGATGGTGGCGGGCCATCCCGGTCACCAGCCGCGGCTGAGTCGTCCCCGCATCGCTACCAAGTACCCTAACACCGCCCGCCGCTGGTTCGCCGATCAGGGCCGCCAAGTGGAAGTGATCAAGCTGTACGGCTCGATGGAACTGGCCCCGCTGGTCGGGCTGGCCGACTACATCGTCGATGTGGTCGATACCGGCAACACGCTGAAAGCCAACGGTCTGGCGCCGCTCGAGCACATCGCTGATATCAGCTCGCGCCTGATCGTCAACAAGGCCGCCATGAAGATGAAGCACGCCCGTATCAAGGCAGTCATGGCGCAGATGGCGGCGGCGATCGGCGCTTAAGCCGACCCTGCCGCTGCCTTCTTTCCCGCTCACACCAGGAACCGGCCATGTCGAACCTCCAACGCCTGAACACCACCCATCCCGACTTCTGGCCACGCCTGGAGGCACTGACTGCATGGGAAGGCGTCGCCGATGACGCCGTGACCGCCACGGTGCGCGACATTCTCGCCCAGGTGCGGCAGCGTGGCGATGACGCTCTGCTGGAATACACCCGCCGGTTCGACCGCCGAGACATCGAGCACGCTGCCGCGCTGGAAATCACCCCGGCCCGGCTGCAGCAGGCGCTAGCGACCCTCCCGACCGCACAACGCACAGCGCTGGAAACCGCCGCCGCCCGCATCCGCGCCTATGCCGAACGGCAGAAACAGGAGTCCTGGACCTTCACCGAAGCCGACGGCACGGTGCTCGGCCAACAGGTGACGCCGTTGGATCGGGTCGGGGTCTATGTGCCCGGCGGCAAGGCGGCTTATCCTTCCTCGGTGCTGATGAACGCCATTCCCGCCAAGGTCGCGGGCGTGCCGGACGTGATCATGGTGGCCCCAACGCCGGGCGGCGATCTGAACGAACTGGTGCTGGCAGCTGCCGCCGTAGCGGGCGTGGATCGCGTCTTCACCCTCGGCGGGGCGCAGGCGGTCGCGGCCCTGGCTTATGGCACCGCCACCGTGCCGCGGGTGGACAAGATCGTCGGGCCGGGCAATATTTACGTCGCCACTGCCAAACGCCAGGTGTTCGGCCTAGTCGGCATCGACATGATCGCCGGTCCTTCGGAAATCCTGGTGGTCTGCGATGGCTTGACCGATCCCGACTGGATCGCCATGGACCTGTTCTCGCAGGCCGAGCACGACGAGGACGCCCAACCGATCCTGATCAGCCCGGATGCTGCCTTTCTCGACCAGGTCGCGACCCACATCGACCGCCTACTGCCGGACATGGAACGGCGCGAGATCATCGCCGCTTCGCTAAATCGGCGGGCGGCGATGATCCAGGTACGCGACATGGCGGAAGCAGTGCAGGTGGTCAACTTCATCGCACCGGAACATCTGGAACTGTCGGTGGAAAACCCGGAAGCGCTGCTGCCGTCGATTCGCCACGCTGGCGCGATCTTCATGGGCCGCTACACGCCCGAAGCGCTGGGCGACTACTGCGCCGGCCCCAATCATGTGCTGCCGACATCGCGCACCGCGCGCTTCTCCTCGCCGCTGGGGGTCTACGACTTCCAGAAGCGCAGCAGTCTGATCAACTGCTCGCATCCTGGAGCGATCGCCCTAGGCCGCACCGCTTCGGTTCTGGCGCGTGGCGAGGGTTTGACCGCCCATGCCCGGTCGGCGGAATTTCGGTTGAAGTAACTCTCTCGTCTGCCACGAGGAAAGCGCCCGCCACGCTGATGAACTGGCGCTCGCCAAGCTGCGGGAAGGCTATCGATAAATAAACATCTTTGTATATCATAGCCTCCATGAACAGTAACCAGTTCAAAGCCTGGCTCCGCCAGCAAGGCTGCACTTTCGAAACCAAACCGGGCGGTTCCGGCCATTTGATCGTACGGTTGGGAGATCGAAAATCAGAAATCCCTATGCACGGCTCTGGCAAGGAGTTAAAGACGGGACTGGTCGCGGGTGTAAAGAAACAACTGGGTCTGAAATAGGGAGGGGGTACGATGCTCATCTATCCTGTGGTACTAGAACCGCAACCAGAAGGCGGCTTCGTCGTAACCTTTCCGGATGTGCCAGAAGCGATTACGCAAGGCGAGGACGAAACTGAAGCATTGCTGATGGCCGAGGATGCGTTGTTGGTCATGTTCTCCGCGTACATGGACGACCGCCAACCCATTCCCGAACCTTCCCCGCTCGATGGCCGGCCCGGCGTGGCGCTGAAAGTGGTGGCGACCGGCAAGGTAGCGCTCCACAATGCCATGCTAGCAGCCGGCAAGCGCAAAGCCGACCTGGCGCGGATGCTGAACCTGGCGCCGACCCTGGTCGACCGTCTGCTGTCCCTGCATCACAAGAGTCGTATCGAGCAGATCGAAACTGCCCTGGCCGCGCTCGGCAAGCGGCTCGTGGTGGATGTACGCGAAGCAGCCTGAAGCGCGGGACCGGACCGGCCCCGTCCAGAGAGGAAACCGCATCCTTGAACAACCGTTACTGGAGCCCGGTGGTCCACCGGCTGACGCCCTATGTGCCGGGCGAACAACCGAAACTCGCCAATCTGGTTAAGCTCAACACCAACGAGAACCCCTACGGTCCCTCGCCACGGGTACTGGAAGCGATCCAGGCCGAATTGTCCGACGCTCTGCGCCTGTACCCCGATCCAAACGCCGATCGGCTCAAGCATGCCATCGCCGACTATTACGGCATCACTCCGGCCCAGGTCTTCACCGGCAACGGCTCGGATGAGGTGCTGGCGCATCTCTTCCATGGGTTGTTCCAACACCCAGCGCCGCTGCTGTTCCCCGACATCACCTACAGCTTTTATCCAGTCTACTGCGGCCTGTACGGTATCGACTACGAAACCGTGCCGCTGGCTGCCGATTTCAGTCTGCGTGTCGCCGACTATCTGCGCCCCAACGGCGGCATCATCTTCGCCAACCCAAACGCGCCGACCGGCTGCCTGTTGCCGCTGACCGACATCGACTGGCTGCTGCAACGCAATCGGGATTCGGTAATCGCCATCGACGAAGCCTATATCGACTTCGGCGGCGACAGCGCGATCACCCTGGTCAACCGCTATCCCAATCTGCTGGTCACCCAGACCCTGTCCAAGTCGCGGTCCCTGGCGGGTCTGCGGGTCGGCCTGGCAGTGGGCCATCCCCAGCTGATCGAAGCCCTGGAGCGGATCAAGAACAGTTTCAACTCCTATCCGCTCGACCGGTTGGCCATCGCCGGAGCGGTGGCGGCCTTTGCCGACCGGGCCTATTTCGAACGGACCTGCCAGGCGGTGATCGCCAGCCGCGCCGAGCTGGTTACGGCGCTGACCGTGCTGGGATTCGAGGTCCTGCCCTCGGCAGCCAACTTCGTCTTCGCCCGTCATCGCCACCGCGACGCCGCCGCCCTGGCCACCGCTCTGCGCCAACGCAGCGTGATCGTCCGCCACTTCCGCCAACCGCGCATCGAGCAATTTCTGCGCATCACTGTCGGTGCACCGGAACAGAACGCTGCACTCATCGCTGCGCTCGGCCAGATTCTGGCGGAAAATCCACCATGCAACTGAACGAACTGGTCGCCTATACCGATCGCCTGCTGGGCGTGGCGAACTTCAACGACTATTGCCCGAACGGTCTCCAGGTGCAGGGGCGGCCGGAAGTCACGACGCTGGTCGGTGGCGTCACCGCCTGCCAATCCCTGCTGGATGCGGCCATCGCCCAGCAGGCGGACGCCGTGCTGGTCCATCACGGCTATTTCTGGAAAGGCGAAAACCCGTGCATCACCGGGATGAAACGCCGCCGACTCGCCACCCTGCTCCGCCACGACCTCAGCCTGCTGGCCTATCACCTGCCGCTGGACGCCCACCCAGAACTGGGCAACAACGTACAACTGGCGCGGGTGCTCGACCTGACCGTCACCGGCATCACCGGCGGCCATGGCCGCAGTCCGGGACTGGTGATGCTGAGCGAGCCGACCGTGCCGCTGCGCGGAGAAGAATTCGCCGCCCGCCTCGCCGCCCGCCTCGACCGGGAACCGCTGTACATTGCCGGCGGCGACCCGGCGATCCACCGGCTGGCCTGGTGCACCGGCGGTGGGCAATCCTTCATCGAAACCGCTCTCGATGCCGGCGCGGACGCCTTCCTCACCGGCGAAGCCTCGGAGCAGACCGTGCATTTCGCCCGGGAAAACGGCCTTCATTTCTTCGCTGCCGGCCATCACGCCACCGAACGTTATGGCGTGCAGGCACTGGGTGCGCACTTGGCCGAACGCTTCGGGTTGCGATTCATCTTCATCGATATCGACAACCCTGTCTGAGCCGGATCGCCCCCCGGCCACGCCGAGTTTCCGCATTGCATCCGCCGGGTCGGTCCACGTTGAAACAGCCTGCATCTCCGGCGACGCCGCGCTTTGGGCGACAAGCACATAGACCCTAATACCCAGCTTAAGGTATAGTTTTGCCGCACCGTGAAAACCACGGGACGGGGGCTTGTGCCCAGGGAGTTCGCGCGCTGCCCGGCGCGCGCCCCGGAAAGCCGTCGGTTTCGGCCAGACGACAATTTCCACGCTGGGTCCGGCGAACGCCAAGACCGTGCAGACCGTGCGAGTTACCAACCCCTCTACATCAACATATAAATCAAATAGGAGACTGCGTATGAGTACGGTAGATGACGTCGATCTCGGCCGACGCCGCTTTCTGACCGCTACAGCTACCGTGGTCGGCGGCGTAGGCGTGGCGTTCGTCGCCGTTCCATTCTTGAAATCCTGGTCGCCCAGCGAGCGCGCCCAGGCCGCCGGTGCGCCGGTGGAAGCGGATGTCAGCAAGCTGGAAGAAGGCGCCATGATGACCATCGAGTGGCGTGGTAAACCGGTCTGGCTGCTGAAACGCACTCACAAGATGCTGGACGACCTGCCCGGCCTCAAGGATCAGCTGCTCGATCCCAACTCCGAGACGGCGAGCCAGCAACCCAAATACGCCCAGAACCTCTATCGCTCGATCAAACCCGAGTTGCTGGTGCTGGTCGGCATTTGTACTCATCTCGGCTGCTCGCCCACGTTCCGCCCCGACATCGCGCCCGCCGATCTGGGTCCGGCCTGGAAGGGAGGTTACTTCTGCCCATGCCACGGCTCCCGCTTCGACTTGGCCGGCCGCGTCTACAAGGGCGTGCCCGCGCCGAAGAACCTGGAGGTTCCCCCCTACCGGTTCCAAAGCGACTCGCGGGTATTGATCGGCGTTAATCCGGAGGCTGCATAATGGCTAACACACAAGGCACGACCGGTCTGGTCGGCTGGATTGACGAGCGCTTCCCGCTGACCAAGATGATGCGGGAACATTTGACCGAGTACTACGCGCCCAAGAATTTCAATTTCTGGTACTACTTCGGCTCGCTGGCGCTCCTGGTGCTGGTCAATCAGATCCTGACCGGCATCTGGCTGACCATGAACTACAAGCCCTCCGCCACGGAAGCCTTCGCGTCAGTCGAATACATCATGCGCGATGTGGACTGGGGCTGGCTGCTGCGCTACATGCACTCCACCGGCGCTTCGGCCTTTTTCATCGTCGTCTATCTGCACATGTTCCGCGCCTTGATCTACGGTTCCTACAAGAAACCGCGCGAGCTGGTGTGGATCTTCGGCATGCTGCTCTTCCTGTGTCTGATGGCCGAAGCCTTCATGGGTTATCTATTGCCCTGGGGCCAGATGTCCTACTGGGGCGCGCAGGTGATCATCAACCTGTTCAGCGCTATTCCGGTGGTGGGTCCGGACCTGTCGGTGTGGATTCGCGGCGACTTCGTGGTGTCCGACGCCACCCTGAACCGCTTCTTCTCGCTGCATGTCATCGCGGTGCCGCTGGTTCTGCTGGCGCTGGTGGTCGCACACATCATCGCCCTGCATGAAGTCGGCTCCAACAATCCCGATGGCGTGGAAATCAAGAAGGTCAAAGGCCCGGATGGCAAGCCGCTGGACGGCATTCCCTTCCATCCCTACTACACCGTCAAGGATCTGGTCGGGGTTATGGCCTTCCTGATTTTCTTCGCGGCGGTGATCTTCTTCATGCCAGAGATGGGCGGCTATTTCCTGGAACATCCCAACTTCGATCCGGCTGATCCGCTCAAGACCCCGCCGCACATCGCGCCAGTTTGGTACTTCACGCCTTTCTACGCCATCCTGCGGGCGGTGCCGTCGTTTGCTGGAACTCAGGTCTGGGGTGTGCTGGCCATGGGCGGGGCGATCGTGTTGCTGTTCTTCCTGCCGTGGTTGGACCGCAGTCCGGTCAAGTCGATCCGCCATCGCGGCTTTGCCTTCAAGTTGGTCCTGGCGGCGTTTGTGATCGCGTTCCTGATTCTGGGCTACTTGGGCGCGCTGCCAACCACGCCGGAGCGCACCACCCTGGCGCAGGTCTGCTCCGTCGTTTACTTCGCGTTCTTCTTCCTGCTGCCGATCCTGCCGGCCATCGAAAAGACCAAGCCGGTACCGGAAAGGGTGACTGAAAAATGAAAAGAATCATCTTCGCAGTCATGTTCCTGGCCCTGCCGTGCCTGAGCTTCGGGGCCGGCGGAGAGGGCTATCCGCTCAAGTCGGCACCGATCGACCCCCACGACAAGGCATCGCTGCAACGGGGGGCCAAGCTGTTCGTCAACTACTGCATGGGTTGCCACTCGCTCGAGCACCAGCGCTACAATCGCATGGGCCGCGACATCGGTCTGACCGATGAACAGGTCAAGGAAAACCTGATCTTCACCGGGGCCAAGGTCGGCGACACCATGAAAAACGCCATGCCCAAGGCCGACGCCAAGCGCTGGTTCGGCGTCACCCCGCCCGACCTAACCCTGATCGCCCGGTCACGCGGCGTGGACTACCTCTACACCTACCTGCAAACCTTCTACCAGGATCCGAGCCGACCGTTCGGGGTCAACAACGCGGTGTTCCCCAACGCGGGAATGCCGCATGTGCTCTGGCAGTTGCAAGGCATGCAGAAGCCCATCTACGAGGTCCACAAGGACGCCTCCGGTCATGAGACCAAGGTCCTCAAGGACTTCGAACTGGTGCAACCGGGTAGCATGAGCCCACCGGAGTTCAAGGAAGCGATGGCCGATCTGACCAACTTCCTGGCCTACGCCGGCGAGCCGATCAAGCTGGAACGGCAGAAGATCGGCATCTGGGTACTGCTGTTCCTGGTCCTGGCCTTCGGGGTGTTCTATCTGCTGAAGAAAGAATACTGGAAGGACGTGCACTGACCGAACAAGGATTGGCAGGCAGGCGGCGGAGCCGCGGAGCCCATGTGCGTCCAACAGCTTCCGCGGCCTTGCTTGGCCAATCCGATCATTTCAAATTTTCGACAGATCGATCATGACACCAACTCGGCCCTATCTGATCCGCGCCCTTTATGAGTGGATTGAAGACAATGCCTTGACCCCTCATATCCTGGTCAATGCGGAATTACCGGGGGTAGAAGTCCCCAAGCAACATGTCCGCCAGGGCCAGATCGTGCTCAACATCAATTCAACAGCCGTGCGCGACCTGCGTCTCGGCAACGAGTGGGTCGAATTCAACGCCCGCTTCGGCGGCATCGCCCGCACCGTCCGGATTCCCGTAGCTGCCGTGCTGGCAATCTACGCCCGCGAGAATGGCCAGGGCATGGCCTTCGGCGAAGAAAAAAGCAACGACGATCCACCGCCGACGGAACCGCCGGATTCACCGCAGCCTGACAAACCCACCACTCGCAACAAGCCGGTTCTGAAGATCGTCAAGTAACCGCAGCACCGCGTCACCGTCAATGGATGTACTCGAAAATAGTGACGACCTGACGCACGCCGCCGACCTGACTCGCGACCCTGGTGGCGGCATCGGCCTCGGCAGGCCGCACCAACCCCATCAGATAGACCACGCCCTGCGAAGTGACCACTGTGACCCTGCTCGGGTCGAAATCCGGAATGTTGGTGATCGAGAACAGCGCCGCCTTGACCTTGGTGGTCAGCACGCCATCATTGCCCTGGGCGGACAGCGAGCGCGGCGGACCGACCACCAGTTCGTTATAGACCTCCCGCACCGGCGGCTCGACGCTGCGGGTGATCTGTTCGGCCTGGAGTCGGACCTGCGGGGACGTCACCTCGCCTGTCAGCAGCACCGCGCCGTTGTAGCAGGTCGTACTGATCAGGTTGCCGGGCGGCAACTGCCGGTTGAGCAGATCGTAGACCTTGAGTTCAATGGTCTGATCGTCCACGACGGTGCCGGTGGTGCGGCGATCATGCGCCACGCCGATACCGGTCGCAGCCCCCGTCACCAAGATACCCGCACAGCCGGTCAGCCCGACCGTGGATAAAACGACGATGCCCGCCAAGCGTATCCATGACATCACGATGACCCCCTTGCGAATAACAACCAGTCCACCAAATCACAGAGACAGTGGATGATCAGGATGTGCACCTCTTGAATCCGGGCCGTCGCCGTCGCGCCAACCCGCAGTTCGATATCGTCCCTACCGAGTTGCTGAGCCATCCAGCCCCCATCGCGCCCGGTCAGAATGATCGTGCTCAATCCCAATTCCCGCGCCGCATCCATCGCCGCCAGGACATTGGGCGAATTGCCGCTGGTCGAAATGGCCAGCAACACGTCGCCAGGACGCCCCAATGCGCGCACCTGCCGAGCGAAAATCTGCTCGAAGGCATAATCGTTGGCGATCGAGGTCAGCGTCGAGCTATCGGTAGTCAATGCGATCGCGGCCAGTCCCGGCCGCTCGATTTCGAAGCGGTTGACCAGCTCGGCGACGAAATGCTGGGCGTCGGCCGCCGAACCACCATTTCCGCACACCAGAATCTTCCCGCCCTGCTTCAATCGCTCGGCTAAGTGCTCGGCCGCCTGCACGATGCGCGGCCCCATCGCTTCCAGGGTGTGTTGCTTGGCGGCGATGCTGGCGGCGAAATGCTGCTCGATACGGGTGAATGGTTCCATGATGACATCCGATTGAATTTCGATAATGGCGGCAAGCTTAGCGCATCCACCCGCCGCGATGCAGCCATCCCATCGCCAACCCGATCGGCCGACTTCGCCCGAACCAGCCTACAATCGGTAAATTAACAATCGCTTACCGTTTCATGGCTATCGCCGCCGCCACCGCGTGCTGTCGCGTAACGCTGACAAAATTGCTAGAGTCTCGCCAGCTCGAATCGCCTGCCGCTAAAATGGCATCCACTACCCGACCGCCGTGACCGCGCGGGTTTGATCGAACCGAATCGTTTCCCCCTTGCCGAGCGAAGTTCCTGCATGACCGAATCCATGGCCGCCACCGATGGCACCGAACGCATACCGCTGAAAATCTTCACCGAGAAAGCGTACCTGGACTATTCCATGTACGTCATCCTCGACCGGGCGCTACCGCATATCGGCGATGGGCTGAAGCCGGTGCAACGCCGTATTATCTACGCCATGTCCGAACTGGGCCTGAACGCCGGCGCCAAGCACAAGAAATCCGCTCGCACCATCGGCGACGTGCTCGGCAAATACCATCCGCATGGCGACCTGGCCTGCTACGAAGCCATGGTATTGATGGCCCAGCCGTTTTCCTACCGCTACCCGCTGGTCGACGGCCAGGGTAATTGGGGATCGCCGGACGATCCGAAATCCTTCGCCGCCATGCGCTACACCGAAGCGCGGCTGTCGCCCTTTGCCCAGGCGTTGTTGGCGGAACTCGGTCAGGGCACGGTCGACTGGACACCGAATTTCGACGGCACCCTGGAAGAGCCCGCCCTGCTGCCAGCTCGGCTACCGCATGTCCTGTTGAACGGCGCGACCGGCATCGCGGTCGGCATGGCCACCGACATTCCGCCGCACAATCTCGGCGAAGTCGCGGCGGCCTGCGTTCACCTGCTCGAACACCCCGACTGCGAGATCGACGATCTCTATCAGCGAATACCGGCGCCCGATTTCCCCGGCGGCGCGGAAATCATCACCCCGCGCGAAGAGCTGCGGAAACTGTATCAGACCGGCAATGGCGCGGTGCGCATGCGCGCCCGCTTCGAACGGGAAAACGGCGATGTCGTGATCACTGCCTTGCCACACCAGACCTCCGGCGCTCGGATCATGGAGCAGATCGCCGCCCAGATGCGCGACAAGAAGCTGCCGATGGTCGAGGATCTGCGCGACGAATCCGATCATGAAAACCCGACCCGGCTGGTGCTGGCGCTGCGTTCGAACCGGGTGGATGCCGATCTGGTGATGGATCACCTGTTCGCCACCACCGACTTGGAAAAAAGCTGCCGGGTCAATCTGAATATGATCGGCCTGGACGGTCGGCCACAGGTCAAGAATCTCAAGCAGATCCTGGAAGAATGGCTGCGCTATCGAATCGCCACGGTGCGCCGTCGGCTGGAATTCCGCCTTCATCAGGTCGAACAGCGCCTGCATATCCTCGATGGCCTGTTGATCGCCTTCCTGAACCTGGACGAGGTGATCCGCATCCTGCGCACCGAGGACAAACCCAAACCGGCGCTGATCGCCCGCTTTCAGCTGTCCGACGCACAAACCGAGGCGATCCTGGAAACCAAGCTGCGCCATCTGGCCCGCCTGGAAGAAATGAAACTGCGCGGCGAGCAAGACGAACTGCGCCAGGAGCAACAGCGCCTACAACAGTTGCTCGGCTCCGAAAAGCGACTGAAATCGCTGATCCAAAAAGAAATCCAGGACGACGCCAAGCGTTATGCCGATCCGCGCCGCTGCGTCCTGGTCGAACGGCGACCGGCGCAGGCACTGGATGAAACCAGTCTAGCACCCAGCGAGCCGATGGTCGTGGTGCTGTCGCAAAAGGGCTGGGTGCGGGCAGCCAAGGGGCGCGAGATCGATGCCACGGCCCTGAACTACAAATCCGGCGACGCCTACCTGGCGCAGGCCCAGGGTCGCAGCAATCAATCCGCCGTCTTTCTGGACAGTACCGGCCGGGTCTACACCCTGCCAGTGGCGGGACTGGCTTCGGCCCGTGGCTATGGCGAGCCGCTCACCGGTAAGCTCAGCCCTCCGGATGGCGCCAGCTTCATCAACGTGCTGATGAGTAATCCCGAGGATCTCTATTTATTGGCAACCGACGCCGGCTACGGCTTCGTCTGCGCCTTCGACGACATGCTCAGCCGCAACAAGGCCGGCAAGCTGATGCTGACCGTACCCGACGGCGCACGCATCCTGCCTCCCCTGCCCATCGCGGCGCTGGACACCGACCGGCTGGCTGCCGTCAGCAGCGATGGACGGCTGTTGCTGTTCCCTGTCCAGGATCTGCCCCGGTTGGCCAAAGGCAAGGGCAACAAGATCATCGACCTGCCCAACGACGAACGACTGGTGACGCTGGCTCTGCTGCCGCCGATGCGAAATCTGATCCTGACCGCCGGCAAGCGCGACTTGAAACTGAAACCGGCCGATCTGGAGGGTTACACCGGCGAGCGTGGGCGGCGCGGCAAACCACTGCCGCGCGGCTTTCAACGAGTAGAGCGGATGACCGTGGCCGAGTGACCGCGCCCGCGCCACCACCACAACCGATAACCCAGCAACACCGACAACAGGCCGCCATATAACAGCGGCTCGCGGAGGTCGGCTTTGACCAGCCAGGCGTAGTGCAGCACGCCCAGTACTGCGATGAGATAAACCAGCCGGTGCAGGCGCTGCCAGTTCCGTCCCAGCCGCTTCATCATCCCGTTGGTGGAAGTGACCGCCAGCGGGATCAGCAGCAGGAATGCCGTGAAACCGACCGTGATGTAAGGCCGTTTGGCGACATCGGCAACGATGGCTTGCCAGTCGAAAAACTGGTCGAAAACCAGGTAGACAGCGAAGTGCAGACCCACATAGAAGAAGGCGAACAGGCCCAACATCCGCCGAAAGCGCTGCAATCGGTTCCAACCGCTCAACCGTCGCAGCGGCGTCACCGCCAGCGTCAACAGCAGGAAACGCAGACTCCAGTCACCGGTGCGATGACTGAGCGTTTCGACCGGATTCACGCCCAGCTGTCCTTGCCAAGTCAGCCATAGCAACCAGGCCAACGGCAACAGGCAGGCGACGAACACCAGGGGTTTGACGACCAGGGAAAACCAGCGATCTATCTGTAGAGCCATGACAAGACATGACAACAGGCCGTCGGAGCGGTTCAGTGACGCAAAAAAGCCGGAACATGCGCTCCGGCTAAAGAACCACCAAAGGAAGGTGTGGAGAAGAACAACATCTTAACGATGTCAGGTATAAGTGTAGTGATGATTGTTGCATTGCGTCAAGAGTTTTCGGCAGTGCAATAAAAATTTTTCCGCGCAAAAAAATGCCGAGGGGTTCGTGCGAACGCCTCGGCAAAATAACCACCAAAGTGAGGATTGGAGGACAACATTCAAGAGGAATGTTGCAGTGCAGTATAAAGCAATGCGGCAGCGCGTCAAGCACTTTATATGGTCATTTCATCGACCGCCAACGCAAACCAGCACAATCGCTCACCCGTAATTAAATGATTTTGAAACCTTAACCATGCCGCAGGACAATCTTGCCCAACTGTTGGGCAGCCAGCAGGCGCTGGTGCGCGGCGACCACCTGATCGAACGGGAAGACCTGGTCGATGACCGGCTCGATCCGGCGCTCCGCAACAAAGCGCAGCATGGCCGCGAACTCTTCCGGTGAACCCATGGTGGAACCGATGATGTGCGCCTGGCGGAAAAACAGCTTGGCCATCTCCAGTCCAGTCGGCGGATTACCAGCGGTCGCGCCGTAGATCACCAGTCGACCGGCCGGCTTGAGCACCGCGAAGCATCCTTTGAAAGCCGCCCCTCCGGTCCCGTCGATGACCACATCCACCCCACCGGTCAGCTTGGCCAGTTGCTTGTCCCAGTCATCGGCCCGGTAGTTGACGCCGCCGGCCGCCCCCATCTGCCGGGCTTGTTCCAGCTTGGCCTCATCGCCACTGGTCACGAACGCCCGCGTCCCCAAAGCCACTGCCCACTTCAGAGCAAAGGTCGCCACACCACCGCCGATGCCGGTCACCAGCACGGTTTCCCCGGCTTGCACAGCGCCCTGGGTCACCAACGCCCGCCAGGAAGTAAGCCCGGCCAAGGGGATGGCGGCGGCCTGCTCCCAGCTCAGAAAGGCCGGCTTGGGCAACACATGGCTGGCGGGCACACAGATGTAGTCGGCGAAGGTACCGGGGTCCGGCATACCCAACACCCGAAAGCTTGGGCTGGGAAAGCGCGGATTCGCGCCCCAATCGTAGGCCGGATAGAGCATCACTTCCTGGCCGAGCCATTCCGGCGGCGCACCCGGTCCCAGTTGATCGACCACGCCGGCGCCATCCGACCCCGTGGTGCAAGGCAGTTTCATGCCTGGATACTGGCCGAAGGTAATCCAGACATCGCGGCGATTGAGCGCCGAGGCATGCAAGCGCACCCGGACCTGGCCAGGCCCCGGTTCCGGGGTGGCGACCTCGACGATGCGCAATTGCTCGGGACCACCGAGCTGAGGGAGAACAACGGTTTTCACGGGGTAGCTTCCTTCAGGTCATTTCGGTTTTTTCGCAGCCAGGCGATGACGTTTTCCCGCCGCCGCATGATCGGCCATTCGAATGTGCGATAGACCAGCGCGGACAGCAGATAGCTCCCCGCGATCATCAACGCCATGCAGCATAAAACACCGAGATTCGGACTATCTGCAAAATAGCGGGGGAACACCAAAGTCTGGATTATGTTGTAAATCAAAAAGTTCGACAGATACATGGAATACGACCACAGCGCCGTTTTCCGCAACAGACCACCGATCGAAGTCCGCTCGGCCAACTTCAGCTCCAACATCCAGGGCACGATCAGCATGAAGCCCAGGGAAGTGACGCTGAATTCGACCGTCTTGAGGAAATAGCTGTGATCGAAATCCAGTCGGAAATAGCCCAGCAGGGAAATCGCCAGACAGATCACACCCAGCCCACACAAGGGTTTCTGCCAACGCCCGCGCCAGATGCGGTCGATGAACCAAGACAGGTAGATGCCATACATCAGCGCATCGAGCCGGAAGATCACCACCTTGCGGATTCCTCCATCCCAGGACAGGGCCGGATCGAGCGCAGCATCGACCAGACGCAGCACGGTCGGCCCCAGGAACAGCAGAGCTCCCGCCGTCAGATAGGCGGTCGCGGGCTGCAAACGCACCTTGCGCAGCAGCACGATCGCCAGCGGAAACAGCAGGTAGAAATATTCCTCCACTGCCAGACTCCAGGACTCGGGGAAAAAAGCCGGATGGGGCCAAGCCAGATTCTGGGAGAAAATCAGATAGTAAGCCCATGATTCCGGCCAAGTCGCATACTGAAAGAAATACCACAGCAGATTCAGCGCCAGGAACAGCAGGTAACACGGCAGGGTTCGGAACCAGCGTCGAATCCAGAACGACAGCAACCAATGGTCCGCCCCGGACCCAACCCACTCGCGGATGATCCGCCCGATCAGAAACCCGCTCAGGATGAAAAACAGCTCCACGCCCCAAAAGCCGCAGAAGTAGCTGATCTGCTTGACGGTCGCCGCCTCCGGCGCAAGCTGGATCACGAAGAACAGCGCATGGCAGCTCACCACCAACAGGATGGCGGCGGCCCGCAACACGTCGAGACCGTAGTTGCGACCGAGCTGGCGCGGTTCGCCTTCGCGCGCATCCGGCAAGGGAACGGGCATCGCGGACAACTCAGACAAGGGGGGAGTTCCTTTTCTCGATCCTGTCCGTCCGGCGCGGACGCAGGCGGGTTTGGATGAATGAGGCAGGTTTCATGGGCTTCGAGCGACGCCGACCGGGTGTCATCGTTTGGCTGGAGCGAGGCTCCGACAACCGGATCAACGGCAGTGGACGCCGACGGTTGGTCGGCCATGATACCCAGTTTGCCTCGGCGGCGGCAGCGGATCGTGCGCAGCAATTTACGCAGCCTTGCGTTCACTTCCAGTCAAAATGTTCTAACTTTAGTAAGCGAGCGTTGCCGGTGGCGATCCCACACATAAGAACAATTCCGGCCCACGGTGCTGGCAACCACTGAATTTTCCGCCGCATGGCGGAGATAGCCTTCACCAACTTTCAATTGACCACCAGAGATGCACGATGACTGACAAGCCCATCAACATGACGCGCCCGCTGGACCTCACGCACGAAAAGCGCAACGTTGGCCCACAGCGTATCCAGCGACCGATCTATTCGGACCTGCTACCGACCTGCAACAACGCCTGTCCGGCAGGCGAGAATATCCAGGCGTGGCTGGCGCTCGCCCAAGAGGGGCGCTTCAAGGAAGCTTGGCAGAGCCTGACCGAAAACAACCCCATGCCGGCCATCCACGGCCGGGTGTGCTACCACCCGTGCGAGTCGGCCTGCAACCGCGGCAAACTGGATGCCTCGGTCAGCATTCACGCGGTCGAGCGCTTCCTGGGCGACATGGCCCTGCAGGAAAACTGGCAGTTCGAGGTGACCACGCCGACCAGCGGCAAGCGAGTGCTGGTGGTGGGAGCCGGCCCCAGCGGCCTGTCCGCCGCCTATCATTTGGCCCGCATGGGCCACAGCGTCGAAATCCACGAAGCCGGGCCGATGTCCGGCGGCATGATGCACTTCGGCATCCCGGCCTACCGCTTGCCGCGCGACATACTGGACGCCGAAGCCAAGCGCATCGAGAACATGGGCGTCAAGATCGTCCTCAACCACCGGGTGGACGACCTGGAGGCCGAGAAGGCGGCGGGCAACTTCGACGCCATATTCGTGGCGGTCGGCGCGCACATCAGCAAGCGCACCGAGATTCCGGCGCGCGACGCCGGCAAGATGTTGGATGCGGTCAGCTTCCTCAAGGACGTGGAAACCGGCAATCCGCCGAAGCTAGGTCGCCGGGTCGCCATCTACGGCGGTGGCAACACCGCCATGGACGCCGCCCGCGTCGCTAAGCGCCTCGGTTACGAGCCGCTGATCATCTATCGCCGCGACCGCGAGCATATGCCGGCCCACTCCTTCGAAGCCGACGAGGCGCTGGAGGAGGATGTCAAGTTCCACTGGCTGCGCACTATCAAGAACATCGACCAGACCACCTTCACGGTCGAGGTGATGGAAGTCGACGAAAAAGGCCGGCCGCGCCCGACCGGTCAGCTCGAAACACTGGAAGCCGATGCGCTGATCCTGGCACTTGGGCAGGATGTGGACACCAGCTTCATGACCAAGATGCCGGGTGTGGAGATCAAGAGCGACGGCGTGGTGGTGGTCGACGATCAGATGATGACCGGCTATCCCGGCCTGTTCGCCGGCGGCGACATGGTGCCCTCCGATCGAACCGTCACCATCGGTGTCGGCCACGGCAAGAAAGCCGCGCGCCACATCGACGCCTGGCTGCGCGGCGGGAGCTACGCCAAGCCGCCCAAACACGACCTGGCCACCTTCGACAAGTTGCACGTCTGGTACTACACCGACGCCGCCCAGCGTCCGCAGAGTCATCTGGACATGAAACGGCGCATCAGCGGCTTCGAGGAAGTCGTCTCCGGCCTGAGTCAGAAGGAGGCGCTGTACGAGGCCAAGCGCTGCCTGTCCTGCGGCAACTGCTACGAGTGCGACGGCTGCTACGGCTCTTGTCCCGAAGACGCCATCATCAAACTGGGACCGGGCCTGCGCTATCGCCACGACTACGACCTCTGCACCGGTTGCGCGGTGTGCTTCGAGCAGTGCCCGTGCCACGCCATCGAAATGGTTCCCGAGCCGGCCGGAGAGTAACGGACCTCCACCCTCGCCCCCGGTGGGCGAGGCGTCTCATTGATCCAGTATCCACCGCCCCCGGCTACGGCGGGCCTAGAGAAGAGAAGCGCAATGACCGAACGGCAAGTCACCACCATTGACGGTAACGAAGCGGCAGCCTACGTCGCCTACCGGGTCAACGAAGTCTGTACCATCTATCCCATCACGCCCTCCTCGACCATGGCCGAACTGGCCGACCAGTGGGCGGCGGAAGGCATCAAGAACATCTGGGGCACCGTGCCCCTGGTCATGGAGATGCAGCACGAAGGCGGCGCGGCCGGCGCGGCCCACGGCGCCCTGCAAACCGGTGCGCTGACCACGACCTTCACCGCATCGCAGGGGCTCATGCTGATGATCCCCAACATGTACAAGATCGCCGGCGAACTGACCTCGGCAGTGTTCCACGTCGCCGCCCGCTCCCTGGCGACCCAGGGCCTGTCCATCTTCGGCGACCATCAGGACGTCATGGCGGTGCGCCCGACCGGCTTCTGCATGCTGGCCTCCAGCTCGGTGCAGGAAGCGCACGACATGGCGCTGATCGCCCAGGCCGCCACGCTGGAAGCGCGGGTGCCCTTCATCCACTTCTTCGACGGCTTCCGCACCTCGCACGAGGTCAACAAGCTCACCTTGCTGACCGACGACGAGATGCGGGCCATGATCCGCGACGATCTGGTGCTGGCCCACCGCGCCCGGGCGCTCAATCCCGACCGGCCGTTCATTCGCGGCACCGCCCAGAATCCTGACGTCTACTTCCAGAGCCGCGAAACGGTCAACCCGTTCTACGCCAAGGTGCCGGAGATCGTGCAGGCGGCCATGGACAAGTTCGCCGGCATCACCGGTCGCACCTATCATCTGTTCGACTACTTCGGCGATCCGCAGGCCGAACGGGTGATCATCCTGATGGGTTCCGGCACCGAAACCGCCCGCGAGACTGCCGCCCATCTCAATCAGCACGGCGAACGGGTGGGCGTAGTCCAGATCCGGCTGTGCCAACCGTTGTCGGCTCCCGATTTCCTGGCCACCCTGCCGGCCAGCGTCAAATCCATCGCGGTGCTGGAGCGCACCAAGGAACCCAGCGCCAGCGGCGAACCGTTGTATCTGGAAATCGTCAACCTGCTGATGGAAGCTCACGCCGCCGGCACCCTGCCGACGCCGGCGCTGCCGCGCATCATTGGTGGCCGCTACGGACTGTCGTCCAAAGAATTCACCCCGGCCATGTGCAAGACGGTGTTCGACGAGCTGCGCAAGAACCAGCCCAAGAACCACTTCACCGTCGGCATCGTCGACGATGTGGCGCACACCAGCCTGGACGTGGATCCGAGCTTCGACATCGAGTCCCACAAAGTGGTACGCGCCATGTTCTTCGGACTGGGGGCGGACGGCACGGTCGGGGCTAACAAAAACTCGATCAAAATCATCGGCGACGACCCGGAATTCTTTGCGCAGGGTTATTTCGTCTACGACTCCAAGAAGTCCGGTTCGCAGACGGTTTCGCACCTGCGCTTCGGCCCCGATCCGATCCGCGCGCCCTATCTGGTGCAATCGGCCAACTTCATCGGCGTTCACCAATTCAACTTCCTGGATCGGGGCGACGTGCTGAAACGGGCCGCGCCGGGCGCGGTGGTGCTGCTCAACACCAGCCCGCACGAACCCGAAGAAGCCTGGGACCGGATTCCGCGCCCGGTGCAGGAAGAAATCATCGCCAAGAAGCTGGAAATCTACGGCATCAACGCCGAAAAGGTGGCCCGCGACAACGGCATGGGGACGCGGATCAACACCATCATGCAGACCTGCTTCTTCGCCATCTCCAAGGTGCTGCCGCGCGACAAAGCCATCGACAAGATCAAGTACTCGATCAAGAAGAGCTATATGCGCAAAGGCGAGGAGGTGGTGCGCAAGAACTTCGTGGCGGTCGATAACACCCTGGTCAACCTGCGTCAGATCGCGGTACCGGCCCAGGCGACCAGCACCCGCCAGCTGCCGCCGGTCGTGCCGGCCGCCGCGCCGGCCTTCGTGCAGAACGTCACTGCCATGATGATGGCCGGTCGCGGCGACGAATTGCCGGTCAGCGCCCTACCGATCGACGGCACCTATCCCAGCGGCACCACCAAGTGGGAGAAGCGCAATATTTCCAACTTCGTGCCGATCTGGGAGCCGAACATCTGCATCCAGTGCGGTAACTGCAGCATGGTCTGTCCGCACGGCGTCATCCGCTCGAAGTTCTACAACGAAGTCGGGCTGGCCGACGCGCCGCAGGCGTTCAAGACCGCGCCCATCGACGCCCGCGGCTTCCCGGAAATCCGCTACACCCTGCAGGTCTACCTGGAAGACTGTACCGGCTGCGGTCTGTGCGTCGAGGTCTGTCCGGCCAAGAGTAAGGAACAGGCCAACCGTAAGGCCATCAACATGGCGCACAAGGAACCGGTGCTGGAAAACGAGCGGGCCAATATCACCTTCTTCGAGACCCTGCCCGAGGTGGACCGCGGTCGGGTGGATTTCTCGACGGTGCGCGGCGTGCAGTTCCTGCCCCCGCTGTTCGAGTTCTCCGGAGCCTGCGCCGGCTGTGGCGAAACGCCCTATCTCAAGCTGCTGTCGCAGCTGTTCGGTGACCGCCTGCTGGTGGCCAACGCCACCGGCTGTTCCTCCATCTACGGCGGCAATCTGCCGACCACACCGTGGTCGGTCAATAGCGAAGGCCGTGGTCCGGCCTGGTCGAACTCGCTGTTCGAGGACAATGCCGAGTTCGGGCTGGGCTTCCGTCTGACCGCCGACAAGCATCTGACCTATGCCCAGGAGTTGCTGCGGGCATTGGCCCCGCAGATCGGCGAAGATCTGGTCGACGATCTGATCAACGCCGAACAGGTCACCGAGACCGACGTCCGCCGCCAGCGCGGCCGAGTGGCCGAACTGAAGCAGCGCCTGAAGGAACTGCCCGACCCGCGGGTCCAGCATCTGTTGTCGATCGCCGATCAGCTGGTGCGCCGCAGCGTCTGGATCGTCGGCGGCGACGGCTGGGCCTACGACATCGGTTCCTCCGGCGTCGACCACGTGCTAGCCAGCGGCCGCGACATCAACATCCTGGTGCTGGACACCGAGGTGTATTCCAACACCGGCGGCCAGATGTCGAAATCGACCCCGCTGGGCGCCGTCGCCAAATTCGCCGCCGCTGGCAAGCAGATCGGCAAGAAGGACGTAGCCCTGCAGGCCATTTCCTACGGCAACGTGTTCGTGGCGCGGGTGGCGCTGGGGGCCAATCCGCAACAGACCCTGCTGGCCTTCCGCGAAGCCGAAGCCTATCCAGGGCCATCGCTGATCCTGGCCTATAGCCACTGCATCGCCCACGGCATCAACATGCAGCGCGGCCTCGATCAACAGCATCTGGCGGTGGAAAGCGGGCACTGGCCGCTGGTCCGCTACAACCCGGCGGTGCGCGAATCCGGCGAGAACCCGTTCATCCTCGATTCGGGACGGCCGAAGATCCCGCTCAAGCAGTACGCCTACAACGAGGTGCGCTACAAGGTCCTGGCCCACACCAATCCCCAAGAGGCCGAGCATCTGATGGAGCTGGGCCAGCAGGCGATCAACCAGCGTTGGTCGGTCTACGAGGAAATGGCGGCCCGTGGTGGCGCGACATTCCAGCCGAAGTTCAAACCATAAGGGCTCCTGGGGTCGCCGGTGGAGTCGCGCCGGCGGCGCCCGCCATCCAATCTCGCAGAAATCGAAGGAACCATCATGGACTTACGAACCACCTACATGGGGATCGAGCTGCAACATCCCATCGTGGCATCGGCCTCACCGCTGTCCGCCAGCGTAGCCAACATCAAGCGTCTCGAAGACGCCGGCGCCTCGGCCGTGGTCATGTTCTCGCTGTTCGAAGAGCAGCTGCGCCACGAAAGCGCCTCGCTGGAATACCTGATGACCGCCGGCACCGAGAGCTTCGCCGAGTCGCTGAGTTATTTCCCGGAGATCGAGGACTACACAGTCGGTCCAGACAGTTATCTGGAATTGCTGCGGCAGGCGTCCAACGCGGTCGATATCCCGATCATCGGCAGTCTGAATGGAATCACCAACACCGGCTGGATCGAGTATGCCCAGCTGATGCAGGAAGCGGGCGCCAAGGGCATCGAGCTGAACATCTACTACATCCCCGCCGACCTGACCACCAGCGGCCGCGAGGTCGAAGAGCGCTACATCGAGATCGTCAAGGCGGTCAAGGCGGCGGTGACGGTGCCGGTCGCGGTCAAGCTCAGCCCCTTCTTCAGCGCCATCGGCTCGATGGCCAAGGCGCTGGACGATGCCGGGGCCGACGGCCTGGTGCTGTTCAACCGCTTCTATCAGCCCGATTTCGATCTGGACACGCTGGAGGTCGCCCCGAACCTGCAATTGAGCGCGTCGGACGAAATTCGCCTGCCCCTGTTATGGATCGCGGTGCTGTACGGTAGGCTGCGGGCCTCGCTGGCAGCGACCCGCGGCGTGCACACGCCAGTGGAAGTGGTCAAGTATCTGATGGCGGGCGCGGACGCGGTGATGACCACCTCGGCCCTGCTCAAGAACGGCATCGACTATCTCACCACGCTGCGCGATGGCCTGAAAGCCTGGATGGAGATGCGCCATTACGACTCGGTGGCGCAGATGAAGGGCTCGATGAGCCAGCGCAACGTCGCCGACCCCACCGCCTTCGAACGCGCCAACTACATCAAGACCCTGGAAAGCTACCGGAGCGATTATAGCTAGGCGGCCATCGCCGATCCGGTGACTAGGTAAGGTTGATTGACCTCATCGCTTGGAGGTCCTAAAGGGATTGCAGGAGCAATCCCTTTTTTTATGCGCTGCGGCAAAAGGCCGCACGCATTCACGTAGCAGCTTGCCCAGAGCGAATCGGTCATCCGTCGGGGTGGCAAACCGACGTTCAGCCGGCCACCGCGCCGGGCAACGGATGGCCGTCGTCGTCCAGCAGGATGTCCACCCATTCGTCACGGGAAATCCGGCGCAAGTCGATGATCGACCAGGGAATCAGGATCATCGCCGCCAGAATCCAGGCGATGAGATGCCAGATCCAGCCGCCGCCGGGAATGAAGGTCCCGGCCGCGACGAAAAAGCCGGTGACCCCATAAAATCGGTAGGCAGCCTGTTGGGTGTAGTGACCCACCTTGGGATCGGGATGGTGCCGGTTCATGGCGTAAACCAGCATCGAAGCGCCAAACCAGAAGATCAGCAGGGGGAAAGGGATCAAAATCGCGATCAGGTTGCCGTAATTCATCAGAGCGGCCGCTCGTTTGGCGGACGAGGCGCGCGCCACCTTGCCGATGACGGTCTCTTCGCTTTGCTCCAATGGCTCCAGGATGTGCATGATCGAAATCCTTCAAGTGGGAAGCGGGCATGGTTGTTATCGTTCCCGTGCATGTTCGGAAACTCGCCCAACCTTGTCAATCGACGGGCGCAACCCGTGACCATGGCCTGGCTGGACCGCCTGCAACGGGGTCTGTTGCCGCCTCTTTGCCTGTTGTGCGGCGCGACCGGCACTATGGGACGCGACCTGTGCGCGGCCTGCGACGCAGCCCTGCCACGCAACCTCGCCGCCTGTCCGCGTTGCGCCCTACCCCTGACGGGCGCTGTGGTCGGGCTTTGTCCCCACTGTCAGTCGCAACCTCCGCATTCGGCTCAAGGCTTTGATCGGGTATTCGCGCCATTCCGCTATCAACCGCCCATGGATTTCCTGATCCTTCAGCTGAAATTCGCAGGCCGGCTGAGCCACGCCCGCCTGTTGGGCGAATTGTTCGCCGCCACCCTAGCCGAACGCGGCCCGCCCCTGCCCGACGGCATCGTCCCGGTCCCCCTGCATCCCCTGCGCCTGCGGGAGCGCGGCTTCAACCAGGCACTGGAGCTAGCGCGCGCGACTGCCCGCCGCTTCCAGCTTCCGCTGTGGCCGCATGCCCTGCGGCGGGTGCGCCACACCCTCCCGCAAATCCGCCTGAACGCCCATGCCCGGCAATCCAATCCGCTGGGCGCTTTCGCCCTCGGGCAACCGCTTCGGGGAACACGAATCGCCCTGCTCGACGATGTCATGACCACCGGCAGCACGGTCACCGAATGCGCCCGCATCCTGCGCGCCGGCGGCGCGACGGACATCGAGGTCTGGGTCATCGGCCGAGCGGGCAGCACACTCTGAAGCGATCGCAAGCTGTTGCCACCGCGCGCGCTGCGCCCCACCCGCCAGCGCTAACGTAGCGGCTGCATGGAAAAAACTTTACCCTGCTTCCCTAGAATCTCGTAGAATGCCGCGCCAGTTCGCCCCGGCAATATTGGTGCCATGAAAACCACGCTCCCCGCCTTCGATCAGGCCATCCGCTCCCACGACGACCTCCTCAAACGCCGAGGTCTGGTGATTTGGATCGGCGCCGAACCGACCTTCACCGATCGCCATTCCGAAGCAGCGGAATGGCTGTACGATGCGCTCGGCCCCACCAAGGAAGCTAGCGCGCGCCGCATGTTGGCCGAGCTGCTCACCCAAGCTCCCGGGGCCGCGGTCCTGCGCACCCTAGGTCGGCAATACCCCAAGGAAGACCAGCCACGCTGGAATCTGGGGCTTTACCGACGCCGTAACGATCAACCGGTCTGGTCTGGCCCGCCCGACCCCTTGCAGGTTGGCGAACCGCTTATCGCGTCGCCCGCCCTGCTGGAGGAATTCTGGGAGCGGCTGGCCCAGCGCCTCGGCGCGCGGAGCTGGACCGCTCTGCTATTTTCGGTCGAGACCCATCCCAGCCTGCGGATCGTGTTCCGCCGCGATCAACTGCCGCTGTTGGCCAATCCGGAACGGGACCCGCGCCTGGCGCGGCCCAGTCCCCACGGCCAGCCGATCCCGTCCAGCGGAATTCGCGACGAGCTGGCCGAACAGGGGACCTACCTGCTCGGCATCGACTGGCCCGATCCGCAGCGGGGACTGGACGACGTCGCCGTGCCGGTCGTGGAGCTGCCCGCCTGCGACGAGCCCGAGTTCTTCATGAGCCTGCTGGAGGCCATTAGCGAGGCGGCCCGCGATGTCGGACTGCCGGGCCTGGTGCTGACCGGCTTTCCGCCACCAGTCGACGCCTCGGTCGCCTGGACCACGGTGACGCCGGACCCCGCCGTGGTCGAAGCCAACATGGCGCCGGCGCTAGACGCCACCGAATTCCTGCGCGAGAGCCGCACGGGTTTCGCCGCCGCCGCCGCCGCCGGTCTGGCGCCCTATCGCTTGCACTACAACGGCCAGATCACCGATTCCGGGGGCGGCGGTCATCTGACCCTGGGCGGTCCCAATCCGGAAAGCAGTCCGTTTCTGGTCCAGCCGCAACTGCTTCCGGCCCTGTTGGACTACTTCAACCGCCATCCCGCGTTGTCGTTCCTGTTCGCTGGCGACTTCGTCGGCAGTTTCGGCCAGTCGCCGCGTCCCGACGAACGCACCATCGACATCTTCGAAGAACTCGGACTGGCGCTGGACCTGCTCAAGCGTCAGCGCAATCCGACCCCGGATCTGATCTGGCAAAGTCTGTCGCCCTTTCTGGCCGACCCGTCCGGCAACTCGCACCGCACCGAAATCAACATCGAAAAACTGTGGAACCCCTGGCTCCCCGGTCGGGGGCAGTTGGGGCTGGTGGAATTCCGCGCCTTCCGCATGCCGCCCACACCGGAGCGATTGACTGCCCTGGTCGTCCTGCTGCGCGCCATCGCCGCCATGCTGGCGCAAGCGCCGTACACCCCGAAGCTGGTCCATTGGGGCCGGACCTTGCACGATCGCTTCGCCCTGCCTTTCTATCTGCGCACCGACCTCTGGGAAGTGCTGGACGATCTGGCCAGCGCTGGGCTGGGACTGGGTCAGCCAGTGATGGAGGAATTGCTGGACGAAAGCTACCACTGGTTCGGCGAAGTGGAATTCTGCGGCTGCCGACTGACCGTTCGCCGGGCCATGGAGTTCTGGCCGTTGCTAGGCGACGCCTTCGCTCAGGAACACGGCGCCTCGCGGCTGGTAGACGCCAGCACCGCCCGACTGGAAGTCAGTCTGCGGGCCCGGCCCGGCATGGCGCAGGAAGCGTTGGCCGACTGCCAGTTGACCGTCAACGGCTACCTGCTGCCGCTGCGCCGGGAAGAAGAGATGGACGGAGAAACCTGGCTATACGGGCTACGCTACCGCCGCTTCAAACCCTGGACCGGCCTGCATCCGACCCTGCAGGCGCAAGGCGCGATCGAGCTGGTCCTGAGCCACCCGCAATGGCCGGGCGCGCTACAGGTCACCTTGCACGAATGGCGACCACGGGGCGGCGGTTACGATGGCCTGCCCAGCGATCGGGAAGAGGCAGCAAAGCGACGGACCGAGCGTTTCGTGACCGAAGTCCTCGAAACCGCGCCGGCCACACCGCCACTGCAACCGCCGCCCGGTGCCATCACCCCCTACTGCTTCGACCTGCGTCGGCTGTAACCGCTCCGCATTGATCGACGCCGTGCGCTACGGCTGATCCTGGCGTCTTGCTTCGTTTCCCCGAACGAGGCGTCAGGGTCGCGCGCTGCCATGTTCGCCATGGAGACACTCGCTCGGCCATTAGCACTTCAATCTATCCCATCCCTGGGCGACAGGCGCATAATATTCGCTATTTCAATAAAAGCCCCAAGGAGCGTCTTGAATCATGAGCGTCGAAACCATCACCACCCAGCCGTTCAAGGATCAAAAGCCCGGCACTTCGGGGCTGCGCAAGAAGGTCAAGGTCTTCGAAACACCAAACTACCTGGAAAACTTCGTCCAGTGCATCTTCGACACACAACACGAACAGCCGGATGCGCCTCTGGTCGTCGGTGGTGATGGCCGTTACTACAATCGGCAGGCGATCCAGAAGATCCTGCGCATCGCCGCCGCCAATGGCTGTACGCGGGTCATCCTGGGACAGGGCGGCATTCTCTCGACGCCGGCCGCTTCCAACCTGATCCGCCAGCACAACGCCCGCGGCGGCATCATCCTGTCGGCCAGCCATAACCCCGGCGGCCCGGACGAGGATTTCGGCATCAAGTTCAACACCCCCAATGGCGGCCCTGCGCCGGAGAAAGTCACCGAGGCCATCTATACCGCCACCCTGCACATCAACCGCTACCATACCCTGGACGAGCCCGACATCGATCTGGACACGCTGGGCCAGGTGCTGGTGGGCGACATGGAAGTCGACATCGTCGATTCGGTCAGCGCCTACGCCGACCTGATGGAGCGGTTGTTCGACTTCGACCAGATTCGCGCCCTGTTCCAATCCGGCTTCCGGATGCGCTTCGACGCCATGCACGCGGTCACCGGCCCCTACGCACGCGAGATCCTGGAAAATCGGCTGGGCGCGCCGGTGGGCACGGTGGTCAACGGGGTCCCGCTGGAAGACTTCGGCGGCGGCCACCCCGATCCGAATCTGGTGTACGCCAAGGAGCTGGCCGACTACCTGTTCGGTCCCGACGCCCCCGATTTCGGCGCTGCCTCGGACGGCGACGGCGACCGCAACATGGTGCTGGGCCGCCACTTCTTCGTCACTCCCAGCGACAGTCTGGCGCTGTTGGCCGCCAACGCAGCGCTGGCCCCCGGCTACAATGGCAACATCAGCGGTATCGCTCGCTCGATGCCGACCAGCCAAGCGGCAGACCGAGTCGCGGCCAAGCTGGGCCTGCCCTGCTACGAAACCCCGACCGGCTGGAAATTCTTCGGCAATCTGCTCGACGCCGGCAAGATCACCCTGTGCGGCGAGGAAAGCTTCGGCACCGGCTCCGATCACGTGCGCGAGAAGGACGGTCTGTGGGCGGTGCTGTTCTGGCTGAACATCCTGGCAGCGCGTCGGCAATCGGTCGCCGAGATCGTGCGCGAACACTGGCGCATCTACGGACGCAACTACTACACCCGCCACGACTACGAAGCGGTCGACAGCACCGCCGCCAACGAGTTGGTCGATACTCTGCGCAGCGCCAGCGCGACCCTGCCCGGACAGCAGCTTGGCTCGTATACGGTCGATTACGCCGACGACTTCCGCTACCTCGATCCGGTCGACGCCAGCGTGAGCGCCAACCAGGGCATCCGCATCGGCTTCAAGGACGGTTCGCGCATCGTTTACCGGCTGTCCGGCACCGGCACCCAGGGCGCGACGCTGCGGGTCTATATCGAAGCCTACGAGCCCGATCCCGCCAAGCACGACCTCGACACCCAGCAAGCGCTGGCGGAGCTGATCGACATCGCCAACCGCCTGGCCGGCATCCGCGAACGCACCGGCCGCGAAGCCCCGACCGTGATCACCTGATAGTGATCGCCTGATCGTTCCAGCTCCGGCCCGAGACGCCTCCAGGGATGGAGGAAGCTGCGTCTTGGCCGCTATCCCACCTGCTGCAACCACCGCCCGTCCACCAGGCACCCCGATGGGCGGGTGGTTTGGTCGTCCTTCGCGCGCAACTCCCTCTACAAACCGATCGAACTTCTGGTAATCTTTCTTATCCCACCGATTGCGTTTATCCCCTCAGCTCCCGCTTTCATGGCTCCGATGTCCCGTACCCGCATCAAGATCTGTGGTATTACCCGTCCTGAAGATGGCGTAGCGGCGGCTGAGCTGGGCGCAGACGCAATCGGCCTGGTGTTTCATCCCGCCAGCGCCCGGTTCGTGACGCCGAATCAGGCGCGGCAGATCATTCGGGCGCTACCGCCCTTCGTCGTCACGGTGGGGCTGTTCATGAACGCCGAAGCCGCTGCGGTGCGGGCCGTGCTCGACCAGATCCCGCTGCAGCTGCTGCAGTTTCATGGCGACGAGGATCCCGACGATTGCGCCGACTTCGGCCTGCCCTATCTCAAGGCGGTGCCGATGGGTGCAGGGGCCGATATCGGCGGCTACGAGCGCCGTTTCGCGACCGCTGCCGGCCTGCTGCTGGACAGCCACGGCGGCGAACGCATGGGCGGAACCGGCCAGACATTCGACTGGAGCCGGATTCCCACCGAGCGCCACAAGCCGCTCGTCCTGGCGGGCGGACTGCATCCTGGCAATGTCACTGAAGCTGTCCGCCGGGTGCGGCCCTATGCGGTGGATGTCAGCAGCGGAGTGGAAACGGCCAAGGGCGTCAAAAACGCCGCATTGATGCGTGCATTTATACGAGGTGTGAACGATTGTGAAAGCGACGCGTAACGAGGTGGATTTCAGTCAGTTTCCCGACAGCACCGGCCATTTCGGCCGCTTTGGGGGCCGGTTCGTCGCCGAGACCTTGATGGAAGCCTTGCTCGAGCTGGACCAGGCATGGCAAACCTATCGCAACGACCCTGCCTTCCTGACGGAACTGGACCAAGATCTCGCCTACTACGTCGGTCGGCCTTCCCCGCTCTACCATGCCGAACGCTGGAGTCGGCGGCTGGGCGGTGCGCAGATCTATCTCAAGCGCGAGGACCTCAATCACACCGGCGCCCACAAGATTAACAACACCGTCGGCCAGGCCCTGCTGGCCAAGCGGATGGGCAAGACCCGCCTGATCGCCGAAACCGGGGCCGGTCAGCACGGCGTGGCCTCCGCCACGGTCGCCGCCCGGCTGGGCATGGAATGCGTGGTCTACATGGGTTCCGAGGACATCCAGCGCCAAGCCCTGAACGTGTACCGGATGCGCCTGCTGGGCGCGACCGTGCAACCGGTGACCTCCGGTTCGCGCACGCTCAAGGACGCGCTCAACGAGGCCATGCGCGACTGGGTCGCCAACGTCGACAACACCTTCTACATGATCGGCACGGTGGCCGGCCCCCATCCCTATCCGCTGATGGTGCGCGAGTTTCAGGCGGTGATCGGTCGCGAAGCGCGCGAGCAGATGCTGGCCGCGCAGGGTTGCCTGCCTGATGCGCTGGTAGCCTGCGTCGGGGGCGGCTCCAACGCCATCGGTCTGTTCCACGCCTTCTTGAACGATGCCGACGTCGCCATCTACGGAGTCGAGGCAGCTGGTTCCGGCATCGAAACCGGACGTCATGCCGCCACACTGTGCGCCGGCCGGTCCGGCGTGCTGCATGGCAATCGGACTTATCTGCTGAACGACGACAACGGCCAGATCATCGAAACCCATTCGGTCTCGGCCGGGCTGGATTATCCCGGCGTCGGGCCAGAGCACTCCTGGCTGAAGGATATCGGCCGGGTGCAATACGTGGCCGTCACCGACGCCGAAGCGATTCAGGGTTTCCACGACCTGACCCGCATCGAGGGCATCATTCCGGCGTTGGAAAGCAGCCACGCGCTGGCTTACGTCACCAAACTGGCCCCGACCATGCGTCCCGATCAGCGTATCGTGGTCAGCCTGTCCGGCCGCGGCGACAAGGACATCTACACCGTCGCTGCGCTGGAAGGCATTCAACTGTAAGAGTCTTGCCCCATGAATCGCATTACCCGCCGTTTTCAGGAATTGCATCGCGCCGGTCGCAAGGCCCTGATCCCCTACATCACCGCCGGTGATCCGCACCCGGAAGCGACCGTGCCTATGTTGCACGCCCTGGTGCAGGCCGGCGCCGACATCATCGAGCTGGGCGTACCCTTTTCCGACCCGATGGCCGACGGCCCCGTCATCCAGAAAGCCTGCGAGCGGGCGCTGGCGCACGGCATGTCGCTGCGCCGCGTGCTGGAACTGGTGGGCGAATTCCGCCAGACCGATCCGGAGACGCCCGTGGTGTTGATGGGCTATCTCAACCCGATCGAGAGCATGGGCTACACCGACTTCATCGCCGGCGCTCACGCCGCCGGGGTGGACGGCGTCCTGACCGTCGATCTGCCGCCGGAAGAGGCCGCTGAGTTGATCGAGCCGCTCCAGGCCGTCGACATCGCGCCCATCTTCCTGCTGGCCCCCACCAGCTCCCCCGCGCGCATCCGGCGCACGGCCCGCATGGCGCACGGCTATCTCTACTACGTCTCGCTGAAAGGCGTGACCGGTTCGGCGGCGCTCAACCCAGCCGAAGTGGCCGAGAAGCTGGCCGAGATCCGCAGCTATACCGATTTGCCGCTGGGCGTCGGTTTCGGCATCAAGGACCCGGCAACCGCCGCCGCCATCGCACAAGTCGCCGACGCCGTAGTCGTGGGCAGCGCCCTGGTCAGCAAGATGGATGCGCTGGCCCAGGATCCCGAACGGATGTACCGCGAAGTCGCGGCTCTGCTCGCCGCCATGCGCCAGGCCATGGATCAGGGTCCGTCCCCGGAACCAAAAGCCGGCAGCCACAGCCCAACTACCCCATGATCGACTTCCCTAGCCCGACTTCACGACGCGCCTTATGAGTTGGTACGAAAAACTCGTTCCCTCCCGGATCCGCACCGACGGCCGCAACAACAAGCATCAGATTCCCGAAGGACTCTGGAGCAAGTGCGAGGACTGCGGGGCCGTGCTGTACGGGGCCGAACTGGAACGCAACCTCCAGGTGTGCCCCAAGTGCGGTTTTCACATGTACATCGGGGCGCGGAAGCGTTTGCGGAGTTTTCTGGACGAAGGCGAGCTGCTCGAAATCGGCGACGACATCGAGCCGCTCGATTTCCTCAAGTTCAAGGACGGCAAGAAATATCGCGATCGCCTGGCTCAGGCGCAGAAGACTTGCAACGAAAAGGATGCCCTGGTGGCCATGCGCGGACTGCTCAAGGGCATGCCGGTGGTGGCTGCCGCGTTCGAATTCGAGTTCATGGCCGGGTCGATGGGTTCGGTGGTCGGCGAGCGCTTCGTCCGCGCCGCCCAGATTGCCCTGAACGAGCATATCCCTTTCGTCTGCTTCACGGCCAGCGGCGGCGCCCGGATGCAAGAGGCGCTGGTCTCGCTGATGCAGATGGCCAAAACCAGCGCCGTGCTCTCTCGGCTGGCCGAACATGGCGTGCCCTACATCTCAGTGCTGACCCATCCGACCACCGGCGGCGTCTCGGCCAGCCTGGCCCTGTTGGGCGATCTCAACATCGCCGAACCCAAGGCCCTGATCGGCTTCGCCGGTCCCCGGGTCATCGAACAGACCGTGCGGGAAAAGTTGCCCGAGGGCTTTCAGCGCAGTGAGTTCCTGCTGGAACACGGCGCGATCGACATGATCGTCGATCGTCGCGAACTGCGCGACCGACTGGCCAGCCTGCTGGCGATGCTGGTCGGTCGTTCCGCCGCCGTCGCCTGAGCGCGTTTATCGAAGCCGAGTTGACCGGAGCCGAACATGCGGTTCGCTACGCTGGACGATTGGCTGCGCTGGCAGGAGACCCTGCATCCCCGCACGATCGAGCTGGGCCTGGATCGGGTGCGGGCAGTGCTACAGCAGCTGCAGCCAGAGCCCCCGCCCTTCATCGTCATCACCATCGGCGGCACCAATGGCAAGGGCTCCTGCGTCGCTCTGTTGGAGGCCATGCTGCGCGCCGCCGGCTATCGGGTCGGCGCTTACACCTCGCCGCACCTGCTGCGCTACAACGAGCGAATCCGCATCGACGGAGCGGAGGCGGACGACGCGGCGCTCTGCCAAGCCTTTGCCCGCATCGACGCCGTCCGGGGCGAGCGGTCGCTGACCTATTTCGAATTCGGCACCCTGGCCGCGCTGGAGCTGTTCTGGCAAGCCGGCATCGATATCGCCCTGTTGGAAGTCGGGCTGGGCGGGCGGCTGGATGCGGTCAACGCCGTAGACTCCGACGCCGCGCTGGTGGTCAGCATCGATCTGGATCACACCGAATGGCTCGGTCCGGATCGCGACAGCATCGGTTATGAAAAAGCCGGCATCTATCGACCGGGCCGCCCCGCCCTGTGCGCCGATCCCGCACCGCCGCAACGATTGATCGCGCACGCTGCCACCATTGGAGCGCGCCTGCAATGCCTCGGGCGCGACTACCGATTCGCCCGCGACGGCGACGTCTGGCGCTGGCAGTCGGGCGAGGCGCGCCTGGATGATCTGCCATTACCGGCCTTGGCCGGCGCGCATCAGCTCGGCAATGCCGCCGCCGCCATCGCCACGCTGGCCAGCCTGAGCCAGCGCATCGCCGTTCCACCCGCAGCCATCCGCGCCGGACTCCAGCATGTGCGTCTACCCGGCCGCTTCCAGATCGTTCCGGGTCCGGTCGAGTGGATTCTGGATGTTGCCCACAATCCGCATGGCGCCACCGCGCTGGCCGCGCATCTGCGGGAACGGCCCTGCGCCGGGCTGACCCACGCCATCTGCGGTCTGCTGGCCGATAAGGACGCCGGTGGTGTCATCCAGGCTTTGACCGGCGTCGTCCACGACTGGTACACCACCACGCTCGACGGGCCGCGAGGCCGCTCGGCCGTTGAACTCGCCGAACTCCTGAGCGCTATCGGCGCTCGAGCTGCTGCCGCCGGCGATGTCCTGAGTGCTTGCCAGGCGGCTCGCGCCAGCGCTGTCCCGGGCGACCGTATCGTCGTGCTGGGTTCGTTTCACACGGTTGCTCCGGTGCTCGCCGCCCAGCCGTGGCTGCTTTCCCCCTTGTCGCCATCACGGGAGACCTGATCTTGGACAATCGCTTGACCCAACGCTTGGTCGGCGCCGGCGTGATCGCGGCGCTGGCTGTCATCTTCGTGCCCGAAATGCTGGAGCGGAAACCGCGACCGGCGTCGTCGCCCGTGGCCGAAACCCCGGCCGCACCAGCGCCGCCAGCGCCCAGTACTCCTGCACTGACCTTCTCCTCCCAACCCGCGCCGCCGCCCGCGCCGGAGACACCGCCCGCCGCCGAACCGACACCGCCGACTCCGCCCACGCCAGTTGCCGAAACACCGACGCATCACGAGTCCCCGTTGCCGCCGACACCACCGACTCCAGCGCCGGTCCTGCCGGCCCAGCCCAGCCAGATCGACACCGCCAGGACGGCGCAGGAGACCAAGGCTGCGCAAGATGCGGCAGCGGCTCGCGCCAAAGCCGCGCAGGAAGCCAAGGCCAAGGCCGAGGCCGAGCGTATCGCCGCCGCCAAAGCCAAGGCCGAAGCCGAGCGTATCGCCGCCGCCAAGGCCCGCGCCGAAGCGGCCCGCCGCACTGCCCAGGCCGAAGCCGCCAAAGCCCGCGAACGGGCCGAAGCCGACCGCAGCGCTACCGCCAAAGCCGAAGCCGCCCGCCTGGAAGCGACCCAAGCGGCGTCGACTCCACCGCCGGACGAAGACGACGAAGAATCGACGGCTTCGCAAGCCGAGGTCGCGCGCGCGGCCAAAGCCGCCCGCGCCGAAGTCGCCCGCGCCGAAGCCGCCCGCCGCGCTGCCCAGGCCGAAGCCGCCCGTCGTGACGCTCAGGCCGAAACCGCCCGCCGCGAGGCTGCCCGCGCCGAGGCCGCTCATCGCGAAGCGGCCCGCCCCAAAGCGCCCTCGGCATTGCCCAAGATCGAATTGGTCTCCCGTTCCGAAAACGCCTCGCCCGCCGCGAAACCGCCCGCGCCGCCCGCCGCTGCCAAACCGCCCCGGCCCCAGCCGCCGCAGGAGCCGGTCGCGAGCGCTCCGACCCGAGGTGGCGGCACCGTGGTCGGCAGTTTCGCCATTCAGGAAAACGCCTATGCCGTGCGCGACGACTACCGCAACCAGAATATCCGGGCCGGCGTCGAACGCGTCACTGTCAACGGCCGGACCCTGTATCAGGTGCGGATCTGGCGTTGAACCTCGCATCACCCGCCGTTTCCGCATCCGGCTCTTTCTGCTAGGATTAAGACTCCTTGAAACGGCGAGGGCGCAGGGTGCCGACGTGGCGCAATCCGAGGCTGGACACCACAACATATGAACTGGGCGGACTATCTCATTCTTTTCATCGTCGCCCTTTCCATGTTGATCGGGCTGTGGCGGGGCTTGTTGCGCGAGGTGATTTCGCTGGCCACCTGGATCGCCGCCTTCGCCATCGCCTATCTGTTCGCCGAGGATGGCGCTGTCCATCTCACCCCTTACCTCTCTACTCCATCGCTGCGGATTGCGCTCGCCTTCGGCGGTCTCTTTCTGGCCACCTTGCTGCTGGGGGGACTGATCGGAATCCTGGCGTCCTACCTGGTGCACTATACCGGGCTGACCGGCACCGACCGGGTGCTCGGCATGGTCTTCGGTCTGGCGCGCGGCTACACCATCATCGTCCTACTGGTACTGGCAGCGGGACTGACGCCCCTTCCGCAAGATCCTTGGTGGCAGCAGTCGAAGCTGCTGCCCTATTTCCAGGATACCGCTCTCCAGTTGCGAACTTTACTGCCGCCGGAGTTGACCCAATACTTCCGCTCTTGAGCGCCCATCCACTCGTTCCGGTCGTGGGGCTGACACCCCTTTCCAAGGACTCCTGGCGGCGACAGTCGCGATTGTCGCCTGATTCTCTTCCAGGACGCTGCTCTCCAGTTACGGGGTTTCCTGTCACCGGAGTGCGCCAATGCTTTCGCGCTTGCATTCGTACCCAATGGCGGCGATCGGCCGTCCATGACGATAGGTAGCGACAGATGTGTGGAATCATCGGTATCGCAGGGCGTAGCCCAGTCAATCAAAGCCTGTTCGACGGCCTGACCGTATTGCAGCATCGGGGGCAGGACGCCGCCGGCATCGTCACATGCGACCATAGTCGATTGTTCCTGCGTAAGGACAACGGCCTGGTGCGCGATGTCATCCGTACCCGCCACATGCGCCACCTGAACGGTGACATCGGCATCGGCCATGTGCGCTATCCGACCGCCGGCAGCGCCGATTCGGCCGAGGCGCAGCCGTTCTACGTCAATTCGCCGTTCGGCATCATCCTGGCCCACAACGGCAATCTGACCAACGCCGCGCAACTCAAGGACGAACTGTTTCGGTCCGATCTGCGCCATATCAACACCCGTTCCGACTCGGAAATCCTGCTGAACGTGTTCGCCCACGAGCTGCAGCAACGCAGCCGGTTGTCGCTGGACGCCGAGGACATCTTCGCGGCGGTGGCTGCAGTCCATCGCCGGGTTCGCGGCGCCTATGCCGCCATCGCCCTGATCGTCGGCTTCGGGCTGGTCGCCTTCCGCGATCCCTACGGTATCCGGCCGCTGGTGTTCGGCCGTCGCGAATCCGAGGACGGTGTGGAATACATGGCGGCTTCCGAAAGCGTGGCGCTGGATGTGCTCGACTTTCAGCGCATCCGCGACGTGGCGCCGGGTGAGGCGGTGCTGTTCGATCTCGACGGCCGGCTCCATACCCGCCAGTGCGCCGAGCGCCCGATCTATGCGCCCTGCATCTTCGAATTCGTCTACTTGGCCCGGCCCGACTCGATCATGGATCAGGTCTCGGTCCACAAGGCCCGGCTGCGCATGGGCGAATATTTGGCTGAGAAGATCCTGCGGGTCTGGCCGGAACAGGATATCGATGTGGTGATCCCGATCCCCGACACCAGCCGCACCGCCGCCCTGCAAATGGCCTCGACCCTGGGCATCAAGTACCGGGAAGGCTTCATCAAGAACCGCTACATCGCCCGTACCTTCATCATGCCGGGGCAGAAAACCCGCAAGAAGTCGGTGCGGCAAAAACTCAACGCCATCGATCTGGAGTTCCGCGGCAAGAACGTGTTGCTGGTGGACGACTCCATCGTGCGCGGCACCACCTCCGGGGAAATCATCCGTATGGCCCGTGACGCTGGCGCGCGCCGAGTCTATTTCGCTTCGGCCGCGCCCCCAGTGCGTTATCCCAACGTCTACGGCATCGACATGCCAGCCGCTCACGAATTGATCGCCTACGGCCGCAGCGAGGATGAAGTGGCCCGCGCCATCGGCGCCGATCGCCTGATTTTCCAGGATCTGGCCGATCTGGAAGAAGCGGTCCGGCGCGGCAATCCAGCGCTGCAACGCTTCGACACCTCCTGCTTTACCGGCGAATATGTCACCGGCGATATCGATCAGCCCTATCTGGACTGTCTGGCCCGCGAACGGGCCGATTCCGTCAAGAATGCCGGCGACAGCATGGATAACGCCATCATCGACCTGCACAACAACGACTGAGCCATCACCTCTCAGCTGGAGACTCTGGCCATGCCACCTTCCGACGATCTTCCCGAACTCGGCTTCGCCAGTCTGGCGGTGCGCGCTGGCCAGACCCGCACCCCGGAAGGCGAACACGCCGAACCGATCTTCGCCACCTCCAGTTTCGTATTCGCCAGCGCCGCCGAAGCCGCGGCCCGCTTCAGCGGCGCCACGCCC
The DNA here is from genome assembly GCA_003989065.1 of Candidatus Competibacteraceae bacterium. GTDB lineage: Bacteria > Pseudomonadota > Gammaproteobacteria > Competibacterales > Competibacteraceae > RXIW01. Next base: position 68,485 of record RXIW01000003.1, read on the forward strand.
GGCAACATCTATTCCCGCTTCACCAACCCGACCGTGCGGATGTTCCAGGATCGGCTGGCCGCGCTGGAAGGCGGCGAGAGCTGCATCGCCACCTCTTCCGGGATGGCGGCGATCCTGGCGACCTGCATGGCCCTGCTAAAGAGCGGCGATCACATCGTTTCGGCCAATAGCATCTTCGGCAGCACCATCTCGCTGTTCACCCACTATCTGAGCAAGTTCGGCATCGCCACCAGCTACGTATCCCTGTCCGACCCAGCCGCCTGGGAAGCGGCCATCCGCCCGGAAACCCGGCTGTTCTACCTGGAAACGCCGTGCAACCCGCTGATGGAGCTGGCCGACATCCAGGCCCTGGCCGATCTGGCGCACGCCCACGGCATCCTGCTGGTGGTGGATAACTGCTTCTGCACCCCGGTCCTGCAGCGGCCGTTCACGCTCGGGGCCGATCTGGTCATCCACTCCGCCACCAAGTATCTGGATGGACAGGGACGCTGTGTCGGCGGGGCGGTGGTCGGGGATCGTCAACGGGTCGGGACCGATATCTACGGCTTTCTGCGCACCGCCGGCCCGACCATGAGCCCGTTCAACGCCTGGGTCTTCCTCAAGGGACTGGAAACCCTGCAACTGCGGATGCGCGCCCACAGCGCGACCGCGCTGCAACTGGCCCAATGGCTGGAAACGCAGCCGGCGGTCGAGCGGGTCTACTATCCGGGATTGCCTTCGCATCCGCAGCACGAACTGGCGAAACGGCAACAGAGCGGGTTCGGCGGCATCGTCTCCTTCGAGCTGCGCGGCGGGCGACAGGCAGCCTGGCGGCTGATCGACGCCACCCAGCTGATCTCGATCACCGCCAATCTAGGCGACGCCAAGACCACCATCACCCATCCGGCCACCACCACCCACGGCCGACTGACGCCGCAGGAGCGAGAGCGCGCCGGCATCGGCGAAGGGCTGATCCGGATTTCGGCGGGTCTGGAAGAGGCGGCAGATCTGCAGGCCGATCTGGAACGCGGTTTGCGGCAGCTAGCCTGAACCCGTTGACGCTGGCCGGCAAAATGATCAAGGCCCTCACCTTCGACCTAGACGACACCCTGTGGGATATCTGGCCGGTGGTGGAGCGGGCCGAGGCTCTGCTGCACGACTGGCTGGCCAGTCGTTATCCCCGTATCCCGCAACAGTTCACGGCACTGGAATTGCGGGACTTATCCGCTGAAGTAATCGCCGCCCGCCCGGACCTGGCCCACGATCGGACCTGGTCGCGCAAAGCCGCGCTACAGCTGGCGGCCCAACGGGCCGGTTATGCGGAATTCGACGTCGAAGGCGCTTTCGAGGTGTTCTACCGCGCCCGCAACACCATCGAACCCTTTGCCGAGGTGCGCCCGGCCCTGGAGCGACTGGCTCGGCGTTATGTCCTGGCCTCCCTGTCCAACGGCAACGCCGACCTGCGATTGATCGGGCTGGATGACCTGTTCAGCATGTCGCTCAACGCCATCGACGTGGGCACCGCCAAACCGGAACCGCTGATGTTCGAGGCGGCCAGTCGACTGCTCCAGCTGCGCCCCGATCAGATCGTCCATGTCGGCGATCACCCGGAGCATGACGTATGGGGTGGCCAACAGGCCGGATTTCACACCGTGTGGGTGAATCGCACCGGCCGGGACTGGCCCGGTGGTCCCAGGGCGGAAGCGGAAATTAGTGATCTGACCGAACTGGAGGCCGTGTTGGCTGCCTGGGAAGCGTCCCTCTCTTCTCAGGCGTGACTCACCACGGAATCGCTGCGCCATCCCGGAAGAAGCCGCCGGTCGGACCATCGTCCGGCAGAGTCGCCGCCCAGACGATTCCGGCTACGCCCTGTTCCACCGTCCGTTCGGCTTGCGGCCCGCCCATGTCGGTGCGCACCCAGCCGGGGCAGACCGAATTGACCAGAATATTATGGCCCTGGGTCTCGGCCGCCAAGATGCGGGTCAAGGCATTCAGTGCGGTCTTGGAAATCCGATAGGCCGGCGATTTGCCTTCCATCTCGCTCAGCTGCCCCATGCCGCTGGAGACGTTGACGATGCGGCCATAGCGCTGCTGCTTCATCAGCGGGACCAGTTCCTGCGCCAGCAGCAACGGACCGTACAGATTGGTCTTCAAGGTCATCGTCAGCGTTTCCAGGCTGGTAGTGAATACGCTGGAACTGCCGACCTCATCGCCACCGTGGCTGTCGAGAAAGACGCCGGCGTTGTTGACCAGAATATCCACCCGGCCACAGCGGCTGTGAATAAATGCGCCCAATTCGGCCACGCTGCCTTCGGCCACGACATCCAGGGGATGGAACAGGACATCCAACCCTTCCGCCAGCAACCGATCCAATGCGGCCTCGCCCCGGTTGGCGTTACGGCTGGTGACGATCACCCGAATATCCCGTTTGGCCAATTGCCGGGCTGTTTCGAGCCCCAATCCTCGATTGGCGCCTGTCACCACGGCCACCGGCTTGGCGTTTTTATCGCTCAACATCGTTCTACCCTCCAACCGCCCTCCTGGCGATTTGCTTCAGCATGTCATTATCGAAATGGCAGGGATGCGTTGTTTTATTCACACCACTTGTTGCAAATCTTAACAACATCCTATAACAAGAGAAACAAAAAACCCTCACCGCCAGGGTGAGGGTCGTGAGTCGCTCGGGCGCAACCCTCCGATCCAGGAGGGTTGCGGCACGGATGGCATCAGGTATTGATCTTGTGGATGGCGTGGCCGTGGACCGACAGGGCGGCTTCGTGCATGGCCTCGTACAAGGTCGGATGGGCATGGATGGTGCGGGCCAGATCCTCGCTGCTGGCATGGAATTCCATCGCCAGCACCGCTTCCTGGATCAGCTCGGAGGCAAACGGGCCGATGATATGGCAACCCAGCAGCTCGTCGGTCTGCGCGTGAGCCAGCATCTTGACCATGCCGGCGGCCGCTTCCATCGCCTTGGCCCGGCCGTTGGCGCTGAACGGGAAGGTACCCACCTTGTAGGGGATACCCTCGGTCTTGAGCGCCTGCTCGGTCTTGCCGACCCAGGCGATTTCCGGGTTGGTGTAGATCACCCAGGGAATGGCGTCATAGTTCAGGTGACCATGCTTGCCGGCGAGGTTCTCGGCCACCATGACCCCTTCCTCGGACCCCTTGTGCGCCAACATTGGGCCGCGCACCACATCGCCGATGGCGTAGACGCCCGGCAGGCTGGTCTCGCAATCGTCGTCCACGTGGATGTAGCCGCGCTCGTCGAACAGCAGCTCGGCCTCGGGGGCGGCGACATTGTCGGTGTTGGGCCGGCGACCGACCGAAACCAGCAGCTTGTCGACCGTGATCTCATGATCGCCGTCCTTGTCCTTGAACGAGACCTTGACCCCGTCGGGGGTCTTCTCGGTCGCGGTCACCCGCGCGCCCAGCCGGATATCCAGCCCCAGCTTCTTGAACTGACGGAAAGCATCGCGGGCGATCTGCTGATCGGCCAGGGCGAGGAACTCGTCGACCGCCTCGAACATGATGACCTTGGAGCCGAGCCGATTCCACACGCTGCCCAGCTCCAGGCCGATCACCCCCGCGCCGATCACGCCCAGGGTCTTGGGCACCTCGTGGAACGACAGCGCCCCGGTCGAATTGACGATCAGCCCTTCGATGTTGTTGACCGGCGCAGACCCGATATCGATCGGCTTGGAGCCGGTGGCGATGATCACATGGTCGGCGTTGACCACATCCACCGAACCGTCATGCGCGGTGATTTCGACCTGCCGGTCGGCCAACAGCTTGCCATGGCCTTTCAGCCATTCGACCCCGTTGGCCTTGAACAACGCGCTGATGCCGTTGGTCAACTGCAGCACGATGTCTTCCTTGCGCCCCATCATCTTGTCCAGATCCAGGCGCACGCCTTCGACATGAATGCCGTGGCTGTCCAGACCTTCCAACAGATGATGGTACTCCTCGGACGACTCGAGCAGGGTCTTGGAGGGAATGCAGCCAACGTTCAGGCAGGTCCCGCCGAGCGCAGGATCGCCCTTGAAATTGATCCACTTCTCCACGCAGGCGGTCTCCATCCCGAGTTGCGCGCAACGAATCGCCGCCACATAACCGGCTGGCCCGCCGCCGATGACGACCACATCATAAGTCTTAGCCATTGCTGACACCTTAATTATTTCAGTGGGTTTTTTAGGAATAAGGGTCCGCGTCAGACGTTCAGGAGGATCCGGGCCGGATCTTCGATGCACTCCTTGACAGTGACGAGGAAGGTTACCGCTTCACGACCGTCGATGATGCGATGGTCGTAAGAGTGGGCCACGTACATCATCGGACGAGCCACCACCTGGCCATTCTCGACCACGGCCCGGTCCTTGGTGGCGTGCATGCCGAGGATGCCGCTCTGCGGCGGATTCAGGATCGGGGTCGACATCAGCGAGCCGAACACGCCGCCATTGGTGATGGTGAAGGTGCCGCCGGTCATCTCTTCGACGGTCAGCGTGCCTTCCTTCGCCTTCTTGCCGAACTCGCCGATGGCCTTTTCGATATCGGCCAGGCTCATCTGGTCGGCGTCGCGCAGAATCGGCACCACCAGACCGCGCGGCGAGGATACCGCCACACCGATGTCGTAGTAGCCGTGATAGACGATGTCGTTGCCGTCGATCGAGCCGTTGACCGCCGGGAAGCGCTTGAGCGCCTCGACCACGGCCTTGACGAAGAAGCCCATGAAGCCCAGGCGGACGCCGTGCTTCTTCTCGAAGCTGTCCTTGTAACGGGCGCGCAGCTCCATCACCGGTTTCATGTTGATCTCGTTGAAGGTGGTCAACATGGCAGTGGTGTTCTTGGCCATCAGCAGGCGCTCGGCGATGCGGGCGCGCAGGCGGGTCATCGGCACCCGCTGTTCCACCCGGCCGCGCGTGTCAGGGGCCACCGGCGCGGGGGCCGGAGCCGCCACCGCCGGAGCCAACGACACCGGAGCCGACGCCGCGGGCGCGGCGGCGGTCGAGCGACCGTCGAGATAGGCCAGCACATCGGCTTTGGTGACCCGACCACCGCGACCGCTAGCGATAACCTTGCTGATATCCAGGCCGTGTTCCGCCGCCAGGCGACGCACCGCCGGGCTGAGTCCTTCGAGATCGACCTTGCCGGCGGGAGCTGCTGCGACAGCCGCCACCGGGGCCGGCGCGGGTGCTGCAACCGGCGCGGGTGCGGCGGCCGGAGCCGACGCCGCGGCGACCGCACCCTCTTCCAGGGTGGCGATCACGTCGCCGGTGGTGACGACATCGCCTTCCTGCCGCAGGATCGGACCCATCACGCCATCCGCTGGAGCAGGAATATCCAACACGACCTTGTCGGTTTCCAGATCGACGAGATTCTCGCCGCGCTTGACCGGTTCGCCCGGCTTCTTCTTCCAGTTGACCAGGGTACCGTCGGAAACGGATTCGGGCAGAGTAGGCACTTTCACTTCTGTGGTCATTTTATTTCGTTCTCTATTTTTCGGGTGATTGCGGTCTTCTGGGGTGGTGGTTACTGTCCCAGGGCCTCGTTGACAAGCTGATGCTGCTGCTCGACGTGGACGCTGTAATACCCTACGGCTGGCGAAGCCAGAGGGATGCGGCCCGCGTAGCGGACGGTCAGTCCCGGCTTCAGGCCACGCTCCAGATGGTGCAGGCTCTGATACCAGGCGCCCTGGTTCTTCGGTTCTTCCTGGCACCAAGCGACGTCGTTCAGATTCGGATAGCGATCCAGGATCTGGTTGTACAGCGCCTGCGGGAACGGATAAAGCTGCTCGATCCGGATGATGGCGACATGCGCCAGCTTGCGCTCGCGCCGGGCTTCCAGCAGATCGTAGAAGACCTTACCGCTGCAGGCCACCACGCGGGTAATCTGCTCTGGATCGTGCGGATCGATCTCGGGGATGATTTCCTGGAAGCTGCCCTCGGTCAGATCCTCGAGCGAATTGACTGCCAAGCGGTGCCGCAACAAGCTCTTCGGGCTCATCACGATCAGCGGCTTGCGGAAACTGCGCTTCATCTGCCGCCGCAGCATGTGGAAACACTGCGCCGGCGTCGAGGGCACCACGACCTGGATGTTGTTCTCGGCGCACAGTTGCAGATAGCGCTCCAGTCGGGCCGAGGAGTGCTCGGGACCCTGACCTTCGAAACCGTGCGGCAGCAGCATCACCAGGCCGCACAGCCGATCCCACTTGGTTTGCCCGGAGGAGATGAACTGGTCGATCACCACCTGAGCGCCATTGGCGAAGTCGCCGAACTGGCCTTCCCAGACGATCAGCCCGTTCGGTTCGGCGGTGGCGTAGCCGTACTCGAAGGCCAGCACCGCTTCTTCGGACAGAATGGAGTCGATGACGATGAAGTTCGGCTGGCCGGGATAGAGATTCATCAGCGGGACATAGCTGCTGCCGTCCTTCTGATTGTGCAGCACCGAGTGGCGATGGAAGAAGGTGCCGCGTCCGCAGTCCTGGCCGGAAATGCGCACCTGATAACCTTCCTTGATCAGGGTGGCATAGGCCAGGTTCTCGGCGAAGCCCCAGTCCACTGGCAAGGCCCCGGCCGCCATCTTGCGGCGGTCGTCCATGATCTTGGCCACGCGCGAGTGCATCTCGAGGCCGGCCGGCACTTTCAGCAGGCGTTCGGACAGATCGCGCACCACCGACAGCGGCACGGCGGTATGCACCGGCGCCGCCCAGTCCTCGTTGAGGAACGGCGTCCAATCGATCGAGTACGGCCCCTTGGTCGGCGGCAGCGTCGGCCGCGACACCTGCCGACCCGCGTCCAGATCGGCGCGATACTGGGTCTGCATATCCTGGTAATCGCTTTCGGTGACGACGCCCTCGGCGATCAGTTTCTCGGCGTACAGGGCCGCCGTGGTCTTCCGTCCCCGGATCTTCTTGTACATGACCGGCTGGGTGGCGGCTGGCTCGTCGGCTTCGTTATGGCCCAGACGACGATAGCAGACCATGTCGATCACCACGTCCTTGTTGAAGGCCATGCGATATTCGACCGCCAGTCGGGTGACGAACAGCACCGCTTCGGGATCGTCGCCGTTCACGTGGAAGATCGGGGCCTGCACCATCTTGGCCACATCGGTGCAATACAGCGCCGAACGGGTATCCAGCGGGTTGCTGGTAGTGAAGCCGATCTGGTTGTTGACCACGATGTGGATGGTGCCGCCGGTCCGGTAGCCGCGCACCTGCGAGAACTGGAAGGTCTCCATGTTCACGCCTTGGCCGGCGAAGGCGGCGTCGCCATGGATCAGCACCGGCATAGCCGAATTGAAGGGCGGCGTTTCCGCGCCCGGCGCCCGCCGCCGCTCCATGCGGGAGCGCACCGACCCTTCCACCACCGGATTGACGATTTCCAGATGCGAAGGATTGAAAGCCAGCGCCAGATGGACCGATCCGCCCGGCGTCGACACGTCCGAGGAGAAGCCCATGTGGTACTTGACGTCGCCGGCGCTGCCGATCCGGTGCTTGCCCTCGAATTCGGCGAACAGCTCGTTGGGCGACTTGCCGATGATGTTGACCAGCACGTTCAGACGACCGCGGTGGGCCATGCCGATGATGATTTCCTGCACGCCCCGACCGCCGGCCTGCTGGACCAGTTCGTCCATCATCGGGATCACGCTCTCGCCGCCTTCCAGCGAGAACCGCTTCTGCCCGACATAACGGGTGTGCAGATAGCGCTCCAGTCCCTCGGCCGCCACCAGCCAGTGCAGCAGCTCCTTGCGCTGGGCCGCGTTCAGATCCAGCCGGGCGCGCTGACCCTCCAGCCGCTGCTGGATCCAACGCTTCTCGGCCGTCTCATTGATATGCATGTACTCGGAGCCGATGGTGCCGACATAGGCGTCGCGAACCAGGCCCAGGATCTCGCGCAGGGTCCACTGCGAGGGCGCCACCAACGAACCGGTGTTGAACGACGCGTTCATGTCGGCCTCGCTCAGGCCGTGATAGGCGGGGTCCAACTCCGGCACCGGTGGGCGCTCGCGCAACCGCAGCGGATCGAGATCGGCGGCCTTGTGGCCACGGGTACGGTAGGCGTTGATGATCCGCAATACCGCGGACTGCTTGCCGGCCGCCTCGGGATGCAGGCCCAGCGACTGGGTCGCGCCGGCCTGGGGCCGCAACGCCAGCTGGGCGAAGGAGTCGCGAATGGGGCCATGCGCCACATCGTGGCCACCTGTCCCCTGGGCTTGCAAATCGCGGAAATACTGCCGCCAGTTGGCACTGACCGATTCGGGGTTGTTCAAGAAACTTTCATACAGTTCCTCGATGAAAGCGGCGTTGCCGCCGAACAGGGGCGAACTTTGGCGAAATTGCTCAATAAGTGTGCTCATTGATGATTAACGACTCCTCGGTGGTTGAGGATGCCCATGCGGGATGGCCATGGACGTCATTTTCCCTGGAGCGTGGCGATAGCCGTGTGCGGGCTGCGCCAGTTGTTCTAGGCTGCGGTTTCCGGTCGGATTCCACGGCGTTGCCTGGAATAGCCGCGTCGCTGGGGCCGACACCGGACTGGACCGGTTGGAAACCGTGCATCTCGATCCAGAGCTTTGGTAAGTCGATATATTTGGGCGGTTTTTGGTCGTTGTGGTCGTTTGTTTTTGGGTCTTCGATCTTGGTGTCGTGGACGGCGTGCCATTATAGCCATGGGATGAGCGCCGATAAACCCGTGTTATCGTTTTAACTTTCAGACCTATTCTTTGCCATAGTAAAGGGGCTGCGGTACATTTCCAAACGATGGCATCGGGGCTCGTCGATGTCAGCGCCGCGACGAACGGCTCGACCGCCGGCTTCGTTGCGTGGGTCAGTTTCCATTCAGGAGGGAATCGCGATGGCTTCCGCCAACTTGGCCGTGCAAGGGATACCCGAGTCTTACCAGCCTACCACAGACGAAGAGTACATGAGCGATGCCCAGCGGGCTTACTTCCGCAAGGCGCTGCTGGACTGGAAACAGAATCTGCTGAGCGAAGTCGACCGCACGGTCAACCACATGCAGGACGACTCCTCTACCTTTCCCGACCCCAACGACCGCGCTACGCAAGAGGAAGAATTCAGCCTGGAGTTGCGGACTCGCGATCGGGAACGCAAGCTGATCAAGAAGATCAACGAGTCGCTGGCCATGATCGAGAGCGGCGATTACGGTTACTGCGAAGCATGCGGCGTCGAAATCGGGTTGGCGCGCATGATGGCTCGACCGACCGCCACCTTGTGCATCGATTGCAAGATGCTGGAAGAGATCCGCGAAAAACAGGGTAACAGCAGCGCACCGACGGCCTGACCCCCTATCCGTCGCAGCGGCGTCTTCCCCGGTCATGACGGCAGCCGATTCCGCTCATGCCCTGCCGGTCGACCCACCCCGAGTGCGGGGGCGTTTCGCTCCCTCACCGACCGGGCCGTTGCATCTGGGCTCCCTGGTCGCCGCCCTGGGTAGTTTTTTGGCCGCCCGCCACCAGGGTGGGGAATGGCTGGTCCGTATCGAGGATGTCGATCTTCCACGCGCCATGCCGGGCGCGGCGGACGCCATCCTGCGCAGCCTGGAGCGCTGTGGGCTGGCGTGGGACGGATCGGTGCTGTACCAGAGCCGACGCCTGGAATGCTATCAGGCGGCGCTGGAGTATCTATTGCGCGCCGGACGGGCCTATCCCTGCAGTTGCACCCGGCGGGAGCTGGCCGGCAGTGCACGGGCTCACGACGGCAGTCCGATCTACCCCGGACGCTGCCGCACCGGCGTCCGCCATCCAGACCGGCCCCACGCCATTCGCCTGCGCGTCCCCGATGTCGTGCTGGCCTTCCACGACGCGGTGCAGGGCGACTATCGTCAGCGGCTGGAACAGGAAGTCGGCGATTTCGTGATCCGCCGGGCGGACGGGCTGTTCGCTTACCAGTTAGCGGTGGTGGTCGACGATGCCGCACAAGGCGTCACCCAGATCATCCGCGGCGCCGATCTGCTCGATTCCACCCCCCGGCAGATCTATCTACAAGGACTGCTCGCCGCGCCGACGCCTTGTTACGGCCATCTGCCGCTGGTGACGGACGGCCACGGCGACAAGCTCAGCAAGCAAACCCATGCGCCGCCGCTGGACGACCGGGCTCCCGGCCCGGCGCTGTGGACCGCCCTGCGCTTCCTGGGCCAGCGACCTCCGGCGGAATTGGCCGCCGCGCCCGCCACCGAAATTTTGCAATGGGCCTTGGCGCATTGGCAATTGCAACGAGTACCGGCCAGTGTAACCCACCCTTGGAGCAGTCCATTCACCGGCGAATCCTCGCCGAATGGATTGACTCAAGCGGCCAAGGTTATAGACTAGGGGAAAAAATTCCCAACTTGGATTGATGCGGGCCCGATTGGCTTTCGTTATCGTCCGTTTGCGGATATCACAATCCATATATTCCACCGGAGGAGAAACACCCTAATGTCAGAATCCAAGGTTTATCCTGTATCCCCTGAAGTAGCCGCCCACGCCTGGATCAATAACGAACAGTATCTGGAGATGTACCAGCGTTCGGTGGACGACCCGGAAGGGTTCTGGGCGGAACAGGCCAGCAAATTCCTCACCTGGTCCAAGCCCTGGGACAAGGTGCTGGATTGGGACTTCACCAAGGGCCAGATTCGCTGGTTCGACGGTGGCCAGCTCAACGTCAGCTACAACTGTCTGGACCGTCATCTGGAAACCCGTGGCGACCAGGTCGCCATCATCTGGGAAGGCGACGGCCCCGAAGAAGACAAGAAAATCACCTATCGGGAACTGCACCAGGACGTTTGCAAATTCGCTAACGTGCTAAAGAGCCTGGGCGTCGAGAAAGGCGATCGGGTGTGCATCTACATGCCGATGATTCCGGAAACCGCCGTCGCCATGCTGGCGTGCACCCGGATCGGCGCCGTCCACTCCATCGTGTTCGGCGGCTTCTCCCCCGACTCCCTGAAAGATCGTATTCAGGACGCCGAATGTAAGGTGGTCGTGACCTCCGACGAAGGTCTGCGCGGCGGTCGCAAGGTGCCGATGAAGGCCAACGCCGACAAGGCCCTGCAGAGCACCCCGTCGGTCCAGAAGATGGTGGTGGTCAAGCGCACCGGCGGCAACATCGCCTGGACCGAAGGCCGCGATCTCTGGTACGAGGACCTGATGGCCGCCGCCAGCGTCGACTGCCCGCCCGAGCCGATGGACGCCGAAGCGCCGCTGTTCATCCTCTACACCTCCGGCTCCACCGGCAAGCCCAAGGGCGTGCTGCACACCACCGGCGGTTATCTGCTGTTCACTGCGATCACCCACAAGTACATCTTCGACTATCACGACGGTGACATCTACTGGTGTACCGCCGACGTGGGTTGGGTCACCGGTCATTCCTACATCGTCTACGGTCCGCTGGCCAATGGCGCCACCTCGATCATGTTCGAAGGCGTCCCGACCTATCCGGACGCCGGCCGCTTCTGGCAGGTGGTGGACAAGCATCAGGTCAACATCTTCTACACCGCGCCGACCGCGATCCGCTCGCTGATGCGCGAAGGCGAAGGCCCGGTCAAGGCCAGCTCGCGCAAGAGCCTGCGTCTGCTGGGCTCGGTGGGCGAGCCGATCAATCCCGAAGCCTGGGAATGGTACCACCACAATATCGGCGAAGGCCGCTGCCCGATCGTCGACACCTGGTGGCAGACCGAGACCGGCGGCATCCTGATCACCCCGCTGGCGGGCGCCACTGCCCTGAAGCCGGGTTCCGCCACCCGGCCGTTCTTCGGCGTCTGCCCGGCGCTGGTGGATGCGGAAGGCAACTTCCTGGAAGGCGCCACCGACGGCAATCTGGTCATCACCCACCCCTGGCCCGGCATCATGCGGACCGTGTATGGCGATCATCAGCGCTTCATCGACACCTACTTCGCCATGTACAAGGGCCTATACTTCACCGGCGACGGCGCGCGCCGCGACGCGGACGGCTACTACTGGATCACCGGGCGGGTGGACGACGTGATCAACGTGTCCGGTCACCGCATGGGCACCGCCGAGGTCGAATCGGCGCTGGTGCTGCATCCGGCGGTCGCCGAAGCCGCGGTGGTTGGCTTCCCGCACGACATCAAGGGCCAGGGCATCTATGCCTACGTCACCCTGAAAGTCGGCGTGGAGCCCAGTGAAGCGCTGCGTAAGGAACTGATCACCCATGTCCGCAAGGAAATCGGCCCGATCGCCAGCCCGGACGTGCTGCAATGGGCGCCTGGCCTGCCCAAGACTCGTTCTGGCAAGATCATGCGCCGCATCCTGCGTAAGATTGCCGCCAACGAAGTAGACGCCCTGGGCGATACCTCGACCCTGGCCGATCCGAACGTCGTCACCGATCTGGTCGACAATCGCGCGGTCAAGTAACGGCTTTACTGGCATCATCACAACGATCGGAAGTAATCCTCGGCCCGGCTCTCTCACGAGACCGGGCCCTTTTTATGGCTCCGCCGCCGGCCAGCGCACGCCGGTCTCGGTGATCCAAGCGCTCACCAAACGTGTCGGGGTCAGATCGAAATAGACATTGCGCACAGTCACCATCGGCCAGTCCGGCACATCCAGTTCGGATGCCGCCATCTCTTCCAGATCGGGCATGGGTTCATCCGCTCCCCGCCACTTGAAACTCTCGCAGCACACGTAGAACGGCACGCCTCGGTCGCGCGCCGCCAGCGCCAGTAAATAGCTGCCGGCCTTGTTGATGACTGCACCGTCGGCCAGAACGCTGTCCGCCCCAATCAGAACGGCGTCGACCTGAGCGACGAACAACCCCATCTGGGCATCGGTGATGTAGGTGGTGGGGACGCTCCAAGCCGCCAGTCGCTCCGCCAATTTCCGACCTTCTTCCAATGGCCGCGCTTCGGTCACGATCATCCGCAGCTCACGATCCTTGAGCAGGCGACACGCTTCCACCACGGTCGAGCTGAAACTGTGGGTCATCACCGTGCGTCGGGAACCGAGCAGCTCGGCGGCCTGGGCGGCGCAGTCGGCGACCGCCTGCCGCGAGGCTGCAATCAACGCCTCCGCCTGCTCGGCCGCCGCGACTCGGGCCAAGGCAAGTTCCATCCCTGCGTCGATAGCCGCCAAACCATCCCGCCAGCGGTACAGCAGATTCCGCAGCGGCGCCATGCTGGGCCGGGTCGTGGCCAACTCGACGGTCAACTCGGCCAAACGCTCCCGCAGTCGCCTGACATCGGCGACAGGCAGCGTTCGAGCCGCCTCGGCCAGGATCGCCAGAGCGCGCCGGGCCAACTCGCTGGCCCCATGCTGACGATCATCGCGAATTTCCTTAACGGCGAGGTTGAATTGTGTTGGGCTCATTGTTCAAAATTATCCAGCAGGGTCAGAACGAAACTGGCATCGACCAGTACCCGCGCCGGCTGACCGGCACCCCTCCCCCCTTTGAAGCAGGAGATCGGTCATGAGCGATGTGGATCCTACCGTCGGCAACTGGTATCGCAACCTGGATACCGGCAACGATTTTGAAGTCGTCGCGTTCGACGAGGACGCCCAAACCATCGAAATCCAGTATTTCGATGGCGAACTGGAAGAGCTGGATCTGGATTCCTGGTACGACCTGCCGATCGAACCGATCGAGGCCCCGGAAGACTGGTCCGGTCCCTTCGACGAAATGGAACCGGACGACCTAGGCTACGAGGAAGAGGAAGAATTCAGCGACCAGGACGACCTGCTCTCCGATCGGGACGAAGATTGAGTGTCGCCACCCATCCGGACGAACGGAACGTCTCATCCGCTGCCGCAACCTCGCGTGCGGCATCCGGGCCATTGACCCGAGCACGATGGGGAGTGGGTGATCTTGCAGCGTCTCTGCAATTTTCGCCAGGCTTGCGAACGGCGAACGCCGCTGACCTGACCGGAAGGCCGAAGTCGGTTCGCCCGCGCAAATGTGGGGGCGAGCCGTGGCCGGTTCAGATCAGTGGTTTTTCCGACACGAGCAGGCCGTCTTCATCGGCATAGAGATAGTGGCCCGGCATGAAGGTCACACCCGCGAAGCACACCGGAATATTGCGCTCGCCGGTATTGCGTTTGATGGTCTTCAGCGGATGCACGCCCAGCGCCTTGACGCCAATGCCAATCTCGCCGATGGCGGCGGAGTCGCGGACACAGCCGTTGACCACCACGCCGGCCCAACCCTGATCCTCGGCCAGCTCGGCCAGTTGATCGCCCAGCAGCGCGCAGCGAGTCGAGCCGCCGCCATCCACCACCAGCACCCGGCCCTCGCCCGGCTCCTCCAGCACTTTACGCACCAGGGCGTTGTCCTCGAACACCTTCAGGGTCACGATCGGACCGGAGAACATCATCTCGCCGCCGTAATCGCCGAACACTGGCTCGGCAATCTGCAAGCGGTCGGAAAACTGGTTGCACAGATCGAAAAATTCGTCGCACAGATCGGTCGTTTTGAAATCCATGGCTACTCTCGCGAATGACATAATTTACGGGCGCGGGGAGTCTAGCACACTTGTTCAGGCTCAAGACCGTCAACGGCTGGTGATCTTCAGCTCGATGCGCCGGTTACGCCGATAGGCTTCCGGACTGTCCGACGAGTCGATCGGGTGATATTCGCCCATGCCGACCGCCGCCAGACGCTCCGGCGGAATACCCTGCTGGATCAGATAGTTCACCACTTCCTGGGCGCGGGCAGTAGACAATTCCCAGTTCGACGGGAAACGACCGCGCACCGGCACCCGGTCGGTATGACCCTGCACCTCGATGATGACCGGCAGATCGGCGGGCAATTTGTTCGCCAACTGCTGATAGACCGCGGCGAACTTGTCCAGATCGCCGCGCCCGGACGGCGACAGGGTAGCCTCGCCGGAGGCGAACAACACTTCGGACTGGAACACAAAGCGATCACCAACCACCTTGATATCGGGATTGTTGGCGAACACCTCGCGCAGCCGACCGAAGAAATCGCTGGCATATTTCTGCAGTTCCTCGACCCGTTCCAGCAGTTTCTTCTTCAAGGCGCTGTCCAGCGCCTCGATCCGGCCCTTCTGGTCAACGATGACGGCGTCGCGCTGGGCCAGTGCCTGCTGATTGGCGGCCAGGGCACGATTGAGCCGCTCCAGCTCCGCCGTCAGCCGATCGGCGCGGGCGCTAAGCAAAGCAGCCTGTTCCTGGGCATTGTTAAAGCTCTGCTCGGTCTTGTTCTTGTCAGCGATCAGGGCTTCCCGCAGCGCCTGCACCGCCGCCAACTCGTTGCGCAGCTGCGCCACCAGCTTGTCGCGATCGTTGACTGTCGATTCCAGGTTCTGCACCCGACCGCGCAGCCGCGCTTCTTCCTTCTCGGCGTCGCCAGCCAACCCTTCCAGATGATCGACGATCCGCTGCAACTGACCGATGGCGGTGTCCTTGCCCATGATCTCGCGTCCGATCAGCACCTCGGTAATGACGAACACCGTGATCAGAAACACCAGCACCATCACCAGCCCGCCCAAGGCGTCGGTGAAGGCGGGCCAGATATTGAACTCGCTGAGCGACGCATCACGCCGACGGGGCATGGTCCGGATCCTGTGGCCACCCCGGCCGTTGCGCCAGCAAATGGGCGATGGTGCGTAATTCGTGCCGCAGGTCAGCGGTGCGGTCGTTCTCGACGTCTTGCAGGGTGGTCCGCAGCGACTCGATCCGTTCGCCCAGACTGGCCACCTGCTCCGCCACCCGGGTCACCCCCTCGCCTCGGTTGGCCAGATATTCGATCGTGGCCGCGATCCGCTCCAGGCGGTCGGTGGTGGACTGCAGCAAAGCCGCCAGATGGCGAGGCGAAATGGTTTCGGTGCTGGCGGTGACCGTCACCACCGGTTGCCACAGCGGCACCAGTTCGCTGACCGCCAGCGTTTCCAGTTGGGCGTGGTAGTTGTTCTGGGCATGGAACAGCTGCAATTCCAGGAAGCCCAGCGCCAGCGCGCTCAGCAGGCCGAACAGCGAGGCCGAGAACGAGGTGCCCATGCCGCCCAGCGGTGCAGCCAGCCGATCCTTGAAGTTGGCGATCAGGGTCATGGTGTCGACCCCTTTTTCGGTGGCCAGACCACCGATCACCTCGCGCACACCGGTGATGGTCAGCAACAGACCGTAGAAGGTGCCGATCAGGCCGAGCAACACCAACGCACCGACCAGATAGCGCACCAGAGCGCGTTGGTCGTCGCCGCGAGTGGCCAGCGAATCCAACAGATAAGGCAGCGTGGTCGAGGCGTCGCCGTGACTGACTACCCGGTAGACCTTGTGGATGAACTCGCTCACGCCGCGCCAGCGCCCGTTCAGCAACAATTCGTCGGCTTGCTTGAGTGGAATTTCGCGGCGACGGGCCTTCAGGGCCACTTCGGCCACCCGGTCGCCGACCCGAACATCGCGCCAAGTATCGACCAAAGCCTTGAGGGTGTAGCTCACCCCGAACAGGAACGCGACCGCGATGGTCCCGTTCAGATAGGGGTTGGTCAGGAAAGCAGCGGTCAGTGGTCGCTGGAACAGAGCGCCCAGCGTGGCCAGCGCTGCCAGAAACAGCAGAGAGCGCCACAGATAACGGCTGGCGCCTCGGGCGGAGCGCCGCTCGGGCAAGGTCACGGACATGGGCTATCCATCGAAGGTGCAAACGAGATCATGGGCCATCCAAGCCCTCTCCCGTCCGGGAGAGGTAGAAGAAGTGAATATTAGCGGAAACTCTGGCCCCAACCGCCGGCGAAAGCAATCTGGCCCAGCGATTTGCGCTCGCGCAGAGCCTGTTCCTTCTTGCTCAGGGCATCCGGTAGCGCGTCGATCGAGCCTGGATGGCCGATGGCGACCATCGCCATGCAGGTATGATCGGCGGGAATGTTGAAGCGGGCTTTGGCCTGCTCCGAATCGAAGCCGCCCATCTGGTGCGCCGCCAGCCCCAGGGCGGTCGCTTGCAGGCAAAGATTTTCGGTGGCAGCGCCGGTGTCGTACTGCGCCCAACGGTTCGGTTGGCCGTTGTGGCCGAAGTGGGGCACGGCAACCGACAGGATCAGTACTGGCGCATTCTGAACCCAGATTTGATTGCCTTCGGCCAGGCATTCGAACGCCCGTTGCCAACCGGCGGGATCGCTGGATCGATCCCAGACCAGAAAGCGCCAGGGCTGATCGCCGAAGCAGGATGGCGCCCAGCGGGCTGCTTCCAGCAGGGCGATCAATTGGTCGCGACCAACCGGCTGGGTCGGATCGATGGCGCGCGGGCTCCAGCGACGGGCGATCAGGTCGGCAATGGCGACCTGGGTCACAGCGGGCTTCTCGAACATGCTCAATATCTCCAGTTTATGTCGATTAGTTTTCCGACACTGTGACCACACCAAGCCTCAAAAAAGCGACCACCCGCAAAATTTCCTCCCGCTACCCTCCTCCTGCGCTATGACTCGATGATGGAGCGACAAGCCAAGCAATTTGCCAACCAGACGCTATACTGTGACAGAAGTCCAAGGATTGTGAGGTATCCCATGAGCAACCCGGTCGGTTGGTTCGAAATCTATGTCCAGGACATGCCGCGCGCCAAAGCGTTCTACCAAGCGGTTCTTGGTGCGAACTTCATGAAACTGGAGAGTCCAGAGATCGAAATGTGGGGCTTTCAAATAGACCACTCCAGCTATGGCGCTTCTGGAGCACTGGTCAAGATGCCAGGCGTTGCTTCGGGAGCAAACAGCATACTGGTCTACTTCCATTGCGCCGATTGCGCTATCGAAGCCGACAAAGCGGTCAAGGCTGGCGGCACTTTACAGAAAGCCAAAATGGCCATCGGCCAGTACGGCCACATCGCTTTGGTCAAGGATACCGAAGGCAACATGATCGGCCTGCATTCGATGCAATAGCGATCCATTCAGGCACCGCGCTCAAGTCTTGCGCTCTGCTCGCTGCCCGCCCAAATCGCCAGGTTTCTCGCCATGGGACTCGACTGGAATCCAATCGGCAAGCCACAGCCAGGCTGCGAACAGGAGTTCGAGCGCCTGTTCCATATCCTGACCGGCAAACCGAAACCAACCATCTCGATCTTCCAACGCCTCAAACAGGCATTCACCAGACCGGACATCGAGCAGGCCAAGCAACGATTCGAAGCGATTCAAATCACCCCGTACCAAACGATTCAAGCGCCCAGAGTCGGATTCGACGCCATCGCCACCCAATGGGCGCGCGACCGATTCGCCGAACATCCACCCCCCGGCAAAACCCTCGACGACTTCCTCGAATCCTTGCACGGCTACCATGTCGTGCTGCTTTCGCCGCCATCGGACGGCCTGCCGGTCTATAGCAATGGACCGGCCGGGTATGTCGAATCCTTCAGCTTCCGAGCGCAATGGCTGGTCATCGAATGCCCGGACATCCTCGGCAAGCAGACGCTCAAGCAGTGTTACGAAAGCGGCCTGGCCCCAGATCTCGCCGACTTGGGAAGGACCCTGCGACACATCGCGACGGCCTATTCGACCACCCATTCAGTGGCACAGGCAGCCGAGGTTCGGGATATCGCAGCGCCGGAAGGCAGCCCGGCCTTCAAAGCTCATCTCCTGTTCTCCGCCGCCAAATGGTGCGAGTGGTGGTCATCGCGAGGACACGGCTTCGAAGCGTACTTTTGACAGATCGCGCCCCACGCCGGAACGCTCAACGCCCGGCGGCGAAAACGCCCCCCAATCCCGACAGTTGAAGCACCTGCGCGGCTCGCGACGGACTGGCGCCATGGGGCGTCACGCCGAGCAGGGGCGCATCCAGCCGAGAACACAGCGTCGCCAGATTTTCCTCGAAGCGCGTCATATTCGGATCGATCCGATTGGCGACCCAACCAGCCAGGGTCAAACCACGCCGCACCACCGCCTCGGCGGTCAACAGGGCATGATTGAGGCAACCCAGGCGCATACCCACCACCAGCACCACCGGCAAGCCCAGAGCCTGCGCCAGATCCGCCGTATCGTAGCGCTCGTCGAGCGGCACCCGGAATCCGCCCACACCCTCCACCCACACCACCTCGGCCAGCGTTCCCAACTGCCGATAAGTCCAGCGAATGACCTCCATGTCGATCGGCCGGCCCGATTCGCGCGCGGCAATATGCGGGGCAATGGGCGGGTCGTACAGAAACGGATTCATCCACTCCAGCGGCGACGCGATCGAACTGGCGGTGAGCAGCTGCACGACATCACCGTTGCGGCCATCGGCCTCGACGCCCGCCGCGATCGGTTTCATCCCGACCGCCGTCAACCCCCGTTGCCGAGTCGCATGCAACAGAGCGCAGGTCACATGGGTCTTGCCCACCTCGGTATCGGTACCGGTAACGAAAAATCCGTGCTTTATCATCGAGTCGCAATCAACCAAATCACATCGTAACTGAGCGGCAGGCCATCGACCTCGCGCAATTGTTCGTAGCGAGTGGTCATCATCTGCCACGCGGAACGGCTAAAAGGGGCCGGGCGACGTTGCTCGACTTCGCGCGCCCCGGTGGCCTTGACCCCCTGTAGCAGCGTGCGCACGTCGGGATAATGGCGCCGCACCGGCTGCCGTTGCCAAACCTTGACCGTCCAGCCACCCGCCTGACAGTCGGCCAGCAACTGCTCGGGTGAGGCAACGGTCAACACATGACTGTAAGTGTCGAGTTCGGCAAAGGCATGGCGCAATTCGGGAAAGTTGCCAGCTCCCAAGGTCGCGACCGCCAGGACCCCACCGGGTTTGAGCACCCGCCCTGCCTCGGCCAGACAGCGGCGCGGTTCGTTCCATTGCCAAGTCAGGCTGGACCAGTACAAATCGAATTGGCGATCGGCCAGCGGCAGCGCCTCGATGTCGGCGCAAATCAGCATCGCCTGATCGTTGCGGGCGCGGGCGGCGGCCAACATCGCCGGGGCGAAATCGACCAGCACCAGTCGGGCCTGCGGCCAATGCCGCTCCAGCCAGCGCAGACCATAGCCCGTGCCGCAACCCGCATCCAGGATCGCGCCCGGATCGCCGGCCAAGCCGGAATCGATCAGGCAGTCAGCCAGTCGGTCGCACACTTCCCGCTGCACATCGGCAGCGGCGTCGTAGGTGGTCGCCGCTTGGTCGAAGGCTTGGCGGATGCGCTGCTTGGCCGGTAGCGCGGGACGGGACTCAGGCACGCTCGTCTCGTGCGCAGGCATGTAGAGCCGTTATGAGACTATCGACCTGGGCGGCGCTATGGGCGGCCGACAGGGTGATCCGCAGGCGGGCGGAGCCGACCGGCACCGTGGGCGGACGGATGGCCGGAACCCATAGACCGTGGGCCCACAAACGCTCGGCCAGACTCACGGCGGCGTCGTTGCCGCCGATCACCAGCGGTTGAATCGCCGTCGCCGACGGCAACGCCTGCCAAGGCAGATCGCGTGAGCCAGCCTGCCAGCGCGCGATCAGGTGGCGCAAATGTGCCCGTCGTTCGTCGCCCGCCGCGATCAGCTCCAGACTGGCCAGCAACGCGGCGGCGATCATCGGACTGGAAGCAGTGGTGAAGATATAGGGACGTGCCCGCTGCATCAGCCATTCGATCACCCGCTGATCGCCGGCGACGAAGGCTCCGGACACCCCCGCCGCCTTGCCCAGGGTGCCCATCAGAATCAGCCGGGGCGACGGCGGCAAGCCGCAATGGGCGATACTGCCCTGCCCGCCCGGCCCCAGCACGCCAAAGCCGTGTGCGTCGTCGACCACCAGCCAGGCATCGTAGCGCTCGGCCAGTTCGAACAATTCCGGCAGCGGCGCCAGATCGCCGTCCATGCTGAACACCGCATCGGTCAGAATCAGCTTGCGCCGGGCCTGGCTGCGCTGCAGACGGCTGGCCAGGGCATCGACATCGCAGTGGGGGTAACGCAGATGCTCGGCCCGCGCCAACAGAGCGGCGTCGATCAGCGAGGCGTGATTGAGCTTGTCGGCGAAAATGGCGTCGTTGCGCTCCAGCAGCGCCGGCGCGATCGCCAGATTGGCCATGTAGCCGGTGGTGAAATACAGCGCCCGCTCCCGACCGACGAAGGCCGCCAGCCGTTCTTCCAGCTCCGCATGCGGGCGCAGGTGACCGCTGACCACGTGCGAGGCGCCGCTGCCCACTCCCCAGCGCGCCGCCGCCGTCTGCGCCGCTGCGACGATGGCCGGATGATGGGCCAGTCCCAGATAGTCGTTGCTGCAAAACGCCACTCGCGAGCGGCCATCGACCACTGCGGTCGGACCGCAAGGCGAATCGAGGGTGCGCCGCCGCCGTTGCAGACCGTCGGCGGCCAGCCGGGCAAGACCAGGTTCCAGCTCGTCCCAGATCATGCCAGCGCAGCATCCAGCGCTTCGGCGGCGCGTTCGGCCAACAGGATGGCATCCTCTTCGTCGAGGATGTAGGGCGGCATGAAATACACCGTGGTCCCCAGCGGCCGCAACAACAACTCCCGCTGCAGGGCCTCGCGGTAGAACCGCAACCGGAAATCGGGGTCCGGAGTATCGATGTCGGCGGCCCAGATCATCCCGCAGTGGCGGAAATGCCGCACCTGCGGATGCTTGGCCAGGGGCGCCAGCAAGGCGGTGAAGCGGCGGGCGAAATGGCGATTGCGCTCCAACACCCCCTCCTCGGCAAAGATGTCCAACGTCGCCAATGCAGCCCGGCACGCCAGGGGATTGCCGGTGTAGGAATGGGAATGGAGAAAACCACGGGTTACCGCGTCGTCGTAGAAGGCGTCGTAGACCTCGTCGGTGGTCATGACCACCGACAGCGGCAGATAGCCGCCGGTGAGGCCCTTGGACAGACACAGGAAATCGGGGCGGATGCCGGCCTGTTCGTGGGCGAACAGCGTGCCGGTGCGGCCAAAGCCGACCATGATTTCGTCGCAGATCAGGTGCACGCCATAGCGGTCGCACAGGGCGCGCGCGCGCCGCAGATAATCCGGATCGTACATCACCATTCCGCCGGCGCCCTGCACCAGCGGCTCGACGATGAAGGCCGCCAATTCAGCATGGCGCTCCGCCAGAAAGGCGTCGAGCTGCAAGGCAGCGTGGCGGGCGACATCGACTGCGGTTTCCCCAGGCGCGGCTTGGCGTGCATCCGGCGAGGGCACGGTGGCCGCCGGACGCAACAGGGGTGCATAGGCGTCCCGGTACAGGCCGACGTCACCCACTCCCAGGGTGCCCAGGGTTTCACCGTGATAGCTGCCGGACAGGCAGACGAAGCGGTTCTTCTCGGGCCGACCGTGGTTACGCCAATAGTGAAAGGACATCTTGAGGGCGATTTCCACCGCCGACGAGCCGTCCGAGGCGTAGAAGCAATGCCCCAGCTGGCCCTGGGTCAACGCCGACAGCCATTCCGACAGCTCCACCACCGGGGCATGGGTGAAGCCGGCCAGAATCACCTGCTCCAGCTGCTCCAGCTGATCGCGAACGGCGGCGTTGATACGCGGATTGGCGTGACCGAACAGGTTGACCCACCACGAACTGACGGCATCGAGATAGCGCCGATCCTCGAAATCGTACAACCAAGCCCCTCGCCCGCGGGCTATCGGGATCAGCGGCAACGCCCCGGTATCGTGGTGTTTCATTTGGGTACAGGGATGCCAGACCGCAGCGCGGCTCCGATCGAGCCAGTCCGGATTGGTCATGATCGACTCAGACGCCGTGCAGGCCCAGCTTGGCGAACAATGCGTTGTCGCGATCCATCTGCGGATTGCTCGTGGTCAGCAACTTGTCGCCATAGAACATCGAGTTGGCGCCGGCCAGGAAGCACAGGGCCTGTTCGGCCTCGCTCATCTGCTCCCGCCCGGCCGACAGACGCACGTAACTGCGCGGCATGGTGATGCGAGCGGCGGCGATGGTGCGCACGAATTCGAAGATATCGGTCGTTTCGGTCCCGGCCAGCGGCGTGCCGGTAATCTGCACCAGATTGTTGATCGGCACCGACTCCGGCGGCGGATCGAGATTGGCCAGTTGCGCGATCAAGCCGGCGCGGTGCAGGCGGGTTTCGCCCATGCCGATGATGCCGCCGCAGCACACCTTGAGGCCGGCACCGCGCACCCGATGCAGGGTGTCGAGCCGATCCTGATAGCTATGGGTGGTCACGACCT
Organism: Candidatus Competibacteraceae bacterium; assembly: GCA_003989065.1. Taxonomy (GTDB): domain Bacteria; phylum Pseudomonadota; class Gammaproteobacteria; order Competibacterales; family Competibacteraceae; genus RXIW01. Next base: position 91,497 of record RXIW01000003.1, read on the forward strand.
CTTCGTAAAATTCCGGCGCGGTGTCGAGATTGTGGTTGTAGTAGTCCAGCCCCGCTTGCCGCAACTGTTCGGCCTGACCTTCCTTGAGCATGCCCAGGGTCACGCAGGTTTCCAGCCCCAGAGCCTTGACAGCGCTCACCATCTCCAACACCGGCTCCAGATCCCGATCCTTCGGACCGCGCCAGGCCGCGCCCATGCAGAATCGGCTGGCGCCCTGCTCCTTGGCCGCTTGCGCTGCGGTCAACACCGCGTCGAGCGACATCAGTTTCTGGGTATCGAGGCCGGTATGGTGGCGCTTGGATTGCGAGCAGTAGCCGCAGTCCTCGGAACAGTTGCCGGTCTTGATCGACAACAGAGTGGAACGCTGTACGGCGTTGGGATCGAAGTGGGCGCGCAGGCTCTGCTGAGCCTGGAACAACAGATCGCCGAAAGGCAGTTCGAACAACGCCAGCACTGCCTCTACGGTCCAGTCAGGGCCTTGGGAAAGCGGCGGCTGCGCAGGCGCCAACGGGGAAAGAACGGCTAGGTGACTCATGGGCATAGCTCTCGAGGATGATTTGATCCAACGTAAGATAGCATTCTCGCCATTCAGACAAAACCGCCTGGAACTTCGCCATCGCTCTGCCTCTTCATGCATCCGCCATCACACGCATCGCTTTAGACAAAAATTTTATATTTATATAACAGATCATTCACGTAAGCTATTCGTCTCGGATGGTCTAAACTTGTCTTTATCGAATTGGGGAAGCTTTCCTTGGCCGGAGCTTTTCCTGATCTAGATTCGCGCGAATCTGCTCAAACAACCTACATCGTGCCTCTAGCGAGTGTCATCGTGCGCGCTGGTCCACGGTGCGACCATCAGCAAATTTTAAGAACTTCCCGTTACGAGGGCGGACAGCTTGGCAAAACGATTTAAAGTAGCACGGCAAGGATGCAGAATGTTCGCCCAGTGGGCTTTGATGGGGATTGTGGGAATCGCGGGGATTACAGGGACGCTGGCTGGCTGCTTGCCCGTTCACGCCGCATCCGCCTGTTCGATCCTGTCGATCCTATCTCCCGCCAATGATCAGTTGCTGACGTCATACAACGGCATGGACGCTCCGAGCCTCATCCCCGCTATCTTCGGCAGCGACATTGACCGTGAACCAAGCAATCCACCGCAGATGTGGCCAGCCGCCACGGGGTCTGCCGCCCCCGTACTGTCGGATCTGCCCCTCCCTGGCCTGCTCCGCGAAACCGCTCTGCCGGTGGACTACTGCGGGTTGCACCAAGGCATGGCGGCAGCCCTGATCCTGGCGGTGCTGGGGGGTTGGATTTCCCTGCAAACCTACAGCACCAATCGCAAGCTGCGCCACGAAATGCGGGAATGCGAAAGCGCCGAGGCCAAGTTTCGCAGCCTGGTCGAGCAGCGCCTGGTGGGGATTTTCATCATCCAGGACTGCCAGTTCGTCTACATCAATCCCAAATTCGCCCAGATGTTCGGCTATCCGGTGGAAGACATGATGGACCGCCTGGGGCCGCTGGATCTGATCGCACAGGCCGACCAGATGCAGGCCCATGAATATCTCTGCCATCCTCCCAGCAGTGACAATAGCGGGATCCACCACACCTTCAGCGCCATCCGCCGCGATGGCTCCCTCTTCGAACTGGGGATCAGCGGCGAGGCCCACGACTACCAGGGCCGGCCCGCCATCCTGGGCGTGGCGCTGGACATCACCGAACAAAACCGCATGCAGCGCCAGTTGAACTACCTGGCGTTCTACGATTCCCTCACCGAATTGCCCAATCGCGCTCTGTTCTTCGATCGCCTGAACCAAACGCTGGCCTATCACAAGCGCAGCGGCAGCTCATTCGCCTTGATGGTCCTGGATCTGGATGGCTTCAAGGGAGTCAACGACGCCTACGGCCACCAAATCGGGGACTTGTTGCTGGTGACGGTCGGGCGGCAGTTGCGCAACTGTATCCGGGAAGCCGACACCGTGGCGCGGATGGGAGGCGATGAATTCACCATCATCCTGCAAGATGTCCATCAGTCCGACAACGTCATCCTGGTCGCCAACAAGATCCTCGCGACCCTGACCGAACCGCTGTTTCTGATGGGCTATACCTGCCGCATCAGCGCCAGCCTCGGGATCTGCATTGCGCCGCAGGACGGCAGCGATATGGAAACCCTGTTGAGCTGCGCCGACGCCGCCATGTACGAGAGCAAGGCCCGTGGCAAGAATACCTACACCTTCTATCGGTCGGCGCTGAACAGCGACCGCCTGGCCAAAACGCCGCTTTTGGAGTGGAGCGAGCAACTGCATTTGGGTGTGACGGTCATCGACGAACAACACAGCCAGATGGTGGCATTGCTGAATCGGATCGGCGAAGCCATCAAGCAGGGGCGGGAAGAAGAATCGGTCATGGTCCTGTTCAACGAGCTTGCCGCTTTCAGCCACATGCACTTCGAAACCGAACGCCAGTTGATGGACGAGACGGTCTATACCGATATCGTCGCGCACCAGCAGGAACATCGCAAACTGCTGGAAGAGCTGCACAGCATCAGGGGCCAGTTCGACAGCGTCAGCCCGTTGCTGACCCTGCAGACGCTCAAGGACTGGCTGCGCAGCCACATCATCCACAGCGATCGGGCGCTGGCGGAAGCGCTGATTGCCAGCGGAACCGAGACGGCGACGCAAGAGTTATTTCAAACACTGCACCAGCCCATCGAAGAATAGGCGTCCCGGCATGTCCGATCACCCCGCTGTCACAGCAGTCGCGGACTACCTGCGCGAGCTGCAGAACCGGCTGACTCGTGCGTTGGAAACTAGCGACGGCGCAGCGCGATTTCAGGAAGACGCCTGGCAACGCCCGACCACCGCAGCGGCTCTGGCAGGCGGCGGCCTGACCCGAGTCCTGCATGAAGGGGCCGTATTCGAACGGGCGGGCATCAACTTTTCCCACGTCATCGGCCAGCGGTTGCCTCCCTCGGCCACGGCGCAGCGGCCGGAACTGGCCGGGCGCGATTTCGAGGCGCTCGGCGTGTCGCTGGTGGTCCATCCCCGCAACCCCTACGTCCCGACCTCGCACGCCAATTTCCGCTTCTTCCTCGCCGGTCGGCACGCTGCCGAACCGGTCTGGTGGTTCGGCGGCGGCTTCGACCTGACGCCCTACTACGGCTTCGAGGACGATTGCGTCCACTGGCATCGCACCGCGCAGACCGCCTGCGCACCCTTCGGGCCGGAGGTCCATGCCCGCTATCGGCGCTGGTGCGACGACTATTTTTTCCTCAAGCACCGCAACGAAGCGCGCGGCATCGGCGGCCTATTCTTCGACGATCTCAACCAGTGGGGCTTCGAGCGCTGTTTCGCCTTCCTGCGTAGCGTGGGCGACCATTACGAACCGGCTTATCTCCCCATCGTAGAACGGCGGTGCGCCCTACCCTATGGCGAGCGAGAGCGGGAATTCCAACTGTACCGGCGCGGGCGCTACGTCGAATTCAATTTAGTCCAGGACCGAGGCACGCTGTTCGGTCTGCAATCCGGCGGCCGGACCGAATCGATCCTGATGTCCCTGCCGCCGCGGGTACGCTGGGAATACGACTGGCATCCCGAGCCGGGCAGTCCCGAGGCGCGGCTATACGACTATTTCCTGCAGCCGCGCGACTGGCTGGCCGCCGACCGGATCGGCGACTGAGAATCGCCGTCCGATCACTGGCCATGCCGAGCGGCTCAGGTCGGGTCCGGGTTGGGGCGCAGCAGGGCGTCGAGTTCGTCGACCTGCTTGGTCCAGTCCGAATCCTCCTCAAGGGCCTGCACCAGGAATTCCACCTGGGCGGGGGTCCACCATGAGGCATGCGGCAGCGCCACTCTGGAATCGAGCGGCCGATGCCAATGGATGAAGGTCGTGATGGCGCTGGCGTCCGACGGCAAACCCAACTGCTCGAACAGGGTGCTCAGGTTGTGCGGCGACGTATCCATGCGATCCTCCTGTTGCGTTTGTGGTGGGGGTGTGGATTAGGGTAGGCCATCAGCGCGGGAGTTCCAGCAGCGCTTCCAGGCCGCCTTGCGGCAGATTGCGCAGCGTCAACTCGCCACCATGGGCGCGGGCGATGTTGCGGGCGATGCTCAATCCCAGCCCGGTGCCGCCGGTATCGCGACTGCGGGAGGTTTCCAGGCGGTAGAACGGCTCGAATACCCGGTTCAATTCCGCTTCCGGGATGCCGGGGCCATGATCGCGAACCGCCAGAGCCAGACGCGTGGGGCTGTCCATCACCACGACAACGGCGTCTTGGCCATATTTCAGGGCGTTGTCGATCAGATTGGTCAGGCAACGCTTCAAGGCCAGCGGGCGGCAACGCAGCGGCTGTTCGGCCGCGCCTTCAATCCGCACTTCGCGTTCGATGTCCTCCGCGTCTTCCTGCAGGGATTCCAACAGCGCATTGAGATCGATCGGCGCCATCGGTTCGCTGTTCTCGCCACCGCGCAGGAAATCCAGCGAAGCCTGCGCCATGTGCTGCATGTCGTCCAGATCGGCCTGGAATTTCTCCCGCAGCGGGGAGTCGTCCAGCATCTCGGCCCGCAGCCGCAAGCGGGTAATCGGCGTCTTCAGATCGTGGGAGATGGCCGCCAGAATGCGGTCGCGGTCCTGAATATAGCGGATCAGCCGATCCTGCATGGTGTTGAAAGCCTGAGCGGCGCGGCGCACCTCCAGCGGCCCACGCTCGGCCAGCGGCGGCCGGCGGATATTGCGGCCCAACTCGGTCGCGGCGTCGGCCAGCACCGCGAGCGGACGGGTCAGGGCCCGCACCGCCCAAGCTGCCAGCACCGCGACCGACACCAGCAGCGTCGACAGAATCAGCAGCAGACGCACCGGCCAGGCGATCACCTCTTCCGGCAACACCTGCTGGAAAGTGGCCACCGCGCCATCGTGCAGGCGCACCTGCACCACGAAATTGCGCAATCCCAGCATCAACTCCCGCATCCGCCGGTGGGGAGGATGCTCGGCCCAGTCGCGCGGCGGCGGCGGTTGGGCGGCCAGCTGCCACAGCGGCCGGTCGATGGGCGGTGGTGGTGGCGGCGGCGGCGGCAGATCGCCGGTGATCTTCACCTGAAACGGCAGCTTCGAACCGAGTTGCCGGATCAGCAGGGCGCGAAACAGCGTCGCCTGATAGCGATCGTCCGGGGCCGATTCCGGTTGCCAGGGTACATCGAGGCTAAGATGGGTGGGTGGCAGATCCAGGGCTGTCACCAGCCGCTGCCGCTCGGCATCGTCCAGGGTATCGAGCAGATTGACGATGGCGGTGATGCGCTGGGCGGCATGGCCACCAAGGGCATGATAGAGCGCCTGTTCGCGATCCTGCAGCAGGATCGCGGCGCTCAGCAGCTGAGCGACGGTCAGGCCGCCGGTCAAGAACAACAGCAGGCGGCCGAACAGGGACTGCGGCAAGAAACGCATCAGTACTCCGGATTGACGTGGGTCGCCAACAGGTAACCCTCGTTGCGGATGGTCTTGATGATGACGGATTCGCGCGGATCGTCGCGTAACCGCCGTCGCAGACGGCTGACCTGCACGTCGATGCTGCGATCGAATGGCGCCGCCTCACGGCCCTGGGTCAGGTCCAGCAGCTGATCGCGATTCAGTATCCGCTGCGGATGGTCGAGAAACACCCGCAACAGTCGATATTCGCTGGCCCCTAGCGGCACCACCACTCCATCGGGCGCGACCAATTGGCGAGTATCGACATCCAGGCTCCAGCCAGCGAAATGGAAACGGCGGGCTTCGCCGAAATCGGCCTTGCTGCGCCCGCGCCGCAGCACCACCTTGATGCGGGCCAGCAATTCCCGCGGATTGAAAGGTTTGGGCAGATAGTCGTCGGCGCCCATCTCCAGACCGACGATCCGGTCGGTATCGTCGCCCTTAGCGGTCAGCATGATGATGGGGATCTGCGAACGAGCCCGCAGATTGCGGCACAGCACCAGGCCATCGTCGCCGGGCAACATCAGATCGAGGATGATCAAATCCGGCGTATGTTGCTCCAGGACGGCCCAAAGCCCGCGGCCGTCGGCCACGCTGTCGACCTGGAAGCCGTTCCGCCCCAGATAGTCAGTGAGCAGTTCGCGCAATCCCGGATCGTCGTCCACGATGAGAAGCTGGTCGGTCATGATGTCTTGAGCTTCCGAAGGGGGAAAGATCTGGAATTGTAAAGGGATTACAGGACCATAAGAGCAGAATGATACAAATCGCTACAAAATCCCTCTCCTGGCAAAACTCCAGTTACACGGCAGGCGTCTAATAAGCCCATGTTCGATGCAACCAACGAACGTTAAGGAGTTCGACCCGTGAAGAACCTACGCAAGAATTTGTTAGCCGCTGCCGTAGTGACCGTGCTGGGAGTATCCACTCTCGCCCTGGCCGGCCCCGGCGGTGGTTTTGGCCCTGGCAACGATGGCCCCATGGGCGGTGGCCCCGGCGATTGTCCGATGGTCGGTGGCAGTCCCGATGGTCCTGACGGTCCCGGTGGCCCCGGTGGCCGACAAGGGCGCATGGCCATGATGCAACAGTTCCATGCCGAACGGATGGAGCTACTGGAATATCGCCTGAAACTCAAGCCCGAACAGCAGGCGGCCTGGAAAGCCTTCATCACCGCCCAGAACGCTCACCATGCCCAAATGGCCCAGGTCCGCGAGGAGATGCGCGACAAGGAGCCCACCACCGCTCTGGCGCAATTCGGGGAGCGCGTGCAGTTCATGGAACAAAGGCTGGCTAACCTGAAGACCATGGCCAAGGCCGCTGGCGATTTCTACGCCACTCTCGACCCGACCCAGAAGAAGGTCATGGACGACTTCTTTCTTACCACCCGGCCGATGCACCGCAAGATGCGGGGATTCGGCGCCCCACCGGTCTCCCTCGACCCAGGAGCACAATCACCCCAGGCACCCCAACCAGCTCAATAAGTAACCCATCGATCCGAACGACCTCAGGGGCGACGCTCGTCGAGCGCCGTCCCTGAGGCTTTTTTGTGGAACTGCATCGTTTTTCTCACTCTTTCCTGCCTGTTCGGCATCCGGCTGCTTTAGAATAATCCGCAGAATTTCTACGCCAATCGAACCCGCGGCATAACTAAGAAGGTAAGGGCGATGCTGGAACACGATATCCAGAAAATCATCGAATTGCGTCACGACACACCTTACGCGGTTCTAGGTCCCCACTACGACAGACAGAAACAGGCGCTGATCATCCGTGCCTTCCTGCCTCAAGCCGAACGAGCCTATGTGTTACCGGTCAACGGCAATGGCAAATATCCGATGCAGCGACTGCATCCGGACGGTCTGTTCGCCATCCACCTGCCAGGGGTCGGAGAGCTGGACTATCAACTGGTCGTCGTCGACGCTGCCGGTCAGTCAACGACCTTTCACGATCCCTACGCCATTCACGAGCCGTCCTTCAGCGCCACCGACGGCCAGGCGCTGCAACGCGGCGTCCTGGAACCCCTGTTTGGCAAGCTGGGCGCACAGTTGCGAGTGAAAGAAGGAATCCTGGGGGTCAATTTCGCGCTGTGGGCGCCGAACGCCAGTCGGATCAGCGTGGTCGGCACCTTCAACCAGTGGGACGGCCGTCGTCATCTGCTGGAACGGCATCCCTCCGGCGTGTGGGAACTGTTCATCCCCGGCCTGGGCCTGGGCGAACTGTACAAATACGAAATCCGCACCGCCGAGGGCGCGGTCTTCCTCAAGACCGACCCGCTGGCTTTCAAGACCGAGAGCTACCCCAAGACCGCCGCTTTCATCTGCGACATCCAGCGCCGCCATGCTTGGAGCGACGGACCGTGGATGGCGCGGGCGATGGAATCGCCCGGTTGGGAACTGCCAGTCACGTTGCACTGGGTCGCCTTCGGCGAGGACGCCGACGCAGGACCCGATCGGGTCGCCCGTTATAGTCAGTTGCGCGATATCGTCCTGCCCTATCTGGTGGAACGGCAATTCACCCATGTCGGGCTGACCTTATGGGCCGAGCACGAAACGGTGGCCAGCTATTTCGCCCCCAATCCGCGCTATGGCCAACCCGAGGAGTTGATGGCCTTCATCGACGCCTGTCATCAGCGCGACATCGGCGTGGCGCTCGACTGGATTCCCTCCCAAATGCCGCGCGAGGGTCAGGAGCTGACCTGGTTCGACGGCAACCGGATCTACGACGTCGATGCCCCGGATCAAGCAGAGTCGCTGGCGTTTGCGCTGGACCATCCCGAAGTGCGCAATTATCTATGGGCCAACGCCCTGTTCTGGCGACAGATCTACCACATCGACGCGCTACGGACCGATGCCCACACCTACGCTGCCCGGCTGCAGGGAACCGGGGCGATACCGGGCTTGCGCTTCCTGATCGAGGAGCGTCTGGCTCAGCCCACCCTGGGAGCGGACGACCGCGCTGCCCTTCTGGAAGGTCGTCATGGCAATCCCCATACCCTGCTGGGACCGCATCCGCTGGGCGAATCCGGTCTGACCGTGGTCCGAGCCTTGCTGCCGGGGGCCGAGGCGCCGTGTCTGGCGCCCGTGGCCGAACCCATGCTGCTCTATCCCCTGCAACGGGTCGCCGCCGACGGCCTGTTCGAGGCGATCGTCGCCGCCGAATCCTCCACGCTGCGCTACCGCCTGAACGCCACCGAACACGGTCAGAACCATACCTTCGCCGACCCTTACGCCACACCCTTTTCCATTCTGGGGGATCAGGATTGCTATCTGTTCGCCGAAGGCAATCATCACGAGATCTTCGAGAAGTTGGGGGCGCACCTCTGTCAGGTCCAGGACGTCGCCGGGGTCAACTTCGCGGTGTGGGCACCCAATGCCCAGCGGGTCAGCGTGGTGGGGCCGTTCAATCACTGGGATGGCCGCCGCCATCCGATGCGCTTGCGGCCGGGTTCGGGCATCTGGGAGCTGTTCATCCCCGGCCTGGTCGAGAACGAGCTGTACAAATTCGAGATCCTGCCGCGCAGCGGCCCGGCCTTCCTGAAAACCGATCCCTACGCCTTCCACACCGAAGTGCCGCCCGGCACCGCCAGCGTGGTCTACGACCCGACCGACAAGCATCGCTGGAATGATGCGCAGTGGCTGGAGCGGCGGGCGCACGGCCGGGTGTGGGAACGACCGGTGGCTATCTACGAGGTCCACGCCGGATCGTGGCGACGGCAGACCGACGGCGAATTCCTCAGCTATCGCGAACTGGCCGACCAACTGATTCCCTACGTGCTGGAGATGGGTTTCACCCATATCGAATTCCTGCCGCTAGCCGAGCATCCTTACGGCCCCTCCTGGGGTTATCAGATTTCCAACTTCTACGCCCCGACCGCCCGCTTCGGCCGGCCGGAGGGCCTGATGGAGCTGATCGATCGCTGTCACCAGAACAACATCGGGGTCATCCTCGACTGGGTGCCGGCCCATTTCCCCAAGGACGCCCACGCCATGGCCTGGTTCGACGGCACCTGCGTCTACGAGCACGCCGATCCGCGCCAGGGCGAGCATCCCGACTGGGGCACGCTGATCTTCAACTACGGCCGCCACGAGGTCGAAAACTTCCTGATCGCCAACGCTTTGTATTGGCTGGAGACCTTCCATTTCGACGGGCTGCGGGTGGACGCGGTGGCCTCGATGCTATACCTGGACTATTCGAAAAAGGACTGGATTCCCAACAAGTACGGCGGCAACGAGAACCTGGAAGCGATCGAATTCATCAAGCACACCAATGCCGTGGTTCACGCCCAGTACCCCGGCGTGATGATGATCGCCGAGGAATCGACCGCCTGGCCCAACGTATCGCGGCCAACCGACATGGGCGGGCTGGGTTTCGGTTTCAAGTGGAACATGGGCTGGATGCATGACGTGTTGTTCTACATGCAGAAAGATCCCGTCCACCGGCGTTATCACCACGACAAGCTGACCTTTGGCATCGTCTACGCCTTCAACGAGAACTTCATCCTGTCGCTGTCGCACGATGAAGTGGTGCATCTGAAGAAATCGTTGCTGGGCAAGATGCCGGGTAGCGCGCCGCAGCAACTGGCCAACCTGCGTCTGCTGTACATGTTCATGTACAGCCATCCCGGCAAGAAGCTGCTGTTCATGGGCGGCGAGTTCGGCCAGCCGGGCGAATGGAATCACGATGCCGAGCTGGATTGGGCACAGCTGCGCCAGCCGGGCCATCGCGGTCTGCAGCGCCTGGTCAGCGATCTCAACCAGCTGTACGCCCGGGAACCGGCTCTGCATCAGATGGACTTTCACAGCGCCGGTTTCGAATGGCTGGACGCTGGCGCGGCCGAAACCGGTGTACTGGTGTTCGTGCGCAAGGCCCGCGACCCACGCGACGCCCTGGTAATTGTGCTGAATTTCTCCGACATGCCACGACCGAACTACCGCATCGGCGTGCCATATCCGGTCGAATACCAGGAATCGTTGAATAGCGACGCCCCCATCTACGGCGGCTCCGGCCTCACCCAGCCAGGCGGCAAGGCCATGGCGAAAGACTATTCCAGCCACGGTCTGCCCTTTTCCATCGTCCTCGACCTGGCGCCCTTCAGCGGCATGGTGTTGAAACCGGCCCCGCTGCAACCGCATTAGCCGCAACATCCGACATCAGGCTGGGCCATCGTCGCCGGACGATGGCCCAGCCTGATCATCCACCCTCTGCCGGGGCATTCGATCCGCTCGGCCTGCCATCGCCACCGCAATAAAACCCTGTCCCCAAGCCTCACCGTAGACCTCGGCAGGGCATCCTGGCCTCCTCAGTCGTCAAGTGCGGCGATGCTGTGGTCTAAACATCATAAACTGTATCATTATATTGCACGTGATTACTGCCACTATCGTAAGGAGGTTCGCTACGCCTTGGCCAACTGCCGTCTCGGTCTTGGGTCCATCACGACCTTGGAACCGGGTGATCCATCCCATGAACGACCGCCCCAGGAGACCGTCATGTCCGAACAGCGCCACAGCAACCGCCTGATCGACGAAACCAGCCCTTACCTGCGCCAGCACGCCCACAACCCCGTGGACTGGCATCCCTGGGGCGCGGAAGCGCTGGAACGGGCGCAGCGGGAAGGCAAACCGATCCTGCTGTCCATCGGCTACTCCGCCTGTCACTGGTGCCACGTCATGGCCCACGAATCGTTCGAGGACCCCGCCACCGCCCAAGTGATGAACGAGCTGTTCGTCAACATCAAGGTGGATCGCGAGGAGCGGCCCGACCTCGACAAGATCTACCAGACCGCATTCCAGCTACTGCACCGCCGCGCGGGCGGCTGGCCGCTGACCATGTTTCTGACCCACGACGATCGGACGCCTTTCGTTGGCGGGACCTATTTTCCCAAGACCTCCCGCTACGGAATGCCGGCCTTCGTCGAAGTCTTGCAGCGGGTCAACGATCACTATCGCCGTCATCAGGGGGATATCCGCCGGCAAAACCGGATGCTGCTGGACGCCCTGCAGGCCGAAATCGCCACCGCGCCCACCGCCGACCAGGCTCCATTGAGCGCAGCGCTGCTACAGACAGCGCGCGATCAGCTGGTGCGCAGCTTCGATCCGGTCCACGGCGGATTCGGCGGCGCGCCCAAGTTTCCGCATCCCACCCATCTGGAACGGCTGCTACGCTGCTGGGCCGCCAGCGTCGCTAGCGACTCGCCCGACCGCGAAGCCGAAACCGTCGTGCGGACAACCCTGCGGCAGATGGCGCTGGGCGGCCTTTACGACCAGCTTGGCGGTGGCTTCTATCGCTATTCGGTGGATGCCGAATGGCAGATCCCGCACTTCGAAAAGATGCTGTACGACAATGGTCCGCTGCTGGCGTTGTACAGCCAGGCCGGGCGCGCAACCGGCGATCCGCTGTTTCGCACGGCGGCGGTGGAAACCGCCACATGGACGATGAGGGAGATGCAAGACCCGGCCGGCGGTTATTACGCCACGCTCGATGCCGATTCCGAAGGCGAGGAAGGCAAGTTCTACCTGTGGACCCCGGCCCGCATACGCCAACAACTGGACGCCGAAGAATACGCCGCCTTCGCCATGGGCTATGGCCTGGAGCTGCCGCCCAACTTCGAGCGTCAATCCTGGCATCTGCGGGTCGTCGCCGATTCGGCCACCCTGGCCCAGCGACTGGAGGTCACGCCGGCGCACATCGACGCCTGGCTGGCCTCGGCCCGCCGCAAGCTGTTCGCGGTCCGCTCGAAGCGGATAGGGCCGGGCCGCGACGAGAAGATCCTGACCTCCTGGAATGGGCTGATGATCCGGGGCATGGCCATTGCCAGCCGCCACCTGGAACGGCCGGATTTCGCCGCTTCGGCCGAACGCGCCCTGGATTTCATCCGCAACCAGCTGTGGCGAGATGGTCGGCTGTTGGCGGTCCACAAGGATGGACAGGCACGCTTGAATGCTTATCTGGACGACTATACTTTCCTGATCGACGGCATTCTGGAGTTGCTGCAGTGCCGCTGGCGCGATGGCGATCTGGATTTCGCCCTGACCCTGGCCGAGGTGTTGCTCGAACGGTTCGAAGACCGGACGGCGGGCGGTTTCTACTTCACGTCCTCCGATCACGAGCCGCTGATCCAGCGTCCCAAGCCGGTCCACGACGACGCCCTGCCCTCGGGCAACGGCATCGCCGCACAGGTGTTGCTGAAACTGGGCCATCTCACCGGCCGGACAGCCTATCTGGACGCGGCGGAACGCGCCCTGCGCTGGGCTGCTTCGACGATCGAGCAGCTCCCCGCCGCTTGCGATACCTTCCTGGCGGCGCTGGAAGAGACGCTAGCGCCTGGGCAAATCATCCTGCTGCGAGGGGAAGAAGCGGCCCTGGGCGAATGGCGGCGGCGTTGCGCGGCGCCCTATGCGCCGCACCGGCTGACGCTGGCGATCCCGACCGACGCGATCCTGCCCGCTGGTTTGCTGGCCGAGCGACCAAGCGGCGTGGCTCCGGTGACCGCCTATGTCTGCAGCAGTCTAGCCTGCTTGCCGCCGATCACCACGCTGGCGGAGTTGGAACCCTTGCTGGTCGACACCGAAGCGACCACCGCCTGAACGACGGGGCAGGCTCGCGTCGCCAGGAAAAATCCGTCGTCGCAGGCGTATTGCCGCCATACTTCATATACTTCTAGTTCATATGATGAATGCAACAAAGGATTCCCTGCGACAACCAGGATCGGGCGCTCTCGCGGAGACCTGCTTCTTCCGATGCAGAGCGGATGTCGGACAGCTTCATGTCGAGGACACACCACCATGACTATCCATCTCTATTTCTCGCTGATTCCTGAGGCGCTGATCGCTTCCATGCTGCCCCCGGAGCAGTTCGGACAGTATTACGCGACCGGCCACAAATACAAATCCAAGGGACAGGCCATCTTCTTCGAGGTCGATCCGTCCTTCCGCCATCCGTTCTTCAACATCGACGAGGGCCTCGAACGCTGCGTGCCACATCCTGACGGCGCTCCCAAGAACTCGGTGTACATCTCGATCTACCGAGTGTTGGAGCACATCCCGGTCAGCGCCCTGGGCAAGTTATATCTGAGCACGGCCTATGGCCACACCCTGGGCTTGAGCCGGACCGATGCACCGCCGCCACCAGCGTCCGGGCTGCACATGTACCAGGATCTGGCCCCGGTCAACAGCCTGGTGGTCAGCGCCCTCGGCCCGGTCGATTACTATCAGGGGGTCACCAGCCAGCCGGCCAAGTTCATCCGTTTCCCGGGCCTCTGCTTCGTCGAATTGGGGCTGGGCGCGTTGTCGACCGACCCGGCCAACGGCGTGGTGGGCGATCTGCCGTATTCGTTCATCCACCATCTCCGCGAGGCGCTGCTGGAACTGGAGCCGGCCAGCAAGCAGAGCAAGCTGGTGCATCGGGTCCATTCGCTGGAATTCCCGTATCGCATGGTCAAGAGCGGCTTCTACATGGGCAACGGTCCCGACCTGGCGTTCTATCCGATGCCCCCGCACGAAGTTTTGCGCCGCGAGCACAACGGCTGGTGGCGCTCGGCCAACCTGTAAGCGCCCAAACCCACGACAAAGAACCGCCGCCAGCAGAACCGGGGCGGTTTTTTTGTGGCATACGCCCCAAGGCCGCAAACCGCGCGAGGATGCCGACATGGCACTGAAGAATTCCGCTACCTGCTATGGCTCGGTCAGTCGTTTTCTACACTGGTCGGTCGTCACCCTGTTCGCCTTCCAGTATCTCAGCGCCGCGATCATGACCCATCTGGCGCGTGACAAGACCCTGCTCGGGCTGAGCCAGGGCGATCTCTACAACTGGCACAAGTCGATCGGCCTGGTGTTGCTGACGCTGGCGCTGGCGCGGCTGACCTGGCGCAAGGCGACACCCTTACCTGACTGGGCGCCGGTCCTGTCGAAAACGGAGCGGGCCATCTCCCACCGCAACGAAACGCTGCTGTACGGCTGCATGTTCCTGCTGCCGCTCAGCGGCTACCTGTTCGTCATGGCGGGCAATTTCGGCGTCAAGCTGTTCGGACTGGTCAATCTGCCCAATCCCATCGGCAAGCAGGAAGGGCTGGCCCTGCTAGCCCTGATCGTCCATATCGTCACCAGCTATGCCGCCGTCGTCTTCATCGCCTGGCACGTCGGGCTCGGCCTCAAACACCATTGCTACGATCGCGACGGCTTCCTGAACCGGATGCTGCCGTTCCGGCAACCTTGAGCCGCGCCCAGGGCCTCTTGGCTGTCTGGCTGCCCCGATGATCGGACAAAGTGCACACTGATCATGATGAAACATCCGGGTGAACGCACTTCCCAGCGCAGGCGCGGTCTGCTGGGTAGTACGAACGCATCACCCGGAGGATTTTCATGTTGCGTGCCCTCGTCATCGTTCTCGGACTCCTGCTCGGCTTGCTGGTGACCGCTCTCCTCACGGCCAACTACCATAGCCAGATCTTGGCGGGCTTGCGTTATCTGCTCGCCGATCCCTGGGGCAGAGTCACGCTGCTGAACTTCGGGATCGGTCTGCTGTTCGTCGCGGTCTGGATGGCCCTGGTGGAACCCAATCCCTGGCGGGCGGCGGCCTGGATCGTCGCGCTGTTCCTGCTGGGCAACGTGGCCACGCTGGCTTTCCTGCTGTGCCGGACCTGCCAGGTCCAACACTGGTCGGAGCTGTTCCTGCCCTCTCATGCCGCCGATCGCCGCTGATCCACCGCATCGGCAGGCTCGAACGCCCGCCACCCGCGCAATCGATCGTTTGGAGAGGCCATGGCGATAGCCGCGCCGATTCCGGCCAAATTCGCCAGCATTCAAGTGCTGCGCGGGATCGCCGCCATGCTGGTGGTATTCGCGCACCTGCAGGTGGTCGAGCAGCGCTACGGCCTCGGCGACCCGATCCTGCCAGGCTGGCTGGATTACGGCCAGTCCAGCGTCGATCTGTTCTTCGTGATCAGCGGCTTCGTCATCGCCACCGTCAGCCGCGCCCAGTTTCGATCGTTGCCCGCCGCCGGCCATTTCCTGTTCCAGCGCGTCACCCGCATCTATCCGCCCTATTGGCTGTACAGCGTCCTTGTGCTGCTGGTCTGGCTCTATCGGCCCGGCCTGGTGAATGCGGCGCAAGGCCATCAGATCGACATCCTGGCCTCGTTCCTGCTCTTGCCACAGGATTTGTTACCGCTGCTGATGGTAGGCTGGACGCTGACGCATGAAATGTATTTCTACCTGGTCGTGGCTCTGCTGCTGCCGCTGATCCCGGAACGCCTCTTCCCGCTGGCGCTGACAGCCTGGGCGGTGGTGGTCATCCTGGGACAGGGCCATGCGGTGCTGTATCCGGGGGAGCTGCTGGACCCGACGCTACGTCTGATGCTGCATCCCTTGACCCTGGAATTCATCGGCGGGGCCGCCGTCGCTCTGCTGCTGTACGGCGGGGCGGGCGGTCAGGGCCGGGCGATCCTGGCGCTCGGCGTCGCCGGCTTCATCCTGGCCGTGCGGGCGCTGCAAGCCGGTTACGCCGTTCTGGATGGCGCCGACCGCTGGCGACTGCTATGGTTCGGCATACCCGCGCTGCTGGTGACCTATGGCGCTGCGCGGGCGGAAATCGAAGGCAAGCTGCGCTTCCCGGCCTTCATGCGGAAAATCGGCGATGCTTCGTACTCGATCTATCTGAGCCACATCCTGGTGCTATCCGCCATTGGGCGGCTGTGGCCACAAGCGCTGCTGCCCTACCCCCTCGACCATGTCGCGACATTGGCGGTCATGCTGCTGGCAACGCTCGGGGTGGGCTGGCTGAGCTATCGCTGGGTGGAAGTGCCCATCCTGCAAGCGATGCGCCACTGGAGCCCTACGCCTACCCAGCGGGAATCTCGATCGACCGCCTGCTGACCGTCCACCGCCCGGCGGCGCCAGCGCATTCCGGGCTGATGGTGACCTGAGCCTGAGCGCTAGGCCGTCCCCTCCAGGAACGCAGCGCGGATCGCCCGCATGCTGTCGGCCGCACCCGAGGTCAGTTTGTAATCGACGAAACGACTGACGTTGGTCTCGGTGGGATTGATCTCCACCGTGGGAATGCCCGCCCGACTGGCTTGCACCACTGGGCCGGCAAT
>RXIW01000004.1 GCA_003989065.1 Candidatus Competibacteraceae bacterium
AGTATGTTGTGAGCGCCCCGCCTGCCTCCCAACAGTCAATAAGAGGAAGTAAGCGATTAGCGCCACTGTAATCTTAGGACCTGTCAAGAAATAACCTGTACAAGTTTCATGTGGACGGAAGGATGGTGTAATTCCATTCACCGTGAAAGTCTGCCCTCTCAATTTTGATCTTTTCAAGTTCTTCGTCGGTCACATGGATTCCTTGCGGGTAGGCGTTGGTATCGAGTTCAGCTTCAATCTTCAGCCCCGTCCGAGTGGTCGTGCCCGCAATCAAATTCACCACGACTTCATGGCTGAACAGGGGCTTTCCCCGCCAATTCATGCTGATGTGGCTGAACATCCGATGCTCGATCTTGTTCCACTTGCTGGTCCCCGGTGGGAAATGGCACACGGAGATGCGCAGCCCCGTCTGGTCGGCAAGCCGCTGCAGGGCGACCTTCCAAAGGCGCACCCGCGATCCGTTGCTGCCACCGCCGTCGGCGGTCACCAGCAACTCCGTGGCCTCCGGGTAACGCGAGTGGCCCATCTTGTCCCACCAGCGCCGCAACGTCTCCACGGCAAACTCGGCCGTGTCATGGTCGGTGCCGACACTCACCCATCCCGCGTTGGCGGCCGGGTCGTATACGCCGTAGGGATTGGCCTTGCCCAGCGCCTTGTCCGCGAAGTCATCAACCCGCACCGGCTCGGGATCGCCCTTGGGACGCCATTCCCGCCCGCCGTTCTTGAAATCCCCGACGAGTTCCTTTTTCTTGGTGTCCACGGACACGACCGGTTGCCCGCGCCGCTGGAAATCCTCGGCCCGCCCGTGGATAAATCGGAATTGGGCGTCCCGGTCCGGATGGACGGAGCCTTCCTTGGTCTTTTGGTTGCCTTGGAGGCTGTACCCCAGGCCGCCCAGCAAAGACGCGACCGTCTGGTGGCTGACCCGGTAGCCCTGAGCCGCCAGCGCGTCCGCCAACTGCCGGGTGCTGCGGCAAGTCCAGCGAAGGGGGCTTTCCGGATCGCCCCGCGTGGTCGGCTCGACCAATGCCTCCAGCGCCGACAACAACCCCGACCCTGGTCGGGTCAGTTTTTTGCGGCCACCACCCGCTTTCCGAATTCGACCCGGAAGGCTGGAGCCTAAATCTTGGGCTTTTTCGGTTTCTTCACGGTGCAGCGTCACTCGCGACAGACCGGTGGCTTTGGCAACGATACTTTGCCCGCCATAGCCAATGGCTTCCGCCTCTGCGGCCGCCCATACCCGACGACCACGTTCGTCCAGCACACCCGACAGGCGCTCAAATTTTCCACGAACTTTGCTGATGATGTCCTCTTTATCCATGAGGATATCATGCGTTCAGCGAGCTAACTTGTACAACTTATTTTTTGACAGGCCCTAAGCAAATTGATGACATAAGTATAGTATAGCTAGCGTTCTCTCATCTTGAGAGGCTATACAAATTGGGTTTTAAGCACCGATGACCGAGGCAGCAATCACCGCGAGGTCGGTGCATCCCTGGCGGCACGGTATTGTTCATGCAGCCAGGTTTCATAACCGCCTTCCAGCAGAAACAGCCGATGGCCGAGCTTATCCTTCAGCAGGAAATACGCCTGTACGGTACGTGCTCCTCGCTGGCAGTAGAGCAACAGCCGCTGACTGTCGGGTTTCAGGCTGGCGATGACCTGTTCGATCTGATCCAAGGGAATGTGCGCTGCGCCTGGAATGTGTCCGGCGATGAATTCCGCCGAAGTGCGGATATCGATCCAGCGCAATGACGGATCTTGCTGTGCATCCGCCAAGCTGATCCAAGGCAAGGCGTCCGGATGCAGCAGCGTGGTATGCAACGGGCTACCCGCTGCAGTGCTGGCGCAAGCAGACGAGGACTCGGTCAATGGCTGAATCGAAGGCGATTCACCGCACGACGGGCAATTCGGGTCGCGTGGTAGCCGCAACTTCTGGAAGCGCATCGCCAGCAGATCGATGGTGAGCACACTGCCGATCAACGGCTCACCGATGCCCAGAATCAATTTGAGCGCTTCATGCGCCTGCAACAGCCCGAACAAACCGGGAACCGTGCCCAATACCCCGGCTTGCGCACAGGAAGGCACCGTATCGGGATCGGGCTCTTGGGGAAACAGGCAGCGATGGCAGGGGCCACCCGGCGCAGCATAGACCGCCAGCATGCCCGAAAACGCCCGGATGCTGGCTCCGACATAGGGTTTGCCGGCCTGCACGCAGGCATCGTTGACCAGATACTTGGTGGCGAAACGATCGGAACCTTCGATCAGAACGTCATAGGACGCCGCCAACTCGCGGGCATTGTCGATCGAGAAAGCCTCGGGATAACTATCGATCCGCAAATGCGGATTGAGCGCCAGCAAGCGCTGGCGGGCTTCCTCGACCTTGGGCGAACCGCACGCCGCCGTCGTGTAGAGAACCTGCCGCTGCAAATTGCTCAGTTCGATGTAGTCCGGATCGATGATGCCGAGCCGACCCACGCCAGCGGCGGCCAGATAGAGCAAAGCCGGCGATCCCAGGCCGCCGGCACCGATGACCAATACACTGGCCTGGCGTAGCTGGGTTTGGCCCGCCGCGCCGATCTCGGGCAGACTCAAGTGGCGGGCGTAACGCAATTGCTCTTCAAGGCTGAAGGTGGCGGGCGTGTCTGACGATAGGGGGGGAGAACCGGTCATCGCGGCATTCAGGAGCGCTTATCGCGCGGTGGCGTGGAACAGATCCAACCAAGCGCGCACGCGGCCATCGGGGTCGGGGGCGCGCAAGACATCGGAGACCACCGCGATGGCGTCTGCTCCCGCCGCCAGAACCGCCGGCGCGCGTTCCAGGGTGATGCCACCGATGGCGATCAACGGGCAACTACACTGCGCCTTCCACTGGCCGATGCGCTCCAGACCTTGGGGCGACCAGGGCATCTGCTTGAGCGTGGTTTCGTAGATCGGACCCAGCGCGATGTAATCGGGTTGGGCCGCCAGCGCAGTTTGCAGTTCTGCGGGGCTGTGGGTGCTGATCCCCAGCTTGAGCCCCGCCGCGCTAATGGCAGCGCGATCGGCCTGGGCCAGATCCTCCTGACCCAGATGCAGCCAATGAGCGCCTGCGGCGATGGCGACTTGCCAATAATCGTTGACGATCAGCTGGCAGTGGTAATCGGCGGCGATGGCCAGGGCCTCGCGAATCTGTCGCTGCACGGTCGCAACGGGCTGGTCCTTGATCCGCAGCTGGATGGTGCGCACCCCCAGCGGCAGGAAGCGGCGCACCCAACGGACATCGTCCACGACCGGATAGAAGCCGTAAGCACCTTGCGTTTGCATGCGCGCTGCGCCTACGACTGATGCCAGAACGGGGTGCCAGTGACCGGTGTGCTCGGTTCCGCCATGTCCTGGCTGGGCATCGCGCCGGCCAGGTAGCCGAGACGACCGGACTCGACCGCCAGCCCGAAGGCGCGCGCCATCTGCACCGGATCGGTGGCGCGGGCGACGGCGGTGTTGACCAGGACGCCGTCGTAACCCAGCTCCATGGCGGCGATGGCGTGGGAGGGTTTGCCGATGCCGGCATCGACGATCAGACTGATGTCCGGATAGCGCGCCCGCAGGGTCCGCAGAGCGTAGGGATTGTTCAAACCCTGTCCCGAGCCGATCGGCGCACCCCAAGGCATCAGGATCGAACAGCCAGCCTGCAACAGGCGCTCGGCCACCACCAGATCTTCGGTGGTATACGGAAAGACCTGAAAGCCGCGCCGGCACAATTGTTCCGCTGCTTCGACCAGCAGAAACGGATGCGGCTGCAAGGTGTAATCGTCGCCGATCACTTCCAGCTTCACCCAATCGGTTTCGAAGATCTCACGGCCCATTTCCGCCGTGGTCACGGCCTCTTTCACCGTCTTGCAGCCAGCGGTGTTAGGGAGGACTTGTACGCCCAGCGCCTTGATCATCGACCAGAATTGGGCTCCGGCCCGTTCGGTCGCCGCTTCGCGCCGCAGTGAAACGGTCACGACCTCGGCGCTGGAAGCGGCGATGGCTTGTTGCAGCACGGTCGGGGAGGGATAGCGGGCGGTGCCCAGCAGCAGCCGCGAATGCAGCGCGCGACCGGCAATATTCCAGACGGATGAAGTGGTCATGAGACTCAACCTCCCTGCATCGGCGCGACGATTTCCAGGCGGTCGCCTTCCTGCAGCTGCAAACTGGCGTAGCGGCTGCGCGGCACGAATTCTTCGTTGTGCGCCACCGCGATGGGCGCGCCGGCATAGCCCCAGTGCGCCAGCGCTTCGGCCAGCGAATAGGGCGGTTGGTCCAGGGTCTTGGGGTCGCCGTTGACTTCGATATGAATGCTCATGGGCGCTCGGTAACGGTGTCGAGGGATCGCCGCAACACTGCCGCGGTTTCGGGCCAGCGCTGCTCGCCGATAAAGGTCGCGACCGTTTCGGCCAGGAAGGGGCTGAGCAGATAGCCATGCCGATATAAACCATTGACCTGCAGCAGGTTGTCCTGCTGCCGGATGGCCGGGAGGTGATCGGGCAGGGTCGGCCGGCACTGGGTTTTCATTTCGACGATCTCCGCTTCGGCGAAAGCCGGGTGCAGCGCGTAGGCCGCCGACAGCAGTTCCAGGCTGGAGCGGACGGTCGGCGGTCGCAAGGAGTCGCTTTCGATGCTGGTCGCGCCCACCACGAAACGGTTGCCGGGGCGCGGCACGATGTAGAGCGGGTAGCGCGGGTGCATCATGCGGATCGGTCGATGGAGCTGAACGTCCGGGCTGCGCAGGGTGAGGATTTCACCGCGCACCCCACGCAATGCCGGCCAGGTGTCGCTGGCGGCCAGCCCCCGACAATCCACCACCCAGTCGAAGGCATGGCGTTGGCCTTGGGCGTGGATCTCACCCGGAGCCAGGGCATCGACGCGAGTCGCGAAATGCAGCTGCGCGCCGTCTCGCCGCAGGGTCTCGACCAGGGCCGGCAGCAGCGAACGGGGATCGATTTCGCCTTCGGGGGTGAGATACAAACCGGTGCTGAAACGGCCTTCCAGCTCCGGTTCCAGTTCGTGCAGCTCGCTGCGCTGCAGCCAGCGCAGCCGGGGTTCGAAGCCGGCGTGTTTGATGCGCTCGGCCAGATGGTGCATGCCGGCGCGATCCTGATGATGAGCCACCACCAGCGTGCCGTTGCAACTCATGTGCACCGGCCGCGCCAGGGTGGGAACCAGCTGCCGCCAGAGTTCGAGCGCAGCGGCGCCCCATCGGCAGATCTCGGCTTCCGCTTCGCTCAGTTCGCAATACGGGGCCAGCATCCCCGCGCCGACATGGCTGCAGTGATGGGCGAGGTCTTCGCTGCCACTTTCGAACAGGCTGATCCGATGACCCTGCCGTTGTAGCCACAGGGCTTGAGTAAGGCCGGCGACGCCCGCGCCGACGATGGCGATTCGGTAAGAGTGCACGCAATCCTCAGTGCTGGTCGGAGTGACGTCCTGGCATTTTAGTGATGCAGGATCTGGCTCAGGAACAGCTTGGTTCGATCCGAACGGGGGTGGGTGAAGAATTCTTCGGGGGTGTTCTGCTCGATGATTTCACCGCCATCCATGAAGATTACCCGGTGCGCGACGGTTTTGGCAAAACCCATTTCATGGGTGACGCACAGCATGGTCATGCCGTCCTCGGCCAGGGTCACCATGGTTTCCAGCACTTCTTTGATCATCTCCGGGTCGAGGGCCGAGGTCGGCTCGTCGAACAGCATGATCTTGGGGTTCATGCACAGACTGCGGGCGATGGCGACCCGCTGTTGCTGACCGCCGGACAGTTGGCCGGGATATTTGTGGGCCTGCTCGGGAATCTTGACCCGTTGCAGGTAGTGCATGGCGGCTTCTTCGGCCTGCTTGCGCGGTTGTTTGCGCACCCAGATCGGCGCCAGCACGCAGTTTTCCAGCACGGTCAGATGCGGGAACAGGTTGAAGTGCTGGAATACCATGCCGACTTCGCGGCGGATGCGTTCGATCTGCTTGACGTCGTTGTTCAATTCATGACCGTCGACCGTGATCCGTCCGCGCTGGTATTCCTCCAGACGGTTGATGCAACGGATGGTGGTCGACTTGCCGGAGCCGGACGGGCCACAGATGACGATGCGTTCGCCTTTCTGGACGGTCAGGTTGATGTCCTTCAGTACGTGGAACTGGCCGTACCACTTGTGGACGCTTTCCAGGGTGATCATGACCTGATCGGACAGCGGCTTCTGGGCGGAAGAGGGAGAGGATTCGGACATGGCGATGGATTCCTAGCGCTTGTGGCCGGTGTGCAGGCGTTTTTCCAGCTTCTGGCTGAAATGGGACATGTTGAAGCAGAACAGCCAGTACACGGCGGCAGCGAACACGTAGCCTTCGGTGGAGAAGCCCAGCCAATCGGGGTTGGTGGTGGCGTTGTGCACCATGTTCATCAGGTCGAACAGGCCGATGATCAACACCAGCGAGGTATCCTTGAACAGCGCGATGAAGGTGTTGACGATGCCGGGAATGACCAGTTTCAGAGCCTGCGGCAGCACGATCAGCCCCATGGTCTTCCAGTAACCTAGACCCAGCGCGGCGGCGGCTTCGACCTGGCCCTTGGGGATGGCCTGCAACCCGCCGCGCACCACTTCGGCCATGTAGGCTGACTGGAACAGGGTGACGCCGATCAGTGCCCGCAGCAGTTTGTCGAAGTTCATCCCGGCCGGCAGGAATAGCGGCAGCATCACCGAGGACATGAACAACACGGTGATCAGCGGCACGCCGCGCCAGAATTCGATGAAGGTCACGCACAGGGTCTGGATGGCGGGCAACCGCGAGCGCCGGCCCAGCGCCAGCAGGATACCCAGCGGCAGAGCGGCGGTCATGCCAACGCCAGCGATGACCAGCGTCAACAGCAGTCCGCCCCACTGGCTGGTTTCGACCACTGGCAGGCCAAATGAGCCGCCCTTGAGCAGGAAGAAGGCGATCACCGGATAGATGACCAGCAATCCAAGGCCCAGCCGTACCTTGAGTCGGTTGGAGACGGCATGCATGAACAGGGGCGCCGCGCCGAAGATCAGCAACAGCGCGGTCAGGTCGACCCGCCAACGCTGGCCGTCCGGATAGAAGCCGTACATGAATTGCCCGAAGTGGACCTGGATGAACACCCAGCAGGCCCCGCCCGGATGGCAGGCTTCGCGGTTGTCCCCGCTCCAGGTGGCGTCGATGATCGCCCAGCGCAAGATCGGTGGAATGATCAGGTACAGTAGCCAGATCGCCAGCAGGGTGAGGGCGATGTTCAGCGGCGACGAGAGCAGATTGTGCCGCACCCAGCCGATGGCCCCGATGGAGTTGGAGGGTGGCGGTAGATTGGGATGGGGAACGTGGGCGATGGAAGATTCGGACATGGCTTAGCGCTCCACCAGGGCGACCCGTCGGTTGTACCAGTTCATGCCCAGCGAAATCAGCAGGCTGATGGTCAGGTAAACCGCCATGGTGATCGCGATGCATTCGATGGCCTGACCGGTCTGGTTCAGCGTAGTGCCGGCGAAGGCCGCCACCAGATCGGGATAGCCGATAGCGGCGGCTAGCGAGGAATTCTTGGTCAGGTTGAGATACTGATTGGTCAGCGGCGGGATGATCACCCGTAGCGCCTGTGGCAGGACGACCAGCCGCAGGGTCAGACTGGAATTCAGGCCCAGGGAGAGCGAGGCTTCGGTCTGGCCGTGGCTGACCGCCTGGATGCCGGAGCGGACGATTTCAGCGATGAAGGTGGCGGTGTAGACGCTCAGGGCCAGCAGTAGCGAGGCCATTTCCGGAATGACCACCCAGCCGCCCTGGAAGTTGAAGCCGCGCAATTCCGGAAGCTGCCAGTGCAGCGGTGATCCGGCCAGCCAGAACACCACGAGCGGTAAGCCGAGCAGCAGGGCCAGGGACGTCCGCAAGATCGGAAACGCTTGACCGGTCGCCATTTGCCGCTGCCACGCCCAACGCTTCAGCCACCAGACCAAGCCGATGGCGATGGCTAGTGCGACCAGCACCCAGCCGAAGCCGGGCTGGAACTGCGGGGCTGGCATGTAGAGTCCGCGAATATTCAGGAATACGGCATCGCCCAGGCTCAGACTTTGCCGTGGTGCGGGTACGGCTCGCAACACGGCAAAGTACCAGAAGAAGATTTGCAGCAGCAGCGGGATGTTGCGGAAGGTTTCGATGTAGATCAGCGCCAGCTTGGCGACCAGCCAGTTCTTGGACAGCCGGGCGATGCCGACGATGAAGCCCAGCAAGGTAGCGAGAACGATGCCCAGCGCCGACACCAACAGAGTATTGAGCAACGCGACCCAGAATACCTGACCGTAGTTGGAGGTCGGAGAATAGGGAATGAGGGTCTGGATGATGTCGAAACCGGAGGGCGAGGACAGGAAGTCGAAGCCCGAGGCGATACCGAGCCGGCGCAGATTGAGCTGGGTGTTGTGGAAGATGTACAACCCGAAGGCGACGGTCACGACCAAGGCGATCACCTGAAAGGCGATGGCCCGAACCTGTGGGTCGTTCCAGAACGGCGGTTTGACCGGGGCGGGGGCGTGTTCAGCCATGGGATGCCCGTTAGCAGAGGGAAAGGAACCAATGATCGCCGACCGGCGACAGGATCGGTCGAGATCTTGTCACCGGGCGGCGCGAGGATTAAGCGCGAGTATCAGCGAACCGGAGGCGCGTACTGCAGTCCGCCTTGCGTCCATAGGGCGTTCAGCCCCCGTTTGATCTGCAGGGGGCTACCCTGACCGACGTTGCGCTCGAAGATTTCCCCATAGTTGCCGACCTGCTTGATTACCGTCGCCATCCAGTCGTTGGCCAGGCCGAAGTCCTTGCCTTTGTCGCCCTCGACTCCCAGCATGCGCTTGATGTCGGGGTTGCTGGACTTCTTCATCTCTTCGACGTTCTTGGAGGTGATGCCCAGTTCCTCGGCGTCCACCATCACGAACAGCGACCAACGCACGATGTCGAACCATTCGTCGTCGCCGTGACGCACCACCGGACCCAGCGGCTCCTTGGAGATCACTTCCGGCAACACCATATAGTCATCCGGCTTGGCCAGTTTGATGCGCTGGGCGTACAGCTGGGACTGGTCTGAAGTGAGTACGTCGCAACGGCCAGCTTCCAGCGACTTGGCGCTTTCGTCCGACTTGTCGTAGGTGATGGGAGTGAACTTCATCTTGTGGGAGCGGAAGTAGTCGCTCAGATTCAGTTCGGTGGTGGTGCCGGCCTGCACGCACACGGTGGCGCCGTCGAGATCCTTGGCGCTCTTGACGCCCAACTTCTTGTTGACCAGGAAGCCCTGACCGTCGTAGTAGGTGATGCCGGTGAAATTCAGGCCCTGGGCGGAATCGCGGCTGGAGGTCCAGGTGGTGTTGCGCGACAGCACGTCGATTTCGCCGGATTGCAGAGCGGTCAACCGCTCCTTGGCGGTCAGCGGAGTGAACTTGACCTTGGTGGCGTCGCCGAACACGGCGGCGGCGACGGCGCGGCAGACGTCCACATCGATTCCACTATAGTTACCCTTTTCGTCGGCATAGGAAAAGCCAGGGAGACCGTCGCTGACGCCGCATTTGATGAAGCCGTTCTTCTTGATGGCTTCCAGCGTTGTGCCGGCTTGGGCGACACCGGTGAGCATGAGTGCAGCGGCAGCGGTCAGGGTTTGCAATGAATTCATGCCGAATCTCCTTGGTGGGGGTCGTTATGGGTTTGAACGCCACGGGTGGCAAATAAATAGTAGAAACCGCCAACAATCCATTCAACGGTCGGGACACAGATAGCCATGTGGATAGGAAAAATGTGTAAACCCGTAATTGGCAGGATTCATGCCATATCGGC
Organism: Candidatus Competibacteraceae bacterium; assembly: GCA_003989065.1. Classification (GTDB taxonomy): domain Bacteria; phylum Pseudomonadota; class Gammaproteobacteria; order Competibacterales; family Competibacteraceae; genus RXIW01. The sequence goes on from RXIW01000004.1 coordinate 9,826, forward strand.
TAGCCGGGTCGACGGGCTGCGGGTCGACCATTGCATCCGTATGGCCTGGCAAAGTTAAAGAGTAGGCGATGATGCAGTCTGGAATGTCGCTCCGTATTTTATTGCTGGGTAAGCGCGGCAGTTTAGTGCAATGGCTGGAGAATTTGCACCAATCCAGTGCTCGATTGGGTTACCCGACCCGGACCTTCGCCATCAATGGAGAAAGCTGGGGTGCGCGGATACGGGCCAAGTGGGAAGGATCGAGCGCGGCGACCTCGCCATGGATGCTGGCGCGGTTCGAGCGGGCGCTGCACGATTTTCACCCGGATGTGGTGCTGGTCGTGGGAGTATTCGGCGTGCCACTGGAGTACTACCGGATCTTGCGTGACCAGCCTTGGCGACCGCTGATCGCCGGACTGGTGGGCGATCGCTTCCCTCCCGACCAGGAGCGGGCCGATCGCTGCGACCGCCTGTATTTCACCGACAGCTCTTTTTTTCAGCTCGCCGCCGCCGCCGGTTTTGCCACGCCCAGTCATTATCTGCCGCTGGCAGTCGATCCGGAGGCGTTTCGACCGGGCCAGATGCGACGCCGCGCCGAACTGTTGTTCATCGCCAGCCGGACCGAATTCCGGGAAGCGGTCGTGCGGGGGCTGGACACCCCGGCGTACATCATCGGCACCGATTGGAGCGCATTGGCTCGCGAGGGTTTTCATCGGGTGCACAACCGCAAGATCGGGCGCGGGGTGGTGATCCGGCGCTATCAACGGCATCAGGCGGTGTTGAATGCCAACAACGAGGCCAACACTGCCTATGGCCTCAATCAGCGCAGCTTCGAGCCGCTGGCATGCGGGGCGGTGGTGATCAACGACGATCTGCTGGATTTACCGCGATGCTTCGAGCCGGGCCGGGAGATTTTGGTCTACCGCAATCGCGATGAGCTGAATGCGCTGGTGGCCCGTCTGCGCCGTGAGCCGGATTGGGGGGCGCAGATCGCAGCGGCGGGACGGCGGCGGGTGCTGGCCGAGCACACCTATGGCCATCGTATCCGGGCGATCTTGGCCGATCTGGGTCTGTGAGCCCGGCGGTCGCCCTTGGTGGAATAGGGTGCAGACTCAGGATTCCGGCTGCAATCGCAAGCGATGCACCGGTGATCCAGGCAGCAGGGGCGTTGGGCTGCCGGTGATCCAGGCTTGGTGTCCGGCCTGATAGTCGGGCGACAGCGGATGGCCGCTCTGACCACCAGGCATGTGTAGGATGGCAGCGGCTTCCTGCCCTGGCGCGACCACCAGCCGTTCGGATGCACCGCTGCTGGGGGTCTGCACCCGTGGCATGTGCAGATCGCCTGGTAGCGCCTGCGTCGGCAGGTCGAGCCAAGCACCGAGCCAGGGCAGCACCCGGCTGAAAGGATGCTGGATATGGACCTGGTTATAGTCGCCCCAGCTATGTGCCGCCAGCGGCCGACCGTCGGCGCGCAGTTCCGTGTCGCTGGCGTCGGCTGCCGCTAGCAATAGAGCCGACCAGTCGGGATAGCGCGGATCGAGCAGGTGTTGTGGGCGACGGGCGATCAGTTGCCACAGCGGCCCCTCGCTTTGGCGAAACGCGCTGTAGTCGAATCGCGGATCGGCTTGCCGGCAGGCAGCGGTCAGTGGATCGAAGACCCGTTGCCAGACCGCCAGCCGAAAGGCGCGAACTACCCGATAACCGACCGAATCGACCGCAGCTCGCCCACCCCAGTCGGCGGCGTAGCGCCGCAGCTCCGTCCGATGCGGGTTGGCCTGGAGCGCCTCCGGGGTGAGCGTCGCCAACAACAGATCGCGCCAGCGAGCGAGGAACAGCGCCCGGTCATCGAGCTGCAGCGCCAGAAAATCGCTTTCGTCGAAATAATCCCGACCTTGCAGGGCATCGCCAATTTGCCGGGCGCGGGCGCCAAGGGCATAGCCGCCGTCGCCGATCCGATCGAGCCAGGGGTCGTTGACCACCCGGCCATTGGCAGTCCACAGACGATCGCCAGGCGGATCGACGATGCGTGGATAGTCGGCAGGCTCCAGCCAACCTTGCCAGCCGCGTTGACCGTCGGCCCAGGATGTGGGTAGGCGGCCGTCGTAACCGAACCGGCGTGGAATGGGGCCGGACAGGGTCCAGGCGATGCGGCCGTCAGCGCTGGCCAGCAGGACGTTTTGGGCCGGGATGCCGGCTTGGTTAACGATGTTGAGGGCGGACTCGACCGTATCGGCCCCTTCCAGCGCCAGCAGCCCCAGGTTGACCGCCCGCAGCTCGTGCGCCACCCAACGCAGCGCGCGCGAACGGCCGCGATGGTCGATATCGATCACCGGTCCCCAGCGGGTTTCCAGGATGTCCAGGGTTTCGGCTGGACGATCCTTGACCGCCAGCGTTTCCCGAACGTGGGTCAAGGGCTCGGGGCCGATCGGAGTCTGGTAGTGCGAACCGTCGGCGGAGCGCTCCAGGACCACCAGGTCAGCCCAGTCGCCCTCGCTGTTGGTGAACCCCCAGGCGATGTGGCCGTTGCTGCCGGCGACGATCGCGGGCGCGCCGGGCAGGGTGACGCCGCTGATCCGACGCTCATGGCCACGCGCGTCGGGATAGATCAGCGTGGCGCGATACCAGATGTTGGGCAGGCGTAGGGCCAAGTGCATGTCGTTGGCCAGCATGGCGCCACGGTGGGCGGTCAGGCGACCGGCCACCGCCCAGTTGTTGCTGCCGCTGGCGGTTTCGGTTTCCGCGGTCAGCGGCGACGGATACAGGCTGAACGGCGGCGCGGCGGGCGGGCCGAGCCGGACGGTCGATCCCAGTAGCGGCGGCGCGGCGGGAGACGGGCGCAGATCGACGCTGTCGGGGCCGGGCAGAGGTGACGCGGGCCAGGGCAGGCCGAGCAAGGGTGCATCCCATTCGGTTCCGACCGGATCGAGGAAGGTGGCCAGGGCGGGAGGCAAAGTATCGTGCAATACGCCGCGGGCCGATTCCAGCGCCCATTGTTGGCCCTGGAGATCGAGATACATGGCGTAGATGGTCAGCAGAGTATCCTCGGAACGCCAGGGCTCGGGGGCGGTGCGCAGCAGTAGATACTCGAAGGGCGAGGTGGCCAGGGCGGCGAGTCCGGTGTTCACCCCGGCGGTGTAGGCGGCGATCAGCGCGCGGTCGGCGTCGGGTATAGCGGCCAGCGCCAGTCCGGCGCGCTGGCGGAAGCGATGCAGGCGGTGGTTGCGATCGAGGGGTAGCGCCGCCGGTCCGAACAGGGCGGCCAGTTCACCGGCGGCGGTGCGCCGCAACAAGTCCATCTGGAAGAACCGTTCCTGGGCATGGACGAAGCCGGTGGCGCGGGCGATGTCCAGTCGATCCATGCCGCGAAGGGTCGGGATGCCCAACGGGTCACGTTCGACGCTGACCGGGGCGTTCAACCCGGACAGGATCGCCGTGCCGTCCAGCTGCGCCAGGCTACCGCGCAACTGGCCATACAGCCAACCGCCAGCGCCCAGCGCCAGCAGCCCGCCGCCGATCAGTATCGCCCAGCGTCGCCAGCGGGATTTTCGGCCTGTCGCCGCGGGATCATTGACTAATGTCAAGGGATTCACCTACTGCCCGTGCTATTATTTCGCCAGTCGCGCCGGTTGGATGGGCGCGGCCTGCAATTGTTACAAGAACCATGAGGAGATCAGCATGGCCAATGATACTTTCGACAATAGCCGCCGCCGTTTCGTCAAATTGACCGCCATCGGCCTCGCCGCCGCGCCCTTCGCCAACGCCCTGCTGAGCGGCCGCGCCACGGCTGCGGATATGGTCACGGAGAGCGATCCCCAAGCGATGGCGTTGGGCTACAAGGCCGATGCCACCAAGGCCGAAAAGCGCACCGACGCCACCGCCGACTGCGTTACCTGCAACTTCTTCTCGGGTAAGCCCGGCGATGCCGACGGCCCCTGCGCGCTGTTCCAGGGCAAGCTGGTGTCCGCCAAGGGCTGGTGCACGGCTTGGGCCAAGAAGCCGGCCTGATTTCCGACGCTGTCCAGGCGGCCAAGGCAGGCCGCCCTCGGAACCGCCCGTTTATTTACCTCGCTTGCGGTCCATCCGCCAGACCAGATCCTCGATCACCTTCCGATAGAGATCTTCCTTGAGCACCGCGTCTTCGATGCCGTAATCGATATTGGGGTTGTCGTTGATTTCGATGACCACCACCCCCTTGGTCGTCTGCTTCAGATCCACCCCGTAGAAACCGTTACCGATCAGGCCGGCCGCCTTGAGCGCGGTCTTGATCACCACATCTGGCGCTTCGTCGATCCGGAAGGTCTTGGAATCGCCCTCGCGGGTGCCGCGCGTCTGGTTGGATTCGTCATGGTTGTAGATCTGCCAGTGTTCCTTGGACATGAAATACTGGCAGACGAACAGCGGCGTCTTGTTGAGGATGCCCACCCGCCAATCGAACTCGGTGTACAGGAATTCCTGCGCTAACACCAGGTCGGAGGACTTGAACAGCTTGCCGGCCACATCGTGCAGTTCGGCGCGATCGTCGACCTTGAACACCCCGCGGGAGAACGAGCCATCGGGGATTTTCAGCACGATGGGATAGGGGATCTCGCTGTCCACCCGGTCCAGATTGTCGCGGCGGACGATGACGGTCTTCGGGGTACGGATGCGATGGGTGTGCAGCAGCTCGTCCAGATAGACCTTGTTGGTGCATTTCAGGATCGAGTCGGGATCGTCGATCACCACCATGCCTTCGCTCTCGGCCTTCTTGGCGAATTGGTAGGTGTAATGGTCGATGCCGGTGGTTTCGCGGATGAACAGCGCATCGAATTCAGCCAGTCGGCCGTAGTCCTTTTTCTCGATCAGCTCGACATTGACTCCGAATTCGCGGCCAGCCTTGACGAACTGTTGCAACGCTTTGGGGTTGGAGGGCGGCATCTCCTCTTTCGGGTTGTACAACACTGCCAGGTCATAGCGATAGTTGTTGCGGGCGCGCGGTTGCCGCCAGCGCCGACTGAGATAGGTGGTCAGCGCGCCCATGAAGGTGTCTTCCTGTTCGGTCGACAGCGAATGCAGGTGGAGCGCCTTGAGCGAAGCGATGCGCCACTGCCCCTGCAGCCGGAATTCCACCCGCAGCATCGGTGAACGGAACGCGTCGAACAATTGCCGGGCCAGCTCCTGCAGTTCCTTGACCGCGCATTGGCCGAAGTAGATGTCCAGTTCGAAGGCGGTGGCGGTGAAACCAGGCCGGGGTTTACCCAGCACCTGCTGGACGTGATCGTCCAGATCCTCGATGTCCAGGCTGTAGATCGATTTGCGGCTCAGGTCGTTGAGAGTGCGCACGCTGGGAATGACCCGGTGCCGGCGGGCTTCGGCCAGCAGCGAACAATAGTAGCCGACGCTGAGATAACGGTAACTGCGACAGAGGTTCAGCACCCGCAGGTTGCGACCGGTGGAGGAATATTCGGGCTTGGCCAAATAGTCCTTGGCAGCGACGACGGGCAGATTGGGGAAGTGCGCTTTCCAGTCGGTGGGATTTTCCACCAGGATGATGTGATCGGCCATCGGATTGAATCGGTGCTCCTGACACCGTGGAAGAGACGGTTACGACAATGACGACAATGAGAAATCACGACGGTAAGGCAGCCGGCGGTTCGGGCCGGTCGCCGGAACGATAGAGGATGAGCACGGCTTTCTGCCCGGCCTTGCCGTAACGGGCCATGCGCTGGAATTCCCGGTGTGGCACCGGCAGGTTGATCGAGTCGGTGACGATTTCGCCCTTTGCGCTGTCAACCAGCGGATCGTGCATGTAGATGTAGTGATCGTCGAAACCGGTCACCACCACCCAGTGGGGAAAGCGCTCGCCGTAGATGCGGTAGGAGCTGATCAGCACCAGCGGGATGCCGCCGGCCTCGAATTTGCGCCGCAGTTCGTCCACGCCCAGGCTGCCGCGATACAAGGCCACCGGCAGCTGGCTGAGTTCCTCGATCCAATCTTCCTGCACCAGCCGCATCACTTCCTTTTTTTCCAGACTTCGCACCGAATCGACCAGAAACACCCCATCTTCGTTCACGTGGATTTCCAGGTCGAAGCCGCGTCGATGGGCCGACAACGCCAAGCCGTAGGGACCGCAGCCGCCATGGCCCGAGGTCATGAAAATGGTGGTGGCCTCGCGCCACAGCCGCAGCTCCAGTTTGCGGTCGAGCTCGACTGACGGGTCCAGCGCCTTCATCGCCATCATGAGCGCCGCCGGTCCGCAGGTGAAATCCAGGGTTTGCCGGTAGTAGGGCACCTTGACCAGATCGGTCTGCAGGTGGGGGGCCAAGCGTTTTTCGAAGCGCAAGGCGTCCATATGATCTTCGTAATAATCCAGCACCTCTTTGAACTGGCGGTAGCCGTGGCGGCGGAACAGGCTCAGCGATGACGGGTTATCTCGGCGAATCTCCAGCCGCATCGACACGCAGTCGCGTTCCACGCTGGCCGCTTCGGCTGCCTCCAGCAGCCGGTCGCCGAGCCCGCGCCGGGCATGATTGGGATGGACGGCGATGGAATACAGACGGGCCATGGACGTGCCCTGCGAGAACAGCAGCAGCACGTAACCACGAGTCTGGCCGTCGCATTCATCGAGCAGGGTGATGGCGTTACCGTGGGTCAACAGGTGGCGGAAGCTGCGACGCGAAATCCGGTCGGTGTCGAAGCAGCGATTTTCGATGGCCAATAGAGCCGGGAGATCGTCCAGAGTGGCGTGGCGCAGCATGATGGCGATTCAGAATGAGCAGCGGAGAGAGGCCGGATCGGGATGGGGCAGCGGGTTTCGGAGCAGTGTTCAGGACCGGCGCGGGATACCAATAAGCAATTGCTTTATTATCTCGAGTATCCACTTGGGCCGCTAGCGAAAATCTCATGTCGACTTCTCCATCCCGCCTGTTGCAACGCATTCGTCAATTGATCGCCACGCCGTCGGTGAGCAGCGTGTCGCCGCAGTTCGATCAAAGCAATCGGCCGGTGATCGATCTGCTGGCGGGCTGGCTGGAGGAGGCTGGTTTCGCAGTGCGGATCGAGCCGTTGCCGGATCGGCCGGATCGAGCCAATCTGGTGGCCACGCTGGGCAGCGGGCCGGGCGGTCTGGTGCTGGCCGGGCATACCGATACCGTGCCGTTCGATGCTGGCCGCTGGCATTTCGATCCGTTTGGCGGGATCGAGGCCGACGGCCGCATCTATGGTCTGGGCTCGGCGGACATGAAATCCTTCCTGGCGCTGGCGCTGACCGCCGCCCAGGAATTCACGCCGGGCGCATTGCGCCGACCGCTGGTGATCGTGGCTACGGCGGACGAGGAGAGCACCATGGCCGGGGCGCGGGCGCTGGCGGCAGCGGGCCAGCCGCTGGGCCGCCACGCGGTGATCGGTGAGCCCACTGGTCTGAAACCGGTGCGGATGCACAAGGGTATTTTGATGGAGGCGATCCGGCTGGAGGGCCGGTCGGGCCATTCCAGCAATCCGGCCTTGGGCGTTAGCGCCTTGGAAGGGATGCATCGAGTGATCGGCGAACTGCTGCAATGGCGGGCGGAGTTGCAGGCGCGTTACCGCAATCCACTGTTCGAAGTGGCGGGGCCGACGCTCAATCTGGGTCGCATCCATGGCGGCGACAACCCCAACCGGATTTGCGCCGATTGCGAATTGCACATCGATATCCGTCCGCTGCCAGGGCTGACCCTGGCCGAGTTGCGCGAAGCTTTGCACCGGCGTCTGGGCCAGCTGCTGGCCGATAGCGGATTGAGCTTGAGTTTCCAGGCGCTGTTTCCGGGGGTCGAGGCGCTGGAGACGCCGGCGACGGCGACCATCGTGCAGGCGGCGGAGGAGTTGACCGGCGCGCCGGCCGGCGTGGCGGGCTTCGGCACCGAGGGGCCGTTCTTCAACGCACTGGGGATGGAGACGGTCATCCTCGGTCCCGGCAGCGTGGATTGTGCCCATCAGCCGGACGAATATTTGCCGCTGGCCGCGATTCCGCAGACCTTGAGCGTGTTACAGGCGTTGATTGGCCGCTTCTGCCTCCAGGGGTGACGGCCAGGGAGCAAAAAATGCAAAATTTGTTGCTGATCGCTGGGGCGGTCGGACCAATTTTCGTGATGATCCTGATCGGTTTCGCTCTGCGGCGGGTGGGTTTCCCCGGCGATGGATTCTGGCCGGCCGCAGAGCGTTTCACTTACTTCGTGCTGTTTCCGGCGCTGCTGGTGCACCGATTGGCCCTGTCCCAGCTGGGCGATTACGCGGTGGGTCCGCTGGCGGCGGCCATCGTGGGGCTGCTGTTGGCCATGACGGCGCTGGCGTATGCGCTGCGACCCTGGCTGAAAGTGGATGGACCGGCGTTTTCCTCGGTGTATCAGGGTTTGATCCGATTCAACACCTTCATTGGCCTGGCGGTGGCGCTGACGGTGTTCCATGCCGAGGGCGGCACGGTGGCGGCGCTGGTGATGGCGATCATGATTCCGCTGATCAATGTGCTGTGTGTGCTGGTGCTGAATGCCCACGCCGATATGGAGACCAGTCTGGTCGGCGTGTTGCGGGGCCTGGCCACCAATCCGTTGATTCTGTCCTGCCTGGTCGGCATCGGGTTGAACGTGAGCGGGATCGGGCTGCCGTGGGGATCGGCGGCGGTGCTGGATATTTTGGAGCGGGCCGCGTTGCCACTGGGTTTGCTGGCGGTGGGGGCTGGCTTGCAAGTTCGAGCGCTGGCCCGCCCCGGCTTGCTGTTGACGACCAGTGGACTGAAGCTACTGGTATACCCGGTGCTGGCGGGAGGGCTGTGCTGGCTGCTGGGTATCAACCGCCTGGAGACGGCGATACTGGTGCTGTTCGCGGCGCTGCCGGGCTCGTCCACTTCCTACATCCTGGCCCAGCAGCTGGGTGGCGATGCCGCACTGATGGCGGTGATCGTCACGGTGGAGACGGCCTTGGCCATGGTGACCTTGCCGCTGGTGTTGCTGGGCGTGGTGTGAGTCGACATCCGGCCAGCGGTCGCCGCTGGCTGATCGGACACGGCGCGGTTCGTGTCACCGTGGCGACGGATTGCAACGTGGTTTTCCTACCATGGTCGGCGACGCTGCACCTTGACCGATAATGGCTATGCTGTGATGAGCATTCCCAACGCCGAAACCTGAATCTGCTCGGCCAACCCCCGGAGAATTTCCGCCCATGGCGACCGGCAACGAGTTTACCCTGCTGCGGCAACGGCGTTTTCTGCCGTTTTTCCTGACCCAGTTTCTCGGGGCGTTCAACGATAACGTCTTCAAGAACGCGCTGATCATCCTGATTGCGTTCCAAATGGCGAACGTCGACGCCGCCCGTTCCAATTTCCTGATCAATCTGTGCGCCGGCCTGTTCGTGTTGCCGTTCTTCCTGTTCTCAGCCAGCGCCGGGCAGCTGTCCGACAAGTTCGAAAAATCGCGCTACATCCGCTGGGTCAAGCTGCTGGAAATCGCCATCATGATCGGCGCAGCGGTGGGGTTCATGTTGAACAGCGTGGCCCTGTTGATTGCCATGCTGTTCATGATGGGCTGTCATTCGACGCTGTTCGGCCCGGTCAAGTACAGCATCATGCCGCAGCACCTCAAGCCGGAGGAACTGGTCGGCGGCAATGCCTGGGTGGAGATGGGCACTAACCTGGCCATTCTGCTTGGCACCATCTTGGGCGGCGTGCTGATCGCCTGGCCGCAGGGCCATATGTGGGTGTCGGGCGCGGTCATCATGATCGCTGTGCTCGGCTATCTGGTCAGCCGGGCCATTCCCCAGGCGCCGCCCGCTGCCCCCGATCTACGGTTCAACTGGAATCCGGTCAGCGAAGCTTGGCGCATCCTGCGCTTCACCTACGGCAATTTTACCGTCTTCCAGTCGGTGCTCGGCATTTCCTGGTTCTGGTTCCTGGGTAGCGTCTACCTGGCGCAGTTGCCCAATTTCACCCGGCTGACCCTGGGCGGCGGCGAGCACGTGGTGACCTTGCTGCTGACGCTGTTCGCCGTCGGGATCGGGACTGGGTCGCTGCTGTGCGAACGGATGTCCGGACGCCAGGTGGAACTCGGACTGGTGCCGTTCGGCTCCATCGGCCTGACCCTGTTCGGGGTGGATCTGTTCTTCGCCACGCCGGCAGCGCCGCCAGCGGGTAGCGAGCTACTGGGGATGCTGGCTTTCCTGAGTCAGCCGGGTAGTTGGCGGATCGTGCTGGACGTGGTGGCGATCGGCATGTTCGGCGGCTTTTTCATCGTGCCGCTGTATGCCCTGGTGCAGCAGCGCAGCGAGCCCAGTCATCTGTCGCGGGTGATCGCCGGCAACAACATCCTCAACGCCGTGTTCATGGTGGCGGCGGCCGTGATCGCCATCATCCTGCTGGATCTGGGCTTGAGCATTCCCCAGCTGTTGCTGGCGATGGCGATCCTCAACGCGGCGGTGGCGGCCTACATCTTCAGCCTGGTGCCTGAATTCCTGATGCGTTTTATGGTCTGGATTCTGGTCAACATCGGTTATCGGCTCAAGACGCGTGGCCTGGACCATATCCCCGACCAGGGGCCGGCGGTGGTGGTGTGCAATCACATCAGTTACATGGATGCGTTGGTGGTGATCGGTTGTTGCCGACGACCGATTCGCTTCGTGATGGATTACCAGATCTTCAAAGTTCCGGTGTTGAATTTCGTATTCCGCACCGCCGGGGCCATTCCCATCGCGTCGGCGCGGGAGAAGCCCGAGATCTTGAAACAAGCTTATGACCGGGTCGCCCGTTATCTGGAAGAGGGCGAAGTCGTGGGCATCTTTCCGGAAGGGCGCTTGACCGAAGATGGCGAGATCGGGCCGTTCAAGGCCGGTATCGAGCATATCGTGCAGCGGACGCCGGTCCCGGTGATCCCGATGGCGTTGCGCGGCATGTGGGGTAGTTTCTTCAGCCGCCGCTATGGCAAGGCGATGAGCCATCTGCCGCGCCGGTTCTGGTCGCGTATCGAACTGGCGGTTGGCGAACCGACGCCGCCGGAGCAGGCGACATCGGCGTTGTTGCGCGAGCGCGTGCGGGCTTTGCGGGGTGATTGGCAGTAAGCGGAGGTGATCGATGACAGGCGATGTTTCCCGAATGGTGGCCGGTCGCCGATGGCGGCGTCAGACCGGCGCGGTGTCGATGCTCTGGCTGGTTGCGTTCGGCCTGGTGGGTGGCGTGCTGCTCTACTGGTATACGACACCGCAGGATGCGCCTCCCTGGGTGCGTGAGCACTTGCCCGGACTGAGCACCGGGACGTTGTACCGATGGCACGACGATCAGGGCCGCGAGCAGGTGACCGACAAACCGCCCAAGGGTCGGCCCTTTGAGCCGGTGGTCTACCCGACCAATGTCAACGTGATGCCGGCCGCCAACAGACGGGAATCGCCTTGAACGAAAGAACCCCCTGGGTTGCCAGGGGGTTCGTTTGCCGATGATGCAGGTGACGCAAAGGAGCGAGTCGATTACGGCGCGTCTTTCTGCGGTTGCTTGGTTTGTTGCGCCAGCTTGTTCAACTCATCGACCGTCATCTTGTCGTCGTAGATTCCGGCCCCGACCAGAACGTCAGGTTTGAAGGACACATTGGCGCTCTGGACGAAGGAGATCTTGCGCGAGGCTTTGGCTTCGCCCGGCTTTGGCCACCAGTACTCGACCCAGCCGCCGCTCTGGCCGGTGCCGGCCTTGCACATGTCCTTGAACAACTGATGGTCCTTGTCGTCGCGCATCTGCAGGATCGGTTTGCCGACCAGGTCGGGCCGCAGCGGGTGGGCGATCATCACATCGTCACGGCAGCTGAACACGAACACATAGCTGTCTTTCCAGACCCAGCGGGCGTCCTTGTTGTTGTTGAAGTCGGAAAAGCCCGCCAAGCCCTTGTCGTGCAGATACTGCGACGCCTCGTGGACCTTGGAGACCACTTCTTCGGGAGTGGCGGTGGCGGTGGCGGTGGCGGTGTTGGGATCGGCGGCCAGAGCCGGCGCGGCGCTCAATAACAAAGCGAGACCGGCTAAACCCAGTCGTTGTTTGCGCATGATTCGAATCCTCCGGGATTATTTTGGTGGTTGGTGCGCGATGGTCGACTCAGGACACCCAGGGCTTGCCGGCCGGCAAGATTTCGCGTCCATAGATCTCGTTCAGAATGATGCGGGCCATCATGTACCAGGCTGCCAGGGCGCAGACCATCAGTTCGTATCCGGCGACTACGGTTAGGTTGGGATAGCCGAAGTGCGCCAGATCGAGCAGGATGAAGCCGATCAGCAGGGTGGTGAAGGTGAAGGCCATGGCGCCATGAATGCGCAGCGAACCGATCCACAGGATCACGGTGAACAGTGTCCAGGCGACCAGGAACCAGCCGACATCGGTAGTACTGGCCTTGAACAGCTCGTATTTGTTTCCGATCAACATCAGGCACAGAGCGATCCAGAATGCTCCGTAAGAGGTGAAGGCGCAGTAACCGAAATTGTTACCGGTCTTCATCTCCTGCAAGCCGGCGATGAGTTGGGCGGTGCCACCGAAGATCAGGCCCAGCCAGATCACCGGTCCGATACCGGCCCAGCCGACATTGTGAAACTGTAGGAAAAGGGTGGTCAAACCAAAGCCGGCCAAGCCCACGACTGCCGGATTACCCAGTTTTTGTTCTGCCATCAGTGTTCTCCAGATTGTAGTTATATCCGGCCGCATCGTGCCCGGACGAGGCAGAGGTAACGCCTGATGCGGCCTTGCAGACACTATAGGAAAGAATTCACCGAGGTAAAGCGGGTCGTCGGAATGACCCGAAAAAAATCCTGATCGGTCTTGCCGTCGCCTCGTCACGCGACTCCCCGAAGTTGCCGCTAGGGAGATACTAGTGAATCGTTGTCGTGATGAATCTTAACCGAGCGGAAGCCCTATGGGAAAACCCGCACGTCGGTGCAGGCCAGATAGTCCCGGATATCCCACAGGCGGTTGATGATACTGAAGGTGAGGGTATGGCCCGCCGCCAGAATCATCATCCTCTTGTCCAGACTGTAGATAGGTTCGGCCAGCACCATGCCGTGGCGCAGGTCGGGCAGGGCGATCAGTTGCCCCTTCACGAGGAGGCGGTGTGAAATGGGCTCGCTGCTGGCGCGGCTGGGGGTTGCGGCGGCTGGGGGTTGCAACAGTCTGGATTCGCTCTCCAGATAATACTGCGGGGGTTGTGGGCTGAAATCTTCCGCCAGGGCCTGCTGAATGATGTTCTTCAAGGTCCGCAGATTGACCGGCTTGCGCAAAAAGCCGTTGATGTCCAGGACGATGGATTGCATCAGTACGTTCCATTCGTCGTGATCGAACAACAGGATGAGGCGGGTCGCCGGGCTGAGCAGGGTTTGTTGGGTACGAATCAGCCGGATCAGGTCCAGCCCGCTGTCCTCGCCGAGATCGATGTCGGTGATGACCAGATCGTAGTAGGTTTCGGCCAGTCGTCGCAGCGCTTCTTTCAGACCTTGCACTCGGGCGACCCGACCGATGCCCAGATTCTCGATCGACTCGCCATGGTTTTCGGCGTTGCGTACCAAGGCCGGATTTTCTTTCTCGACCAGCAGAATGTCCACGACCTTCTGGGTGGGTCGAACGGTTAGATGGGTGGGTAATGTCCAACTGGCCAGCCAATCCTTGACAGCTTCTTCCGGCATCGGTTTGGCGATCAGGTAACCTTGCGCGATGTCGCAACCCAATTCGCGCAGCATTTCCCAGTTCTCCAGCGTTTCCACTCCCTCCGCCGTCACTTTGATGCCGAGACTGTGGGCGACCGACAGGGTGGATTCGAGAATGACGCGGGTCGATTCCTGATCGGAGTGCTGCACGAAAGATCGATCGATCTTGAGTTCGCTGAACGGAATGCGGGTCAATTGCTGGGCGGACGAATAGCCGGTACCGAAATCGTCGATGGACAGGCCGAAACCGCGTAGTCGCAAGCGAGACAGGTTTTCCAGGGAAGAACCGATGTCGGTCATCGCCGCCGATTCGGTGATCTCCAGCACGATATCGCTGGGCAAGATGCCTTGATTCGCCACCACGGCATGGATGCGTTCGGCCAATCCCAGGCGCGACAGGGAGGTTTGCGAAAGATTGACCGAGACGGTCAGCGCCAGATCCTGCTCGCGCCAAGCGCGGCAAATCATGGCCGACTTGTTCAGGATGATCCAGGTTAGCGTATCCATGAGTCCGTAGTCCTCGATCGCGGCGATGAAGTCGCCTGGGGCGACCACCCCACGGTTGGGACTGCGCCAACGCGCCAGAGCTTCCATGCCGACCACTTCTCCGCTGGACATGTCGACCTTAGGCTGAAAGTAGGGAACGAACTCGGCCTGATTTAGGGCCGTGACTATCTCCTGGCGGGGAATGGCGTCGTCGTCGTGGGCGACATCTGTCGCGGCGCTGATCTCCCGCTTCGCGACGAGGGCCAGCAGTTGGCTGCGCGAACAGGGCTTGGGCATGATTCCCAGAACATGTAGGCGGTAGGCGTCTGCCATGGTCTGCACCGATTCCAGGATCGCGCGGCCGTGACTGCTAACCAGAATGATCGAGACTTTGCTGTTCATCTGACTCAGCCGTCTCAACACGGCCATACCATCCATTTCCGGCATGTTGAGATCACAGATGACGATGTCGACCGGCGTCTCCGCCGCGGCCCATTTCTCCAATGCCTCACGGCCGTTTTCCGCCTGCATGATGTGCTGAGCGCCGATCGTGCCGAGCAGCGTCGCCAACACTTCGCGTTGAAAGGGGTCGTCCTCGATCACCAGGAAACTCAAGTTACGGATCGCTTCGGTGTTCATAAAATCGCTCTAGATCCCGATCGCTTCAAGGCGCCTGGCGTTGGCTGGTGTAGACACGCCTTCAGCTCTATCCCCAGCGTAGAAAAGGTTGTGCATCGATGACGACAATCAATGATTCGCCGCCGCGACGATTCTGGTGGAATACGCCGACCGACGGGATCGGACCCGTCCCTTGGGATGGAGCGCTGATCGTGATGGTCCCGGCGTGGTGTCGATATCGCGCGGGAGCCGATCCAGCCGGATACGGGAGCCGATTTTCGATATTGCAGGGCAATATGCCATCCTTAATCTGTGATTAGTATAACTTACGCTAGACTTGTCATCAGCATGACTAATGCTGCGGTCGTGCAAAACTGCTTAATAAAATTTAAATGCTATTTATTTGTATAAATAAGAAAAAGTTCATCATCGGGCTGTATGCGATTCCAATAAAGCAATGCGTATCTATATTAATATAATGTTACATTAACATTGCTTTTTGCACCTATAATAAACAGATTTTATAGATTATGCACCACTGGGCGTGGCTCTCGACAGCCTAGCGGCAAAATCTGGTCGAGGGGATTCCCGTATCGACCGCTGATGAACCACGAGCAAGGTGAAGGGCTCGATGAACAGTCGATCGACAACACGGCAGTCCGATTTTTGGCGCTTGGCATTGCGCTATTGTTTGGGCGTGTTTTTGCCTTTGGCTCTACTGATCGTGGCTGGATCGTGGTTTCTGTTGCGATCGGAGCGAGCCCGTTTGGAAGCGCGGTTGCTGATGGATGAATCGACTCCGGTGCGACTCGGTGCTGGCGCATTAGTCTCCCAGCTACAGCAGGTTGGGGGCGATGTCCGTTATCTGGCACGCCTGGAGTCGCTGGCTGCGGTGTTGAATCAGGCCGATTCCTTGAGCATGGCGCGCCTGACCCGCGATTTTCAATCCTTTGCCGAGGCCAAGGGCATTTACGATCGGCTGCGTTGGCTCGACGAGAACGGTATGGAGCGACTGCGGGTCGAGCTGGTCGCGGGAAAGGGAGTCGTCACGCCGGATTCGGCTTTGCAGGACAAGTCGAAACATCGCCACTTTCACCGCGCTATCGCGCTGGAACCCGGCCAGCTCTACGTGTCGCCCTTGGAATTGAGTGTCGAACGCGGCCAGGTCGAAACACCCTACAAACCGACCTTGTATCTGGCGATGCCGGTGTTCGACACCCAGGGCGCCAAACGAGGCATCGTCCTGGTGAATTACCATGGGGAACACCTGTTGGGCCATTTCCGCGCGGTCTCTGCAGGTCAGAGCGCTTCGCTGGCGTTGTTGAACCAGGATGGCTATTGGCTGGTGACTTCCCCGGCGACTGATGAATGGGGATTCATGTTCGGTCGCACGGAAACCTTTGCCCGCCGCCATCCGCCGGTCTGGCGTCGAATTCTGGTGCAGGACGAAGGCCAGTTTCGCGATGTCGACGGTGTCTGGACTTTTGCGACGGTGTACCCGCTACAGGGCATGCAAAGTTCCGAGGGTAGGGCGGTGGTTTCGCCTTCCAGCCTGGAAACGGCGGATGAATCCTATGCTTGGAAGGTGGTGTCACACTTGCCGCCGGAGCGCCTACCGCTAGACCATACGTTCCTGATCCAAATTCTGTCGGCTGGTTGCATCATCTTCATCCTACTGGGGTTGGGGGTGGCGCGTTTGGTGTATACACACCTGCGGCTACAGCGGACCACGCTCCAATTGCGAGCGCTCAATCAGCGCTTGTCTACCGAGGCAGCGCAACGTCGTCAGGCCGTTGCCGAGCTGCGTATCAGCGAGGAACGTTTCGATTTTGCTTTGCGCGCTTCCCACGAAGGTCTGTGGGATTGGGACTTGACCACCGATGGCGTCTTCTACTCGTCTCGCTGGAAGGCCATGCTGGGTTATCGAGACGATGAGCTGGAGAACGAGTGCGCGACATGGCGACGCCTGATCGATCCGGCGGATCTGAGTAGGGTCGACATGTTGACCCGAGACTGCGCGGCAGGACAGCAACCGGGTTTTTCAGTCGAGTTTCGCATGCGCCACAAGGATGGCTACTGGGTGGATATTCTGTCCCGCGGCATTCTGGTGCGAGATGAGACAGGCCATCCCAAGCGCCTGGTCGGTACCCATATGGATATCAGCGAGCGTCGGCAAATGGAGCGCGACCTGTCCGAAGCCCAGCGCATCGCCCAAGTAGGATATTGGCGCTACGAGCCTTCGACCAACCGTCTGAGTTGGTCGGATGAGGTCTATCGGATCTTCGAGCTGAACCCGATGACGTTCGGAACGACCTACGAATTCTACCTGGGCATGATTTATCCCGCCGACCGTGCGGTGGTCGATCGCGAGTATCAGAACCACCTGAAATGGAATACGCCCTATCGGATCGAATATCGTCTGCTGCTGCCCGATGGCCGGGTCAAACATATCCTGTCGCGCTGCGATACGGAACGCGACGAATCGGGCGTGGCGCTGCGTTCCCTGGGCACCGTGCAGGACATCACCCGGGAAAAGGAGACCGAGCGGCGTTTGCGGGCCAGCGAGGCGTGCGTCAATCACATCATTGACGCCGTACCCGAAGTGATCCTGGTGGTGGATCAGGATGGACACATCGAGCGGGTCAACGCCCGCGTGGAGCAGATCTTCGGTTATGAGCGGTCGGCATTGTTGGGCGAAGTGGTCGAAGTCCTCATTCCGCATGACTGCCGCGATCGCCATCCGGTCCTGCGCCAGCAGTTTTCCGCCGAAGGCGGGCTGGCCTATCGGATGGGGAAAGGCCGGGAGTTGTTCGGCCTGCACAAAGACGGTCGCGAAATTCCCGTGGAAATCTGGCTATCCACCTTGCCGACTGGCAAGGATCGGCATGTGGTGGTGTCGATCGTCGATATCAGCGACCGCAAAGCCGCCGAGCGGGCCTTACGCGACAGCGAAGAGCGTCTGCGATTGATGACCAGCTGCATCCGGGATTACGCCATCTTCATGCTCGATCCGCAGGGATTGGTGGTGTCATGGAACGAGGGTGCGCAGCGGTTGAAGGGCTATCAGGCCGACGAAATCATCGGACAGTCGCTGGCCCGGTTTCATCCGCCGGAAGAGGCTGCTGCCGGTCGGCCCGCCATGCTGCTCAAGCAGGCGGAAACCGAAGGCTATGCCGAGATCGAGGGTTGGCGGCAGCGCAAGGACGGCAGCACATTTTTCGCCGATGTCATCATCGCGGCCATCCGGGATGAACGCGGTGCGCTGATCGGATTTTCCAAGATCACCCGCGATATCACCGAGCGCAAGGTGGCCGAAGAGCGGCTGCGGATCGAGCGGGAACAACAGGAGACGCTGCGGGCCTTGCTGGAGATTTGCATGTCCGGGACCACGTTGGAGGACACCCTGGGCCAATGTCTACAGCGCCTCCTGGCCGTGTCCTGGCTACAGCCGCTGCCCGAGGGTGGGATATTCCTGGCGGATAGCAAGGCCCAACAGCTCCATTTGGTCGTTTCTCACAGTCTCGATTCCGATGTTCGGGATCTGTGCGCCAATGTGGCCTGGGGTTATTGCCATTGCGGCCGGGCCGCCGCCGAGCAGAAGATCCAATATGCACAGCATGTGGACGAACGTCACGCCATCACCTTTCTAGGTATGCCCGATCATGGTCACTACAGCGTGCCCATCGTTTCCCATGGCGATCTGATGGGGGTGCTGGTCGTTACCCTGACGGTGGATTTCCAGCAGGATACCGTCAAGGAACAGTTCCTGGGCGCGACTGCCGATATCCTGGCCAGCTACCTCAGCCGGGAACGGGCCGAAGCCGAAGTCGCGCAGCATCATGAACGGTTGGAGATGCTGGTGGCGGAACGGACCGTCGATCTGGAGAAGGCACGACTCGAAGCCGAGCAGCTGGCTCGGGTAAAGGACACCTTCCTGGCGACCATGAGCCACGAGATCCGTACTCCGATGAATGCCCTGTTGGGCATGCTGGAGTTGGTCGGCTTGCACGGCCTGGGCGAGCAGCAGGCCCGGATGCTCGATACGGCGCAAGAATCGGGGCAGTCCTTGCTACGCATCATCGATGATATTCTCGACTACTCCAAGATCGAGGCCGGCAAGCTGACCATCGTGGCCGAGCCTGCCTCCATCGCCGAGATCGTGCAATTGGCCGCAGCGTTCTACGAGCGTCTGGCCAGCAGCAAAGGGTTGGTGCTCATCCATGCGGTGTCGCCGGAAATCAGTCCGCTGGTGAGCGTAGATCGGCTGCGCCTGCGCCAGATTCTCAACAACTTCCTGTCCAATGCCATCAAGTTCACCGAGCGCGGGCGAGTCGAGCTTCGGGCCGAGTTGATCGAACATCTGCAGGGTATGGACCGCGTCCGCTTCACTGTCGTCGACACCGGTGTGGGCATTGCCACAGAGGTGCAGCAGCTGCTGTTCCAACCTTTCAGTCAAGCCGATGCTGAAACCACGCGCCGCTTTGGCGGCACCGGGCTGGGTTTGGCGATCTGCCGGCGCTTGGCCGACATGATGAACGGCGACATCGAGCTGACCAGCGTCCTGGGCCAGGGAACCGCGCTGAGCTTGACCCTGAACCTGCCCGTGCTGGATGTCACGGTAACCCAAGCAGCCACATCCACCGCGAGTGCGTTCCTCCGGTCCCGCGTGGCGGGCGCGCCTCACCCGGTGACTGTGACGTCTGCCACGGGCAAGCTGATCCTGTTGGTGGACGATCATCCCACCAATCGCGATCTTTTGACGCAGCAACTGGAAATCCTGGGCTTCGCCTCGGAACAGGCCGTGGGTGGCATCAAAGCCTTGGAAATGTGGAAAACCCGAGAATACGATTTGTTGATCACCGACTGCCATATGCCGGAGGTCGATGGTTACCAGCTGGTGCGGGAAATCCGTCGTCTGGAGGCTAAAATCGGGCGACGGCGCATGCCGGTGCTGGCTTGGACAGCCAATGCGCTCAAGGAATCGGCCGGCCGGTGTCTATCGGCGGGCATGGATGACGTCCTGATCAAACCAGCCAATCTGGAAAGCCTGCGGGCGAAATTGAATCAGCTTTTCTCCACATCCATTGGAGACATGCCTACGGTCGCCGCATTGTCGCCAGCCCCGGTTGTCGAGGCGGATGTTCCCCAAGATAGGGTGCTGGATCGAACTATATTGTTTGAATTGACCGGCGGCGATCCGAAGATGGAGAGCGAGATTCTCGCGCGCTTCCATGCGGCCAATCAGTCGGATGCCCAGTCTCTCGAACGGGCCATAGCCAATCGAGATGCCACAGCGGTCACGTATTTGGCCCACCGTATGTCGGGCGCGGCCAAGATGATCGGGGCGCAGCTCTTTGCCCAGTCCTGCGAAGCGTTGGAGCAAGCAGGCAAAAGCGCTTGCTGGCCCGATATCGAAGTGACCCACCAACAACGGTATCTGAGCGCACTGGTCCAGTTGAGGCAGGCTCTGAATGCGCTATAGCGATGCGACGGCTGGGACGCCATGGCGTCCTTTGCCAGCCAACGAGCCAACCATTCGGGCGTGATCAGGGTGGATAGTGCACGGCGATAGCGACGAATTGGTCGAAGTTTGCCAGAAAGGCATCGACTACGTCTGGATCGAAGTGTTTGCCGTGCCCGGCGGTGATGATGTCGCGGGCGGTTTCGAACGACATGGATTCTTTGTAGACCCGGCGTGAAATCAGAGCGTCGAACACATCGGCCAGCGCCATCAGGCGCGCCGAGATCGGAATGGCGTCGCCCGCCAGACCGTCCGGATAACCGCTGCCGTCCCATTTTTCATGGTGCCAATGGGAGATTTCCTTGGCCAGGGTCAGGAATTCGAGCTGGGTGTCGATATCCTGCTCGGCCTGCTCGATAGCCGCGCTGCCGATCTGAGCATGGGTCTGCATGATGGTCCATTCATCCGGGGTCAATTTGCCGGGCTTGAGCAGGATGTGGTCTGGGATGCCGACCTTGCCGATGTCGTGCAGTGGCGCCGAGAGGACCAGCAATTCGATGTAATGATCGCTCAGGGTGGCGGAGAAGCGGGGATGGGTGCGTAATGCCATCGCCAGTCGCTGTACGTAATTCTGGGTGCGCAGGATATGGTTGCCGGTTTCCGGGTCGCGGGTTTCGGCCAAGTGGGCCAGGGCGCGGATGGTGACGCGCTGGATCAGGTCGTTTTCCGCCATGCGCCGGGTGATCTCGGTTTCAAGCACGGCGTTTTGATTCATCAGCCAATCCCGTGCGTGCTTGCTCTCGAGATGGGTGCGCACGCGGGCCAGAACCAGAGCCGGCTTGAACGGTTTGGTGATGTAGTCGGCCGCACCCAGCGCCAAGCCGGTTTCCTCATCCCGCGTGTCGCTCAGGGCGGTCAGGAAGATAACGGGAATATTCTGGGTGATGGGATCGGCATGCAAGCGCTTCAGGACTTGGTAGCCATCCATCTCGGGCATCATCACGTCGAGCAGAATCAGGTCGGGGCAGGGGTATCGAGCAGCATGGTCCAAGGCCACTCGACCGGAGTTGGCGACCTTCACCTGGTAGCCAGCGCTGCGTAACAGTTCGCCCAGCACCATCAGGTTTCCAGGCGTATCGTCGACCACCAGCAGGGTAGCCGGATGATTCATAAAGTTCGGCATATTCATGCTATCGGCTCTCCATGCGGCGCTAGCGTTAGCAACTGTAAACAGTGAATAAAGATAGGATTGCTTGTCTTATAAATGAGTTTCATATGAGTGAATGAATATTATTAATGTATGTGAATTGATGGCTTTTTAGTGAATGATCGACCTGCCGTCCGGGTTTACGAAAGCTTGCAGCGTTGGTGAGGGTTATGTCGATTCAGCCCGGTTGCCCGATGGATCAGGAATCATTGGTTTGTGTCTCCCGCAAGATTGCCTGGGCTGCTTCGTAGTCGAACTCGGCGATCTGACACAGCAGGCGGTCCCCGACGGGGCCGAGCCCGGCCCGCAGGCGCGGCGCTTCAGCTTGCGCCAAGGCGTAGGCCGCCATGTCCCCTTTCTCCAGCAGCACGGTCAGTTGCTCCAGCACCTCGGCCAAGCGGCTGGGGTCCACCGGAGTGTCGGGCGCGGAAGCGGCGTCATTCGATGTCGCTGCGCGCAGCCCCTTCAGTAGCGCAGTTAGGTCAGCGGCCAGAGTCTCGACCGCTAGCTGGAGGGTGGCAGATTCAGCGCCGTGATCGATAGCCTGGTGCAATGCGTCGGCTGCATGTTGGACCGCAGTCGCGCCCAGATTGCCGGCGGAGCCCTTCAGCGCGTGAGCCAGTTGCCGGATGGTCTCCCAGTCGCCAGCCGCGCTGCGCTCGGCCAGTCGCGCCGGATCCTGGCCGTGATGGGCGAGAAAGATATCCAGCAAGCGGCGATAGGTCGCTGACTTACCGCACGCGGTGGCCAGGCCGAAGCTCAGGTTGAATCCAGGCAGGGTGGTCAGGCGCTGCTGCCAGTCGTGATTGCGATCGCCAGTGCTGGCCGAAGCGGTCGACGCGGCTGAAGCCGGCGTTGCCCCGGCGCTCGATAACCATTTCATCAGGGTTGCATGGAGAATATCCGGGTCGACTGGTTTGGCGACGAAGTCGTTCATCCCAGCCTCCAGGCACGCACGGCGATCTTCGTCGAAGACATTGGCGGTCATGGCCAGGATAGGCGTGTCCGCCCAACCGGGCAGGGCGCGGATGGCGCGGGTGGCGGCCAATCCGTCCAGTTCCGGCATTTGTACATCCATCAAAATCAATTGGTAAGCTGTCTCACGCGCGCGCGCTATAGCCTCCCGGCCATCCACGGCGGTGTCGGCTTCCAGACCCATCACGCGCAACAACTCCAGCGCCACCGTCCGGTTGACCGCGTTGTCCTCCACCAGCAGTATCCGAAGGTCGGCTCCTTGCCAATAGAGGGGGCTCTCGGCGTTCACGATGCTGGCGGGCAAGTCGGTGGGGCGCCCTCGCGTCAGCCGGGCGGTGAACCAGAAGCTGCTGCCGATGTTCGGTTGACTTTCCACTCCCACCTGACCGCCCATCAACTCGGCCAGCCGTCGGGTAATTGCCAACCCGAGCCCCGTGCCTCCGTAGCGCCGCGTGATCGAGGCATCAGCCTGTTCGAAGTCTTTGAAAATCCGGTCGATCTGACTTTCATCCAGGCCGACGCCCGTATCCTCGACCTCGAATCGCACCATCAGGTCGTCATCCTGCTCTGCCTCCAAACGAGTTCTCAGAGTGATCATGCCGTGTTCGGTGAACTTTACCGCGTTGGTGGCGTAGTTCAACAATGCTTGACGCAACCGGGTGACATCCCCGCGCAGCCAAATCGGTACTGCATCGCTGTCGATGATCAGCATCAGCCCCTTGGAGCGGGCCGAATCAGCGATCAGCGAACGTATCTGGTCCAGCAGGGATGAAAGATGAAAATCGGTTTGCTCCAGCGTCAGCTTGCCGGCCTCGATCTTGGACAGGTCGAGGATATCGTTGATGAGCGTGAGCAAATGACGGGCGGCAGCAACGATTCGGTCCAGTCGCTCGACCTGTGTGGGAGAAGGATCGTCCCGCCTGAGCAGATGGGTCAGGCCGATGATAGCGTTCAGCGGCGTGCGGATTTCGTGGCTCATGTTGGCCAGGAATGCGCTCTTGGCCTGGTTAGCGACATCGGCCTGGACCGCGCGGCGCTGCAGTTCGTTGTTCAGTATCTCGATCTGTTTTTCCCGCTCCTTGCGCTCCTGGTTGTCGAACATGGTCGAGCGGCTGAACAGGTAGCGGCCATCGGCGTCGTGCACGGCCGTGGCGTTCAGCACGATCGGCAGCAGGGAGCCGTCCTTGCGCACGATGTCGAATTCCAGGTTGTAGACGTAGCCCCGCTGTTTGAACTTTGGGAAGTTCTCTTCGAATAGCAGCTGGCTGGCGGGAGTAATCACCTGACTGAAGCACATTCGCCCAACCACCTCTTCTCGGCTATAACCGAGCATGGACAGTTCGGTGTCATTGATGGCGATGATCATTCCCGAGGCATCGAGCGAGTGATAACCGCAGGGCGCGCTATTATAGAGATCGGCGACTTCAGCCGCTTTTCCCACCAGGATGCGGTTGGTGTGTTGCAGTTCGGCGGTGCGTTCCGCCACCCGCTGTTCCAGGTCGGCGTTGATCCGTCGGATTTCCTCTTCCGCCTGCTTACGTTCGGTGATGTCGCGGGTCACGCCTCGCAACTCGATATGCCCGGTGCGTTCGTTGTGGAAGCAACTGGCGACGGTCTCGGTCCAGACCGATGAGCCGTCCTTGCGAGGTTGCTCGAACCGATCGGTGTAATACTGGTTGGAATCGGTCTGGCCGGTGCGGAAATCGGTAGCTCGCTGCTGCAAGATGTCTTCGAAACAAGCGAAATCGTCCGGCATCAGGATACTTTCGACCGGTCCGGCCATGACCTCTTCGGCAGTGAATCCGTAAAGCCGCTGGACCGACGGGCTGACATAGCGGAATCGCATCGCATCGATATCGAGCACCCAGACCACATCCTTCATGGTTTCGGTCAGCATGCGATATTTCTGTTCGCTCTTGCGTAGCGCAGCTCGCGCCTGGACGCTCTGAGTGATGTCTTCCGAGATAATGACGATGCCGCCGATCGTGCCGCTGCTGTCGTACCAGGGCCGAACCTCCCAGCGCACCCAGTTGACAGTCCCGTCGAGTCGCAGAAATGGGTCTTCCTCGCAATGCTCGGTCGCACCCGCCAGGCAGCGGCGATGGATCGCTTTCCAGCGGTCCGGGACTTCCGGAAAGATCTCGTAATGGCTGTGGCCGATGATCTCGCGGTCGCCGAGCTGGTAGTCGTCGCTCCAGCGGCGACTGGCGAAGAGATAGCGCATGTCGCGATCCAGCATGGCGATGGCCGCCGGGGCGTGCTCAATGAACAGCCTGAGTTTTTCCTCGCTGGCCCGCAGATTTTCCACCATTCGTTTGGATACGGTGATGTCCTGCATCGAGCCGCGGATGCACAGGATTTTCCCGTTTTTCTCTACGGGATGGCCGATGATACGCACCCATTTGCGTACGCCTTTGGCCGAGATCAACTCCAGTTCGAGGTCGTAGGGCAAGCCGTGTTCGATGGCCGCTTTGACCGCCGCCTCGATCCGGCAGCGGGATTCGCCCGAGAAGAAGCTCAAACCCAGGTTGACGTCGATGTGGGTGTGTGGGTCCAGTTCATGAATACGGGCAGTTTCTTCGGTCCACCGGACCTGGAGTGTTATCAGATCGAATTCCCAGCCGCCGATGTGGGCTAACTCGCCTACATCCTGCAACAGCATTTCCCGATGCAACAGCGCTTCCTCGGCTCGCTTACGGTCGGTGATGTCGTTACCGATGGCGAGAATCTCTTGCACTTGACCGCTATCATCGAAAATCGCGCGATTGGTCCAGTTCATCCAGACTCGACGGCCATCGCGGCAGATATTGTCGTTGATATTGTTGGCGTAGCGATCTGGGTGGTTGACGATGTCTTGGAGGAGCGTGGTCAGGTCGACGCTGGTGGACTTTTGGTCGGACATGATGATGCTGATGTGTCGACCGAGGGCTTCATCTGCGCTCCAGCCGAAGAATGTTTGCGCGTATTCGTTGAAGAAAGTGATCGTGCCATCGCGCGACCAGCGAATGATGGCGCTGTTGGCGTTCTGGACCAGTTCGCGGTAGCGACGTTCACTGTCGCTCAAGGCTTGTTCCGCTTCCACTCGCTGGGTGATGTCGTGGCAGAAGCCCATGAAGCGGTCATCGTTGAGTCGCACGGCTCGCACCAGGACCCAAACCGTTCGTCCGCTCCGGGTCCGGAAGCGCAGTCGGTCATCGGCGAATCCTTCGTCGATGACCTTGGCGAAATGTTGCAACCCGGCCTGCCGATCTTCCGCAGTCAGGATGTCGGGGATGCTCAGACCGAGCAGCTCGGCGATGTCGTATTCCAATGTCTCGATGGCCGCGTGGTTGGCTTCCACGAAATGACCGGCCCGATTGACTACCAGAATGCCGAACGGTGCATGTTCGACATAGGAACGAAATTTCGCTTCGCTGGCTCGCAAAGCGAGTTCGGTGCGTTGGCGAGCGGTGATATCGCGGAAAAAACCTTGCACCATCAAGGAGCCATCGGGTAACTGCAAGAGGCCGGTGCTGATCTCGACTGGAACGCGGTGCTCGTCGCCGGTGTAGATCTCGGCGATGATATAGGCGATTTCGCCACGAGCATGGCGCTGGAATTCGGCTGCGTACTTCTGTGCGTCGCCGGGAGGATGTAGTTGGGTCTGATGCAGACCGATCAGTTCGGCGCGCGGTCGGGCCATCAGCGTTTCGGCCGCCTTGTTGACCTCGCGGATCAGGCCAGTCTCCGCATCCGCCACCAGAATGGCGTCACGCGACTCTTCGAACAAGGTGCGATAGCGTCCTTCGCTCTCCCGCAGCTTTTCCTCGATTTGTTTGCGTTCGGTGATATCCCTGGCGATGCCGAACAGGCCGATCACGGTTCCGTCGGTATCGTGCAGGGGGCCTTTGGTGATGAGGAAGGTGTATAGACCGCCCGGAAGAAAGCGCTGCTGTTCCATAGTGACCAAGCGCCCATCCGCCAGGAATTGCTGATCCTCCATCATGATCTTGCGGGCTTGTTCGGGGGAGAACAGGTCGGTGTCGTTCCGGCCCAGCACCTCCATGGCGGACTTGCCGACCCAGGCGGCCGCAGCCTGGTTGAGCAGCAGATAGCGGCCCTGAGTGTCCTTGACGAAGATGGCGTCGGTGGAGCTGTTGACGATGGCGTCGATCAGTTGCAGGGCGCGCAATCGCTCCGTCTGCAGTGTCCACTCGCGCTGAGTGGCGACGATGCGCTGATGCTGGCGCCACAGTATGGCGCTGGTTCCGGCCATTCCCAGAGCCAGCAGGCCAATCAGACTGATCCCAAGCGCGGCGCTGGTCATTCCGGCGAACGCTTCGGACCGGTCTTCCTTGGCGATCAGGTACCAGTCGGTGCCGGGTACGGCCGTCCCCAGGCCGATGACCGGCACACCCCGATAATCGACACCCTCGAATAGGTTTTTCGGTGTTTTGCTCGACACGACATGGCTTGCCAACAGCTTTTCCATGGTGATCGGCAGACGCAGTTGCAGCGCCGTGTTGGCGCGGTGGCGCAGATCGTTGAGGAAAAGAATCGCATCGCCATCGCGCCGCACCAGCAGGGTCTCGCCGCTGGCGCTGGGCACCGGCCAGCTTTGCAGCATGGGGTAGAGATGATCCGCCGGATCGACCTGCAGCACCAACACCGGGCCGGGTCGACCGCCTACACTGGGCAGCGGAGCGAGAAAATCCAGCCATACTTGCCCGAAGTCATCCCGATAGGGACCCAGTCGGCTCGTCTGCTGGTCGGCCGCCGCCTGGCGGGCTGCGGCGCTCAGGGCGGGTGCGATAGTAGGCGCGTTACCAGTCGAATCCCATATCAGCGTGCCTTGGTCATCCAATAGCAGGATTTTGGCAAAGCCGTTGTATTTTTGGAATTCACTCAGGCGTTTCTGTAGTCGATCGAGGCTGTCGGGATCCTGGGTCTCGCGCCAGCGCCGATAGGTTTCCGATAGAAACCGACTGTTCTGGAGAAAACGGGCGTCACCCTGCCGTTCGCGGAGCCAGTCGGTGATTTGTCGGGTTTTGAGATCGACGATGGCCTCGAGCCGGGCAGCTTCTTCGTTGTAGTGCTGTTGGTAGGCCAGGTGGATGCCGACCACCATGAGAGTGACGATGGCCAGGGCGAGCAGGACCGGGGGCAGCCACCGGGGCGCTGCCGCCAGTCCTCGCCACAATTCCCCCGATAGGCGCTTCATCGGGCCGCCCTCCCTCCTGTTCCTGAATGCTACTGCCGTAGGAACTCGATGACAGAGAGTATAGATAGAGATGAAGTAATTGTCATATTGTCAATTTTTCAAGGCGCGTTGTTGCGCCTCGGATACAGTCATTCGATCCGGTCGATAGGACCCGTTGTCGGCCCGACCCGCCACTGCGGGTCGGGAAACCGAAGGACGGCTATTTATCGCTTTCTTTCCGCGCGGCCCGCTTGCGCTCGTTTTCCAGCAGCAATTTCTTGCGCAAGCGGATCGATTTCGGGGTGACCTCGACCAGTTCGTCGTCGTCGATGAATTCCAGCGCCTGTTCCAGGCTCATGCGCACCGGCGGGGTCAACAGGATGTTTTCATCGGAACCGGCCGCGCGGATGTTGGTCAGCTGCTTGGCCTTGAGCGGGTTGACCACTAGGTCGTTTTCCCGGGAATGGATGCCGACGATCATGCCCTCGTACACTTCGTCGCCCGGACCGACCATCATCCGCCCGCGTTCCTGCAGATTGAACAACGCATAGGCCAGCGCCTTGCCGGTGGCGTTGGCGATCAGCACGCCGTTGATTCGCGCGCCGATTGCACCTTTCTTCAGCGGTCCGTAGCGGTCGAAGACATGGTAGATCAGCCCGGTGCCGGAGGTGGTGGTCAGGAATTCGGTCTGGAAGCCGATCAGGCCGCGGGCCGGAATCAGATAGTCCAGCCGCACCCGACCCTTGCCGTCGGGCTGCATGTCGAGCAGATCGCCGCGCCGCTCGCCCAGCTTTTCCATGATCGGTCCCTGGTGCTGCTCTTCCACATCCACCGTCAATTGCTCATAGGGCTCGTACGGCTCACCGTCGATCTCGCGCACGATGACTTCCGGGCGGGAAACGGCCAGTTCATAACCCTCGCGGCGCATGTTCTCGATCAGGATCGACAGGTGCAGCTCGCCGCGGCCGGAGACCTTGAACTTGTCCGGATCGTCGCTGTCTTCGATCCGCAGCGCCACGTTGTGTATCAGCTCGCGGTGCAGGCGTTCGCGCAACTGGCGGCTGGTGACGTACTTGCCCTCGCGACCGGCGAACGGCGAGGTGTTGACCTGGAAGGTCATGCTCATGGTGGGCTCGTCCACCTTCAGCAACGGCAAGGGCTCGACCGCGTTGGGATCGCAGATCACATCGGAGATGCCCAGACCGTCGATGCCGGTGAAGGCGATGATGTCGCCCGCGGCGGCTTCGGGAAATTCGATCCGCTCCAGGCCCTGGAAGCCGAGGATTTGCAACACCCGGCCATTGCGGCGCTGACCTTCCCGGTCGAGGATCACCACCGGGGTGTTGGTCTTGACCTTGCCGCGGCGGATGCGGCCGATGCCGATCACCCCGACATAGCTGTTGTAGTCCAGCGAACTGACCTGCAGCTGGAACGGGCCGCTGGGATCGACGTCGGGCGAGCTGACGTGGTTGATGATGGTTTCGAACAGCGGGGTCATATCGCCGCCGCGCACGTCCTCGTCCAGTCCGGCGTAGCCGTGCAGCGCCGAGGCGTAGATGACGGGGAAATCCAGCTGCTCGTCGGTCGCGCCCAGACGGTCGAACAGATCGAAGGTGCGGTCCAGCACCCAGTGTGGACGCGCGCCGGGCCGGTCGATCTTGTTGATGACCACGATGGGGCGAAAGCCCATGGCGAAGGCTTTCTGGGTGACGAAGCGGGTCTGCGGCATCGGGCCGTCCACGGCGTCCACCAGCAGCAGCACCGAATCCACCATGGACAAGACCCGTTCGACTTCGCCGCCGAAATCGGCGTGTCCTGGCGTATCGACGATGTTGATGTGATAGTCGT
This sequence comes from Candidatus Competibacteraceae bacterium, assembly GCA_003989065.1. Lineage (GTDB taxonomy): Bacteria > Pseudomonadota > Gammaproteobacteria > Competibacterales > Competibacteraceae > RXIW01. Next base: position 39,244 of record RXIW01000004.1, read on the forward strand.
TCCAGTGCAGAGCGGTATTCTTGGCGAGGATGGTGATCCCTCGCTCCCGCTCCAGATCGTTGGAATCCATCACCCGTTCAACCGGAGCGCCACGGTTGCCGAGCGTGCCGGATTGTTGTAAGAGTTTGTCGACCAAGGTGGTTTTGCCATGGTCTACGTGGGCGATGATGGCGATGTTGCGGAGTTTTGCGATCACGGTGCGATTCTGCCGGGCTAAGACGAACGAGGTATTATAGCGAAGCCGAACGGGACGGTTGGCTATAGTGGCCGAGTGCGGATGAGTGGTCAAACGACAAAGCCCCGCGCGGGCGGGGCTTTGGCTGGATGGGGTGGTGGTGGAATCTTATTTTGCAGCCGCGAATTTTTTGACCATCGTGGCTTGCGGACCCTTGGGGCCGACCTTGAACTCGAACTCGACTTTCTGATTTTCCGCCAAAGTCCGGAATCCTTTGCCCTCGATGACCGAATAATGGACGAATACATCGCTGCTGCCGTCCTCGGGGGCGATGAAACCGAAACCTTTGGCTTCGTCGAACCACTTCACAGTGCCAGTACGCATTAAACCAACCTCAAGACAAAATATTTTCCTGCCGGGCTCCTCGAACAGCCGAATTTTCATGGAAAACCCTGGACATCCAGGAGCCGACTTTGGGCATGTGGAGGTGCGCAACCTCGCCGCCCGTCGCCGAAAGTACGTGAAAGAAAAGGGTTCCGCAAGTGAATTTTATTGGCATCAGCTCTGGTCTTGGGGGCCAATTATCCACCATTGATATTCTGGACGAAGCTAAAGCTTTGCCAAACAAAACTTTGGAAATCTCCGTGGAAAAAATTCTCGTTGCCTTGCAAGCTCGCCTGGCTGACTGTCTCATTCGCGATCGCGCGCTATTGCGCCGCCGCCTGCAAGGACTGCGGCGGCGGGTGCGCGACGGCAAGCCGGTGGATCGCGCGCTGGAACAATTGAGCGCCGAATTGGACGCAGCCGCCCAGCGTCTGCAGACGCGGCGGGCGGCGTTGCCGACGCCATCGTTCGATGACCATCTGCCGATTAGCGCCCAGCGCGAGGCGATTGCCGCCGCGATCCGCGCGCATCAGGTGGTGGTGATCTGCGGCGAGACTGGCTCCGGCAAGACCACCCAGTTGCCCAAGATCTGCCTCTCGCTCGGTTTGGGCGCGGCGGGGTTGATCGGTCACACCCAGCCACGGCGGATTGCCGCCCGTTCGGTAGCGACGCGCATCGCCGCTGAGCTGAACAGCACAGTCGGCGACCAGGTCGGCTACAAGGTGCGGTTCTCCGACCATACTGGCCCGGATGCCCTCATCAAGCTGATGACCGATGGCATCCTGCTGGCGGAAACCCAGAGCGACCGGCTGCTGGAGCAATACGAGGTCATCATCATCGATGAGGCTCACGAGCGCAGTCTGAACATCGATTTCCTGCTGGGCTATCTCAAGCGACTGTTGCCGCGCCGGCCCGATCTCAAGCTGATCATCACCTCGGCCACCATCGACCCCGAGCGCTTTTCCCGCCATTTCGATCAGGCCCCCATCATCGAAGTCTCCGGGCGCGCCTATCCGGTGGAGTTGCGCTACCGGCCGCTGTTGGCGGCGGACGAGGACGAACGCGATCGCGATTTGCAACAAGCCATTCTGGATGCGGTGGACGAGGTGTGGCAGGAAGGGCCGGGCGATATCCTGATCTTCCTGTCCGGCGAGCGGGAGATTCGGGAAACGGCGGAAAGCCTGCGCAAGCATCATCCGCCCAATACCGAGGTGTTGCCGCTGTATGCCCGATTGTCGGCGGCCGAACAGAACCGGGTGTTCCATCCTCGTGGCCGGCCGCGCATCGTGCTGGCCACCAATGTGGCGGAAACCTCGCTGACCGTGCCCGGCATCCGCTACGTCATCGATCCCGGTACGGCTCGCATCAGTCGCTACAGCCCGCGCGGCAAGATCCAGCGCCTGCCGGTGGAGAAGATTTCCCAGGCTAGCGCCAACCAGCGCGCCGGCCGCTGCGGACGAGTGATGGCCGGGGTCTGCGTCCGCCTGTACGCGGAAGAGGATCTCCAGTCCCGCCCGCCGTTCACCGATCCGGAAGTCTTGCGCACCCATCTGGCGGCGGTGATCCTGCAGATGTGCGCCTTGAATCTGGGTCGCCCGGAGGAATTTCCCTTCGTCGATCCGCCCGATTCGCGCCAGATCAGCGACGGTTTCCGCCTGCTGTTCGAATTGCAGGCGGTGGATGAACAGCGACAGATCACCGAGCAGGGTCGGCAACTGGCCAAGCTGCCGGTCGATCCGCGACTGGGCCGGATGTTGCTGGCCGCGCAGGGGGAGGGCTGTTTGCGCGAGGTTCTGGTGATCGTCGCGGTGCTGGCTATCCAGGACCCGCGCGAGCGGCCACTGGAGAAACAGCAGGCTGCCGACGAGAAACATCGCCGGTTCCGCGACGAGCAGTCCGATTTCCTGGCCCTGCTCAAGCTATGGGACTATTACCACGATCAGGCCCACCAGCTGTCCAAGAATCAGTTGCGCAATCGGTGCCAGGCCGATTTTCTGTCGTTCGTGCGGATGCGCGAATGGCACGATCTGCACCAGGAATTGCTGGCGCTGGCGACCACGATGGGGATGCGGCCCAACGGCGAACCGGCGTCCTATGACAACCTGCATCGGGCGCTGATGACCGGCCTGCTGGGTCATCTCGGCCTGAAGCAGGAGGACAGCGCTTATCTCGGCGCGCGCGACCGGATGTTCCATCTGTTTCCAGGCTCCGGCTTGTTCAAGAAGCGGCCGCGCTGGGTGATGGCCGCCGAGCTGGTGGAAACCTCGCGACTGTACGCCCGCACCCTGGCCCGGATCGAGCCGGAGTGGGTCGAGGGGTTGGCTGGACATCTGCTCAAGCGCAGTTATGCCGAGCCGCACTGGGAAAAACGCAGCGCGCAGGTGACCGCCACCGAGCGGGTGACCCTATATGGCCTGCCGATCGTGGTCGGTCGCCGCGTCAACTATGGTCCGCTCGATCCGGCTCTGGCGCGGGAGATCTTCATCCGCCAGGCGCTGGTCGCGGGCGAATTCCACTGCAAGGCACCGTTTTTCCAGCACAATCGGCAACTGCTGGACGAATTGGAAGAACTGGAGGTTCGGGCGCGCCGCGACTTGAGCGCCGACGAGGAGGCGCTCTACCGCTTTTACCAGGCGCGCATTCCGGACGGAATCTACAACGGTCCGAGTTTCGAAAGCTGGCGCAAGCAGGCCGAACGGGACCAGCCCCGGCTGCTGTTTCTCGATCGGGCCGCGCTGTTGGCGGCGGCGGGACCGGTAGCGGGTGGCGAGCGCTTTCCCGATCATCTCGATCTCGATGGGTTGCAACTGCCGTTGCGCTATCGCTTCGAGCCGGGTGCGGTCGATGACGGCGTGACCCTGACCGTGCCATTGGCGGCGGTCAACCAGGTCGATCCCAGGCGGTTGGACTGGCTGGTGCCGGGGTTGCGGGCGGAACGGATGGCGGCTTTGCTGAAATCTCTGCCGAAAGCCTTGCGCCGTAACTTCGTGCCGACGCCCAATTACGTGCAGGCGCTGCTGGAAGTGCTGGAACCAGGCCAGGGTTCGCTCACCGAGGCCATGGCCGGGCAGCTGCAACGCATGACCGGCGTAGCGATTCCCGAACAGGCGTGGAATCCGGCCGCGATCCCGACCCATTTGCAGATGCGGTTTCAGGTGGTGGACGCCGAGGGACGGGAACTGGCGGTCGGGCGCGACTGGCAGGCCATTCAGGCGCAATTGCGCGGCGAGGCCCGGACCAGCTTCGCCGCCCTGCCGACCCCGGAGTTCGAGCGGGAGCAGCTGCGCGACTGGGATTTCGGAGCCTTGCCGACCGAGGTGAGTTTTGTCCGCAACGGCATCCGGTTGCGCGGCTATCCGGCCCTGGTGGCCGAAGCCGATGGTTCGCTGGCGTTACGGGTGCTGGACGGGCCGGCGCGGGCCGAGGCGGCGACCCGGGCCGGCTTGCGTCGCCTGATCGGCTGGCGGTTGGGGCCGGCCTACAAGACGCTGGCGCGCGACCTGCCGAAACTCCAGGGCATGACGCTGCATTTCGTCGGGCTGGGGACCCAGGAGCAGTTGCGCGAGGATGTGCTGGCCGCCATTCTCGACCGGGCGTTCCTGGCTGACCGTCCATTGCCGCGCGATCGGGCCGCTTTCGAGGCGTTGCTGGAGGCAGGCAAGTCCCAACTGGCGGTCGAGCGGCTGGCGGTGTGCGACATGGCCGCCGCCATCCTGGCTGCCTATCACGAGGTGCGGCGGGCGTTGCTCGACGACTCGCCGGTCTGGGCCGAAGCCCTGGTCGATATCCGCGCGCAGTTGAACCACCTCGTCTATCCCGGCTTTCTCGGCCAGACCCCGCCGGAATGGTTGCCGCACCTACCGCGTTATCTGCGCGCCATCGCCCTGCGCTGGCAGAAACTCCGCCAGGCTCCGGACAAGGACCGCCAGCGGCGTGGCGATGTCGTCCGGCTGTGGGATGCCTGCCAGCGGCAATTGACCGAGAATGCCGCGCGCGAACGCCACGATCCGGAGTTGATCCGATTTCGCTGGCTGCTAGAGGAGCTGCGGGTCTCGCAGTTCGCCCAGGAGTTGAAGACCATCGCCCCGGTGTCGGTCAAGCGCCTGGAAGAGCAGTGGGGCAGGATCCGGCTGGCCGCGGGATGACGGCGGCCGATCGATCAGCGGGGTCGTCGGCGTTATGCCTGGGTGAAGCCGCTCAGGTAGTGATCCAACATGGAGCCGGCTACATCCTGGAGCGAGTGTCCGCCCGCGACTTCCAGTTTTTGATCGAAACCCAGGATGCAGATGCCATGCACCCCGCTCCACAGCGCGCGACTGGCCAGCGCGATTTCGTCGGAAGAGCGCCGGGGACAGAGTAGCGCCAGCTGGCGCTGGACCAGTTCGAACATCCGGGTCACCCGTTCGGTGAAGGAATCGGGGATGGATTCGCCCTCGGGCAGCCGATGCTGATAGACGGCCAGCCAACGGTTGGTCTGGGTAAGGGCAAAATCGATATAGGCTTGCGCCAGGGCGCGGATGGCCGCCGTTGGCGGCGGCGAATCGGCGGTGGCGCGCAGCAGTTGCCGGTGCAGGGCATCCAGGGTCCGTTCGTTCATCTGAATGATCAGATCATCCAGACTGCGGAACACCATATACAGACTACCGACCGTGTAGCCAATGCGCGTGACGATCTTGCGAGTGCTCAGGCCGGTCAGTCCCTGGCTGGCGACGAGATCCTCGGCTGCTCGCAGCGCGATTTCGCGCAGTTCTTCCCGCGTATGCTCATTGCGTCTACCCATTGAAGAAGTCTCCGGCTGTTCGCGACCGCTGCGGCGCGGCGGGACCGTTACCAGAGAGCGCCGAGACCGAGGTGGAAAACTCGCAAATCTGCTCGGGCTTGCGCTTCTTGCACGGCTTGGCGGATCAGGGCAATGTTGATCTGGGCGCGTTGTTTGAGGATATCTGTCTTGATTGTAGCCAGTTCGGCGGGACCTGCCATCAACTCCTGTTCGATTTGCAGCCGTTGCTGCAGGTATTGCCGGCGAAGATCGGCGATGGCCGCCGGCGTCGTGCCCTGTTGGGGGTCGTAGCGGAACTGCCGCTCCAGGGTCTGCCGCCAGGCCAGCAATGCCGCCGCCCGTTGGCGGCCGAGGCGCTGACCGAAGCCCGGCACCCCCCGAATGGCCTCGGACGTGATGTCGGCGGCGGTTTCGATGCCGTAGGATTCCAGCGCCATGCGGTCGGTGGTGCGGATGCCGGGAATCCGGGCGGCGTCGATGAAATGGTTTTCCAGAAAGGTCTGCAGCTGTATGCGTCGCCGGGCGGTCTCCAGCCGTTGCAGATCGCGCAGGAAGTCGGCCGACAGATTGCGGTGGCGGTCGCGCAGGATTTGCAAGTTGTACAGCCGGGCTGCGAATGGCTGTTCGCTGGCATGTTTTTGCCAGGCAGCCTGCAATTCCAGCCGCTCGCGGCGGGCGTTGAACAGCGCCAGGCGGCGGCGTTGGTGTTCGCGGTGCACGCTGCGATCCCAGAACAGCGAGCTAACGGCAGCAGCCAGCGGCAGCCACAGCCAGCTGAGACGGGGACGGATCAGGATGGCGGCCAGGACCGCGCCGATGATGGCCGCCGCCTTGATCAGGTTGACCCGCTGGATCTGCTGCAGAGAATCGGGCAGCGGCGTGGACGTGACCGCCGGCGCTGCGGTGCGCGGCATGGCCTCAGCGCCGGGTGGGGGCACCGCCAGAATCCGGCTCCAAGCTTGGTCCAGGTCGAAATCGGGATGCTCGGCCACCGGATGGGGGACCGGGGCGCGCTGGGCTGGGGCGAAGAAGGTGGTTCTGCTGGCCTGCTCCAGCGCGCACCATGGGCAGGCTGACAGCTGGCCGGGATATTTGTGCATGGCGTTGCGCCCGCAGGAGCGCAACTCGCTGCCCAGCCGCTCCAGCGCCGCCAGCCACTCGCGGGGCGTGGGCCGTTTTTGCGCCGGCGTCAGCGGGACGAAGGCGCGTTCGAACAGATCGGCGATCGGGCGGGGTAAGACCGTCAGCGGCAAGGTGTGGGGCGGCGGCTCCATCAGCCAGGCGGCGGCGTGCTGGCCGAAGGCGAAGCGGTGCTCCTTGATGGCGCGTTCGATGGGCATGTCGCCCTTGCCCAGATAACGACCGGCGAAGGGATGACGTCCCATGAACAACAGGTGGAAGCACAGCAGGGCCAGGCCGAAGACATCGTGGTCCGCCGTGCGGCGCAAGCCGCGAAACGGCCGGTCCTGCAATTCCGGCGCGGTGAACTGCGGCACTCCGACATCGCACAGGAACAGTCGGCCGCCTGTATCGATCTGGAAGGAATCGCAATCGATCAGCTTGACCAGCGCCTGGGCCGAGACCACCACATTGCCGGGGTTGACGTCGCCGATGACGTGACCGCGGGCGTGGATAGTCTCGAAAGCGCTGGCCAGGTTGCGGGCGGCGTGGACCAGAAACGACCAGTCGGCCTGGGGGAAGGCGCGCTTGCGGTGCGAGGGACCGTAGAGACTGTGGATTTCCTGGTAGCCGTTGACTCGCGGCATGATGAAGCCCCGCACCGGACCGCTGGGGCTGGCGCGCAACACGTCCACTGGCCAGGCCGCCACTTCCAGCAGGCCGGGATGGGCCTGCCGCGCCATGCCTTCCAGCTTGAGGGCCTTGTCGGCGTCGATGGGCTGGTGATAGACCTTGGCGACAAAGCCGGGCCGGCCGGCGATCTCGTGGATCGCGCCTTCACCGCCGCGTCCCAGGGCTTTGCCCGGCTCGACCGGGTGACCGGCACCGCTATAGAGCCGCGTCGCCGGACGGGGATCAGACGGCGGACGCGAGCGGGGCGGGATCGTCGGGGAGAGCGGCGGCATCGGTGGGTTGAGGATCGAGCTGAAGATCGGTGGGAGGGGGTTCCGCCGGAACCGTTGAGGTGGGGATCGAAGGAGCCGAGGTTGCTGCATCCGCCGCGACGGGTAGCCGGGTGGCCAGGATCAGGGTCTTGTCGTCGTGGGTGCGCTGGTCGATGGCCGGGCTGGCCAGGAAGCGCTCCAGCGCGGTCGCCAGTTCCTCTGGGCGACCCGTCGCGGGATAGTCGCGCAGATGCTGGAACAGCGGACGAAAGAAGGGAATATGGGCCTGCCGGGTCTGATAGTGCAGGGCCAGCCGTTGCAGGCCGTCGCTGAGCAGGGCGATTTCGGCGATCGGTTCGTTCAACACAGCGCATTCCAGCCGGGTGACAGCGTTGCTGTCGGTCACGAAATAGGTCTCGTTGGCGTACTCTCCGCCTTGCGGCCAGAACACCGGCCGGTAGCCGGTCGGGCCGCCGATCACGATGGCGCCGTCGCCGATCTGCAGGAACAGCGCGCGATCGGCCGCGACCACCGCCCCCAGCAGAGTGCAGGCGAAGGCCCGCAGCGGTAGGCTGGCTTCGGCCGCGCGTCGCTCTAGCGCGGCCCGCACCCGTTGGAACAGGCTTGCAGCCATGGCCGGCATCCAGTCGGCGGTCGGGGGGTCGGCCAAGCGAGCTGCGCATTCGTCCAGCAGGGTTTGGCAGGCTAGCGCCGCGCCGGTGCGGGATTCGGCGGCGCTGCCGGCCCCGTCGGCGACGGCCAGCGCCAGGATGGAGTCACCGTCGGGCGTTGCCAGCACGCGGCTGGCGCAGTCGTCCTGGCACTCGGTCCCTTCAGTCAGGTGGGCTACGCCTGGGACGCTGGCGCAGACGTAGCGCCACCCGCCTTCGTTCACACCGAGGCCCAGCCGCTGGGAGCCGTGGGATTGGCCAGCAGCACTTCGGTGCCCGGCACCGAACGCGACACCGAGCGCATCGAGTTGGACAGCCATTGGAACAGCTCGCGGAAACGCAGGCCGCGCAGGCGCAACGGCTGGCGAACCGAAATCTGCTGCAAGACATCGAGGTTGGCGCCCTCGACCCCCACCGCGAAGAAGGCGAAGGCGTGCTTGTCCTCGCCCAACCGCACTTCGTGGGCGGCGGCCTTCCAGTCGTCGGTCGGGCTGCCGTCGGTGATCAGGAACACCCAGGGGCGGAAAAAGGGGATACCGTGCTCCCGATACAGGGTCTTGCGCTGGTCCAGCAGCTCCAGTCCCTGGACGATCGCCTGGCCCATGGGAGTATCTTTTTGCGCGGTCAACTGCGGCGGGGTGAAATGTTCGGCGGTCTGGAATTCAGTGACCACCTGGACTGGCCCGAAGGTGACGATGGCGATCTCGACTCGCTTGGCGGCGAGGCTATCGGCCAGCAGCTCCTCCTTGAAGGTGGCCAGTCCCTGGTTCAGTTCGATGATCGGATGACCGTTCATCGACCAGGAATTGTCGAGCAGCAGCACGCAGGGACAGCGTGGTTCCGGGTTATCGGCAAATTCGGCGACACTAAAGTCCACCTCGAACGGGGTTTGGCGGAGCAGGTCGAGTTCGTTCATCGCGAGTCATCTCTAACTGACAGGAGGCGTGGGTGCCACGCCGTGAAATATACCGTAATCCATGAAGGGTAAGCGTAGCTTCCACAACATTATGTTTAGGTTACCGATGGCTGCAAGTCCGCCCGGCCGCGCTATTCGATGTCCCGGCCATCGCTATAATGGCGGCCGTGTTCCAGGAAGGAACCGTAATCCCAGGGGCTGTCGCCCTACCATCCCAGTTCTGATGCTTTCGCCCGATCCGAGCCTGAATCATGTCCGATTTTTTCCTCCGTCTGGTCGTTGCAGGCGCTGTCGTCGTGCTGGCCACCATGCGGCTGGGCTCTGCCGCCGAAGCGTCGCTGCAGGTGACCATCGACCTGCGCGGCGGTCCGGTCAGCGCCTTCGTTCCGTCAGCGGCGCTGGGCGCAGGGGTGGACGGCCATTCCCGCGGCGACGCTGCCGCCATCTATCGTTCGACCACGCTACGCGCCATGCGCTCCGTTGGCCTGTTGCCGCTCAGCTATCGGTTGCGCACCGAGCTGGGCATCGAAGCCTGGCATTGGAATCCGCGCGGGCGTTGGAGCGACCAGCGGCGCGCGCAAGGCTACTGGACCTCGGATGACCGGTTGGGCACGCCGATTCTGGCGTCTTTCGGCTATCGGTTGCCCCGCCGCGGCAATACGATCGACCAGGCGGAAAACGACGGCTATTCCCGGCTGGCCGACGGCGATCCGAACAGCTTCTGGAAGAGCAATCCCTACCTGGATCGACGCTATACCGGCGAAGACAACGATCGCCATCCGCAATGGCTGATCGCCGATCTGGGCCAGCCCCAGCCGGTGAACGCACTGCGCATCCGCTGGGGGAACCCGTATGCGGTGCGCTATACGGTGCAATACTGGGAAGGCGAGGACCCGCGCGATCCGGATGAGTATCCCAAAGGCCGCTGGCAAGATTTCCCTGCTGGCGCCGTGAGCGAAGGCCGCGGCGGCGATCCACTGCTGCGCTTGGGGGCGGAGCCCGTGCCGGTGCGCTTTCTGCGGGTGTTGCTGGAGCAGGGGTCCGGGACCGCCCCGCCGGGTGCGCAAGATCCGCGCGATGCGCTCGGCTATGCGGTGCGGGAGATTGCCATCGGGACCCTGGATTCTGACGACCAGTTGCGGGATGTGGTGCGCCACGCCCCCGACCGCGATCGGCAAACGCGCTTTTTCGTATCGTCCACCGATCCCTGGCACCGCGCCAGCGACCTGGATTCGCACGTCGAACAGCCCGGTATCGATCGGGTGTTCGCCAGCGGCCTGACCCGCGGACTGCCGATGCTGATGTCGGTGGGCGCCTTGTACGATACCCCGGACAATGCGGCGGCTCTGCTGCGTTATCTGCGCCGGCGCGGTTATCCGACGCCGCGCATCGAGATCGGCGAGGAGCCGGACGGCCAGTATGCAGCGCCGGAGGACTACGGTGCTTTATATCTGCAGGTGGCGGATGCGTTGCGGGCAGTGGATCCGACTGTCGTGGTGGGCGGAGCGTCCCTCCAGTCGTTTCAAGCCGCCAATGGAAGCGCCATGATGGCGTGGTCGGGCACGGCGGTCGCGCCCGACCAGTCGTGGTTGAAGCGTCTGCTGAGCTATTGGCGGGAGCGGGGCCGGCTGGCCGATCTGGGCTTCCTGTCGTTCGAGTGGTATCCCTTCGACGAGGTGTGCGCGCCGGCGGTGGACGCTCTGCTGCAGGGGCCGGCCTTGCTGAGCGAGGCCGTAGCCCATCTATACGCCCAGGGATTGCCCCGCGGCACGCCCTTGATCATCACCGAGTACGGCTATTCGGCCTTTTCCGCCCAGGAGGAAGTCGACTTGCCTGGCGCGCTGTTCAACGCTGATGTGGTTGGGACCTTCCTGGGACTGGGCGGCCAGGCCGCCTACCTGTATGGCCTCGAACCCACCCCCTTGTACCGGGAATCGACCCACTGCGACAACTGGGGCAACAACACCCTGTTCCTGTCCGATGACCAGCGCCGCATTCTGGCGCGCACCGCGACCTATCACGGGACTACGCTATTGAACCGTCATTGGCTGGGGAACCCGGACCAAGCTCATCAGGTCTATCCGGCGCGGGTGGAGGGCGGCCAGCCGGACCAGGTATGGCCGCTGACCGCTTATGCGCTGTATCGCCCCGATGGTCGCTGGGCGCTGTTGCTGGTCAACAAAGACCCGCTGCGAGCCTGGAGCGTCGCGCCGCGCTTCGCCGATTCGGCCGAGGTGGTTGCGCCGCTGCGAGGTCCGGCCGATCTGTACCAGTTCTCCGCCGTGCAATACCGGTGGCAGGCCGCCGGCGAACGGGGTCGTCCGTTGCGCAGCCTGCCTCCCCGACACAGCGTGCTGAGCGGCGATGCGCCGCTGCAGATCGATCTGCCGCCCTGGTCATTGACGGTCGTCCAGGGCGAGGGGCCGCAGCCCAGCCCGCCGCCGGATACGGCGCATTAGTCACGCGCGCGACCCGTTCGCGCGAGCCCAGCTTGCCATAGAGCCAGAGAGTCACGATCAGACCCCTATGTCCCAGTCCCCCCTGAACGATCCATCGGCCGAGCGGCCGAGCGATCCGTCAAGCGATCCACCGCCGGATTCCAGCGCAGGCGAAGCGACGGCCAAACCCATCTTCTTCGATCCGGATCGCAAGCGCTGGCCGCGCCTGCGGTTGGGGATGACGCTGGTCGGGCTGTCCCTGTCTCTATTGCTGGGCATGCTGGTTCTGAGCATCCTGGCCAGTCCGGTGTTGCCGGCGCTCAATCTGCCGGGGGCCAGTTTCCTGCCGCAGGGCGCGCACGCTGTGCCGGATGTGCCGGCGCTGGCCCCCGAGCACCCGCTGACCCGGCGCGAGCGTGCCCTGCATCATGAGGAGATCAAGCTGGTCCGCGAGCGCGAACGCAGTCTGAACCAATTGCTGGCCCTGCCGCACAAGGCGAATTTTGTGCCGAGCCAACGGCCGCTGGCGATCGGGTTCTTCGTCAACTGGGACGACTCCAGCATGAGCTCGCTCAAGCAGAACCTGGACAGTCTGGACATGGTGATCGCCGAGTGGCTGCATTTGGCTGCGGAGGATGGGTCGTTGCGGGAGAACGATCCAGTGCGAACGACCCATGTGACCGAATACATCCGCGCCCGTCATCCCGATCTTCCGATCGTGCCGCTGGTTAACAACTGGAACGGCCAGGAATGGGAGGGCGGCAAACTGGGCCGCATGCTGGCCGATCCGGCGGCGCGGGCTCGCGCCATCGATCAGCTGGTGAGGTATGTCGAACGTCAGCATTACGCCGGGATCAGCATCGACTTCGAGAACATCGACCCCAAGGCCCAGGCCAATTTTCAGCGCTTCATGGCCGAGTTGTACGCGGCGTTCCATCCTCGCAATCTGCAGGTGTCGGTGAACGTGCCGGCCAGCGATCCGTCTTTCGGATATCGCAAGCTGGCCAGCAACGCCGATTATCTGATCGTGATGGCCTACGACGAGCACTGGTCGACCGCTTCGCCCGGCCCGATTGCCGGTCTACCCTGGTTTGCCAAGGTGTTGCGCGAGCGTCAGCGCGATATCCCGGCCGACAAGATGATCGTGGCGATCGGCAATTACGGTTACGACTGGGAACAGGGTCATCCAGCCGAGGAACGGACCTTCGAGGAAGCGGTGCTAGTGGCCAAGGAATCGGAAGGCGATATCCATCTGGATCGCGTCTCGCTCAATCCGACCTTCGATTACGCTGACGACAACGACCATATCCACCACGTGTGGATGCTGGATGCGGTGACGGCTTTCAACCAGCTGGTGACGATCCGTTCGGTGCAGCCGCGCGGCGTCGCGCTATGGCGTCTGGGCAGCGAGGATCCGTCGCTGTGGAAGATCTTTGGTAAGGAAGGCCCGCTGGATGCGGCGCGCGCCGCCGAACTCGGCGATATCCATTTCGGCTATGGCCTGGATTACGAGGGCAAGGGCGAGGTGCTGGAGGTGACCGCCCAGCCGCACTCTGGCCAGCGGGCCATCGATTTCGATCCCAAGCGAGGGCTGATCACCGCCGAACGCTATACCACCTTTCCCTCGCCGTACATCATCACCCGGCACGGCGGCGCGGACCGCAAGGTGGCGCTGACCTTCGATGACGGTCCCGATCCGCTGTATACCCCCCAGATCCTCGATGTCCTACGCGACGCCAAGGTTCCAGCCACCTTCTTCCTGATCGGGGCCAACGCCCAGATGAATCCGCAACTGGTGCGGCGCGAGGTGGAGGAGGGCCATGAGATCGGCAACCACACCTTCACCCATCCCAACATCTCGAGCATTTCCCTGACCCAGTTTCAGCTCGAACTGTCGGCTACTCAGCATTTGATGGCCAGCGTCGTGGGGCGTCATTCGCTGTTGTTCCGGCCACCCTACGCTATCGATTCCGAGCCGGAGACCATCGATCAGGTGCGGCCGATCGAAGTGGCGGCCAGCCAGGGTTATCTGGTGGTGGGTATGCAGGTCGATCCGGACGACTGGGAGCGACCGGGAGTGGACTGGATCGTGCGGCGGACCGTGGAAGCCGCCGAGCGCGGCGAAGGCAATGTGATCCTGCTGCACGATGCCGGTGGCGATCGCAGCCAGACGGTGCAGGCGCTGCCCCGCATCATCGATGAGTTGCGCCAGAAGGGTTTCCAGTTCGTCACGGTCGCCGATCTGCTCGGGCGCAGCCGCGACGCGGTGATGCCGCCGGTGCCGCCCGACAGTCTGTGGCGGATCTGGCTGGATGGAGCGGCGTTTGGCTTGCTCAACTGGTCGATCACGGCCATCCACTGGCTGTTCCTGCTGGGGATCGTGCTGGGCATCGCTCGCCTACTGTTCGTCGGGACCTTGGCCCTGTACCAACGTTGGCGTCAGCGCCGGGCGACGTTCGATCCCGCCTATGCGCCGACGGTGGCGGTGGTGGTGCCGGCCTACAACGAGGAGAAGGTAATCGTCCAGACCATCGCGTCGCTATTGGCCTGCGATCAGCCTGAACACTTCGAAATCATCGTAGTGGACGACGGCTCCAGCGACGCCACCTACCGGCTGGCCCGCGAGTCCTTCGCCGACGATCCACGAGTGCGGGTGTACACCAAGGCCAATGGCGGCAAGCCGGCCGCGCTCAATTTCGGCATGTCCCGGACTCAGGCGGAAATCGTGGTGGCTCTGGATGCCGATACCATCTTTGCCCGCGACACCATTCGCAAGCTGATCCGCCATTTCGCCAATCCCAAGATCGGTGCGGTCGCCGGCAACGCCAAGGTGGGCAATCGGATCAATCTGCTGACCCGCTGGCAGGCGCTGGAGTACATCACCAGCCAGAACCTCGACCGTCGCGCTTTCGATGTGCTCGACTGCATCACCGTGGTGCCCGGCGCGGTGGGGGCTTGGCGGCGCGAGTTGATTCTCCAGGCAGGCGGCTTTACCCCCCTGACCCTGGCGGAGGACGCCGACCTGACCTTGGCGATCCGCAAGATGGGCTATGCCATCGTCTACGAGGACGAAGCCGTGGCGCTGACCGAAGCGCCCGATACCGTGCGCGGATTCATCCGCCAGCGCTACCGCTGGATGTACGGCACCATGCAGGCGGCATGGAAGCATCGCGATATCCTGTTCCGGCCGCGCTATGGCGCGCTGGGCTTCGTCGCGCTGCCCAACGTGATCATCTTCCAGGTATTGTTTCCGCTGGTCTCGCCGATCATGGATCTGTTGTTGATCGGCTCGCTGGGGAGCGCTGCATTCGATTACTGGCATCATCCGGCCGAGTATTCCCCCGACGCCCTGTGGCGGGTGCTGTTCTATTACGCCCTGTTCGTGGCGGTGGATTATCTGGCCGCCATCCTGGCCTTCGCCCTGGAGCGCAAGGAAAACTGGTGGCTGCTGATCTGGCTGTTCTGGCAGCGCTTCTTCTATCGCCAGTTGATGTACTACGTGGCGATCAAGAGCACCCTGACCTCGTTGCGGGGGGCATGGGTCGGCTGGGGCAAGCTGGAACGCAAGGCGACGGTGAAGACCACAGTTTGATAGCGGGGCGGCTTCGGCTACGCTCGGCAGCGGCTCGGACATCGGGTAGGGATGCGGGGTGGTGTGCACGTCGCCCTTGGGCAGCGCGAGTTTTTCGGAAAGCCGCAACAATGGGTCGGCGCCGGCTGCGATGATCGCGCAGCCGGCGCCGACGCTGGAAAATGATGAGGAGATTCAGTAGCGCTTCAGCCGGTGTTGCGCATTCCCGCCGCCAGGGCGTTGATGGTCCGCAGCAACGGCCGTAGCCAGGTTTCCGCAGCGGGTGCGCCGATGCCATGCTCGGCGATGGCCTGACGATGGCGGCGCAGCAGAATGACCTGGATGTGGTTGAGCGGGTCCAGGTAGGGACTGCGCCGCTCCAGGGATTTGGACAGAGCGGGATTGTCTTCCAGCAGGGTGGGCAGCTGCACTACGGCCAGAATCTCCCGGCAGGTCAGCTCGTACTCGGCCTGGAAGCGGTCGTAGATGCCGGTTTCGGTGCTGGCGTCCTCGCACAGCCGGGCATATTCGCGGGCAATGCCGAGATCGACCTTGCTCAGCGACATCTGGCTGTTGCTGAGCAGGGCGCGGAAGAATGGCCATTCCTGGTACAGGCGCTGCAACAGCGCCAGCCGTTCGGGATCGTCGCCGCGCCAGGTCGCCAGCGCGCTGCCGATGCCGTACCAACCGGGCAGGGTATGGCGCGACTGGCCCCAGCCGAACATCCAAGGAATGGCTCGCACCGAGTATTTGGAACGGTCGCCCTTGGAGCGGTGCGAAGGGCGCGAGCCCAGGTTGAGCTGGCCGATCTCGCTGACCGGGGTCGCTTCGTAAAAATAATCCATGAAGCCCGGCGTGTGCTCGGTCAGGTCGCGGTAGGCGGCCTCGCCATGCCGGGTCAGTTCGGCCATGACCTCTGACGCCACTGGCGGATCGACCGGGCCGTCTTGCACCAGATGCCGACTGGCCTTGATCAGCCCGGTGATGCCCAGCGTCAGCTCGTAGGTGGCGGTTTCCAGATTTTGATAGCGGAACGACAGCACTTCGCCTTGTTCGGTGATCTTGATCTGGCCGCGCACCGTGCCCGGCGGTTGGGCCAGGATGGCGTCGTGGATTGGGCCGCCGCCGCGCCCGACCGTGCCACCGCGGCCGTGAAACAGCCGACAGCCGAAGCCGCGCGCCGCCGTCAGGCTCACCGCCTGTTGCTGGGCCTGGTACAGTCCCCAGTTGGAGGCCAGGATGCCGCCGTCCTTGCAGGAATCCGAGTAGCCGACCATGATGTCTTGCATGCCGCCTACCGCAGTCAGCAGCTCCCGATAGGCGTCTTGATCCAGCAACAGGGTGAGCAGGCTCTCCACCCGATTCAGATCGGCGATGGTCTCGAACAGTGGCGCGACCCGGATGGCGCAATGCCAGCCGCCGTCGGGGCGGCGACCGACCAGACCGGCGAAGCTGGCCAGAAACAGCACTTCCAGGATGTGGCTGGCTTCGTGGGTCATGGAGATGACGTAGTTGTCGAACGCCTGCGGGCTGATCTCCTCCCGCATCCGGGCCATGACCTGAAACACCTCCAGCGTCTCGCGGGTCGCGTCGCTGAGCGAGCCGCAGTACAGCAGCGGCGTGCCGGGACGGGCCAGCAATTCGCTCAGTACCCGCAGCCGTTCTTCTTCGTTCAGGACGGCATAGTCGGGCAGGTTGGGGGCCATGGCGAACAATTCGGTCACTGCCGCCGTGTGGCGGCTGGATTCCTGGCGGACGTCGAGCGCGGTCAGATAGAACCCGAAGGTTTCCGTCAGCCGGATCAAGTCCTTCAGTTCGCCCTCGGCGACGGCGCCATCGCCGTGGCCGTATAGCGAATCGCGGGCCAGGTACAGGTCTTCGAGGAATTCCTGCTCGGAGGTGTAGCCCCAGAATGGCGCTGGGATGGCTTCGAGATGACCCTCGGTCCGTGCCCGGACCTGTTCCAGGTTATGTTGCAGACGATGGTAGACCAGGAAGAACTTGCGCCGGTACGGCTCGTTGGCGTATTGCTGCGGCGAGTCGCGGAATACGTGGCCCATGCGCGCCAGATCGGCCTCCAGGCTGGCGCTGAACACCGGTGAGGGGGTGACCAGCGAGCTGGAAAAGGTCAGATGGTGGTTCAGTCCCTCGACCCGCCGCAGGTATTCGCGCAGGATTTCCTGAGACTGCAGGCGAATGGCCAGCTCGGTGGTTTCCGGGGTGACGAAAGGATTGCCGTCGCGGTCGCCGCCGATCCACGAGCCGAACCGCAACAGGCACGGTATCCGCACTGCCGCCTTGCCGCCCTGGTCGGCGTAGACGGTCTGCAGCGCCCGTTCCAGATTGCGATAGAGTAGCGGCACCGCCTGGAAGATGGATTCGTGAAAATAATGCAGCCCGGTCTTGATCTCGTCGCGCACCTGCGGTTTGTTGCTGCGCACCTCGTCGGTTTTCCACAGCACCTGGATCTGGCTGCGCAGTTCTTCGACCACTTCGGCGTGTTGCTGGTGATTGAGCGTGGTGTTGTCGAGCTTGCTGCTGGTCAGGAAGGTACGCCGCTGCACGCCCAGCAGCACCCGGCGCTTGGCTTCGGTCGGGTGGGCGGTGAACACCGGGGTGAAGCACAACTGATCGAGCAGCTTCTGCAATTGCGCGGCGCTGACTCCGGCCGCGTGCAGGGTGCGCAGGGTCTCGTCGAAGGAACCTCGCCACAGCTCCTTGCCGCGTCGGACCATCTCGCGCCGCAACTGGTGCTGGAAGGATTCCTCGGCGATGTTGGCCAGACTGAAGTAGGCGCTGAAGGCCCGGATCACATGGTTCAACATCTCCGGATTGAGGGCGGCGATGAACCGCATCAGGCGCTCGCGAATGTCCCGCGCGGGTTCGGAGTGGCGGCGCAGTTCGATGAAACCCTTGCGCAGCGTTTCCACCGCATCGAGGGCAGAGCGGCCCTCCTGGTCACGCAGGGTCTCGCCCAGCAGTTGACCCAGCAGTTTGACGCGGTCGCGCAGTGGTTTGTCGGAAGAGGTCGGCATGGCGGAGTCCCATTGGCAACGATGGACTGAAAGAATGAACCCGAAATGGCGTCTTCGTCCCCCGAGAGACGGTAGCAAGCCCATTCGCTGAAAATTCGGTAGCGGTCGCGGTTTTGGCGGTGGACATTCGACAGATACCACAGTGGAATTTATAGTTATCTTGGGGGCCTGTCCACGGGTGGCAGCGTGGTGACGCTGGCCAATCGCCCATTGCAATATGACCGGCCTTCATTCGGTTTTGTCAGCCGTTCAACAACCCTGATAAGGAAGCTGTCCATGTCCGTTCCCAGCAATTTGCCGGCTTGGCAAGCGCTGCAAGCCCATCATGCCGTTGTCGCCGACCTGCATCTGCGTGACATGTTCGCCGCCGATCCTGATCGTTTCACCCGGTTTTCCCGGCGGTTCGGCGATCTGCTGGTGGATTTTTCCAAACATCGCATTACCGACGAAGCGTTCGGCCTGCTGATCGAGCTGGCCCGTCAGGCGCAGGTACCGGCCTGGATCGAACGGACCTTCAACGGCGAGATCGTCAATCACACCGAGAAACGGGCCGTGTTGCACATCGCGCTGCGCAATCGCAGCAACCGGCCGATCTTCGTCAAAGGACAGGACGTGATGCCGGAGGTGAACGCGGTGCTGGAGCACATGCGCAAGTTCTCCGACCAGATCCGTCGGGGCAAGTGGCGTGGCTTCACCGACAAGCGCATCCGCGACGTGGTCAACATCGGGATCGGCGGCTCCGATCTGGGGCCGAAGATGATCTGTCAGGCATTGGAGCCTTATGGCGATCCGAGCTTGCGGATGCATTTCGTCTCCAACGTGGACGGCGCGCACATCAGCCATGTCCTGACCGAATGCGACCCGGAAACCACCCTGTTCATCGTCGCCTCCAAGACCTTCACCACCCAGGAGACCATGACCAACGCCCATACCGCGCGGGCTTGGCTGGTTCGGGAACTGGGCGACGAAGCGGCGGTGGCCAAACACTTCGTCGCGGTGTCCACCAATGCCGCCGGGGTGAGCAAGTTCGGCATCGACACCGCCAACATGTTCGAGTTCTGGGACTGGGTCGGCGGGCGTTATTCGCTGTGGTCGGCCATCGGTCTGCCGATCGTGGTCTATCTGGGCATGGACCATTTCATCGAGTTGCTGGAAGGCGCGCACGCCATGGACGAGCATTTCCGCACTGCGCCGCTGGAGGATAACCTGCCGGTCATCCTGGCGCTGCTGGGGGTGTGGTACATCGACTTCTTCGGCGCCGACAGCCAGGTCATGCTGGTTTACGACGATTATCTGCGCTCGCTGCCGGATTACCTGCAACAGCTGGATATGGAAAGCAATGGCAAGTCCATCGATCGTGATGGCAAACCGGTCAAGATCGACACCGGCCCGATTCTGTGGGGCGGTCTGGGCAACAACGGTCAGCACGCCTTTTACCAGCTGCTGCACCAGGGCACCCATCTGGTGCCGGCCGATTTCCTGGCGCCGGCGCATAGCCCAGTGCCCACCGGCGACCATCATCCGATCCTGTTGGCCAACTGCCTGGCGCAGGCCGAGGCCATGATGGTCGGCAAGACCGAAGCCCAGGCCCGCGCCGAGCTGGAGAAGCAGGGCTTGAGTGGCGATGCGCTGGAGCAGTTGCTGCCCTACAAGGTCTTCCCCGGCAACCGGCCCAGCACCAGCCTGTTCTATCGCCGGCTGACCCCGCAGCTGTTGGGCTCCCTGATTGCGCTCTACGAACACAAGGTGTTCGCCCAAGGCGCGATCTGGAACATCAATTCCTTCGATCAGTGGGGGGTGGAGCTGGGCAAGCAGTTGGCCAACGCCATCCTGCCGGAGTTGAAGGGTGAACGGCCGGTGGCCGGACATGATGCCTCGACCATGGCGCTGATCAAGTTCTGCCGCGAAGAAGACTGATCCCGTCGGGCCGGGGTAGCGCAGGCCGTTGACCAGCGTTGCTCCGGCCTTTGGCCCGATTCGGACTCAATCGTGTTTTTTCTGCTCGGCCTTGCGTTCGATGGCAGTGCCGAGCGCTTTGATATCCTGACCGGCACCCTTGACCGTATTGCAGGCGTTCAGGTGGACCACCGCCAGACCCAGCAAGGCCACCCACGACAATCGCACGATGACGGGTGCGCGATTCATGGCTCGATTCTCATGGTTCGATTCCTGCCTGTTTTCCACTCTGACAAAGATGTGAAACCAACGTGACGCCAGTTCGGGATACTTCTATACTGGATTCGAAGCGACATCATTCTGAAACATTCCCTAAGTCCGCGCCAAACCAGATGAAGAGGAGAATATCCCGATGTTTGGAGAGAACCATGATCTGTTTCACGAATTTCCCGAATATAAGACACGCATCGCCGAATTGCAGGCGGCCGACCCTGGTTTCGCCGCTCTGTATGGGGAATACCACAAGATCAACGACGAAGTAGAGCGTATCGAACTGCAACTTGAAACGCCCTCGGACTTTTACACCGAAGCCCTGAAGAAACAACGGCTGCATCTGAAAGACGAGATTTATTCGATCCTGCGCCGGATCGTTCGGGCCAGCAGCGCGCCGGCCTGAACGGGATGCGTGCCTCTTCTCGGTGGAGGGGGCCAGAACGCCGGGTGTCATCGCGACATCCGGCGTTTTCGTTGTTGGCGTCATCGGCTTGACGCGGTGGGCGGGTTGTCCAATGCTGACAGGATTCCCCAACCCATAGTAGAGTTGCCAAGACGATGAGCGAGTTGAAGATTTATCAGGCGGCGGAACCGACTGTTCCTCCTGCCGTGTTCGTGGAGCTTGCAGCGATCGCCGGCCAGCTCGATCGGATCGGCGTGCGGTTCGAGCGCTGGTCCGCCAGCCAGCCGTTGGCCGCCGATGCCGATCAGGACGCGGTGCTGGCCGCCTATCGCGAGCCGGTGGAGCGGCTGATGCGGCAGTACGGTTTTCAGTCGGCAGATGTGGTGGCGCTGGGTCCGGCCCACCCCGACAAGGCCGCGCTGCGGGCCAAGTTCCTGGACGAGCATACCCATGACGATTACGAAGTGCGGTTTTTCGTCGAGGGTCAGGGCTTGTTTTACCTGCATGTCGGCGAACGGGTCTACGGCGTCCTGTGCGAGCGGGGCGATCTGCTCAGCGTGCCGGCCCATACCACCCACTGGTTCGATATGGGTCCCAATCCCTCGTTCAAATGCATCCGCCTGTTCACTACCCCCGAGGGTTGGGTGGCGCAATTCACCGGTCGCGATATCGCCCAGCGGTTTCCCCGCCTGGACCCTTAGAAGGTCGGCGGGAAACGGTCGTTGCCGGGAGTGACACCGGGCCGGTGCGGATTCGGCGGTGCATCGGATATCGGAGCGGCGACGGTCGTGGGAGCGGCGCTCTTGGCGCGCGCCCGCCGCGGGCGTTCGCCGGGTGTGCTGCGGGCGTCGGTCAGGACCACCGGCGCGCTGAGGGAGGAGGGAACGTGCAGCGGGAGGTCCGGCGCCGAGCCGGTGCGCGCCCGGCGCAACCAGCCGAGTAGGCGTTGTTCCATGGCATCCTGACTGGCCGGCGGCAAGTCGCGGAAGATCAGCGCCGCCGCGCCCAGCAATAAGGTCAGACCGCCCAGGAAGAAGACCAGCGGTTGCATGAAGGCGATCGCCAACACGGCCAGGACGACAATCAGGATATGCCGAATTTTCAAGCGGGTGCTCTCCATCGAATCAGGACGGGTTTGACGGATCCTCGACCGGTCCGGGTTGACGCACCAGGATGACCGTGCAATTGTCATCCGGTTGGCTGTGCTGTTGTCGGATGGCATCGGCCAATTCGGCCAGCAACTGGTCGATGATCTCCTCCAGCGAGCGTTGCGGTTGCGCCAGCAGTGCCGGCCAGCGCTGGATGAACTCCTGCGGCTGGGCCAGATGCCAGAGGCCATCGGTGGCGAACAGATAGACGTGGCCCGCTTCCAGCGCCAGAGGCCGCCGGTCGCTCAGGCCGCGCAGGAACAGGGGCAGGTTACCATCGTGCAGCTCGTATAGTTCCGCATCGATGGCTTCGATGTAAAGACTGGGAACACCCAACGTGCTGCCGAGGATGAAGGCTTGGCTGATCTGGGAGTTGGTCTGCAGGTGGACCTGCTGGTGCCACTGAACGCCGTCCAGCATCCCCAGCATGGCCAGATGGGTGGCTGGGACATGGTCGACGGTCAGGTATTGCGCCCGCCACGGGTCGATGGCGTACATCCGCGAATCGCCGACATGGAACAGCAGGGCAGGACCTTCGAGCGGGATTTCCAGCAGGATCAAGGTGCAGCCGGTTTCCAGACCGGCGACCTGAAACTCGTGATAGAGCCGCTGGTGCAAGGCGTTCAGGTCGGCGGAAAGCTGACCGAGCGAAGCGGCGGCCGGCAGGTCGAGCAGGCCGGCGACGGTTTTTTCAGCAGCTTCGCGACCGTGGCTGTGGCCGCCCATGCCATCGAGGATAGCGATCCGGCGGTGGCCGGTCGGCCAGTCGGGCAACTGCAACTGGGTTTCCTGTTCGTGCCAGAGAAAGCGAACCGCGCCCCGATCGTCCACGATGAGATAGTTATCCTGATTCTCCCGCCGTCCGTGGCCGGTCGGCGAGCGCAGGGAGCGTACGGCGATTTCCAGGCGAGGAGCGGCAGGAGCCGATGCCTGATCGCCGGCGTTCGGGGCATCGCGCATGGAATCACAAGGAGGAGTATGCATGGATTTGGACAACAGCGTTGGTCATGACGGTGCGTTGGTCATGACGGTGAATGGATAGTGAGCGAGGATCGACCAAGTCCGTATGCCCGGATCGAGGGATGGCCATTAGAATGATGCTTTGTGCTTCTGCTAGACTAAATCATAATAATACATGTGTCGGTAATATGTCGGGAAAAACCTAGGATTATGATAGCAGATCAGTGAGTTATGGATATCAAAGCCCGTCTTGAAAAGCTTGAGAAAGCGCGCGCCGCCGGCCAGTTGGACGATGCCGAACTGTCACGTCTTCGGGAAGAACTGCTGAACAGGGCTGTGATGGCCGAGGATGGTTGGGATGACCCGCCGTCCTCGGTAGCAGGCCCGGCGTCGGGCTCCCTGGAAGAGTCGGCTGCAGAAGCGCGCCCCGCCATGGACAATATCGCATCGGCCACTCTGGCAGTAGGCATGGTGATCGGGCCACCCGAGCGGCGAATGCGGCTGCTGCACGATCTCAGCGGCAAAGGCGCCATCTGGCTGGCGCGGGTGGTGGCCGCGCCGATGCCGGGCAACGGGGCCGACGATGAATTCCGGGCGATCAAAATCTTCCTGCCGAGCGGCTATGGGGCGCGCGACGCCGAACGCGAAATTCGCATGCAGCGGGCCGATCTGATTGGACTGCGCACCTATCTGACCAAGGTCCGGGCTCGGGTGGAGCTGGCCGCTAAGCTGTCGCACCCGAACATCGCCGATGTCTACGGTTGGCGTTATGGCGCGGATGGCTGGCCTTTCGCTGAGATGGAATATGCCGACCATCTCCATGGCCACAGCCTGGCGCACTTGTTGCGCGAGCGAAAAGGAGAAGGAGTCGACTGGAATACCCTTATGGCGTGGCTGCGTCCAGTGGCCGACGCCCTGGATTATGCCCGTCGGGAACATCGGCTGGCGCATCAGCACCTGGACGCGGATACGGTTTTCGTCGCCAATTCGGGCGCGGTCAAACTGTTGAGCTTCGGCGTGGCGGCCGAAACGCGGGAGCCGCGCAGCCTCCTGTCCAGCGCGGGCGGCGTCAGCGCTGAGGGGGCCAGCGAATCCAACGTGCTCGAAACCGCTTTCCGGCGCGACGTCTTCGCCCTGGCGCTCCTGGTCTATCAATTGTTGGCGGGTCGTAGCGCCTATGAAGCTCAGCCGCCGCAATCCTCGACCCCGTTGCCGCGTCCCGGCGGCTTGACGGACGAGACCTGGCGAGTCTTGCGGCAGGGCTTGGCGTATCCGAGCGAGCTTTGCCCGACCGACGCTGGTCGATTCCTCAGCATGCTGGCCGAGGCGCAACAGCCGGCGGCGGCTGCGCGGCCGGGTCGCGGTCTGGCTGTGCAAAGAAAGCGCATCATGCAGGTGGCGGGGCTGGCCGTACTGGTGGCCTTGGCAGGCTATTGGCTGGTGGCCCAGATCGAACGGACCCTGCAACCCGCCCAGTCGAACCTGGCGTCAACCTATGACGACGGAGAAGTCCAGCCGGGAGGATCGGGTTTACAACCGTCGTCGGCCGGCAGGACCGCCAACCTGCAGGCTGCGGAGAGCGAAGCCGACCTGCGCGCTTTCGAATCGGCGCGGCGGATGGATACCCTATTGGCGTATCGCCTCTATCTGCAACGTTGTCCGCGCTGCGGTTTCGGCCAGGAGGCCCATGCGGCGATCGATCATCTGGAAAGCCAGGAGAAAATCGCCAAGCTCAAGGCCGATTTCGAGACGTTGGCGTTGTCCCTGGAGCATGAAAATCGCGAAGATCGTGGCGATGAGGCGCTGTCCCGCCTGAACTCACTAGCAGCGGTGGCTCCCGCCGATCCCAGCGTGGCAGCCGGTCGGCGCCGTCTGGCGCTGGCCTGGGTCGCGCTGGCGCAGGCCAGTCTTGCCAAGTCGGAATTGAACGAAGCCCGCAGGCGATTGAAGAAAGCCCGCCTGGTGCAACCGGATTTGCCCGAAGTGATGACGCTGTCCCAACAGTTGGAGCAGGCCGATGTGGCGGAGCAGACCAGGCAGACCGACGACGAAGCCTTCGCCATCGCCCGCCGCGCCAATTCCCGCCGCGCCTACTGGGCTTATTTGGACCGCTGCGGTGCGAATTGCGATCATCGGACCGAAGCCGAAGCGGCGCTGGTTCGGTTGGCACCGGCCAATCCAACACTGCGCGATCGCCTGAAAGACGGGACGCAGGGGCCGGAGATGGTGATCATTCCAGCCGGCGCATTCCTGATGGGATCGCCGCTCCAGGAAAAGGGCCGCTACGAGGACGAGTCGCCTCATCCGGTGCGAATCGGCAAGCCATTCGCCATCGGTCGCTACGAAGTGATGTTCTACGAGTACGATCAGTTCGCGACGGCGATAGGACGGGCCTTGCCCAGCGATCAGAAATGGGGTCGTAACCGGCGTCCGGTCATCAACGTCAACTGGCGGGACGCGATGGCGTACGCCGATTGGCTGTCCCAACAGACTGGCCATCGCTACCGTCTGCCGACGGAGGCAGAGTGGGAATACGCGGCGCGAGCCGGGACCACCGCCAGCCGTTATTGGGGCGATGATCCCAATCAGGGTTGCGTCTATGCCAACGCGGCCGATCTCGACGGCAAGCAGGTCTTCGTGGGCTGGACCGCCATGAAGTGTCACGACGGCCAGGTTTACACCGCCCCGGTCGGCAGCTATCGCAGTAACGAATTCGGTCTGTTCGACGTGCTGGGCAACGTGCTGGAGTGGACCTGCTCGCTCTACGATAAGGATGCCCCGGCAACCGGCCAGCATTGCGACGAACCGGTCGGGGGTGGCGAGTTCGTGGTGCGCGGCGGCTCTTGGAGCGATGAACCCCGTAACGTCCGTTCGGCGGAGCGGCATCGCAGCCCGCCCGATTTTCAGGATTACTTTCTGGGATTCCGGCTGGTGCGAGAATTTCCCTGAGCGCGGCGATTCGGGCAGCGCAACGCCATGTAGAGCGGGCTTGCGCTGCGCTATCATGCGCGGGGAAACGATCCTGGGCATTGCAGGCGCTGTAGGTCGGGTTACGATAAGCCGGCTCGCGATGGGGCGGTAACCGTCGCTTGACCTGCCAGAACATGAATCCGGTGTGCGTTTGCAGCAGGGACAGGTAAAATCAGCGATGGAACCGATAGCTGGCCTGAATGGGCGATTCGACGACTTGCGGAATTTTCGTTCGGCGTGATCGCGCCGCTCTGCGCCGGAGCTTCACGATAGCACCCGCCGATACCACGATAGGATGCCATGAGCAAGAAATCCAACACGCTGCCCGTCGGTTATCGCCTGCATCAGTACCGCATCGAAGGGGTATTGGGGGCAGGAGGGTTCGGAATCACCTACAAGGCCGTGCACGAGGCGTTGCAAACCCGGGCGGCCATCAAGGAATACTTCCCGGTCGAGTGGTCCTATCGCGACCGCGACGAGGTCAACGTCCTGGCCAATACCCAGGGCGCTTTGCCGACGTCCGAGGTTGGCCAGGAAGCCTGCTACGCTTGGGGTCTGGATCGTTTTCTCAACGAAGCCCGTATCCTGGCCCAAGTCAATCATATCGGCGTGGTGCGGGTCCGGGATTTCTTCGAAGCGAACGGCACCGCCTATATCGTGATGGATTATGAGGACGGCGAATCGCTAAGCCAGCTTCTGCAGCGCGAGAAGATCCTGTCCGAAGATCGGATCCGTCGCCTGATCGACGATGTGTTGCCAGCCCTCGAAGCGGTTCATGCCCAGGGCTATCTGCATCGCGACCTGAAACCGGCCAATCTCTATCGCCGCTCGGACGGCCGAACCATCGTGATCGATTTCGGGGCAGCCCGCCAGGCGTTGGGTCGGCGCAGCAAAAGCGTCACCAGCGTGTTTTCGCCCGGCTATTCGCCGATCGAACAGTATCTGGTGGATGGCAAGGGCTATGGCCCCTGGACCGATATTTACGCCCTGGGCGCGGTGCTCTATCACTGTGTGACGGGTACGGCCCCGGTCGAGTCCCCGGCGCGGGTGCTCGACGATCCGTTGCAGCCGGCCGAAGAGGTCGCAGCCGGCAAGTACAGCTGGACGTTGTTGCGGGCCATCGATCGGTCCATGGCGGTGCGGCCGGAGAAGCGCTTTCAATCGATCGCGCAGATGCGGGCGGCCCTGGAGCCTCCGCCGGACGATGACGACGATCGCACGGTCAAGCTGGAATTACCGTTGCGCCCGGATCTGTATCGGGGCGGCGAGCGGCTGCGCTTGCCGATCGTCGAGCCCACGCCGGAGCCGCCAAAACCGGAGCCGCCACCGCCCAAGCCGCGCTGGTGGAACTGGCGCTGGCTGCTTGGACTGGTCGCGGCGCTAGCGCTGGCCGGAGGCGCAACCGTTTGGCTGATGCAGCCGCCGACACCAAGTCAGCCGGTGGAACCCAAGCCGGTGGAACCCAAGCCGGTGGAGCCCAAGCCGGTGGAGCCCAAACCGCCCGCGACTCCGCCGGACCGACCGCCGACCAATCCGCAGCCGGGCCAGAGCTACACCGATACGGTGACCGGCATGACCCTGGTCTGGACGCCGCCCGGTTGCTTTGCGATGGGCAGCCCGGACACCGAGAAGGATCGCAGCGCCAACGAAATGCAGCATCAGGTTTGCCTGAAAGGGTTCTGGATGGGCAAGACCGAGGTCACCAACGCCCAATATCGGCTCTTCGACGCCAGCCACGACAGCGGCAATTACGAAACCTACGATCTGAACGGCGCCAAACAGCCGGTAGTGCGAGTCAGCTGGCAGGAGGCGACTGCCTATGCCCGCTGGCTGTCGGACAAGAGTGGGCTGCGTTTCCGCCTGCCGACCGAGGCGGAGTGGGAATACGCCGCGCGGGCTGGCAAGACCGACGCCAGCTACTGGGGTAGCGACGCCAGCCAGGCTTGTCGCTACGCCAAGATCTACGACGAAACCGCGCGTAAGGCCAAGCCGTTCAACTGGGCCAATTATCCGTGCGAGAGCGGCCAGGTCGTGGCTGCCCCCGTCGGCCAGTTCACGCCGAACGCCTTCAGTCTGTACGACATGCTGGGCAATGTCGCGGAATGGACGTGCTCCAGCTACGACAGCGCCTATGCCGGCGGCGAGACCCAGTGCGTGGACCGCACAGCCACGGGGGGACGGCGGGTGCTGCGCGGCGGTTCCTGGTCCGATTATCCTGGCCTGGTGCGGTTCGCCTACCGCTTTCCCACCGTGCCGGAAAACAAGAAATTCGACTACGGCTTCCGCCTGGTGCTGGAGCCGTGAAAGTCGCAACGACGCTGAGCGGAGGAGAGGGTATGGGCAAGACCGTCGTGAAGCTGATTGCATTGCTGTTGGCCTTGGTTGGCGGCTTGCTGACCGAGCCTGGCCAGGCGGCCAGCGGTCCGCCCGAGAAGCGCATGACGGCGACGGTGATCGAGTTCAGCGTGCGGGGCGATCTGAACGAGCAGGCCGGCGCGATCATCGCCGATCTGATGATGTCGGCCATCGCCAACACCAGCCGCTTTACCCTGAAGGATCGCCTGCCGCTGTCGGCGGCGGCCAAGATCGCCAAGGCTCAGGAACTGGGCTCCACCGGCCTGCTCGATCCCAAGACCGCCGCCGAGCTGGGTCGGCTCTATGAGGTCGACGCCGTGGTGACCGGCGGCGTTTACAAGCTGGGCGATCTGATCACCGTCACGGCGCGGCTGATCGACACCAAGACGGCATCATTACTGCGCAGCGGCCAGATCCAGGGTAAGGACATCGACACCATCCAGGTGAAGATCAACGAATTGGCCAGCATGATTACCGCGCCGCCGGAAGCGCCGCCGACCCATGCTCTGACCGTCAAGACCGATCCGGCCGACGCCAGCGTGCGCCTGACCAATGATTCGCTAACGTATCAGCCTGGCATGCGGTTGCCGACGGGCGACTATGAGCTCGAGGTCAGCAAGTCCGGCTATCTACCCCACAAGGAAGCGGTGCAGATCGGCGATCAGGATGTCAACCTGACCGTCGTGCTGGAAAAGGCCCGCTATGGCTTGACGGTGCGGTCGGAGCCGGCCGATGCGCAAGTGCGGCTGATTGGCAATGCAGCCACCTATCGGCCGGGCGTGGCGCTGACGCCAGGGGATTACCAAATCGAAGTGAGCCGTGACGGCTACGTCTCCCGCAAGATCACCGCGCGGATCGTGGACGGCGATCTGAGCGTGCCGGTGACGCTGGAGAAAACGCCGGCGCCGCGGGTGGAGGAATATCGCTTGACCGTGGTCGTCGATCCTCCGCGGGCCGCGGTACGGTTGCTGAATGCGAAACAGACCTATCAGTCCGGGATGACGCTGGCTCCGGGCGATTATACCGTCGAAATCAGCCAGACCGGTTACGAGTCGGTGCGGGTGCCGGTGCGCATCGTCGATCGCGATGTGACGGTGCCGGTGTCTCTGACCAAACTGCCGGAGCCGGCGCGGCCTGCAAGCTACCGATTGACGGTGCGTCCCGATCCGGCCACCGCCAAAGTGCGGTTGGTGGGCAGCAAGACCGCCTATAAACCGGGGATACCATTGGCGCCGGGCAATTATACCGTCGAGGTTTCCCAGAAAGGCTACGAGACCCGACAGACATCGGTGCGGATCGTGGATGGCGACATGACCGTGCCGGTAGCTTTGACCAAATTGCCCGAGCCCACCCAGTATCGCCTGTCGGTGCAGACCGATCCGCCGGATGCGCAGGTTCGCCTGCGTGGCGTCAAGACCCGCTATCGGCCTGGCGTGACTCTGCTGCCGGGCAGCTATACCGTGGAGGTTTCCCGTTCCGGCTACGAGACCAAACAGACGTCAGTGCAGATCGTCAATGGCGATGTGACCGTGCCGGTAGTTTTGGTCAAGCAGGTCCAACCGCTCCAGTATCGACTGACGGTGCAGCCCACACCGACCAACGCCCGGGTGCGACTGGTGAATTCCGCTTTCACCTACCGGCCTGGGGTGGCCTTGACGCCGGGCAGCTATATCGTCGAAGTGAGCAGCAGCGGTTATGGTGCGAAACGGCAGGCCGTACAGATCGCCGATGGCGACGTGACCGTGCCGGTCGAATTGGAGAAGATCGCGACTGCGCCGCCAATCCCGTCGTCCAGTTCATCCGCCGCATCCGCCGCATCGACCTCGGTGATGTCGCCCACTACCCGGCCTGGCGAGTGGCGCATTGCCAGTGTCCAGGTGGACAGCGGATTGAACGATCTGGATCGGCGGGAGGTTCAGCGGATTCTGGGTGGTTATGCGGGGCGAACCGTGACCCGCGACACCCTGCTCGATGGTGCGTTGCGAGTCTATCAGGCCACCGGCATCACCTTGCGCTTCGTGGTTCAGTCCGGGGCGGGAGGGACGGCCAGTCTGCATGCCCGAGTGAGTCGGCAGGTGCGGCGCACCTACGAAAGCAGCATTCCCATCATGACCCGCAGCCAGCTGGAGAGCGCCGGCTTCGGGGTTTCGGTCGAGTGAGGGGAGAAACGGTCATGGCGCTACCCGAACATGTGCGTAGCCTGCCTCTGGACGAACCAGTCTGGGAGCGGTTCTTCACCGTGTTTCCGCTGGTCTTGGTGGGGACGCGCGAAGAGGATGGTGGCCACGATCTGGCCCCCAAGCATCTGGCGATGCCGTTGAGCTGGGGCAACTGGTTCGGTTTCGTGTGCACGCCCCGCCACCGGACCTATCAGAATGCGGTGCGCACCGGCGCATTCACGGTCAGCTACCCACGGCCGGAGCAAGTGGTGGTGACCAGCCTGGCGGCCGCGCCGCGCTGTGGCGAGCAGCAGGACAAACCGGCCCTGCTGGCCTTGCCGGTGTTTCCGGCCCAAGTGGTCGATGGAGTGCTGGTCGCGGGTTGCCACCTGTACCTGGAATGTTGGCTGGATCGGACCGTGGACGATCTGGACGGCAACAGCCTGTTGATCGGACGGATCGCAGCGGTTCACGTCCATGATCGCGCCCTGCGCGGCGACGATCGCGAGGACAACGAACTGGTGCACGACAACCCCTTGTTCGCTTATCTATATCCGGGGCGCTTCGCGGTGGTCGACCACAGCCAGGGTTTCCCCATGCCAGCGGGGTTCAAACGCTGATATGACCACTGCGGCTCGCCTACTCGATGTTCTGCGCGGCCAGCGCCAAGAACTGCTCGGTTTTCTGGAGCGATTGGCACTGGCCGAATCGCCTTCGACCAATCGCCCGGCCCAGCGCCCAGCTTTCGATCAGCTGGCCGAAGCGTTGGAGCGCTTGCAGTTCGCACCGCGCCTGTTGCCGGGGCGTGCCAGCGGCGGTCAGCTGTACGCCCGCCCGCAGGAGCGAAACCGCGCCCGGCCGATCCAGCTGCTGCTCGGCCATATCGACACGGTCTGGCCGCAAGGGACCTTGGCCGACATGCCGGTGCGACTGGAAGGCGACCGCTTGCGGGGACCGGGCGTCTACGACATGAAAGGGGGGTTGACCCAGATCGTGTTTGCGCTGCGGGCTTTGCGCGAATTGGATTTGGAGATGCCGGTGACGCCGGTGGTGTTCGTCAACTCCGACGAGGAGATCGGCAGTCGCGAATCCACCCGCCATATCCGGCGGTTGGCGCGCATGGCCGATCGTGCTTATGTGCTGGAGCCCTCGCTCGGTCTCGAAGGCCGGCTGAAGACCGCCCGCAAGGGCATCGGCCGCTTCACCCTGACCGTGAAGGGCAAGGCGGCCCATGCCGGGCTCAATCCGGAAGCCGGGGCCAGCGCCATCCTGGAGCTGTCGCATCAGATCCAGCGCCTGTTCGCGCTCAACGATCCGGCGGCGGGCGTATCGGTCAACGTCGGCATGATCGACGGCGGGATCAATCCCAACGTGGTCGCGCCGGAAAGCCGGGCGGTGATCGATGTGCGAGTGCCGACCCACGAGGCCGCCCGCCGAGTGGAGCAGGCCATCCGCGCCCTGACCCCGGTGACGCCGGGCGTGAGTCTGAAGGTCGAGGGCGCGATCGGTCGGCCGCCGATGGAGCATACCCCAGCCGGCGACAGCCTGTGGCAAGCGGCGCGCACCCGTGGTCTGGAACTGGGTTTGCAGCTGGAGCAGGCGTCGGCCGGCGGCGGGTCCGACGGCAACACCACCAGCCAGTACACCGCGACCCTGGACGGACTGGGGCCGGTTGGCGACGGCGCGCACGCCCATCACGAATATGTGGTGGTGGACAAACTGATCGAGCGCGCTGCGTTGCTGGCGCTGCTGTTGTTGGAGCCGCCGCTGCGTGGGTCGCTCGCGTCATGATCGCGCCGATTCGAACTTCGCTCAGCCGGATCGCCCGCCTCGATCGATTCTCGATCGAATCCCTGCCGCGTGCGCGCTGGGCGGAGGGAGATTACGTCATTGGCGAGGTGACCGCATTGCCCGGCAGCGGCGTCGGCATCGAATTGGCCGATGGCCGGATGATGCAGACCGATGTCGGCGATCGCTTGCTGGGGGCGTTCGGCGTGCGCTTTGCGACCCTGGAAGCGACCGGCAGCTGGGAGGCGATCGGCCCGGACGGGCGGATGACGGCGATGACCGCCGCCGGGCTATTCGGCAAACTGACCTCCAAATCGCCGCAGATTCCGACCCTGACCGAACTGCGCTATGGCGGGCATGTGCTGGTGGCCGGTGACAAGGCCCGGATGCGCGATTTCGCGCTGCCTGCGACCGGCCAGCGCTTTGCCCTGCCGGTGCTGTTGATCGTCGGCAGTTCGATGTCGGCCGGCAAGACCCGCTCGGCCCAGATTATCATCCGCCGATTGCGGGCGCTCGGCCTGCGAGTGCTGGCCGCCAAGCTGACCGGGGCTGGGCGCTACCGCGACTTGCTGGCCATGCGCGATGCGGGGGCCGAATCAATCTTCGATTTCGTCGATGCCGGTCTGCCGTCCACGGTCTGTTCGGCGACCGATTACCGCCGGGCGATCGGCGCGTTGCTGTCGCAGATGGCGGCCAGTCCCGCTGACGTGGCGGTGATCGAGGCCGGTGCTTCGCCGCTCGAGCCCTACAACGGCGATGTGGCGGTCGAACTGCTGGAGCCCTTCATCCGCCTGACCGTGTTGTGCACGGGCGATCCCTATGCGGTGGTGGGGATGATGCAGGCTTTCGGCCGCCACCCCGATCTGGTGGCTGGCGTGGCCTGCAACACCGACGCCGGTCAAGCGCTGATTGACCGCCTGACCGGCATTCCTAGCCTGCGCCTGCTTGACCCGGCGGTGTGGCCGACTCTGGACGGGATGCTGCGCGAGCGATTCGGCGCGGCCTGAACCGCGCCGGTCGCGGTCGTTACCCTTCCCGCGAGTAGCCGGGGGGCTCGATCATGGCGGTGTGATCGCCGCGCACGATCGGCAGATAGCGCGGCTTCCAGGAACGTGAGCTCAGGTAGGTCTCGAGATCGCGCTCGGCCAGTTCGGTCCGGCTGGTCACGCCGTCTTTCAGGGCCTGTTTGATCACTCGCGCGCCGACCCGGATGCTGACGTCCCGCAACTCGCGCACCGGGGGATAGACCCGGCCGGACTTCAAGTGGGTGGTAGTGGTGTAGTCGGCCAGGGCATAGGCCGCTTCCAGCACCATGCTGTCGGTAATCTCGCGGCATTCGGCCAGGATGACGCCAAAGCCCAGTCCGGGGAAGATGAAGGCGTTGTTGCCCTGTCCGACATAGTGGACCTGTTCGTCCCGCACCACGTCCGGGAACGGGCTGCCGGTGGCGACGATGGCCCGGCCCTCGCTCCAGTCCACGATATCCTCCGGCAACGCCTCGCAGGCCGAAGTTGGATTGGACAGCGGGAAGATGATCGGCCGGCTGGTGTTGCGGGCCATGGCTTGCACCACCGGATGGTTGAACGAGCCGGCTTGACCGCTCAGACCCAGCAGGACGGTGGCTTGGGTGTGCTCGATGGTTTCCAGCAGGGTGGGGATGTCGTTGGCGATCTGCCAGCCGGCGATCTTGGCGCGCGGCTGGGCGTAATCCTGCTTGTAGCTTTCGAGCGTGCGCCCTTCCATCAGCAGACCGCCGGAGTCGAGCACGCACACCCGGTCGCGAGCCTCTTCGCGGCTCAAGCCTTCGCGCAACAAGCCCTGGGTGATAGCCCAGGCCACGCCGATGCCGCCAGCGCCGGCGCCGAGGATGACGATGCGCTGGTCGCGCAGGGACTCGCCCTTGAGTCGGCTGGCCGCCAGCAGGCCGGCCAGCGCTACCGCGCCGGTGCCCTGGATGTCGTCGTTGAAGGACGGCAACTGCTTGCGGTAGCGCTCCAGAACGGTGAATGCCACATCCTTCGACAGATCCTCCCACTGGATCACGGCGCGCGGCCAGCGCTCGCGGATGGACTTGACGAACTTGTCCAGGAAGGTCAGATAGCGCTCGCCCCGCAGACGCCGTTGCCGCACGCCCAGATAGAATTCGTCGTTGAGCAGCTCCAGACGATCGGTGCCGACATCCAGCTTGACCGGCATGGTGTGGAACGGATTGACGCCGCCGCCGATGGTGTAAAGTGCCAGCTTGCCGATGGCGATGGCCAGACCGCCATAGCCCTGATCGCCGATGCCCAGGATGGCCGAGGAGTCGGTGGCGACGATCATGCGCACGTCGTTCCAGGGGAAGTTGCGCACCACGCCGGCAGCGCGGTCGATGTTGAGCGGCGAGAACGACATCCCGCGCGGGCTCTGGTACAGATGGCTGAACTGCTGCACCGCCTGACCCACGGTCGGGGTGTAGATGATCGGCATCATTTCTTCGAGGTGCCGTTCCAGCAGGGCGTAGAACAGAGTCTCGGCCCGTTCCTGCAGGGCGCGCAGATACTGGTACTTGGAGATGGGATCGGGCTCGCGCAGGAAGCCGCGGTAGACCCGCTCGACCTGTTGCTCCAGAGTATTGACCTGGGGAGGTAGCAGACCATCCAGCCCCAGGGCGACGCGCTCGTCTTCAGTGAACGCGGTGCCCTTGTTGCTCAGGACCAGTCGCAACAGGGCAATACCTTCCAGATACACTTCCATGTATTCGTGACCTTCGGCATCGGTTTTGATGTCGAAATAGGGGCTAATGGGCTGCTTTCGTTTCATCGGCTGACTTCGGACTACGGTGGTTGGAGTATCGGGGCGTTCTTAAAATCATGAAGCGCGGCAATATGGCATTTATCACCAGCGCGGTCAAACGACGCGATGAGAAATCACTGGTCGTTGGCGCGGCCAAGCCAGGCTAGGCGAAATCGTCGGCGGTGTCCGACCGGTGATGGAATCCACACGGATTTTATGGGACCTGGCTTATACTGTCGGTTCGCGGATAGCGCTTCCGTGCAAGCTGCCCCGTCTTGTCTCGGTCAAAATTTCGACGGCTCTTCATCGAACTCGGGAAGGAGAATAACGCATGAATTATGAAAATATCCGGGTTGAAACCCGTGGTCCGGTGGCCTTGATCACGCTCAACCGACCTAAAGCCTTCAACGCGCTGTCCAACGCCTTGATGGACGAGTTGAGCCAGGCCCTGGATGCGGTCGAAGCCGACGAGGCCATCCGCGCCATCGTCCTGACCGGTGGGGAAAAGGTATTCGCCGCCGGGGCCGACATCAAGGGCATGAAGGATTATTCGTACATGGACGCTTATAAGAGTGATTTCATTACCCGCAACTGGGAGCGGGCCAGCACGTGCCGCAAGCCAGTCATCGCGGCGGTGGCCGGTTATGCACTGGGCGGCGGCTGCGAACTGGCGATGATGTGCGATTTCATCCTCGCCGCCGATACCGCCAAGTTCGGGCAGCCGGAAATCAAACTGGGCATCCTGCCGGGCGCTGGCGGCACCCAGCGGCTGACCCGGTTGATCGGCAAGTCCAAAGCCATGGAAATGTGTTTGACCGGGCGGATGATGGATGTCGAGGAAGCCGAGCGGGCCGGGCTGGTCAGCCGGATCGTACCGGTCGCCAACCTGATCGAGGAGGCGGTCAAGACGGCCGAGACCATCGCCGGTTATTCGCTGCCGTCGGTGATGATGGTCAAGGAGTGCGTCGATCGCGCCTACGAATCCAGTTTGGCCGAGGGATTGCTGTTCGAGCGGCGGACCTTCCATGCGGTGTTCGCGACCGCAGACCAGAAGGAGGGAATGGAAGCTTTTTCCGGTAAGCGTGCGCCCGACTTCAAACATCTTTGAGCAATATGAGGATAGCGACGCGCGCCGCTGGCGCCATCGGATGGATATCGATGGAACGCGGCGTAAATTTCACCATAATATGTAATGTTGTTGATGCCGGCATGGCCCCCCATGTCGGGAAACTGCGTAGTGAAGATAACTCGAAAAGGAATAGACGATGGAAATCAAAAAAGTCGGTGTAATGGGCTGCGGAGCGATGGGTCTGGGCGTGGCGCAGGTATGTGCACAAGCCGGCATCCCGACGGTCGCCGTCAAAGCGACCCCGGGCTCGACCGACAAGATTCGATCCGGGCTGGAAAAGTCGCTCGCCAAGATGGTTGAGCGCGGCAAGATGACCGCCGAGAAGAAGGACACCACGCTGGGTCTGCTGCATTTCACCACCAGTGAGGACGAGGTGGCGGATTGCGATCTGATCATCGAATCGATCATCGAGGATCTGGATACCAAGAAGGCCCTGTTCCAGCGGCTGGAAAAGATCGTCTCGCCGCAGACGCTGCTGACTACCAACACCTCCACCTTGTCGGTGACGGCCTTGATGGCGGTTTGCAAGCAGCGTGATCGAGTGGCCGGCATGCACTTCTTCAATCCGGCCACGGTGATGAAACTGGTCGAGATCATCCATGCCTTCGAGACGTCGGAAGACACCATCCAGACTCTGGATGCGCTGTGCCGCAAGCTTGGCAAGGACCCGGTCATCGTCCAGGACACCACCGGGTTCATCGTCAACCGCTTGCTGACGCCTTACATGCTCAGCGCCATTCGCCTGTTGGAAATGGGAACCGGCACCATCTCCGACATCGATCACGCGATGAAGTCGGGCGCTGCCCATCCGATGGGGCCGTTCGAACTGGCCGATTACATCGGTCTGGACGTGGTCGAGGCCATGACCCTGAACATCTATCAGGACATGCACCAGCCGCACGTCGCGTCTCCGCATACCCTGACTCGCCTGGTCCAGCTCGGCTATCTGGGCCGCAAGACCGGTAAGGGCTTCTATGACTACTCGGTCAAGCCGCCGGTCCCGAATCCGCAATTGCGGCATCCGGTAGCCTGATCGCCACAACCCCCTCTCTCCTAAACGATGGTGGGGGTTGGGCGTGTTCAGCGCTCAATCCCCGCCGTAACGCTGTTCCAGCCAGGCGAACAGCGCCCGCAACCCCATCGCCTCACCGCCTTCCGGTCGTCCCGGCTGAGTCTTGAGATTCCAGGCCATCAGGTCGAAATGGACCCAGGGCAGGTCGGTCGGCACGAATTCCTGCAGGAACAAGGCGGCGGTGATGGCTCCGGCATAGGACGACTCCGAGGCGTTGGCCAGATCGGCGATCTTGCTGTCGAGCATGTCCCGGTAAGGCCGATGCAGAGGCAGTCGCCAGAACGGGTCCTGTTCCTGGGCGGCGGCGGTTAGCAAGCCGTTGGCCAGCTCGTCATC
Source organism: Candidatus Competibacteraceae bacterium (assembly GCA_003989065.1). Lineage (GTDB taxonomy): Bacteria > Pseudomonadota > Gammaproteobacteria > Competibacterales > Competibacteraceae > RXIW01. The sequence goes on from RXIW01000004.1 coordinate 76,541, forward strand.
GTTGCAGAACAGCGCCGGCATGTCGGTGCCCAGCGCGACCCGCGCCGCCCCGGTCAGAGTGGCGAAATCGATCATCAGCTCCGGCCGCTCGTCGCCGGCTTCGGCCAGCGCATCGCACAGAACCAACCGGCCCTCGGCGTCGGTGTTGTGAATCTCGACGGTGAGGCCCCGACGCGAACGCAGGACATCGCCGGGTCGAAAAGCGTTGCCGGCCACCGCATTTTCCACGGCCGCCACCAGAACCCGCAGCCGCACCGGCAGACCGGAACTCATGATCAACCGCGCCAGCCCCAGCGCCGTCGCCGCACCGCCCATATCCTTTTTCATCAGCCGCATGGCGCTGGACGGTTTCAAATCCAGCCCGCCGCTGTCAAAACAGACACCCTTGCCGATCAGCGTAATCTTCGGGTGGCCGGGATCGCCCCAGCGTAAATCCAGTAGGCGCGGCGGATGGGCGCTGGCCCGACCGACCGCGTGAATCAGGGGATAGTTCTGGGCGAGCAGTTCATCGCCGATCAGCTGATCGACGCTGGCCCCGAACGCTTGGCCCAGCGCTTGGGTCGCCGTCGCCAGCTGTTCCGGCATCATGTCCTCGGCTGGGGTGTTGATCAGGTCGCGGGTCAGGCCGATGGCCGCAACCTGGCGTTCGATGCGCTCGGCGTCGCAGGCCGGATCGAGCGCCAGACGGGCCGGTGGCCGTTTCGGAGTCTTGTAGGCGGTGAATTGATACGCGCCCAACGCCCAGCCCAGACTCAGCCGCTCCAGCTGTCGGGGCTCGAAGTCGCCAACCAGCGTGTAGTCGCCTTCCGGCAGGCTCGATGGCAGGCCGCCCAAGGCCCAAAGATCATCGGCGCGGCCGATGCCGACGATGACCGCTTGCAGCTGACCATCGGCGGCGGGCGTCAGGCTGTACTGACCTGGTTTGGCCTTGAAACCGGTGGCGACGAGCCAGCGCCGCAACGGCTCTTGCTGCCGTTCCAGCCAGGCCGCGAACTCGGTTTCAACCACGGGAATAAGGGGAATGCAGCCGTTGGCGGGGCTGGCGAGTAAACCAGGACTCATGGGAACCTCTCTAATGGCAAGGGTGGCGCGTGCACGCCATCCAGTGATTTTCACCGATAATGAGCGCAAAATCCCGGCGCTCCAATCGTCCGCCCGGTCTTTTGGCCCAAGGCGATCCCGTTCAACCTGTCCTTGTTCTGCCCGTCGGGGCGGAACCCTTGTAGCTACGAGGCCAAGATCTTGTATCCCATGCTCGACCAGCGCTTGACCCGCTTGTTCAACACCGATGCTCGCGCGCTGTTGCAGGGGCGGCAGCTCGGTTTGGAAAAGGAGGCGCTCCGGGTCGCTCCGGATGGTTATATCTCTCAGGTTCCGCACCCGGTTGCCCTGGGTTCCGCGTTGACCCATCCCTGGATCACCACCGACTATTCCGAAGCGCTGCTGGAGTTCGTGACTCCCCCGCTGTCCGGCGCAGAGCAAGTGCTGCAGTTCCTGGATGATGTCCACCGCTTCGTCTACCCGCGGATCGGGGACGAATTGCTGTGGACCGCCAGTATGCCGTGCGTGCTGGCCGGCGAGGGTAGTGTGCCGATCGCCGAATACGGCCATTCCAATCTGGGCCGGATGAAACACGTCTACCGCCGTGGTTTGGCCTGGCGCTATGGCCGGATCATGCAGGTCATCGCCGGCATCCATTTCAATTTCTCGCTGTCGGACGACTTCTGGGCGGCGTATCAGGCGCTGGAAGGCGACCGACGCACGGCCCAGGATTTCCGCTCCGAATCCTATTTCGGACTGATCCGCAATCTGCAACGCTTCGGTTGGCTGGTGCTATACCTGTTCGGGGCCTCGCCGGCGGTGTGCAAATCGTTTCTGGACGGTAAGTCCACCATGCTGCCCGAATTCGACCCGCACACCTGCTACGGGCCTTACGCCACCTCGTTGCGGATGAGCAATGTCGGCTACACCAACCGCACCGAAAAGAAGAGCGGAGTCAACGTCTGCTACAACTCGCTGCCCGAATATATCTCCAGCCTGACCCGCGCCATTGCGACGCCCTGGCCGCCGTATCAGCAGATCGGGGTGAAGGTGGATGGGGAGTACCGCCAACTCAACGCCAACGTTCTGCAAATCGAGAACGAGTACTACACCTCGATCCGGCCCAAGCAACCGCCGCGCGGCAACGAAAAACCGGTCCTGGCCTTGCAGCGGCGCGGCGTGCAATACGTGGAACTACGCTCGGTGGATATCAATCCGCTTGAGCCGCTGGGGGTCACCGGGTCGCAACTGCGGTTTCTGGAAGCATTCTTGCTGTTCTGCCTGCTGTGCGATTCGCCCTTGCTGGATGTCGAGGAACGAAACCTCATCGACGCCAATCAGCTCGCGGTGGCCCTGAACGGTCGCGATCCGGCGCTGATCCTGCCGCGTCGGCATGGGCCGGCCTTGCCGCTGCGGCGCTGGGCAGAACAACTGCTGGATGATGTTCGGGCTGTATGCCAGTTGCTGGATATTGGGGAGAGCGAGCAGCCGTATACGGCGGCGTGGGCCGAACAGCGGGAGACGCTGGCCGATCCCGAGCGGACCCCGTCGGCCCGTATGTTGGCGGAGATGCACGCCAGCGGTGAGAATTTCTTCCGTTGCGCTCGACGTCTGTCGGAGCAGCACCGCCATTATTTCGAAACGCCGCCGCTGGCGGAGGAGCGCGTCCATTTCTTTGCGGCAGCGGCGGAACGATCGTTGCAAGAACAGGCGGCCATCGAAGCGGCTGATACGTTGTCGTTCGATGACTTCCTGACTGCCTACTTCACCGAGGATTGACGGCGGGTCAGCCTGAGCCAGGTTGACCCTCAATGATCAATCTGGTCTGCTGGCGCCGGCTCAGCCTGGCCTGAGGTAGCCCATTCGCTGATGGAGTTCTGGTACATTCAGCCGTGCTTCATGTTTGACGGCCGATACAATGGATGGCATGGATTGTGCTCGATACGGGTCGAATCCATTTTCGAAGAACCCGAACCGGAGCAATGGTGATGAAGCTCTATGGCGCGACAGGCAAATTGATCAAAGGCCAGACTTTGACGGCCGTACCATGCCCCCATTGCGGCAATGGCGTCCACGGCAGTTTTGGTATTCTGCGTTACTTTCACATCTGCCGAATCCCGATTTTTCCTCTGGCCAAGACGGTTGGGCTGGAATGCGTCAACTGCCGCTGGCTGCTGCTGGACCGGCAGATACCGGCCGCGCTCAGAACGGCTCTGGCCCATCGTCTTTTCGACCGGAAAAGCCAACTGCCTATAGCCGAGGAATCGCTGAATGGCGTTTGAGCGGCGAGCCATTCAGATTTACGGGATGACAGGCCGACTCGCGCCATCCACGCCCAGCCATTGATCCAGAAAGCCGTCGAACCAGCGATCCAGCGCCGCGTCATGACGGCGATGGCGATCACGCTGTTCGGCGGCCGATTGCGCCCCCGCCGCGCCCAGTTCATCCGCCCCTTCCGTGACCCAGTGTTCCAGAATCGCCCGATCTACTTCTGGATGAAATTGCACGCCGAAGGCATGGGCTCCATAGCGATAAGCCTGATGAGGGAAGCGCTCGCCAGCGGCCAGCAGTTCGGCTCCAGCTGGTAGGTCGAAGCCTTCGCGGTGCCAGTGGTAAACGTGGAGCGGGGCATCGAACACGGCCTGGCCGACGGCGGTCGGCTGAATCGGAAAATAACCGATTTCCGCCAGTCCCGCCGGGTGCGGCTTGACCGTCGCCCCCAGCGCCCGCGCCAGCAGTTGCGCCCCCAGACAGATGCCTAGAAACGGCCGTCCCGAGGCCAGTGCCAACGGAATCCAGTCCAGTTCCGCCCGGATGCCGGGTAGTTTCTGGTCATCGTTGGCGCTCATCGGCCCGCCGAACACCATCGTCCCGGCATAGGCGTCGAGGGTCGTCGGCAACGGCTGGCCAGCCAGCGGATAGCAGTAGTCGAGCGCCAAGCCCCGACGCTGCAACTGAGCGACGCAACGGCCAGCGCTGGCGTCATCGGTCTGCATCACCAGCAGCAGGCGTGGCGGTTCGGCTGTCATCACGCTTGAGCTCCTGCACCAGTCTCCAAGTCGGCCTGAGTCGCCTGCCGATAGTCCTTGAGTGTTTCGGCGATCAGAAACGCCAGCTCCAGGCTTTGCGAGGCGTTTAACCGCGGGTCGCACTGAGTGTGGTAGCGATCGGCCAGGCCCTGTTCGGTGATGGCCTGGGCGCCGCCCAGACATTCGGTCACGTCCTGACCGGTCAGCTCGAAGTGCATGCCGCCGGGAATGCTGCCCTCGGCCCGGTGGATGGCGAAGAAATGGCGGACCTCGTCGAGAATGCGGGAGAAGGGGCGGGTCTTGTAGCCGGTGCTGGCTTCACGGGTGTTGCCGTGCATCGGGTCGCAAGACCAGATCACCTGTCGACCCTCGCGCTGGACCGCCCGAATCAGCGGCGGCAGCGCGGTCGCGATCTTGTCTGCGCCCATGCGGCTGATCAGAGTCAGGCGGCCTGGCTGGTCGTCCGGATTCAGTCGATCAAGCAGTTGCAACAGGGTGTCGGGATCGGTGCTGGGTCCCAGTTTGAGGCCGATGGGGTTGGCGATGCCGCGCATGAATTCGACGTGAGCGCCGTCCACCTGACGGGTGCGCTCGCCGATCCACAGGAAATGGGCCGAACCGTCGTACCATTCGCCGCTCTGCGCCTCTCGACGAGTCAGGGCCTGCTCGTAACCCAGCAGCAGGGCTTCGTGCGAGGTATAGAACCGCACCTGCCGGATCTGGGCGTCGGCGGCGGCGTCCAATCCGCAGGCGCGCATGAAGGCCAGCGTTTCGCTGATGCGGTTGGCGATGTCCCGATAGCGCTCGCCCTGGGGGCTGGCGCGCAGGAAATCCAGATTCCATTGCTGTACCCGGTGCAGGTCGGCGAAACCGCCCTGGGCCAGCGCCCGCAACAGGTTCAAGGTAGCTGCCGATTGGGCATAGGCGCGCAGTTGTCGACGCGGGTCGGGGCGACGGGCGTCCGGGGTGAAGTCGAGATCATTGATGATGTCGCCCCGGTAGCTAGGCAGGGTGATTCCGGCGCGGGTTTCGGTCGGCGCGCTGCGTGGCTTGGCGTATTGTCCGGCCATCCGCCCGATTTTGACCACCGGGCAGGCGGCGGCGAAGGTCAGCACCACCGCCATTTGCAACAGGACCCGAAAGGTGTCGGTGATGGCGCGCTCGTTGAAATCGGCGAAGCTCTCGGCGCAGTCGCCGCCCTGCAGCAGGAAGGCTCGACCAGCGGCGACTTCGGCCAGTTGTTGGCGCAGGGTCCGGGTTTCGCCAGCGAAGACCAGCGGCAGGGAGTGGGCCAGCCGTTCTTCGACTTCGGCCAGCGCCGGAGTATCGTCGTAGCTCGGCAGCTGGGCCGCCGACCGTTGCCGCCAGCTATCGGGTGTCCAGGCGGTTTGGGCATGTTGCATGGGTTGTGGCATCGGGATATCCAAAAGTTGCGTATGATTCCGCCCCGGCGCGGCGACGGCGGGCCCGAGCGGCAGGCGGATTAGAATACCCGAATCCGCACCGGTCATGGCCCTCGCCCTGTGCAGCGCCCGGTGATGCGATCGTGCCCTTTCGATGGATCGACTGACGTGAAGGCGTATTTTTTCATGAGCAAAACTCTGACGGCCTGGCGGCCTTCGCCCTATCTGCTGCTGGTGCTGACCACGTTGTTCTGGTCGGGCAATTTCGTGCTGGGTCGGGCGGTGCATACGGTGTTTACTCCGTTCACCCTGTCGTTCTGGCGCTGGGCGGTGGCCTTGGTGGTGCTGTTGCCTTTCGTGGCCGGTTCGCTGCGGCGGCAGATGACGCTGCTGCGCCGCCATGGGCTGATCCTGACCTTGCTCAGCGTGCTGGGCGTGGTCAATTTCAATACCTTCGTCTATATCGGCTTGCAGACCACGACCGCTACCAATGCGGTGATCATGCTGTCGATTACGCCGGTGCTGATCGTGGCGCTGTCGTTCCTGCTGTTGCGGCAGACCGTGACCGCGTGGCAATTTCTGGGGATTCTGGTGTCGCTGGCTGGGGTTCTGGTGATCGTCAGTCGCGGTGATCCGGCGATGCTGCTGGCGTGGCAGGTCAATGCCGGCGATCTGTGGGTGCTGGCGGCGGTGGCCAGCTGGGCGCTGTATTCGGTCTGCCTGCGCTGGCGGCCGGCCGGACTGGAAACGCTGGAATTCCAGGCGGTGACCATGGCGATCGGCTTGGTGGTGCTGACCCCGCTGTACGGTTGGGACTTGGAGCACGGCCGAACCTTTGCCATCAATGTCGCGACCGTGGCCAGCATCCTGTATCTGGCGTTGCTGCCGTCGATTCTGGCCTACGTATTCTGGAGTCAGGCGGTGGCGGAGCTGGGCGCCAATCGCACCGGCCAATTTTTGCACCTGATGCCGGCGTTCGGAGCGGTGCTGTCCATGCTCTTTCTGGGTGAGCGACTGTATGCCTTCCATGGTGTCGGCATTGCGCTGATTGCCTTGGGCATCTGGCTGGCGACGGTGTACGGGCGCGCTCAGCTTGCGAGTCGTTGAAGTCCGTATCTGTGAAATCGGATGGCAATCGTTTTTCTGAAGATGTTGATTGCATTGCTGGGTTTTTCTGCTATCCATTAAATCAATGGAACGGCCGATTTCGACTTCCTCGTTCGTCGGTCTTTCCGCTGGGTGGGAGTGATTCCCACATATCTTCCTGCCCGATGCGTCGTCAAATCCCCCAGAGGAGAACAGCCATGGCGCAAATGCAGCAGAAAAGCTTTTCCCAACCGGACGAAACGAGAACCTTCGAGCGAGGCGAGTTGAAGTTGATCGAACTGGGCGGCGTCGTGTTCGGCCGGGCGATTCTCCAACCGGGATGGCAATGGTCCAGCTGCGTCAAGCCGCTGGTGAATACCGCCAGCTGTGAAGCGCCTCACCTCCAGTACCATATTTCCGGTCGCCTTGCGGTTCGAATGGATGACGGTAGTCAACAAGTGTTTGGTCCAGGAGAAGTTTCCCTACTGCCGCCAGGTCATGACGCCTGGGTGGTCGGCGATGAACCGGTCGTGGTGATCGACATCAGCGGAATGGCCAATTACGCCAAGCCGGGATGATCCGCCAGCTGCGTTTCGCATTGCGGCCGATGTCATAGCGATTTTTCGGTTTGGAGGGTAAGACGATGGATGATGCTTTTCCACCATTGGGGTTTCGACGGATCAAGGTGATTGCTCTGGCAGTGCGCGATTTGGAGCGCGCCAATCGTTTCTATGGCCAGCAATTGGAGTTGTCGCCCGTGTACGAAGGGACCGAGCAGGTCGGTTGGCAGCTCGATCAGGTCGTTCTGATGCTGAAATCCGATTGGGAGACGCCGACCGCTTCACCCAATCCAAGAGTGACCATCGAGACCGATCAGGCTTGGGCGACGCAGGAGTCCTTGCGCCGCCGGGGTATTACCATCGCTGACGAAGTTCAACCCTATGGCGATTTCTTCGTGGGTAGTTTTCTCGACAGCGAAGGCAACAAACTGTGGTTTTGTTCGCAGTAGCAGCGCCGATGTCGCGAATGATCAGGACTTCCCAGTCCTTCCTGGAGTCGACTCCCGACGCATTGAAAGCCACGGTGTGCCGAGTCTGTATCGATCTGTGCGAGGGTTACACCCACACGGTAGCGGCGGTGTTGCCCCACCGCCGCGTTGCTGCGCACGCTGTTGACCGCCATTTTTGACCAGACTCCGGATTGCGCGACCGCCCAGACCCGACTCCAGTGCTGGACCGAGCACGTCAAAGCGTCCGGCCTGCATGGTTTTGACACCTTCCTCAATACCTGGCATCGCTGGCAAGACGGGATTCTCAATGATTTCGAGGGTGGGCATAACAGTGGTTTCATCGAAGGACTCAGCCACAAACTGAAGTGGCTCAAACGTCGCTGCTTTGGCTTGGATGACCTCACCGAACTGTTTCGCCGGTTGTGGCTGGATATCGAAAGCCCACGCCGTTGGGCATGAACCCCTACATCTTGGGGTCACCACGGGAAGTCTCAGAGAACCCCGAATTTTTTTATTCTACACATATTGATTATTTCAATCTGTAATTGAGATAGGTATGTTAGGGAGCACGGTAAGATGCAGATCGATTTCCACCACGGCGTTACGTATATTTGCGCGCGTTTGGCTGGCTTTCCGGAGAACGACGCCAAAATAGTGGCTCACAGCGCGCAATATGTCGATGATGCTACTGCCGAAGGCGAAATCTGGTTCGACAATGGCATGATTTATCCTCGAACAGCCTCCGCTCACAAGATGTTAGATTATCGGAACATGCATGATCTCGCCAATCACCGGGTTTGGCTGCCGTTCCACTTTCTGCCCGGCAATGGTGGCGATCCAGCACCTGCTACCCCTCCTGTATACCGGAGCGCCGAGGAATTCATCGCCCGGTGTGTCTGCCGCCCGAACAGCCCGCCTGCGCAAGATTTAATGCGGGCCGTCATTGAACGCCAGGATCGGCCATACGCTTTGCACCGCTTGGGAGTTGCTACCCATGTATTCGCAGATACCTGGGCGCATCAAGGATTTGTAGGGTATCAACATCAAATCAATCTTGCCTCAAATGTTGAAGCTGAGAATGACAATCACCACAAGAAGGATTTTAGCGAAAAATTGAGAGATTTATTTGGGGTTAGATTGGAACAGTTGAAAATCTATTTCATCGGAGCTGCTTTACCACTTGGGCATGGTACCGTGCTTTCCTATCCTGATAGACCCTATTTATGCTGGTCTTACACAGACGGTTTTGGCCGACGGGTGAAGCGAAATAACCCACAGGAATTCCTTGATGCGGCGAGAGAGATCTATCAGCACTTTTGCCGTTATTTGGATTGGCCGAAAGCGGGCTTAGGAGTATTCAATAAGATATACCTACTCCCCCAAGAGTTTGATCAAATCAGCGATGGTTTGAAGGAAATCAATGATGAGGATGAAACGGTTCGACATCGAAAATGGCTCGACCGGATCGGTGATGGTACGTTCGGTTTCCAGGACCAAGTGATGTATATTGAAAATGGAAAAGGCTCTTGGAAGCAAAAAGCCTTGGGCACCGATGAAGATATTATTGACAATAGAGACGCACCATTGCCATATCCAGCATCTTTTCAATACAGTGATTGGAAGCTATTCCATGATGCCTTACAAGCGCATCGCTTCTTTGTCCTACATGAATTGCTACCGCGCTATGGATTGTTAAGCGGATGACTAAGTTCTAACAGTTATCCACAGAAATGGTGGATAAATATGGCCTGTCTGCATTCACGATCAAACATAATAAAAACATGAGACAGATCGTGCCGAAAGGTCCAATGTTAGAATTGTGGCGGCTGATCAGTATTATGAATATAGTCCTCAACTGCTTGCTTCGCCTCTGGCGAAACGGTACCACTCCGAATCTGTTGCCACGATATATAATTGGCATCGAGAATTTCAGTGTCAATAAAGTACAAATTGCCTTTTTCGGAGAGAGCGCCGAGATGCTGAATGAATCCGAGGGCGTAACGAGCTGTAGTGCTTGATCCAACTACATGCTTTACGATAAGGTCCTTATACCGGCCATATTCCTTCCTCCGATCCTTTCTAAACCAGCCAAGAATTCTGGAAATGACATGCAGTGTGCTGTCTACATTTATTGCGCCTATTGCGCCATTGTTGGAAAGTGATTCGGATAAATAGGGATTCCAAGGGTAATTTTTTGAGTTGGGTGCGATTACAGAAAACAGATTAGGATTTTGCGTCTCAACTCTGAGTGTAGACGGCGATTTGATTGGATTTTCTGACTCTAGACGGGTATATCCAAAACCCCTTCCTCGAACGCGTACTCGATCTGTTTCGAATCTGATAAGCGGCGCAACAACTTCACAATCGAATAGCTCGAATGGTTGCTCTTTCAGTCCGAGAACCACCTCTGAAGTTGTAATAACTTGCGCATTACTAAGCCGTCTTGTGAAGTGTATTGACGTAGGAGTAGTAGCCCGAAATTGAAGGCTTTTTGCTAGAGGGTTTGTCTCGTCACTGGCGATCTCAATGGATAGTGTCTGTGGATCATCTTCAGAGATAAAGAGCAGTAAACTACTTTGTGAATTTGTGGTTCCGGCGTTCGCCGACTCATAGAGTAACTCAACGTCCTCTGCGTTTGTGCAGTCTGCGGATATGTAGTGGTATAGGCTTGCAAGAATTGGAGTGTATAAGGACCGATACGTATCGATCCAAAGTTGCGCTGAAAATCGCGTCTGTTCACTTGTGAGTCCTCTTGCAAGGATGTAGTCACGAAAGGCAGGTCCGGCAAAGTTAATTCCATCGAGAAATGGATGTTGTGGTAGGAAACTGCGAATCATTTCGTCAAGCCCGGAAGCGATATTCGGCTTCAAATCAGGCTCTAAAGCATAAGCCTCTGAATCATCATTATTAAGAAGGCCAAGCAGACGTATCCGCTGATCTTCTGGTGAATAGATTTTTTCAAGATTAAAGTTTGTTTCGGAAGCAAACCGCTGGATAGCAGCAGTACGGAATTTTTCAGCCTCTCGGTTTTGGATTTCATCTAGGATTTTGCTAACGATTGTGGAATATCCAGTCTGCGAATATTCAAAAGATACGGTATATGGATTGTCGGACTCAGCCAACAGCCTTGCTATAGTCTGAAGCACTGGAGCATACCCAAAAAAACGCTCGTGCTCTGGAGAGTTCCATCCATTTGAGTCTCTTATGTCACTATCGCCGACGGTGGGAATTGCAAAAGCCTCGTCCGTTTTTTGTTTGAGGACTTTTTCATTACGACTAAGATATTGTGGCCCTTTTTTATGGGATATCTGAGAAAGAACGAAGCTCTTAGCCCCATCACGAGAGAAGAAGCCAATATTAGCCCTTCCAACTTCGCTTGCATCTGAAACTAGATCGTAAAGAGTAAGCTCCAACGAATCCGCTGTTTCTCGCCGAGCCAAGAAAATTATTGATGCGGGACGCGCATTACGCGTATACTTAACGATTTCATTAATAAATTCTTGTACTCCAGCCCAGCCGCTGTGAAGTTCTGCTTCGTCAAACGCATCAAAAACTAATAGCGTTTCTCCAACATTAATTGAAGAAAGGAAAGCTACCAAATTTTCCGGGCCGACTGCTTGCATACTGCTCCCGATGAATGTATTGGAACCAAGTCGGAGCCTCGCCAAGTCCCAAAGCATTGCGTTCTTTGTCTGCGCCAGATGAAGTCCGAATGCGCTCTTGCCAACAGCTCCGGACGCAGCAATTATTAGATATCGACTCTTGCAAATGAGAGCTTCATCTTCAAATTGGAAAGTAGGCTGGATGTAATCGAAATCAACGGAAGTGACAATGAAGTTAGTTTGACTGAACGACCATTTGCGTCCAGTAGGAATCAAGTTATCCATAGAGAAGTACAAAGCCTCCTGTGGGGTTTCTACACTTTTAATGGGCATGTGCCCCCGTGTCTTTCTCAATAAAGACATGCTTGCATCTGACCTCCTTCGAGGCGGCAAGCTGTAAATCGAGATTCTGGTCTTCGGTCGAGACCCGCGCATAGCCGATTTTCATGGCCCTTTTTGTCCCTAATTTATAGCACAACTAAGCCGTTGACTGAGCAGGGGAACGAGGGTGTGTCAAAACTCTTGATTTTCGTCATAAACCTGTGCCGTGTGCGTGGCTAGCGGCGGTACAAGCCACACCTCATCCCGCAGTGCTTCATCTTGAGTAGCTGCCAGTAACCGCCGTTGCCGTTCCAGTTCAGCCAGCGCCTCGGTCTCGCTGGTGTACTCGCCCACGCAGTAGGACTCGCGGGCAAATGTGTCGTAACCCATCACCCGCCAGCGATTCATCGGCACAGCTTCTCACATGGCACGCCATCATGATCGCCATCAAGGGAGCGAACACCGCAGGTATTCTTCTTCAAGGCGGCAAGCTGTAAGTCCAGGGGGTTCGGGTAAAACCGGGAACCATCCTGCCATGGATGGGTTTACCCCGGCAACACGAAAACCAGGACCGCCGGAATCGCGATCAGGCTGCCGAGGTTACCGACCAAGACCAGGGCGGCGACCTTTTCCGGTTCCTGGTCGTAGCGTTCGGCCACCAGATAATTCATCACCGCCGGCGGTAGCGCGCCATAGAGCAGCAACAGGCCGGCCTGCATCGGCGAGAGCGTGAGCCAGGGCCGCACCAGCAGCGCCATGGCCACACCGGTCAGCGGGCACAGCAGCGCTCCCCACAAGCCGATCCGCCAGTCGCCGAATCCGACCTCGTGGAATCGCGCGCCCAAGGCGAACAACATCAAGGGAATCGACGCTTCGCCCAGAAGATGCAGGGCGTTCGACGCCGGCGTCGGCAACGGCCAACCGCCCAGATTGCAGACCAGTCCCCCGAGCAGCGCCAGCACGATCGGCATTTTCAGCCACTGCCAGGGCGGGGTCCGATGATCGAGAATGTACAGCCCGACGGTGAAGTGCAGCAGCAGTTCGACCACGAACAGCAGCACGGCGGCCTGCAACGCCGCGTCGCCGAAGGCGAACAGCGCCAGCGGGATGCCCAGATTGCCGGAATTGTTGAACATCATCGGCGGCAGGAAGGTCTTGCGCTGCACCTTCAGCCACGGCGCGATCGGCAGCAGCAACAGGCCGGAGCCAAGAATCACCGCGAATCCGCCCAAGGTCAGATCGCGGAATTCACCGGCGCTGAACGGCTTGTCGGTCAGCGCCCAGAACACCAGCGCCGGCGACAGCACCGCCATGTTAAGCTCATTGGTGACGGTCAGATCGGGCTGTTTCCAACGGGCGTACAGCCAGCCAACCAAGGCGACCGCGAAGACCGGGAAAATGACTCCGGCGACCCGCGCCAGCACCTCTCAATCCGCCAGCAGCCAGTCGCGCACGATGGCGATCTGATCATCGGACATCAGGGCCGGAGCGTGGCCCATGCCAGGCAGTTCGATCAACTGGGCCTTGGGACCGCGTTCGGTCATGGCGACGGCGTCGGCATGGTCCAGCACGTCGGAATACGCCCCGCGCAACACCAGCGTCGGACAGCTTATGCGATCCCACAGCGGCCACAGATCGATGTCCTTCAGATCCAGATTCTTGAAGTTCTCGGCGATGCCGGGGTCGTAGTCCATGGCGTAGCGCCCATCCTCCAGTTGCCGGGCGCTGTGGCGGGTCATGTGCCGCCATTGTTCGTCGCTCAGCTGGCCAAAGGGCGAGCCAACCGCCCGCATCACGTTCTCCATCCGTTCCAGACTGTCGTAAGCGACGACTTGGCCGACGTATTTGGCGACGCGGCGCAGACCAGCGGCGGGAATGCGTGGCCCGACATCGTTGATCAGCAGTTTGCCGATCGGGTTGTTGGGATAGCTGGCCAGGAAGATACCGATCAGACCCCCCATTGAGGTGCCGACCCAATCGATCCGCTCGGCATCGAGCCGCGCCATCAGCATGGCCATGTCGTTGACGTAAAGCGGATAACTGTAGTCGGCCTTGTCGTTCAGCCAGTCGCTCTGGCCGCGGCCGACGATATCCGGACAGATCACCCGATAGTCCTGTTCCAGCGCCGCCGCCAGAAAATCGAAATCGCGGCCGGTGCGGGTCAGACCGTGGACGCACACCAGCACTTTGGGATTGGCCGGATCGCCCCATTCGGTGTAGTGGACCCGATGAAAGCCATGCGGACCGAGCGCGCGGTGATAGCGAGATGTCATCGCCATGAGTTCATTGCTCCCGTGACGGTAGGGATGAAAGATCGAAATTGCAGCATTATCCAGCAAGCGCGGCGAGGTGACTATAATGGAGGGTCCGCATGAGCAGGGGAGACCGAGGACCATGCTGTATTACACCGAGACCGGCCAGGGTGAGCCGTTGATTCTGTTGCATAGCGGGGGTATGAACGGGGCGGAGTGGAAACCGCAGCTCCTCGCGCTCGCTCGCAACTTTCGGGTGATCGTACCCGATCACCTGGGCCATGGCCGCAGCCCGATGGTGGCCGAGCGGCTGACGGTCAGCGACATGGGCCGTGCCGTGCTGGAGCTGATGGATACTTTGCAGTTGCCGCGTGCCACGTTGGTGGGTTCTTCGCTGGGCGGCGCGGTGAGCTTGTGGATCACCCTCCATCATCCCGAACGGGTGGCTAGGCTGGTGCTGTACCGGGTCGGCTATCGCAAGGACGAGGACAGCCACGCCGGAACCCGCAGCATGGCCGATCCGGAATACTGGCGCGGCGTCGGCCTGCAAGGCTGGCTGAGCGATATCCACAAGCCGCAGGGAGGGCCGGACGCCTGGAAGACGGTCATCGGCCGGGTGGCGGACGCGCTGGCGCCGGCCACCACCGAGCATGCCCACGATCTGGAGATCTTGAAGCAGATCGTCCAACCCACCTTGCTGATCGTCGGCGATCGCGATCCGGTGGCCCCGCTGTCGCAGATTCTGGAGATGTATGAGGCCATTCCCAACAGCGGGCTTTGGGTCATGCCCTACGCCAGCCACGTTACCGCCTCCAACACCTGGCGGGCGGAAGCGTTCGCGCTGGAAGTGACGCGCTTTCTGCAGCGGCAAAAATGAGCAGTCGGGGAGGGCGGGCGATGAACGGCATAGCCAAGCTGTGGGCCTTGCTGGCGGCGCTGAGTGTGGCCGTGCCGCTGTGGGCGGGTCCCTACGATCAGGCGTTCAGCGTGGTCCAGAAGATGGCGGCACAGTCGTCGCAAAACGACGAAGCGGCTGTGAACGCGGCCCGGCAACAACTGGAAAATCTGCCCAAGCCGGCCCATCAGAACGTCAAGGAGGCCCGCGCCCTGAACCAGCAAGGGCTGGATGCCTTGAAGCGGAACGATTTTGCCGCCGCCGCGACCGCCTTTCAGCAAGCCCAGCAGGCCGATCCCGCCGATGTCGAGGTGGCCGGCAATCTCGGTTACGCCCAATTGAAGCTCGGCCAGCTCAAGCGGGCCGAACATCAACTGGCCTACGCTGTCTCGCTGTCGCCGGGGCGCTCATCGTCCTGGTTCAATCTGGGCCAGGTCTATGGCGCGCAGGGCAACATCGATGCGGCGACCGGCGCGTTCGCCAACGCCTGCCGCTTTTCCCAGAATCGCCCCAAGACCGTAGAATTCCTGCGCCAAGCGCTGATGGCTCCGGAGAACGATACGGCCACCCGCACCGCCCTGCAGCGGGCGCTGGACCTGCTTGTGCCACCGAGCTGAGTTCAGCCGGTGACGGGATTTGGTTCGGTCGCCGGGTCCAGGAACGACTGGATGAATTCGGCCACCGCCGGCTTGCCCCGAAAGACGCCGTAATGCCCCTCGCACAGGATGTCGGCGTCCAGCGCCAGCAGTTTGGCCAGCGAGGCCCGGTAATCCGACCAGTTCGAATGCAGGCGGACATCCAGCGGCCCGTGCACATCCTGGCCGAACAGCACGGTTTGTCCTTCGGATTCGGTGATGTAGGCCACCGAGCCGGGCGAATGGCCGGGGATGTGCAGCGCGGTGATGATCCGGCCGCCCAGCAGCACCGTTTCCTGCGCCCCGCGCAGCCGGCGATCCACGACGCAGGGTCGCAGCTTGATGCCGTATTGACTGGCTGCGGTGGCTTCCTGATCGGCCTGCTCCAGGAAATCGGCGTCCAGTTCGTGGGCGATCACCGGACAGCCCAGCCGATCACGTAGCTCGTGAGCGCCGCCGGTATGATCGAAGTGGCAATGGGTCAGCAGCAGGCATTCGATGCTTTCCAGCCGCACCCCGACGCGGGCGATGTGGTGGAGCAGGGATTTTTGTCCCCGGCCGCCGCCGGTGTCGATCAGGGCCGCGTGGCCGGCGAAATCGATCAGGTAGATGGCGGCATCCTCGGGCGAGGTCAGGCCGTAACCGCCGACTTGATGGATTTCACGGGTGATGGCAATCGGTGGTAATGCCATAGTGTCCTCCCGACCATGGCAGAGTGGAGTAGCGATCGGCGCGCTCAGCAGCGCTCGACGAATTCGTCAGGCCGCATGGAGCGCGCCACCTTGTCGAGCACGCCGTTGACGAAACGGTGCCCCTGTTCGGCGCCGAACATCTTGGCCAGCTCCACCGCCTCGTTGATGACGATGCGGTAGGCCAGCTCCGGGTGTTGCATCAACTCGTAACCCCCGATGCGCAGAATGGCACGCTCGACCGGATCGACCTGTTCGATGGGTCGATCCAGGAATGGCGTCAGTACGGTGTCGATATCGGCCACCTGCGCCGGGATATGCCGGACCAGTTCGCGGAAATAATCGAGATCGGCTTTGCCTAGATCCTGATCGGCCAGGAAGCGGGTCTCGATCGAGGTCAGTTCCTCACCGGTCAATTGCCACTGATACAGCGCTTGGGTGGCGCAGCGCCGCGCCCAGCTGCGGGGTCCGGCTTTCCTGTGATGAACGGGGTTGTTCACGGTTCAGGCTTCCAGCCGTCGCAGCAGGCTGACCATTTCCAGCACCGACATGGCCGCTTCGGCTCCCTTGTTACCGGCCTTGGTGCCGGCCCGCTCCACGGCCTGTTCGATGTTGTCGACCGTGAGCACGCCGAAGCCGACCGGAACGTCGTATTCCAGCGCCACGCTGGCCAGTCCCTTGACGCATTCGTTGGCGACGTACTCGAAGTGAGGCGTGCCGCCGCGGATCACCGCGCCCAGGGCCACGATGCCATCATAGCGCTCGCTGGCGGCCAGCCGCTGGGCGGCCAGCGGCAATTCGAAGGAGCCCGGCGTCCAGACAAGGTCGATGTGGGTTTCCGACACACCGTGGCGGCAGAGCGCATCGGCCGCGCCCTGAATCAGGTTCTGGACGATGAAGCTGTTGAAGCGCGCTGCGACCAGCGCGAAACGAGCATCCTGCGGCGGTGTGAAATCGCCTTCGATGATATTGAGTTGGTGCATGAGCGGGATTCCAGGTAGTGGGAAGTCGGTGGGTTGGGACTCTGGCCGGTTTGCCGTCGGAGCGAGGTAGCGGTTCGGAGCGGCTTCAGGAGACGTATTCGACCACTTCCAGATCGAAGCCCGACAGGCCGCTGATGCGCTTGGGCGCGCTCAGCACCTGCATCCGCCGCACGCCGATATCGAGCAGAATCTGCGCGCCGATGCCATAGGTGCGCAGGGCCGTGGTGTAGTCGAAGCGAGCGGCGTCGCCGGTTTCGAACTGAAAGCCGCGCATCCGGCGGATCAACGTGGCGGGATCTTCGTTCCGGCTCAGGAACACCAGTACCCCGGCAGGCGCGTTGGCGACCCGTTGCAGGGCGTCGCGCAACGGCCAACCGCTGTCGGACAGCTGCAAGGTCAGCAGATCGCTCAACAGGTGCTGGACGTGAACCCGCACCAGCACCGCCTGTTCGGCCTGGATGTCGCCTTTGACCAGGGCGAAATGCACCTGTTTGCTGACGATGTCCTGATAGGTGAGGACCCGGAACGGACCGAATTCGGTGTTGATGATCGCGTCGGCGACCCGTTCGACGGTCTTCTCGTTCTGCATCCGGTAGCGGATCAGATCGGCGATGGTGCCGATCTTCAGATTGTGCTGGGCGGCGAAGGCTTCCAGATCTGGACGCCGTGCCATGGTCCCGTCCTCGTTGAGAACCTCGACGATGACCGCCGACGGCTCCAGCCCGGCCAGGCGGGTCAGGTCGCAACCGGCTTCGGTGTGCCCGGCGCGGGTGAGCACGCCGCCGGGCTGGGCCATCAGCGGAAAGATGTGGCCCGGTTGTACCAGATCTTCGGGTTTGGCGTCGGGACGCACGGCGGTCCGCACGGTGTGGGCGCGGTCGTAGGCCGAGATGCCGGTGGTGACGCCCTGAGCGGCTTCGACCGAGACGGTGAAGTTGGTGGAGAAGGGGGTGGCGTTATCCTGCACCATCAGCGGCAGGCGCAGTTGCTGACAGCGTTCACGGGTCAGGGTCAGGCAGATCAGGCCGCGACCGTAGCGCGCCATGAAGTTGATGTCCTCGGGGCGGACCAGCGAGGCGGCCATCAGCAGGTCACCCTCGTTTTCCCGGTCCTCGTCGTCCATGATGATGACCATCCGGCCCTGCCGGAGGTCGGCGAGAATTTCGTCGATGCGATTCAATGCCATGATTATTTCCAGAACCCGTGTTCGCGCAACAGCGCTTCGGTGAGTCCGCCGCTACCCGGCTGGGCGGCGCGCTCGCCCAGCAGCAGCCGTTCGAGATAGCGGGCGATCAGATCGACTTCCAGATTGACCCGCCGACCGGCCTGAGCCTCGGCGAGCGTCGTTTCGGCCAGGGTGTGGGGAATGATGTTGAGTTCGAAGGTTGCGCCATCGACCCGATTGACGGTCAGGCTGACGCCATCTACGCAGATCGAACCTTTTTCGGCGATGTAGCGGGCCAGGGCGTCCGGGGCTTGGATGCGCATGCGCCAGGAGCGGCCGTCGGGTCGCCACTCATTGATCGTGCCGATGCCATCGACATGGCCGCTGACCAGATGGCCGCCGAGTCGGGTGGTCGGAGTGAGAGCCTTTTCCAGATTGACCCGGCTACCGGCGGTGGCTTCGCCGAGAATGGTGCGTTCCAGCGATTCGCGCGACACATCGGCCCAGAAACCGTTGCCGGGCAATTCGACCGCGGTCAGGCAGACGCCGCTGACTGCGATGCTGTCACCGAGCTGCACGTCGCTCAGGTCCAGTCGGCCGCTGGCGATGCGCAGGCGGACATCGTCGCCGCGCGGCTGGATCGCAGTGATGGTTCCCACTGCGGTGATGATGCCGGTGAACATGGCGGATACTCTCGACTGGGTTGGGAAGCGGTTAACGGAAAGTCGGCGGTTTGGTCAGATGCAGGCGGAGACGCCAATCCCGTCCCACCGCTCGCGTTTCCACGATCGTCCATTCTGCCCGGTCGCTCATCCGCTGCAATTCCGGTAGCGCGAACAACCCGCGGGCCTTGTCGCCGAGCAGCAGCGGGGCCAGGTAGAGGATCAACTCGTCTACCAATCCGGCCTGCAACAGCGCACCGGCCAGGGTTGGGCCGCATTCCACCTGGATTTCGTTGCACTCGCGCCGCGCCAGCTCCGCCATCACCGCCGGCAAGTCCAGCCCGCCGACGGCGCGCGGCGCGACGACCAATTCTGCACCAGTCGCCTGCAAGGGCGCATGCCGGTCCGGGTCGGCGACGGCGGTGAAGATCAGCGCCTGGCCTGGTAGACGCAAAATTTGGGCCATGGGCGACAGGCGCAGTGTACTGTCGAGAATCGCTCGCAACGGTTGGCGCGGGGCGTCCGACAGGCGGACATTGAGACTGGGATCGTCGGTCAGCACTGTACCGCTACCGGTCAGGATCGCCGAACTGCGCGCTCGCAACCGTTGCACGTCCTGACGGGCGTCGGCCCCGGTCAGCCACTGGCTTTCGCCCGAAGCCAACGCCGTGCGGCCATCCAGGCTCATCGCCAGCTTGAGGCGGACCCACGGGCGATCGTGGGTCATGCGCTGCACGAAGCCGGGATTGAGCGCCCGCGCTTCCGTTGCCAGCAAGCCGCAATGGACGACTACGCCAGCTCGCTGCAGGAGCGCCAGTCCCTGGCCGGCCACCTGGGGATTGGGATCGGGCATGGCTGCGACGACCCGACCGATACCTGCCTCCAGCAGGGCATCGGTACAGGGCGGGGTGCGGCCATGATGGCAACAGGGTTCCAACGTCACATAGGCGGTGGCGCCGCGGGCGCGGTCGCCAGCCGCAGCCAGGGCCATGACCTCGGCATGGGCCTCGCCGGCGCGCTCGTGCCAGCCTTCTCCGACGATCGCGCCGTCGCGCACGATGACGCAACCGACCCGTGGATTGGGATCGGTGCTGTACAAACCGCGTTGGGCTAGTTGCAGGGCGCGAGCCATGTAACGGCAATCGTCGGCCGACCACGCACTGTCACCGCCTGCGGGAGACCAGGCGTGAAAGGGCAGCGTGCGGGTGGGCGACATCACTCGGAATCCAATCCGGTCGGCGGATTCTGCAGGCGCTCGATTTCTTCGCGGAAAGCGTTCACGTCCTCGAAACTGCGATAGACCGAGGCGAAGCGGACATAGGCAACCTGATCCAGGTTGCGTAATTCCTCCATGACCCATTCCCCGATCTGCTGGCTGTTTAACTCCCGTTCACCGTTGGCGCGAATGCGATTCTTGATCCGCAGCATGGTGTCCTCGACCCGTTCGGCGCTGACCGGGCGTTTTTCCAATGCGCGCAACAGACCAGTACGCAGCTTTTCCTCCAGGAATGGCTCGCGGCGACCATCGCGCTTCACCACCGGCGGCATCAGCAATTCGGCCACTTCGTAGGTGGTGAAGCGGGCATTGCACCGGAGGCAGCCGCGCCGCCGCCGGACCTTGTCACCTTCCGCCGACAGGCGCGAGTCGATCACCCGAGTGTCGGGCGCGCCACAGAACGGGCAATACATCGCCGGTCTCGGATCAGAAGACGTGTCAGCCGTACACCGGGAACTGGGCGCACAGCTTGGAGACCTGACCGCGCACCCGCTCGATCACCGCTTCGTTGTCGAGATCATCGAGGATGTCGCAAATCCAGCCGGTCAGCTCCCGGCACTCGCGTTCCTTGAAGCCGCGGGTGGTGATCGCCGGCGAGCCGATGCGGATGCCGCTGGTGACGAACGGCGATTGCGGATCGTTGGGCACGGCGTTCTTGTTGACGGTGATGTGGGCGCGACCCAAAGCGGCGTCGGCGGCCTTGCCGGTCAGTCCCTTGGCGATCAGGCTAACCAGGAACAGGTGATTGTCGGTGCCGCCGGAGACGATATCGTAGCCGCGTTCGATGAACACGGCGGCCATGGCGCGGGCGTTGGCCACGACCTGCTGCTGGTATGCGACGAAATCGGGTTGCAGGGCTTCCAGCAGCGCCACGGCCTTGGCGGCGATGACGTGCATCAGCGGGCCGCCTTGGGTGCCGGGGAACACCAACGAGTTGAGTTTCTTTTCGATATCGGCGTTGGCCCGGCACAGGATCAACCCGCCACGCGGACCACGCAGGGTCTTGTGGGTGGTGGTGGTAACCACATCGGCGACCGGGACCGGATTGGGATAGACCCCAGCCGCGACCAGACCGGCGACATGGGCCATGTCCACGAACAGATAAGCACCCACTTGGTCGGCGATGGTGCGGAAGCGCTGCCAGTCCACCACCCGCGAATAGGCCGAGAACCCGGCGACGATCATCTTGGGCTTATGTTCCCGCGCCAGCTGTTCCACCTGCTCATAGTCGATCTCGCCGGTGGCCTCGTTCAAGCCATATTGCACCGACTGGTAGATGCGACCGGAGAAGTTGACCTTGGCGCCGTGGGTCAGATGGCCACCGTGGGCCAGGCTCATGCCCAGGACGACGTCGCCTGGGTTCAGCAACGCCATATAGACGGCGGCGTTGGCCTGCGAGCCGGAATGCGGCTGGACATTGGCGTAGTCGGCCCCGAACAGCTGCTTGGCGCGGTCGATGGCCAACTGCTCGGCGATATCTACGAATTCGCAGCCACCGTAGTAACGCTTGCCTGGATAACCCTCGGCGTACTTGTTGGTCAACACCGAACCCTGGGCTTCGAGCACGCGGGGGGTGGCGTAGTTTTCCGAAGCGATCAGCTCGATATGGGCTTCCTGGCGCTGTTTTTCGCCCTGCAAGGCAAGCCACAACTCATCGTCAAATCCGGCGATCCGCATCTCTCGACTGAACATTCGCAACCTCTGCAAAGGCGAGCGCCCGCAGTTTCGAGCGAAAAGAGCGGGCAAACCATGGAAAGCCGCGAATTGTACTCCACTTTGCCGATGGGGAGCAGGGAGAAACGTGTCGTCGCGCTGGCGACGCTGAGACGCCGTTGCCGGATCACTCGATATGGCTTCTTGAATTTCTGGGATTTTGTACTATTGTTGATATTATCAGGGATGGTGGCAATAAAAAGTGGTGAGAGCAGTTCGGCGCAAGCGCCGTTTGATGAAGAGGGTGTGGTCGACGCCTCGTCAATCCGGTTGTGGCTGGAGCGAGACGGATTCTGACGGAATCTGGAGGTGTGACATGTTGACTTATGAAGATTGCGTCGGCTTGACCGACCTGGAAGAAGAGGAGATCGAAGCGATTTCCCAGCACGAGCATGTGCCGGAGATGGTCGCGGCCGAGTTGGGGTGCTGTCTGGCGCACGAGGCTGGTGGCGATCTACGCATCGATCGGATTATCCGCGACGATATCGAAGAAGCCGCACGGCATGGCCACCCGCAGGAGTCCTTGCATTGGCGGGCCGTGTTGGAGCGCTTCGAGGCTAGCCATCATATTCGCGAATCCGAATGTGCCTGATGGCGCTGGCAAGGTCGTTTGCAGGGTAGGGTAGATCATGACCGCCGCCTGTACGACTTTCGATGTTGGTTGCCGCGAGTCCAACGGTCATTTCCCGCCCGCAGGCTGGGAAATGACCGGAAAGCGGGGTTTACGCCGCCAGTAGAATCGTGCCGCCGACCGCGATCGCTGCGCCGCCGAGGCGTACCAGTCGCGCCGGTAGATCCTGCCGCGCCGCCAGGGCGATGCCGATACCGGCCCCGTGCAGGGTGGCGGTGGCCAGCATGAAACCCAAGCTATACCACAGCGCGCTCGCTTCGGCCGCCATTTCCGCCCCATGGGCATAGCCGTGGAACAGGGCGAACACCCCGACCAGCGCCATGCTGGCCGCCATTGGCAGGCGCGAGGACAGCGCGACCAGAATGCCCAGCACGATCACCGAGCCGGCGATGCCCGGTTCCACCATCGGCAGTGCGACGCCCATGAAACCACACACGCCGCCCACAGCCATCGTCAGCACAAAGGTCAGCGGCACGGCCCACAGGGCGCGCCCACCTAGTTGCGCGGCCCAGAGACCGACAGCCACCATTGCCAGCATATGATCCAGACCGTTGAGCGGGTGGAGCAATCCAGCGGCGAAATCCATATGCGGCATTCCCAGAGTATGGGACTGGGCGGCGCTGCCCATGGTCAGCAACGCCAGTGCGACCAGCCAACGGTTGAGGAATAGCGTGTTCATGGGTGTGCTCCCAGTCAGGGTGGATTGAAGTGGATGACGGGTATGGAAACGGTTGGAGACCCGCCGGTTGCTGTCCCGACACCGCCAGGCCACCGGTCGGCGGCGGGCGCTATTCTTCCAGTATAGGGCGCTGGAACCGACTACTATCGTAGGGTATCGACGGATGCCCATGTCGGGTGAACGCTGCGATAAACCCGTGGAGAGTGAGGTGAAATGGCTGGAATTTCCCATCGCGAAAGCCGAGAAATGGTCGTCGCCATCGAGCGGATGTTCGATTTGGTCGCCGATGTGGAGCGCTACCCGGAATTCGTGCCGTTGCTGCGCGATGCCAAAGTGATTCGCCACCATGCGAGTGGCTACGAGACCGATCAGACGCTGGCCCTGGGGCCGTTGTCGCATCGGTTTCGCACCCGCACCGAGCTGGACCGGCCCCGCTCCATCGTCGTCACCTCGACCGATTCCAGCTTTCGCCGCTTCGACCTGCGCTGGTCGTTCACGCCGACGGCGGCGGATTGTTGCCGCATCGATTTCGCCCTCGACTGCGAGGTGCGTTCGCTCTGGCTGCGGCCGGTCGGCGATGTGCTGATGACACAGATGGCGCTGACCATGGTCAACGCCTTCGTGACGCGAGCGCACCGGGTGACTGGCGATCGGGATCGCCTCAACGGGTGATGACGACCTTCTGATAAAGCCCGCCGAAATAGGTCTGCTTGTCGATGTGGGTCGGGCGGAGTCGCTCGGGCAGCCACTCGACGATTTCCTGACGCCACAGATCCATCGCGAATGGTTCCAGGCCCTTGAGGATGGGAACCATGACGTACCGGAAGGGATTGTTCCAGCTCGGGCGATGGTAATCGACGAACACAACCTTGCCGCCCGGCTTGACTACCCGTAGTGCTTGGGCAATGGTTTTCGCCCGCACGCTTTCCGGCTGCTCGTGCAGCAGAAAGAACACCACGACGCAATCGAAGCTGGCATCGGGGAAATGGAGATCGGACGAATCCTGGTGGTGCAGACCCACTTTGGGCGCACCATCGAGCTTGGCCTTCAGATTCTCCAACTGGATCGGTGCGACATCGACCACGTCCAGCCGACCGGTCGGTCCCAACCGTCGCGTCAATTTCTCGGTGAAATTACCGTATACGCAGGCCACCTGCAGGACGGAGCCTTCGATGGTCGTGCCAATCTCATCCAGGGCCGCATCGCGCAAGGCGGCGAAATTGCCCCACAGGATCAGATTGACCAGCCATTGCCGCTCGAAGAATCGCACGGCGTTGGGGTGTAGATAGGCCCACCAGTAGGTCTGTTGTAGATAGGCTGGTACGGAAACGGCGGCTGACTGCTTGAGCGCTAGACCGGATGGCTCGTGATGAGCGCCGTCCTGGAGACCCGCGCGGGTCGGATCCAGATCCAGCGGGTTGGCATGATTCAATGACGATGCTTGAGACAGGGCAACGGCGCACTGCACGGATTGGGAACTCATTGCGATAAAGCTTCCTTGGAGCCAGTGAGAACAGTCCCTTCTCCCACCGGGGAGAAGGGGCCAGGGTCAAGGGTGGAACGACAAGACAGCCCCGTCATTGATCAAGACGGAAACCAGCGAAGAAAGGTCCCCGTTTTTCAGATGCGCAACAGGTAGACCAGCGTCATGAGGGTACCCAGGCCAGCGATGCCATACACGGCATAGGCAACGACCGTATCGGCGCGGACGCCGAAGTCGTGGAGGGTGACGCGCAGCCGATGCGCGGCGTGCCACAACGACACCAGGATCACCCCGAAGATGATCAGCTTGCCCAGCCAGTGGTGGGCGAAGTCGTGCAGATGCTCGTAGGTGAACAGGCTGGGCACCAGACCCAGCGAGGCGAACAGCAGCAGCAGCACCAGTGCCGGCGTCACGAACGCCGTGACCGTGCCACCGGCCGCGAACAGGCTCCAGAAGATCGGTTTATTGGATTTCGCCATGATTACCACACTCCCAGAATCAGCACGACCAACGAGACCACCGCCCAAACGCCGTAGTGCGCCCCGACGATGTATTGGCCAGGCACGAACTCTTCGCCGATCTGAACCGGCATGGCCTGCGGAGTCACGTTGAACCAGGTGACGCTGTGATAGACCGTTACCACCAGCGCGACCAGGTTGAACAGGATGCTCAGCGGGCTATGCAACTTGGCCAGGAACGCCGCGTAGGCTTCCGGTCCATTGGCCACCGCGCCCAGGGCGCACACCAGTTCGAAGGTGAAGATCAGGATGAAGATGCAGGTCACCTCGCGCGCCATGTAGCGCTTGTAGCGCGGGTGTTCGAGATACCAAGTGGTCTTGGAGGTTTCGCGGATATACGGTTTGCAGCTCATTTCTTCACCCACGGCATCAAGTGTTCTTTATACCAGTCGATGGTGCTGGCCACCTTGACCTGTTGCAGGGCGCCGGCCGGGTCGACATGCTTGGGGCAGACTTCCGAGCAGGCACCCACGAACGAGCATTCCCACACGCCTTCGTTGGAGGCGACCACTTCCTGACGGGCGTCCCGGCCGCCATCGCGGGAATCCTGGTTGTAGCGATGAGCCAGGGCGATAGCCGCCGGACCGACGAACTCGGGCACCAGGCCATACTGCGGACAGGCGGCGTAGCACAGCATGCAGTTGATGCAGAGTGTGTACTGCTTGAACTTGATCAGCTCCGCTGGCGTCTGCTTGAACTCGCCGGCACTGATCGGCTTGTCGTCCTTGGGAATCAGGTAGGGCTTGACGCTGGACAGTTTGCCGATGAAGTCCTCGATCACGGTGACCAAGTCCCGCTCGATGGGGAAGTGGGCCAGCGGCTCGACCCGGATCTTGTCGGAGTACTCGTGGATGAAGGCTTTGCAGGCCAGCTTGGGCTCGCCGTTGATCATCATGCCGCAGCTGCCGCAGACCGCCATATGGCAGGACCAGCGGTAACTCAGGGTGGTGTCGAGGTTCTCCTTGACGTAATTCAAGGCGTCCAACACCACCCATTCGTTGAGGCAGGGCACGGAATAGGTCTGAAAGCGGGGCGCGCTGTCCTTTTCGGGATCGTAGCGCAGCACCTCCAGCTCGATTTGGCGTTCGCTCATTTCTTGGCTCCTGAGTAGTCACGCACACCGGGTTGCGATTTGGTGATGACGACATCGAGATAGTCGATGCGCGGTGGCTCTTTGGGATGGTAGTAGGCCAGCGAATGCTTGAGGAGGTTTTGGTCGTCCCGTGCCGTGAAATCGAGCCGCTGATGCGCGCCCCGCGATTCCTTGCGATCCCGCGCCCCGACCGCGACGGCTTCGGCGCAGTCCAGCAGCGAACCCAGTTCGAGAGCCTGCATCAGGTCGGTGTTGTAGACGCGGCTCTTGTCGTTGATGGAGATGCCGACATAGCGTTGGCGCAGCTCGGCGATCTTGTCGCAAGTCGCCGCCAGCCCTTCGCCGGTGCGATAGATACCCGCACCCTGCTCCATGGTGTGCATCATTTCCTGGCGCAGGCCGTTGATGGTTTCCTGGCCGGCCGGCTGGTCGAACAGGGCCTGGATACGAGATTCGGAATCCTTGGCCTGGGCCGCCAGCGCGGCGTCCTTGGCCGTCGACAGGCCGGATTGCATGTAGGCTAGCGCGCTCATGGCGGCTTTGCGCCCGAACACCAGCAGTTCGGTCAGCGAGTTGGAACCCAGGCGGTTGGCGCCGTTGATGCTGACGCAGGCGCACTCGCCGGCGGCGAACAGCCCCGGCAGCGGGGTGGCGGCGTTGATGTCGGTGTGGATGCCGCCCATCATGTAATGCACCACCGGGCGGATGGGGATCGGCTCCTTGACCGGGTCCATGCCCAGATAGCTGATGCACAGATCGCGCACCAGCGGCAGCCGCTCGTTGATCTTCTTCTCGCCCAGATGGCGCATGTCCAGCAACACGCAATCGCCCCAGCGGGTGGACACGGTATTGCCTTTCTGCTGTTCATGCCAGAACGACTGGCTGAGCCGATCGCGCGGGCCGAGTTCCATGGTTTTCAGCACCGGCTGGCCCACCGGGGTTTCCGGACCCATGCCGTAGTCTTGCAGGTAGCGCCGCCCATCCTTGTTCAGCAGGATGCCGCCTTCGCCGCGACAACCTTCGGTGAGCAGGATGCCGTTATTCGGCAAGCCGGTGGGATGGTACTGGACGAATTCCATGTCCTTGAGCGGCGCGCCGGCGCGATAGGCCAGAGCCATGCCGTCGCCGGTCTTGATCGCGCCATTGGTGGTGAACGGGAACATCCGTCCCGCTCCGCCAGCGGCGATGATGACGGCCTTGGCCTGGAACTGTTTCATTTGCCCGGTGCGGATCTCCAGAGCGGTGAAGCCCTGGCAGCGTCCGTCATCGACCAGCAGATCGGTGGCGAAGAATTCGTCGAAGCGCTGGATGCTCGGATATTTGAGCGAGGTCTGGAACAGGGTGTGCAGAATGTGGAAGCCGGATTTGTCGGCGGCGAACCAGGTCCGCTTGATCTTCATGCCGCCGAAAGGACGAACGGCGACCGAGCCATTGGGCTCGCGGCTCCACGGACAGCCCCAGTGCTCCAGCTGGATCAGCTCCTTGGGCGCCTCGTTGATGAAGTATTCCACGGCATCCTGGTCCGATAACCAGTCGCCGCCACCCACGGTATCGTTGAAGTGAAGATCGAGACTGTCATCGGATTTGATGACCCCTGCGGCTCCGCCTTCCGCCGCGCAGGTATGGCTACGCATCGGATAGACCTTGGAAACCAGTGCGATGCGTAACTTCGGGTCCATCTCGGCGAGGGCGATGGCGGCGCGTAACCCCGCACCTCCCGCACCGACAATGGCTATATCTGTTTGGATGATCTCCATTACTTCAGCTCCTCGGCGTGGCGCCCAGCAAGGTGGTTGTGGCTTATGAGAATACATGATGTCGGATTGCCGACACCAATGGCAAATGAATATAAGGATAATGGAGAGTCAACAGGATTCCACCGCTGCTGCTTTTAATACGCCCGGTTCGACCTGCAGCGGCACGATGTCGACGCTGTCGATGCGGGCGCAATAATCCAGATCTTCCTCGCAACCCAGTGCCGCCAGGCCACGGCCATGGTGGGCGTAGCGCAGCAGCCGCGGCAGTTGGGCTTGCCACCGTTCGAACAGGGCCATGGCGGCGATGGCTTCGTCATCGCCAGCGCAGTCGCTGTCGCGTTCGACATTCAAGGCGTGAGCGATGGCTCCGGCGCAGATGGTGTCTTCCAGCGAGAATCCGCCGCGCCAACCTGCCGCGACGATCCAGATCGTATGCGGATGTTCTTGCAGCAAGTAACGTACCACCGCTGCTCGATTGGTCAGTGATGCGGTCAGCAGGATCGGCACCCGCTGCACCCGTTCCAGGGCGCGGGTGCCGTTGGTGGTGCTCATGAACAACCGTTTGCCGGCGACCCGTTCCGGGGTGCATTCCGATGGTGAGTTGCCCAGATCGAAGTCATCTAGCTTTTCTCCGCCGCGCTCGCCGGCCAACAGGCGTCGTTCTAGCGGCCAGTGTTTACTGGTCTTGAACAGCTGATCGAGGTCATCGAACACTTGAATGGCCTCTGCGCCCGATTCTAGTGCAGTGGCCATGGTGGTGGTGGCGCGCAGCACATCAATGACGATGGCGCAGGCCGGAAGTTCCAGAGTGAGACCGCCTTTGCGGGCTTTGCGGTTCAGGTCGGGGACCTGATCAGGAGTGTGATAGACGAAGATTTCCATAGTGATCTGGTTCTGTTGTTTTGAGTTATTGAGTGGTTGGGACAGCGAAAAAAGTGGCTGGCATCCTCAACTTATCTAAGATTAATGCACTGCAACGTAAATCGCCATGCTTACCGGCAAGACCGGTTTTTCCAGCGCGGCGCGGCACACGGCGTTTTGAAATAGGAGCGATCATCCATCCGATAGATTCGGCTATCGGGCGGCGGCCCTGGCGGGGGAGAGAGCGGCGGTTGATCGAAACGACGCGGTCGACGAGGGAACGGCATCCGCGTCTTGCTTCATAAAGAGGCAGCCGGCTGAGCGATGGTGTCCCCCACCATCCTTGGCGGGTGAGGGCTTTGCAGTAGGTGAAGTCCGCCAGCCGCTCAGATGGCCATCATGGTCATATCCGGTTGCTCCGCCAGGGTTCGGGCGTCGCTCAGTACGGCGCAGCGCGCC